>NZ_FOMF01000006.1:0-375870 GCF_900112535.1 Bacillus sp. UNCCL81 | reverse complement strand
ATCTTTCAATAAAGGAACAGGAGTTCCTTTATGTCATCCGGTATTAGCTCCGGTTTCCCGAAGTTATCCCAGTCTTACAGGTAGGTTGCCCACGTGTTACTCACCCGTCCGCCGCTAACTAACGGGAGCAAGCTCCCATTAGTCCGCTCGACTTGCATGTATTAGGCACGCCGCCAGCGTTCGTCCTGAGCCAGGATCAAACTCTCCATAAAAGTTAAGTTTAAATCTTGTATTGCTCAAAAAACTAATAATTGACGTTTACTTCATGTTTTGTTTAGTTTTCAAAGTTCACTTTGTCGCGTCATTTGCGACTTTTTCATATTAACATCTCTTAGAAAGCGAGTCAACATTTTTTTTATTTTTTATTACTTCATTTCGTTTTTTGTCGAACCATCTTGGCGACGTATATAAATATAACATCCTAATTAGGTTATGACAAGCCCTTTTTTTCATTTTTTTTTATAAATGATAAAAAAATTATAAATAGTACGAAGGAAGTGTAATACGTAATGTCGAATTAGCAATAAACTATATAGAAAAGGGGTTTAGAAAATGGATCTACAACCAGATATCCTCATAAAATTACTAGTATCAGCAATGTTAGGTTCCGTTATCGGTTTAGAAAGAGAGTTAAAAAGAAAACCTCTTGGATTAAAGACATGCCTTGTTATTTCAATAATGAGTTGCCTATTAACAATTGTTTCTATTAGTTCTGCCTTTTCATTTCATGGAAGTGATTATTTAAATATAACAATGGACCCGTTACGATTACCGGCTCAAATAGTATCAGGAATCGGTTTCGTTGGAGCTGGTGTAATTCTTCGAAGAGGTAATGATACAATAGCCGGGTTAACAACAGCTGCTATGATTTGGGGCGCATCGGGTATCGGAATAATTGTTGGGGCTGGCTTTTACGCCGAGGCTTTAGCAGGTGTAGGTTTATTAATAATAAGTGTAGAATTAATTCCTTACTTAATTAACAAGCTTGGTCCTAAAAGATTAAAAGAAAGAGATATAAGTTTAAAGCTAACAGTAATAGGAAGAGAAAATATAAATATTGTCATTGATCAAATTACCGCTCAGGATATTACAGTTAAAAACATTAAAATAAAAGGATTAAATAATGATGAACATTATGTCCAAATGAAATTATTAGTGTTTAATAAACGAAGAACGACAGAAATTTATTATGATATTGAACAAATAGAAAACATCCGTGGAATTGAGATAGAAAGTATATAGTAGTGATAAGTTATTACTTATTGGTAAAAATAAGTGTTACGAAATTGCGATGGAGGTATAAGCTTGAAAGTATTTCGTAACCAACCAATCTATTTTAAATCCTATACACTATTTAAAATTACGTTAATTCTATTATCGTTGATTGCTATTTTCGGATCAATCATCCATTTCGCTGAGCCATTTACTTTTCCAACTGTTTGGGACGGTATGTGGTGGTCAATAGTAACTACATTTACAGTAGGTTACGGTGATTACGTACCCCTATCTCCAGTTGGACGTTTTTTTGCAGTTATATTAATTTTACTAGGTACTGGATTTGGTTCTTATTATATGATTTCATTTACAGCACAAACATTTAGGAATCAAGACGCGGATTTTAGAGGTGCACTTACATTTACGAAAAAGAACCATATTATAATAGTAGGTTGGAATGAACGAGTTAAAAATGTAATTAAACAACTACGTGCATCTTCAAACCAGGTCTATATTGTATTAATTGATGAAAGTTTAGAGCTATTACCACCTGATTTAGAAAAGGTACACTTTGTAAAAGGCTCTGCCTCCAATGACTCAGTACTAGAAAGAGCAAATATAAAATTTGCCAATACAATCTTAATTACAGCTGATCAAAATAAAAATGAGCAAGATGCCGATATGCAAACAATTTTAACAATCATCGCTACAAAAGGTCTTAATCAGTCAATTAACTGTATCGCAGAAATCTTAACCAAAAATCAAGTCATTAACGCAAATCGAGCTGGCGCGAATGAAATAATTGAAGCGCATTTGTTAACTTCCTTTGTCATGTCAGGTTCGATTATGCATAGAGGATATTCAGATGTAGTGCTTAAGTTAACAAATCAACTAGAAAACTTTACAGTGAAAATATTGGAAGTTGAACAAAAAATGATTGGAAAATTTTATTTTGATATTGTTGTTGAAGAATTAAACAATGATAAAATGATTATTGGAATCATTCGTGATAAACAAACAATCATCAGACCCGATAAAAGTATTAAAATTACAAAAGATGATTTTCTGATCTTACTTACTTAACAATTGCTATCAAAAAAGAGCCAATCCAAAAGGTTTGGCTCTTTTTTGATAGACAAATTCTAAAACTTGATTTTCAGACTGATTGCAAGCGCTTGTCTTTCGAGGCGCGAAGCCTGGTGAGGAGCGGAGTTACCTAAAACGGTAATGAGCACCGCAGACAGGCGAAGCAACGAAGAAAGCGAGCGTTTGGCGGGCAGTCTAAAAGAGCCAATCCAAAAGGTTTGGCTCTTTTTTTTATAAAAGTTCGTCCTCAATTCTCTTAAGAATTTCAAACCCTTTTATTTGATATTTTCTAGGAACTTTTCCATCTTTTTCAATTGGTTCTTGGAACTGGTTTAATGATCCAGTTAAATTCCCCTCTAAACCAACATTATCATCTAGCCCCTCATTATAAATATGAGTTAATAAAAAGGGAGTCTCAAATTGTATAACAGCCCCATTCATATCTAATGAACCTGAAGTAACATTAAAAGGTAATCTTAAATATTGATACCCGTCATCATCCTGCATTAATAAGTCAAAACTCCCATGATCATATTCCCAGTTTGCTCCAATTACAAATCCATGATTTTTTAATTTCCCCTCAATGTCATTAAGCGGAAATATTGCATTCTCTAATTTTGATTTTAAAGGATACATGCTTTTCTCCTCCTTTTTTCAATAGTATTTTCTTATTAAGTAAAAACATGAATTTTAATTTTAATTTCAAAAAAAACCGTTGTTAAAGTCAATTTTAACAACGGTCTTTTAGTCATAATATTATTTTAATCGTTCTTCTAATTGCATTTTTAGTTCTTCAAATCCTGGTTTACCTAATAATGCAAACATGTTCTTCTTGTATGCTTCGACACCTGGTTGATCAAACGGATTTACTCCAAGTAAATATCCACTCATCGCACAAGCTAATTCAAAGAAGTATACTGTATAACCGAAAGTATACTCATCTAATTTTGGTAAAGAAACAATTAGATTTGGTACTCCACCGTCAGCATGAGCTAAGATCGTACCTTCAAAAGCTTTTTTATTAACAAAATCTACAGTTTTACCAGCAAGATAATTTAATCCGTCAGAGTCGTTATCCTCAAGTTCAATTGTTAATTCATGGCGAGGATTTTCAACAGATAAAACTGTTTCAAATAGATCACGTCGACCTTCTTGTACATATTGTCCAAGAGAATGTAAATCCGTTGAGAAGTTTGCTGAAGATGGATAGATACCTTTTTGGTCTTTCCCTTCACTCTCTCCAAATAATTGCTTCCACCATTCTCCAAAATATTGTAATGATGGCTCATAGTTAACAAGCATCTCGATTGTTTTACCTTTGTTGTATAAAACATTTCGAACAACTGCATATTGATATGCTTGATTATCTTCTAATTCTGAAGAGTTATATTCTTTATATGCATCTTGTGCACCCTTCATCATTTGTTCAATATCAATACCCGCTGCAGCAATCGGTAATAAACCTACTGCAGTTAATACTGAATAACGTCCACCTACATCGTCAGGAATAACAAATGTTTCATAACCCTTTTCATCAGCAACAGTTTTTAATGCCCCACGTGCTTTATCAGTTGTAGCGTAAATACGATGTTTAGCTTCTTCAGCACCATATTTTTCCTCTAACAGTTTTCTAAAAATACGGAATGCAATAGCTGGTTCAGTTGTTGTCCCAGATTTTGAGATAACATTAATAGAAAAATCCTTATCCTTTAAAACTTGAGTTAAATCATGCATATATGTAGAACTAATATTATTTCCTACGAAGAAAACTTGAGGTGCTTTTCTTTCTTCTTTAGAAGCGATATTAAAAAATGAGTGTTGTAACATTTCAATTGCAGCACGTGCACCTAAATAAGATCCACCGATACCAATTACTAAAAGAACGTCTGAATCTGATTTAATTTTCTCTGCTGCTTTTTGAATTCGAGAAAATTCTTCTTTGTCATAGTCATTAGGTAACTCTACCCATCCTAGAAAGTCGCTACCTGCTCCTGTTTTTTCATGAATTGTATGGTGAAATAATTTCACTGCATCCCTTAAATAAGATATTTCATGATCTTGAAAAAACATTTTTGCTTTTGAATAGTCAAATTTAATATGAGAAGTCATACTTCAAACCTCCTTAAATAGTTGTAATACCTTTACAATGTACCTAATTAAATAATTGAAAGCAAGTAAATGCAATTATATTTATGTGAAAAAATTAACAAAAAATTTAAAGACATTTCTTCTTATAATTTTTTTTGAGTACATAAACAAAAATAAATGAGGAAAGCTATGTTAGAAGGTCATAAAAAGGAGGTTAACCTATATGAGTACATTACAACGTATTGCACTTATTTTTACAATCATTGGGGCTATAAACTGGGGCTTAATTGGATTTTTTCAATTTGATTTAGTTGCAGCAATTTTTGGTGGTGCAGATTCTGCTTTTGCTCGAATTATTTATGGTATCGTTGGTATTTCAGGATTAATTAACCTTGGCTTATTATTTAAACCTTCAGAAGAGCTAGGAACACATCCTGAAACAAATGAAGTAAGATAATTGTAGACGAAATTAGTCTCTTATCTATACTTTTCTAAGAATTAAAAAGGAAGGGTAAATTCCCTTCCTTTTTAATTCGTCATATTTTCTTTCTTCATCTCAACGCGAAGCCATTCATTTAATTTTTTATGCAGGGTGCTAAATCCATCTGGTTTAAGCTCTCTTAATAGTCTAGCTGCATGTTTTAAGTTCTCGTCACCATTAAATCCTTGATCGATACTTGCTCCTTTTAAAGACAAACTTATTTTTCCTGTCATCTCATCAATAGACAGTACACGTACATTTACTAATTGCCCAACAGAAATATAGTCTCGAATATCGCGAACATATCCATTAATAATTTCGGAAATATGTACTAGTCCTTGTGTTTGGTGATCAAGTGAAATAAAGGCACCATACGTTTGAATCCCTGTTACTTTACCAGTGTAAACTTTTCCAATATTGTAGTTTTGTGCCATTCAAAACACTCCTAATTTTCGTTCAATTCCACTAAATAAATTTTAGCACACACAGACCAACTTTTAAAGTTTGCTTACTACTCATAAATGGCACTTCTTTTCTAAAATCCCTTTACTTATTATAGTCACTTTAAAGGTTGGGCTATTTCAATTATTTTAAATAAATACTTGTCTCTATTAGAATTGACGAAAAACTTATAATTTAAAAGTATTTTAGCAATTTGCATATCATATGGTGACTTACAGAGCATTATTAAATAAAGCATGTATTCCTTCCGTTTGGACATAATAATCCAAAAAATAAGAAGGAGAGTTTGGATGATGAATCATTCTGAAACAATGCAGTCAACATATAAGGTTTCTGGACTTGATGTATATTATGAACTTTACGGATACCATAATAGCAATAAGCAAGATTCAAAAGTATTTGTATTAATTCACGGTTTTTTATCATCTTGCTTCAGTTTCCGAAGACTAATCCCTTATATCTCAAAAGATCATGTTGTTGTCGTAATTGACCTACCCCCGTTTGGTAAAAGTGGAAAACATTTAAATTTTAAATATTCGTATGATAACTTTGCAAACGTCGTTATCTCTCTTGTAAATCATTTAAATTTACAAAACATTTATTTAGTCGGACATTCTATGGGCGGGCAAATTGCTTTATATGTAACAAAAAAAGAACCGGAGCTCGTAAAAAAAGTGATTTTATTATGTAGTTCAGGTTATTTAGGAAGGGCAAATCCACATTTAATAATTTCATCTTATTTTCCTTTTTTCTATCTATATATTAAAAGGCATTTAGCTAAACAAGGTATTATGAACTCACTCATTTCAGTTGTTCATAATCAGAAGTTAATTGATGATGAGATGATAAACGGATACAAAGAACCTTTTTTGCAAGATGAGATTTTTAGAGCATTAACAAAGATGATTCGTGATCGAGAGGGTGATTTAAGTCCTGAAGATTTACAAAATATATCTGTACCTACATTATTAATTTGGGGTGAAAAAGATAAAGTAGTTCCATTAGAAGTAGGAGAAAGATTGCATCGCGATTTAAGGTATTCAACTTTATATACTTATCCTGAAGCAGGACATTTAATTCCTGAAGAAATTCCTGAACATATTTATGAACGGATATCAAATTTTGTATAAGAAAAAGAGTCCTCAAAATTGGGACTCTTTTTCACATTTACTCTATTTCAAATATCGGCAAAGTAATAATAACCTTCAATCCTTTACCATCTATATTCACAAATTTTATCTTACCTTTGTGTTGGTCAATAATATGCTTTACAATGGCAAGTCCTAATCCGGTTCCACCTTCGTTTCTAGATCTTGCTTTATCTACTCGGTAAAACCTTTCTCCTAAATGCGGAATCTCTTCAGACGGAATCCCCTTTCCTTCATCTAAAATTTCCAACGTGACTTGTTTATCTTGAAATAGTGAAATATAAATCGTTTTACCTGTAGGTGTATAACGAATTGAGTTATCAAGTAAATTGTGGATTACCTGTTGAAAACGGTCTGGGTCAACATTTGCGATAATCGTCTCATCTAAATTCTTTTGAATTTTAATATTACGTTTAATGAGGATTTGAGAATATGTTTCGATTGTATCTTCAATTAACTGAGCAATTACGTTAGGTTCTTGACTAAGTGGAAATTGCTGACCATCTAATGTAGCCAAGTCAAGTAAATCTCTAACTAATCTTTGCATCCGACTAGCCTCTTTCTGAATGATACCAACATATTTTAGTTGTTGTTCTTGTTTTATTACACCATCTAGTATTGCTTCACTATATCCTTTAACATAACTTAACGGTGTTCTTAATTCATGAGAAACATTGGCTAAAAACTCTTTTCTATTTTCATCTTCTTTTTGTAAAGAATCAGACATTGAGTTAAACGCAGTAGCTAGTTTTCCTATTTCATCACCACTATTGTAGTGGATCCGTTCGGTGTAATCACCATTTGCCATTTTATAAGATATTTGCTCCATTCTTGATAAAGGCTTAATCATTTGTTTTATTATACTTCTGCCAATTAAAAGAATAACGAAGGCAAATAACAATGTACTAATCGTAAAGATCCATTTTGATTGTTGGATTAATTCAGTAACACTCCTTAAAGGTAAGTGTAAGTATATAATCCCTTCAAGTTTTTCTTTTTTTACAACCGGAACAACAACTCCGATTATTTGATGCTTAAATCTTTTTTCAAACCCTGTCTTCGTAATCACTTTTCCTTTTAATAAAGTTTCACGATCGTCTTCAGTAATGAAAGATTCGTGGCTTACATTATAGGGAATACATGCACTTAAATCTCTTGGATTGCTAATAAATAAAACATTAGCATTTGAAACAGCATCAAATTTTGAAACAAATTCTGAAAAGTCATTAACATTATTCGTTTTATGATAATGTTTTACTAAGCTTGTACCTTCTTGGATTAAAGTGGAACGGACATACGAAACATATAATTGCTTATATGCAAACTGAAACATTAAAAAGAAAAAGATTGTTGTACAGATTACGATTAAACAAATCGTTAACCAAAGCTTTTGTAAAAACGATAACGAATAGAGTAATTTCCTCATCCGTTTATCCCGAATTTATATCCTACACCCCAAACCGTAGAAATATAATCTGCATCCTGTCCTAATTTAATTCTTAATGTTTTTATATGTGTATCGACTGTTCTAGCTGTACCAAAATAATCAAAACCCCAAACCTTTTCTAAAATTTGTTCGCGGCTAAAAACGTGGTCTTGGTGCTTACAAAAGAAGAGAAGCAAATCATATTCTTTTAAAGTAAGCGATAAAGGTTTATCCGATACAAAAGCATTCCTAGACTTTTCATTTATTTTGATTTGGCCTATCTGTAAAACGGTAGCATCCGTGTTTTTCGTTCTTCTTAAAACTGCATCTACCCTTGCAATTAATTCTCCTGGACTAAATGGTTTTACGATATAATCATCCGCTCCCATTTTTAATCCATTTACCTTATCCCACTCTTCACCTTTTGCTGTTAAGAATATCACTGGTACATTTGATGTTTCCCTAATCTTTTTACAAAGGGTCCATCCATCCATTATCGGCATCATTATATCTAAAATTAATAAATCATAGTTTGATTGACTTATTTTTAATAATGCGCTCTCACCATTATTTGCTCCATCCCAACTATATCCACTATTTTCTAAATACATTCCAACCAATTGACAAATTTCTTGTTCATCATCAACAATTAATATCTTTCTTTCAATCATGTCGAATACCCTCTCTTAACAATAATTGAAAAGGTCCTCTTCCTACTGCAACTTCTTTTTCAATTTTCATCGTTGTCGTATTTATTTGGTACAGCTTGTTTAAATCATAGCTAGCTGCATATGCGGTATGTTTAAAACCAATAGCCGTATATGGATTCGATCCAACTTCAATAAACTTAGTCTGATTAACTACATTCGGATTTAGCTTATAAATTTGATTTGTTCCATGGGCGATTGTAAATAATCCATCTTCATTTTGAAAAAACGAAATAGGCATTAATGGCGTATGAAGAGTCTTTTGTTGCTTACCAGTGATAGTTGAATAAACTTTTACGTTCTCATTTTCCACTTCACCATTTCCATGTCCCCCAACAAATAGTTCAGATGAGTCTTTGTTTAATAGTAAGCCTACCGATGTGTAAGGCACTTCGATCGTTTGTTCAATTTTAAAACCATCCAAGTTAATACCAATCACTTTTCTCTCGTTAAACAAACTAACATATAATTTATGATGAATCGTATCTTCAACCATCGAAATTGGATTTCTACCTATTTTAATTTTTTTAAGAACTTTACCCTTACGATTAAAAAATGTAATGTTATTCTTCTTTCCATTCGTTACAGCAATCACCTGATTACTTTTTAAAGAAATTATATTAGTAATACCAGTACCTGCATTCCAACTATCGACATGGTCCCCTGTTGAAAGATGATAAATATCTATTTTGGGATTTGTTGGATGGTATACAGCAATATCTTCTCCGTTTTGTAATAATACTGCTCCACTTACATCCCTATTTAAATTCCAATCTGTTACTTTATGTAAATCATCTAAATTCAGGAACGTTAAACTTCCCACTTTTTTGTTTACTGAAATAAGGACATTTTCCGAATCCTTAATATGTGACATATTACTTGGCACACAGCCGGTACAAAATAAGAAAAGTAAAATCGTACTGAAAATCGAAATCTTTCTCAAAATATTCACCCCCATAAAAGCGATATCAGTCAGTAGCTCTTGACTTCAAGCTTTTATATAAAAGAGGCTATCCTTCTATTCATCAAAGATCGGATAGCCTTCATTATTATTTAATTTACTGTGACTTCTTTTTCAGTATGGTCATGTAGTTCCCCTTTTTCAACATGAACCTTTACTGTATTTGTTCCTTTTTCTTTAAAGGTATACTTAACATCATATTCACCTGGTGCAACTTCTTTTGCATCAGTATAGTCATGTTTTCCTTGCTCATCTTTCCATGTTTCAATTCGCACATTCGCTTTTTCAAGCGGTTTTCCATCATTCGTCATAAGATGAATCGTAAAGTGATTTTCTTTATTTACATCTATATTTTCAGTGCCCATTAAATGAATCATTACATCGCCATGATGATCATCTCCACTGTGAGTTTCATGCTCACTCTTTTCACCATTACTATTGCTAGTTGAGGTAGTAGTTTGAACTTTAAAATCTTTTTTAGGCATTGAATGTTGATCCCTTGCAGTGACATGTGCAATTACATAATAATCTCCTGGATTAGTAAATTTGTATGTAGCCGAATAAATACCATCTGCACCGTTTTTTGCATCAAGCATGGCAATACTATCTTCACCATTTTTACCAATTTCAAATTGAACTTCATCAGCGTCAGAAACAGCTTTATTATTTTGACTAACTTCAGCCCGTATTGTAATTTCTTTATTTAAATTAATATCGGATGTCGGCAGAAGTATATTTACATCAACTGGTTTTTCGACTACTGGTTCCTTCTTCTTTTCATTAGAACATCCTGCAGTTATCATAATACTTACAATTAATAAACTTAATAATTTTTTCATATGTATTACCTCCTAAGATTCTGCTAAATTTATACAGATCTTAAATTTTAGATCGATAAAGTTAATGTTTAAAAAGCGCTTGGTTGATCAGATTTTAGTTAGTCTATGTAGTTAATAAATTCACAAAAATAAATCTATCACAAAAATGTGATAAAAATGTGATGTAAATAAAAAAAGAGACCTTCCTTAGTAAGTCCCCATTTTGAATTACTTTATTCACGTAATGATTTTTTTTCTTTTGATTCCATTAATTCTGTTATACGCTTTTCTTCTTTCAGCGATGCCTTTTTAATTAAATAAAAAGTAATAAATGCACCGATCATAAAAATGATTAATGAAATAACGGCAGGTATATACTCTGTTTTATCTTCAGGAAAATATAAAAACTCCATCATAGTCCCATCACTCCCACTGCCAATTATACAAAGTATTCTATGATAATCAAAGTAAAATGAAGAAATGTTCAAAGATTTTAATTAAGTTGTTTCTTGTTGATTTCCACTACAGGATGGTCGCTTTCCGTGGGGCGAGACCTGAGCCTCCTCGTCACGTTCGTTCCTGTGGGGTCTCAGCCTTCCCGCACATCCCACAGGAGTCGACCATCCTTTCGTTCCAATCAACTTATTCTTTTAAAAAAGTTATTCTTAAAATATTTTTAATCATTAATCAAATGAATGGCTCTTCATAATCAAGTAGTTAGTGAAATCAACAACGACTTACACATCAAAAATATTTAAAACATTTAAATCAATCCCCTTATTGCCCTTATAAAAATGGATTGGATATTAAACAAAATTACTCTTTTAACAAAAATAAAAACCAACTGATTTAAAATCAATTGGTTTTTAGTATGAAGATATTCTTTTCTTTAGTAATGAAAAATCAATTAAGTCTCCTAAAGTCGCTGGTGCAGGTTTTTTCATGTATTGCTTATCTTTTTCTACTAATTTATAAATATGATATGTTGTTAATGCATCGTCTAGTGCTTTGTGGTGATTTCCAGTTCCATCTTTTCCATACTCTTTCATTGCGTTCCAAAGACCAGTTTGATTTTGGTTACCGAAGAAGGTTTTATACTCTAGACATAAGTCTCTTACTTCCCCATGAATTGGGAATGATATATTCGCAGCCTCGCAATTATGTTTTAATACCCTCATATCCATGTTGCCCCAAGTAATTACCGTGGTTCTATAGTTTTTTGTCGCTTCATTTAATATTTCTCCAAGTTCTTTTAACTGTATTCCATGGTCAACATTTTCTTGAGAAATATTTAGAAACCTTTTGCATCTTGAGGATAACGTTGGAAATTGCAGCGGTTTAACAAATGAAGAATATGTTTGATTAATCTCATCATTAATGACACTTACAAAACCAACTTCAATGATTTCCGGAAAAAATTTAATTCCTTTTGATTTTCCATCGGGCATTGTAAATTCAAAATCAATAAACAGGAACTGCTCTTTCATTTCCTCACCTCCAGAAAAATAAATTTTCTGATTTTTACTTATTGTCTTATATGATTAACGAATATTCAAGTAAGACAAATTTCCTATTTTCTACTTTATTCCTTATTTTATTAATACAACCAATTTGTGTAAAAAATAACATAAGATACCCATCAAGATGAAAAATCGTGTTAAAATAATATCGTTCGTTTAATTAATTCTTTAAACGAATTAAAAAATAGAAAGTATATAGAGGGCTATTATGAAAAAAATTATTGGATTTATTATTATTATAATAAGCTTTCTTGTCTTTTATTTCACATCTCAGCAAGCTATGATGGCATATGAGACCTCAAAACATATTCCCAAAAAGAAGGTAGAAGAACTGCCTGTTGTTTCTTTATCACAGAACAGTGTTTTTTATGATCGAAATAATAATCCTTTTTATATTCCTGCTTCTGGTGATAATAGAATTAATTTAAAAAGCGGTGATATTCCGCAACTAGTAAAAGATATCTTTATTTCTACCGAAGATCGATATTTTTATTCACATAAAGGTATTGATTTATTTGGAGTTGCTAGGGCATTTATGGTGAATGTTTCGAATAGTGGAATAGAACAGGGAGCTAGTACGATTACACAGCAACTTGCAAGAAACTTATATTTAACTCAAGCACGTACAGTCGAACGTAAAATTAAAGAGATTCAAATCTCTTTGCAACTTGAAAGGCAATATTCTAAAGATGAAATTTTAGAAATGTACATTAATACAATTTATTTTGCCAATCGAAACTATGGAATTGAAGCTGCAAGTAAAGCATATTTTAGCAAATCGGTAAAAGATTTGAGTATTGCTCAAACAGCTTTCGTTTGTACAATTCCAAATAACCCAACTTTATATGATCCTTTGAAAAACTTTAATAATGCTAAAAAGCGTCAAGAAAGAATTTTAGGTATACTTAGAGATCAGGGAAAAATCACTGAACAACAGTACACTGCTGCTATGAAAGAAAAAATTACGCTTAAGAAAGATAGTAAAACACAGGAATATCCTGATTACTATTCTTACGTAGATTCTGAGCTAAAGAGTATTTTAGCTGGTAAAAAAGGCAAATTTAATACTAGTAAGCTATCAGCAGCACAACAAACTGAATTAAAAAAATTAAAAACTGTTCCAGAGAGAGCATTATATTTACAAAATCAAGGCTTAAAAGTCTATACAAGCTTAAATCCATCAGTACAACAAGCGACAGTTAACGCAGTTAATCGAGGAACAATTTCAACAAATACACAAGGCGCTGCAGTTGTAGTAAGAAATGATACACATGAAATTATTGCAATTTCTGGTGGAAGAAACTATGAACCTCACAATCTAAATCGAGCATTCCAATCATATAGACAGCCAGGTTCAACAATTAAACCATTACTAGTTTATGCGCCATATATCGAAACCTTTGGTGCTACACCAGATACAAAAGTAAACGCAGATAACTACTGTAAAGGCACGTACTGTCCTAAAAATGATAGTAAAAAAGAATACGGGGATGTAACTATACGTACTGCAATGCAAAACTCATTTAATACGGCTGCAGTTCGATTATATGAGCAACTTACACCACGTATAGGTTATTCATACTTAGATAAGTTTGGGTTTAGAACGATTACAAATGAAGACCGTGTAGAGCTAGGTCGTGCTCTTGGTGGCTTCAATGTCGGTATGTCACCATTAGAAATGACAGATGCATACTCTACATTTGGAAACAATGGAGTATTCTATGAAAATACCGCTATTAAAAAAATCACGTTAAGAGATGGTACCGTATTATACGATAATGAACCTAAAGCAATTCGTGTTTACAATCCATCAACGAACGAAACTATGAGAAGCATGTTAAACTCTGTCGTAAAAGATGGTACTGCTAAACATATCTATATGCCGTTAAACTATATTGGCGGTAAAACAGGTACAACTAACGATAATACGAATCTATGGTTCATGGGATTAACTTCAAACTATACAATTGGTACGTGGATTGGTAATGATAAACAAAGAATTCCAATTCCTAAAAACTATTCTTATCCACCTACTCAACGCATATGGCAAAACATCGTTGTGAATGGCCATTTATATTAATCTATAAACAAAAAAGTAGCACTTTTGAGATACTCAAAAGTGCTACTTTTTTTAAAATGGCATTGAAGTTTTAAATTTAGCTAGAACTGTAAAAGCGCCATATACTACTCCGCTTCCTACTAATCCCCAAATGATTAATTGGATCATTATAAAACCAATGACCCCTACAATTGTATAGTTAGATCTTTGCTTAATTAAAAATAAAATAAAAAATGCAATTACTGATACTATTAAAATAATAGCAATATACACTAAAGATTTATTTAAAAAGATAGCAATTAATCCACCAATTAAAAAGACAAAAGAATATTTCTTAGTTGCTAATAAGTCTATTCCTTCATTGTCCTTTGAGAAAAGTAGTAGCGCAAATTGCCAGATCATATCAGAAATTAATTTGAATCCACTCAAAACTAAATAGAAAAGAAATGCTATACCTAGAAATGTAAGGATTCTAATTTCCTTCTCTGGAAGTAGATCTGTAAGTGGTTGTAGAATACCAGATACTGATAAAAAGTTTATAGTCATTTGAAAGAAGTTTAATGTAATGGCGACCGTAAACATGATAATTGATAAAAGTGCATTAAAGCCTGTGTAATATATATTTTTCATCGAATGTCTCCTTTCTTCTCTATCTCAAGAAATTAAATCCTTAAATAGAGGATGTCTCACTTATCTTCGAAATTTTATATACACAACTTAATTATTTTACCATAAGTTTAAGATAAAATTGATGAGTTTCTATTTTTTCTTTTTAGAAATAATCATTTTAAATTACATTTTAATATTTAAGAAACCTGACTGACCAATTTACCAAGTGTCATTAGTTTGATATCCTCGATCATAAAAAAAAACTGCTAAATTACATTTGTAATTTAGCAGCTCTTTATGTTAATTTCGTTTATCTTTAATCGCGACTGTACATCTTGAGATACAAACTAACTGCTCATCCTCGGAGTAAATTTTTATATCCCAAACCATTGTCGTTTTACCTGTATGTACTGCAGTTCCGATTGCTGTTACGACACCGTCACGAACAGAACGTAAATGATTTGCGTTTATTTCAAGGCCAAAAGCAAGTTGATTCTCTTGATCAATCATCGAAAACGTTCCTACACTCGCAACTGTTTCAGCTAAAGCAACTGAAGCACCACCATGTAAATAACCAAACGGTTGATGTACTTTTTCCGTTACCTCCATTTTCATCACTACTTTGCCTTCCTCAACAGACTCTATCGTCATGCCTAATGCATGCATTAAGGTCATTTTCTCTTCCATAACGCCTCCACCTCTCCATTAAAGCTTACTCACTTTAAACAACTCTGTTTCGTCTTTCTTGTTTGAACAAAAAATTATGTTTAACAATTTCTATTTTATTATAAAATTTTACTTATTTTAAATTCGAGATAATGAAAAGATTTTCCTTTTATTCAAAATAAATTTCCTTTTAACGTTGTAAACCCCTTGCTATAAATGCAAGGGGCATGTTTTTATAGTACACCATCAAATCGCTTTTCTGCATATTCTTTTAAACTACTCATTTGTTTTACTACAATTCGTTTTGTGAACCAACTGAATATGAAGCCCGTCATTTTAGCTACTACTGAAGACATTTCCAAGCTACATTCATAATCTAACCGGGTTTGATTTGATCCAACAGAAAAAAAGCGATAGACTGCATCGCAGTAAAATTAGTATGCTTTAATCGAATACCTAATTCTTTTGGCGGGCTATAAGAAATGATTTCGCCATCATATTCTCGAATTTCCCCATCTTCTTTTAACTTTTGCTTAAACTTATGACCAACTGGTTTTTCTCTGTTAAAATTTTCGTCATACTTATTCTCTATAAAACCATCCATCCACTTTTTTATATGCTCATCTGAATCAACAACTTCAAAAACAGCTTCAATTGGTGCATTAATGGTTAAGCTATAATTTATTTTTTCCATAATCTATTCTCCAATTTGATTCTTTGATTGCTGTCTAAATACTTGTAACGAGTTTTGTTCATTCAATTCTTTAAGATCTGATTCTGTAAATCTTCCTGACCCTTGCTTTATAATATAAACAGCCAATTTCTTCTTTCCCCAATGCTCAAATACATCTCCAACAGTTTGAAAATATAAATCCAAATGATTTCCTTTTACTGCTGCACCTTTATCAGCTACCACTCCATATCCATACCCGGGAATAAATAATACCGTTCCTATCGGAAATACGTTTAAGTCGGCTGCAATGGTTGAAAATAAATCCCTCTTTACTTCCACACCTGAATAAGTAATGCCATAAGAATGGTCTTTAGGACTTTTCCCTGTCGATTCTCTCCCGGCTGTATAACCAGTTGCTGTAACTGTTACTTTTTTATAATTATTCCAATTCGTATTATGTTCGATGTTTTTTGCCATCGTAATCATTATGCTCTCATTTGTGATCGTTTTATTTTCTTCAGCAAATACTTTATTTATTGCAATTGAATCACTAAACCAGCCTTTTATCGTAGCCACTTGAATATTTGCAAGGATTTTTAAAGAAGAAAACAAAGCAATAATGAATAAAATAGATAAAATAACACGTCTAAATAATTTTTTATTTATACCCAATGAATCATTTCACTCCTTTTCATCTTTTCATCTTTCCCTAAAACAAAAAAAATATAAAAAAAACTTTCTCATACTTGAGAAAGTTAGAAGTTAGAACATTTGATATCCATTTTTTCTTAATGAAAGGATTACTACTCCTGACATAATTGCCCCTACTAAACCAGCTGTTAAAATAACAATATCACCAGTTCCTACTGCCATTAAGTTTGTTTTTAATGTCTCAAAAGCTACAGTAGTATTAGTAAAATATTTTACCGTACTAATCTTGTCCACAATCATAACGATTAATAGTGGATAGATTACTACCATAAACCAAGTAGTTCGAAAAAGCATATTTGCAAGGAAACCGATTCCAAAAGCTAATACGAAAAATAACAAAATTGAAATAAGTAAAACTGGAATACTCATCACCATATAAAAAACACCCCACATTTTTTCTATATACAGTGTAAAACCTTCTTGTCCTATCGTCAATTTTAAAAAAATTCAAATTATTGAAAAATCATTTAATAAAATGATAGGTTGTATATTGGAATTGAACTCCTGGGTTTAAACCTTTAACCACATTCATTGGTTTATTCGGAGGATTTTCAATTAAGTATTTGATTAATAATGAAGATGTAGGATCCTTAAGTAACTCTTCTTCAGAAATAAAACGTGCATCTGATAACTCTTCTTCTTGAATCGATATTACTGTATCATCTGCCTGTAATAAGAAAATTAACATATTATCACTAATTTCTTCCCGAATAACGCCAGTCCTAACACCTATTAAACCAATTAAAGTTGCATTTACGCCTGTTTCCTCTTTAATCTCTCTTAAAACTGCTTGGTCAACTGTTTCATCTTGTTTTACAAAACCTGCTGGTAAAGACCATAAACCTTTTAAGCCACTATATTTTTTCTTTACAACTAACCATCTTCCGTTAGAGTCTTTCACTAAACCAGCTACCCCTAGCCATACATTGCTTCTTTTACTCATCTAATATGACCACCTTTACGATAAAGAAAACTCGTCTATTGGCGAGCTTTTAGGCGAAGATAGAGGTGTAGTTACACTTATACTTAATTCCTAAAATGGGTAACTACATCTAGAATTCTTCACCGCTGCTAATTTAAAATTTACAAAGAAAAAGCTCGACTTAAGTCGAGCTAATATGCTTATAGTAAGTTTAATTTACCTTTTTTAAGAACTAACATTGGTCCACCAAGTACGAATAAATAACGGTTATCAATTACTTTTTTCATAAATGAAGCTTTCCAACCAGTTAATTTCTTACCGTAAACTACGCCAATTGCATCATCATGTCCTAATGAACATACTGTACCTTTAATGTCTGGTGTGAATTCTTCTAATTCACCTTTTCCACGAACTAGTACTGCTAAGTTGTGTGCAACATTAAATCCTTGTTGAATTGCAATTTGTGCTGTTGGTGGGTATGGACGGTTACTTGCTTCGTCAATTAATAAAGCAGAGTCACCAACGATAAATACATCGTCATTTCCAGGAACACGCATATCTTTTGTAACTTTTACACGTCCACGCATCGCTTCAAAACCAGATTCCTCTACTAATGCATTTCCACGTACACCTGCAGCCCAAACAACTGTTGCAGAGTTGATTTTCTCTTCTACATCACCTTTAGCAACGATGATTCCATCTTCAGTACATTCTTTAATAGCTGTACCAATTTTGAATTCTACGCCTTTTTTCTCTAATTGAGAAACCGCATAGTCAACTAATTCAGGATCAAAACCTGGTAATACCATTGGTGCAGCCTCTACGCAAATAATACGAACTAAATCACGATCGATATCATACTCTTTGCATAATTCTGGAACACGGTTTGCAAGTTCACCAACAAATTCAATACCAGTAAATCCAGCACCACCAACGATAATCGTTAATAACTCATCGCGCTTTTCAACTGGAGTGTTGTAGTATTTAGAGAAGCTGTAATCAATATGCTCACGAATTTGACGAGCAGCATTGATGTTAGCAATTGAAAATGCATGTTCTTTTAATCCTTTAATTCCGAAAGTTTCTGACTCAAAACCAAGTCCAACTACTAAATAATCATAGTCTAATTCGCCGTTAGAAAGAAATACTTTCTTCTCTTCAGGTTTGATTTGAGTAACAGTATCTTGAATAAAGTTAATTTTATCTTGATTAATCACGTCTTTAATATCAAGTCGTGTACGGTCATGGTGTAATGTACCTGCTGCATTTTCATGTAACCATGTTGCTTGGTAGTGGTAGCTGTTTTTATTTACTAATGTAATGTCCGCTTCATTTGCAGATAATGTTTTTTGAAGTCGAGTTGCAGTAATAATTCCACCGTACCCAGCTCCAAGGATTACAATCTTAGGCTTATTCATGATATACATACCATCCTTTTAAATTATATTAATTAACTACAATTTGCCGTAATATCTCTAAATTTATAACTAAGCTCAATAGTGAGCAATCTAATTCATTATAAAATCAGTACATAAGTGAGCAAACGATTAAATAGGGATATTTGTCTAAATATTTCGTAATAATTGTCACAAAATGTTAACAATTAGCCTATAACAATATTAAAGTTTTTTGTGTAAGATTTCAAGCATAAATCTAATCGGTAGAATTCTCGAAATATTAAGTGAAATTGGTTATTTTTTGATTCACACCTCATATTTTAGAAAAATTTCTACAATGTTTTAACTGCCATATTTTAATTTTATCGGCATAAAATATGATATTATTCTATTATAGATGCCATGCATTTATACATGAGGGGGCTATTCCTTATGAAAGACGAAAAAGTGTATGATATTACAATTATTGGTGGAGGACCAATTGGTTTATTCACTTCCTTTTATGGTGGAATGCGACAAGCAAGTGTAAAAATCATTGAAAGCTTACCACAGCTTGTTGATCAATTATCTGCACTTTGGAATGCACCATTTCCTGCAGTGATGATAATAGCTTTTGTATAATGTTCAAAACCATCATTACAAACTAAATGGAATACTCCAATTCTTTTTTAATATTATTTGTGATGTATTGAACAATGTACAGCATAATTCGTGAACCATTTCACAACCAACTTCTTAAAAAACCAATTGAAATTTTTATCTACACTATATAATAGTACACAACTTCAAAAAAGATTCAATAATTTACCCTGAATTTGTAAAAATATTAACAATTAAGAATTTTGCCTAGTTTGTATAATAGAAAAAATAGGATACAAAAGTATCCTATTCATGTGTAGACAAAGTACTAAAAAATGGATTTTCAGACTGATTGCAAGCGTTTGGCTGGCAGTCTGAATTAGCACTCTTCAGGTGTACCTGCATTCGTAGCTGTTCTAAAACTAGAACCACATCCACATGATGCGATTGCATTTGGATTATCGATTGTAAATCCTCCGCCTAGTAATGACTCTTTGAAATCAATTACAACTCCTTTTAAAATAGGAGCACTTTCATTATCAACTAAAAATTTAATGCCATGATATTCTAATTCTGTGTCATCATCATCATTTTTTTGTGGATCGAAACCAAGTCCATATGAAAGTCCAGAGCAACCTCCACCCTTTACTCCTAAGCGAACAAAAGTGTTTTGATCTTCTTCGTTTTCGATCATTTCTTTAATTTTTAAACCTGCTTGTTCAGTAACTGTAATCATTTATTTCACTCCTCTTTGAGTATAGTATATGCCTTCTGTTATTGTAACTGCTGGGCCTTTCATCCATACATCCCCATCAGTAGACCAAGTAATTTGTAAATCTCCACCTTGCAGGTGAACAGTTATCGGTTCATCTCGTTTATATTTACCTTCTTGTATCATAGCGACTGCTGCAGCACAAGCTCCTGTTCCACATGCTTGCGTTATACCAGAACCTCGCTCCCATACAACGAAATTTATCTCATTATGCGGCAAACATTCGATAAATTCAACATTTACGCTTTCCGGAAATAAATCATGCTTTTCAACAATTGGACCTAAAGTTGTTAATGGTGCCGTTTTTATATCACTTACTTCAAAAACAGCATGTGGATTTCCCATCGAAACTGCTGAAAATTCATAGCTTTTCTCTTCAAATAAAATTCTATCCTTAGCATATTCCTGATCATTACCAATCATTGGGATTTGTGATCTTCGGAATATTGGTTTCCCCATATTTACTGTTACTTGATTAACAATATTGTTTTCAACATGTACTGTTGCTTCAACAATTGTACTGATCGTTTCAATCTTAAATGAAGTATTATTTGCAATTCCATGTTCATATGAATATTTAGCTACACATCTTAGACCATTACCACAATTTTTAGCTTCTGACCCATCATTATTAAATACTCGCATTTTTACATCAGCAACTTCTGATGGACAGATTAATATCATTCCATCACTACCAATTCCTGTATTAATATTTGAAACTTCAACTGCAAGTTTAGAAAGCTCTTCTTCTCTTAAATTTTCTTCAAACATATTTACATAAATATAGTTATTTCCTAATCCATGCATTTTTGTATAACGAAAAGAATTCATTTTCATGACTCCTTACTTTTTTTATTAATACAAGTATAAAATTTAAATGAATTGAGCACAATAAGAACATCCCCCGTTTCTCGATATAGAAACATTTTAAGAGCTTTCACTTAAGTGAATGCTCATTTTTTTTGCATTAACTTTGCGAAAGATTAAAAATAGTGTACGTAATAAAAATAATATTGGTTAATGTAATTTAACGAAAGAATAGTATTATTGAAATGTTTAAAAGGGTATGATTGAGGGATGTAAAACGGATTTTGAGGAAGACTAAAATATTGTTGAAATAGCTCGAAAAATAGAAAAAGCACTGTTAATTATTAACAGTGCTTCTTATATTAACATATTTTCCTCTAAGAAAATATAAATATTATCTACTAGCTCGGTTGCCGTTTCTCCAGTAACTACTTCCCCTTCAACTAGTGCAAAAAGTGATAGACTACATTTTCCACAATATCCAAGGCAGCCATATTCTAGTATGTCTAGATTTGGATCACGTTCAAGCTGTTCTAAAGCTTTTTGTGCACCGTCTGCTAGGTTTTTTATACAAAATTCGACTAATGGTCTCACTATTTTTCACTCCTTGCTCCTCATAAAGTTACTCTTTTTTTTTTAAAACGTCAATCCTTTTGAGAATAAATGGAATGAGCTTTATTTTACTGAGTTAGGCGTTGTTATTTTAACATAAAATATATATAATATAATTGTCGAAAAATAGAAAAATTTTTTCATTCAACGCTAATAAAACAAAAGGGGAACATCAACTATGAAAAACCTCGTATTACTAGGTGCCGGATATGGAAATATTCGTGCTTTGTCACGTCTATTAACATCTGATTTACCTGAGGATGTTCATATCACATTGATTGATCGAAATTCTTTTCATTGCTTTAAAACTGAGTATTATGCATTAGTTGCAGGTACAGTTCCAGAGCAACACATTAGAATACCATTACCAACTCATGAGAAATTAAAGGTTGTTTATGGAGATATTACCACAATTGATACGGCAAACAAGAAAGTAGAATTAAGCAATGGAAAATCAGTTTCTTATGATGATTTAATTATCGGTTTAGGTTGTGAGGATAAATACCATAATGTACCTGGTGCACCGGAACATACTTATAGTATTCAAACAATTGAAAAAACAAGAAACGCTTATGAAAATGTAAACAGTCTACCTCCTAATTCAGTAATCGGTGTTGTAGGTGCTGGTTTAAGTGGTGTAGAAGTAGCTAGTGAGTTAAGAGAAAGTAGAAGCGATTTACAAATTTTACTATTTGATCGTGGAAGCCGAATTTTATCAATGTTTCCAGAAAAACTTAGTTATTATGTACAAAACTGGTTTATTGAGCACGATGTAAAAATTGTTAGCAATTCAAACATTACAAAAGTTGAGAAAAATACTTTATTTAACCATGATGATGAAATTCATTGTGACGCTGTAATATGGACAGCGGGAATTCAACCAGTTGAAGTTGTCCGCAATTTAGACGTGGAAAAAGACAATACAGGAAGAATCGTTGTAACGAAATATCATCACATGCCAAACGATGAGCATGTTTATGTAGTGGGAGATTGTGCATCATTACCATATGCACCTTCTGCACAGCTAGCAGAAGCTCAAGCAGAACAAATCGTTATGGTTTTACAAAAAAAATGGAAAGGTGAAGACCTTCCAGAAGTAATGCCTAAAATAAAATTAAAAGGTATTATGGGCTCACTAGGTAAAAAACATGGTTTTGGACTATTCAATGAGCGCCCACTACTCGGACGTGTTCCAAGATTAATTAAGTCTGGAATCTTATGGATGTATAAATACCACAATGGTTGATTAACAAAACATCTTTTTAGTTATATTAATATGCTAAAAAGCCCCTTACATAATTGCTAAGGGGCTTTTTTTTATTCTGTTTTGTCAGATTTAATAACTTCTTTTACACTTTCAACCATCCCTAAAAGCTTTGTAGCGTCTGTCGGAATAACAAGTTTTGATGCATGACCGTATGCTACTTTTTCTAAAGCTTCCATTGAACGCAATTGAACCATTTCTTTAGTTGGCTCTGCATTTCTCCAAACATCTAATACAAGTTGTTCCCCTCTAGCTTTCGCTTCAGCAAGTTTAATGATTGCTTCCGCTTCCCCTTCTGCGCGTAAAACTTGAGAATCTTTATCTCCACGAGCTTTTTCAACTTGGCTTAAACGTTCCCCTTCTGCTTCAAGAATTTTTGATTGCTTTTCTCCTTCTGCTTTCAGGATTTTTGATTCTTTTTCACCTTGTGCATTTAATACTTTTTCACGACGTGTACGTTCTGCTTGCATTTGTCTCTCCATCGCATTTTGTATATCAATTGGTGGAATAATATTTCGGATTTCTACACGATTAACCTTCATTCCCCATTTATCAGTTGCTTGGTCAAGAATTGCACGGAGTTTATTATTAACTGTATCACGACTTGTTAAAGTTTCATCTAAATCTAATTCCCCTATTAAGTTACGTAAAGTAGTAGCAGTCAAATTGGAAATCGCAGACAATGGATTAGCAATTTCGTATTCATGACGCACAACATCAGTTACTTGATAAAAGACAACTGAGTCTACTTGGATACTAACATTATCTTTTGTAATCATCGATTGTGGTGGAAAATCTACCACAGTCTCACGCAATGTTTTTTTACTAGCTACACGTTCAACAAATGGTATTACAACGTGAATTCCACTCTCTAATTTACGATGGAATTTCCCTAATCGTTCTACTAGATATACTTCAGATTGTCTAACAATGCGAATACTTGATAATAAAAGTAACACAACAAATAAAACAATAATACCAATAATAATCGGACCAACCATAGAACCTACATCAGACATAGCACTTCTCCTCAATTAGTTATTTTTCACGTATAAAGTTGCACCTTCTATATTTGTTACAATTACCTTTTCATTTAAAATTAATGGTTCAGTAGAACGGATTGTCCATTCGTCACCATAAACTTTAGTTGTACCTACTGTATCATCATTTATTTCAACAGAAGCTACAACGACCTCTTTACCAACTAAAGCATATACTCCATTTTCTATCGTTTTATGCTGGTGGATTTTTTTTGCAAATTTCTTTGTACTAAGCCACAAAATTAATGCACTAATAACAAAAACGATAAAAGTAAAAGTATTTGATCCTGTAAAATAATTTACAACTGAAGCTAGAATACTCGCAATACCAATCCATAAGAATACAAAGGTTAACGAAAACATTTCGATAATAATTAATAAAACGCCAATTACAAATAAACTAATCGCAACCATTCCACCCCTCCTCCCAATCCTATATATATGCCAAAAATTGTAATTTATTTGTCTTTACACTTCTATTCTATCATGTAAATCTTCTGCATTTTACATAAAATAATGAATTTTATTAAAACATTTTAATCTTTTTGGAAAAGAGTCAATTACAATAAGAAGCCAATAAAAAGCAAATTTATAATCAATAACCCCCCTTACATTTTTGTAAGGGGGGTTATTGTTGTTGAAAAACAACCTTGTCAATTAAATTACCAAATTTTCGTAAAAGGAGTAGAGTGATGTTGATTTCCACTACAGTATACTCGCTTTCCATGGGGCGAGATTCTTTAGCCTCCTCGGCAAGCCTACGGGGTCTCAGCCTTCCCACTTATCCTATAGGAGTCGAGCACCCCTCCGCTCCAATCAACTTATTCAACGAAAAAAGTCTGCAATAAATTCTAATCAGATTGCCTTTACTAAAGTAACCCAGCTATTTTATATTAATCAGCTTGTAGGTCAATAAATATCGAACATTAATTAAACTAAACAACTGAATTTATTTTAAAAAATTAGTCCAAAGTATTTTTAACTTCTGAAAAAAATCATTACTAGTGATTATTGGAATCATGAAATTACTCAACCATATTAACATTTAAAACCTTAATAGATCATCTCAAAAATGATAATTTCATCATTAAATAAATGTTCATTTAATGTCCGTTTCCCTATTGACCATTTATATTTCAACACTTTTAAAACCCCTTACATTTTTGTAAAGGGTTTTAATTCATTATAGTTCAATAGCGTTATAAACATCTTTTAATTTTGGATTACCTTCACCAACAACAGTTCCATTTACTAATACTACCGGATAGAAAAATTCATCATTTCTAACTCGTTCAGCGAAATCTTCTTTTTCATTATTCTCTACATTAAATATATCAATGTATTGAAAATCAAAGGCTAAGTCAGGATATTTTCTTTGAAGTGCAGCTTGAAGCCATTCAAAAGTTTCAATTGATGATGGCATTCCTACACAACTTGCACATATTACTTCAGCTCCAAAAACTTCCACTAAAATTTTATTACTCATTTTCTCCTCCTAGCATACAATAAAGGTGTGTCCAAAAATAATTTCAAACACACAAAGTACTCTGTAATAGATTTTTTCCTCTTAACTGATTATAATAAAATTAGTGAAAGGAGTCGATATGAATGGACATGAAAGAACAAGTACAAGAAGTTTTAGATAAATTAAGACCGTTTTTACTACGTGATGGTGGAGACGTTGATTTAGTTGATATTGAGGATGGTATTGTTAAACTTCGCCTTTTAGGTGCATGTGGTAGCTGCCCAAGTTCAACTATTACATTAAAAGCTGGTATTGAGCGAGCTTTATTAGAAGAAGTACCTGGTGTAATTGAGGTAGAGCAAGTATTCTAATATATTTTCAATACTAAAAGAGAGGGTTTAAACCCTCTCTTTTATTTTAGCCATTTAATTTCACGAATCCCTAACTTAGCAGTTGGTAGTCCGATCAAATCATAAAATCCACCTAAAAAAGCTTCAAACTCACTAGTATTTTCAAGATAATTAACTAATTTACGCTCATACCTTTTCCGATCCGCATCACTCCTTGCCAAATAATATCCTTCAATTGTTTCAAAATAGTGTACGGGAAAAAGAAGCCTTGCAAATAATAAACGCCACGCAAAAGTAGATAATGGACTTTTCTTTTCATAACCATAAAAAAATGAAAGGATTTTCTTTTGATAATTATCAGGATTCTCTAAATATTCATCCCTAACCCATTCAGCAAGATCTCTGCTTGGATGATCGTAAATCCATTCAATCGGTACTTTTGCAAAATGAATTTCTTTCTGTCTTCGTTCAGTCATTTTTTGATGACAGATTGTTGCTGCATCAATAACTTGAGGAGTATCATCTAGTTCAGTATCTACAACATATTGAATCGCATTTTCAGTCATTCCGAGATAATAAGGAAAAGATTCAATAAATATTTGTTCGAAAAAATTTTCGGGGTGACTATTCACTTTACTTTGCCAAAATCGTTCTAATTGCTCTAAACGTTTTTCCCATAAATTCTTCCATTTCCCGATTCTATTTAATCTTTTCAATTCATCTGAATATTTTTTTCCTCTTAAATGAAAAATCGCAAGTTCTTCACCGTTATTATTACTGCGTTCATTTTGTCTGTTACTTTTAAATAGAGAATAATTATTTCCATCAATCTTACTCACATAATACCCTTGAACATTTTGAACAAAGGTTGCGACCGATTGATCTCCGGTTGAGCTCATAAAATCACTTAAACTCTTCATTTCCTGCAAATCATCTTCTTTTAAATTTCCAATGGGTGCAAGAAAATACACCCTATTCCGCTGCCAAAACATGTAATATGACTGTACTTGAAGTAATTCAGCTGGTTGAATTTGATAATGAGTAAACATGTCTTGAATGATGTTTTGGTTGCGAATAAACATCATCACTCACATCCTTCTTATACCTACTTAATTAATATATATGTCACAAATCTAAAAACCTGTACCCTACTTTTTCACTTTCTATCTAAAACCCGAATGGCCATACACAAAAAGGGAGAGAATGACGTAGTATATATGAAATGTGGAAGCGAGTTGGTCAGCCCCGACAAGCATAAGACAAAGGCCATGAAAGGTCGCTTTTTATGCTTTTTTTTACTTGGGCAGGCTAATCACCAAAAAATATGTAGGAAAGTGGTTCAACAGATAAGGCATAAGTAATAAATTATATGTCTTAAACAATTTTTTACTATGTTTTAACTTTTTTTATAAAGGGGAATTTTGTTCGATATCGAATCATATATAATTAATCCTCTTATTTCTTTAAAAAAATTTAGTAAAAGTTTTAATTATTTTATGAAATCTCCATTTTAGTTATTTTTATAGTAATTAAATCAATCAATAAGGAAAAGGTGATGAAATGGAATATTTAAATCACGATTTAGAAAAGACTGCATTATCGTTATTAGAAAAAAGAGGTGTTACGCTCGATGACATTGCTGATTTAGTTTATTTTTTACAAAGTAAGTACCATGAAAATTTATCTAAAGATGAGTGTAAACACAATGTTGAGAGAGTCTTGACAAAACGTGAGATACAAAATGCCATCATTACTGGTATTGAATTAGATATTTTGGCAGAGCAAGATAAACTACAAGAGCCATTGTTGGCTATTATCAAAAAAGATGAAGGCCTTTATGGAATTGATGAAATAATTGCCTTATCGATCGTAAATGTATATGGTTCAATTGGATTCACGAATTACGGTTACATCGATAAATTAAAACCTGGAATTTTAGAAAGATTAAACGATAAATCTACAGGCTTAGTAAATACATTTTTAGATGATATTGTCGGAGCGATTGCAGCTGCTGCATCTAGCCGACTTGCTCATCGTGCTGCACATAAAAAGGCAGATCAGATTAAAGCTGAAAATGAATAAAAAAGAGTGGTCTCATAAGTCAATCTATATTTGAGACCACTCTTTCATATTGAAATAATACAAAAACCCCACAAGTAAATTAATTACTAGTGGGGTTTTTAAGTTAATTGATTTCTTAAATATATTTAATCCACTCTTCTAATGAGTCAACTGAATAAGTTGGCTGAGTTTCATAATTTGACAACATATCCCTTGTCGTTACACCAGTATGAACAATTAATGTGTCAACACCAGTATTAATCCCAGCCATAATGTCTGTATCATAATAATCACCAATCATTAATGTATCCTCTTTTGCAACACCGAGAACTTTTAATGCTTGTTCCATAATAATTGATTCAGGTTTTCCAATAAAAATTGGTTTTACTGTAGTAGATACAGTAATAACAGATGTTAATGAACCATTGCCAGGTAATAAACCTCTTTCAGTTGGTATCGCTATGTCACCATTAGTAGAAATAAATGTTGCGCCGTTTCTTACAGCTATACAAGCCTTTGCTAATTTCTCATAATTAATACTACGATCTAAGCCACTAATGACAAAATCCGGATTTTCATCTGTGATTGTTAAACCAACTTCCTCTAGGGCATATTGTAAGCCCTCTTCACCTATCATATAAACAGTAGCATCTGCCTTTTGTTCTTTTATGTAGTTTGCTGTGGCATTACTTGTTGTAAAGACCTGTTCTTTTGTAGTTGGAATATTAAAGGAATTAAGTTTATCAGCAACTTGTTCTGGTTTACGTGTAGAATTATTCGTTACAAAAAGATATGGAATATTTTTCTCCTTTAAAGCCTTTATAAAAAGACTTGCTTCCTCTATTTGCTCCTCACCGCGATACATAGTTCCATCTAAATCAATTAAGTATCCTTTATATTGTTTCATATTGCCACTCCTTACTAGTCAGGCTGTTCACTCAGTAATACAAGAAAACAGCGTTATTTTTACATAGAAAAACTAAAATTATTTTTCCTCATCACTACTAAAAGCATTTATTACTCCTAGCTCTTTATCAAGAAAAGCTTGAACCGAAACCGGGAATTCCTTATATGCTTCTATATTTTCGCTTAATGTCGTCACTATTTTTTCTGTAATTGAAGATGTGTAATCTTGTAATAAATGTTTTCGAATTGGAATTAATTTTTTTATGGATTCTCCAATTGATGCAGTAATAACTTTTTCATCCATTAGTATATCAACAATGTCATCATAACTTCCTGGGTCCCTCATTATAAAGCCATCAATCATTGTATTTCCAATATCTAACATACTATCAATCAAAAGATGTGTCATTCTTTCCAAAGCTAATTCTTCTATTTTATTTTTTGGATGGCTGTTTGACGCATATACCTCAAGCATTGAATTTAAAATTTCAATTCGATCTAATATGTTTTGACGATTTACAAAGTACATATGTACACTTCCTTCTCAATTCTATCTTCTACATTTTATGGACTTATATTTATTTTATAGCTAAATTCGAAAAAAATCGACAAATGAAAGCGTTTCTTACCGATTTTTGTTATATTATATAGGTGAATATTTTTCTGGGGGTTGGACTATTGGATCGTGAATTAGCACTTGAGATTGTAAGAGTTACTGAAGCAGCTGCCCTTGCCTCTGCTCATTGGATGGGTCGCGGTAAGAAAAATGAAGCTGATGACGCTGCTACTTCTGCAATGCGTTCGATGTTTGATTCAGTAAATATGGCAGGTACTGTAGTAATTGGTGAAGGTGAACTCGATGAAGCACCAATGCTATATATAGGTGAGAAATTAGGAACTGGTAATGGACCAGAAGTAGACATTGCAGTTGATCCTCTTGAAGGAACAAATATCCTTGCAAAAGGTCATGCAAATGCTATGGCAGTAATCGCAATTTCTGATAAAGGCAACTTATTACATGCACCTGACATGTATATGGAAAAAATAGCTGTAGGACCTCGTGCTGCTGGTAAAATATCATTAGATGATCCGATTGAAAAAACGATAGATATTATTGCTGAAGCAAACAATAAACGTGTACATGATTTAACGGTAATTGTCCAAGAACGTCCTCGTCATGAGGAAATCATTGAACGAATTCGTGAAAAAGGTGCTCGTGTTAAATTATTTGGTGATGGAGATGTTGGCGCTGTTATAGCTACAGCATTACCTCATACCGGAATCGATCTCTTTGTAGGTACTGGTGGCGCACCAGAAGGTGTTATAGCCGCTGCAGCGATAAAAGCCCTTGGCGGCGACATGCAAGCTCGATTGGTACCAATGAATAAAGAAGAAGAATTACGTTGTATGGATATGGGTCTTAATAATCCAAGACAATTATTAACATTAAATGATTTAGTAAAAGGTGACGATGCAATTTTTGCTGCTACAGGCGTTACTTCAGGTGAATTACTTGAAGGAGTTACTTTCTTAGGTGGAGACTTAGTCGAAACTCATTCAATTGTAATGAGAAGTAAAACGAAAACTGTGCGACATATTAAAGCACATCACCATTTAGGATCCAAGCCAAATATTATTTTAGTATAATGGAGGAATAAAAAATGTCAGAACGTTTTTTCTTATATGATGACACTATTCAAGCAAAGACTCGTTTTGTAAGCTTTATGGGAGAAGAGCAAAGACATGATCTTGCTTTAGTATATTCTGATCGTCATTATGGCAAAGTTATGATTATGGATATGCAAAGTAATCGATTTGCAATTATCGGTTCAGATGATTTAAAAGAAGAAGGTTACTTAGAATTTGCTTTCGGAATTTCTGAAGAAAAGGCAGCTGAATTATTAGATTTTCTAAGTGAAATTATATTCTAATTTTTCGATCCTGTGGATAAATAAATTATTTTTACTAAATAATCTGAAAAAAAGTGGATAACTAAAAAGTTGTCCACTTTTTTTGTGATTAAGTCTTCACTTATTCACACTTTTGTTGAAAGATTCAAACTTATCCACAAGGTTTTTATTCTTTCAAAAAATCAAAAAATACTTTATCCACAAATTTTTTATGTTCTAGATTAAACAACTTTCTTTAAAATACTGTGCTCCCTTTAAATAAACAAAAAAAAAATGAGGTTTCCCCCATCTTTTAATTTTTTACTTTCTTAACTACAAAATATTTACATCCAAAATTACAATACTCATAAATATACTCACGTAATGTACTTATTTTTGAATCATATGGAACATTTTTTTGAGAATCGTCAAAAAATCCTCTAAGTCTAAGTTGCTCATAGCCCCAATCCCCAACAATGTAATCATACTTTGAAAGGATCTCTGCATATCTCGCTTTAAAGGCTTCTTCATTGAATCCTTCACGGTAATCTTCAACTACTTCATAGCAAATATTTTGTATGCAAACCAATTTGTATTCTCCTTCCTTTTACTCCCATAAATATGTAACAAATATTTTGGCATACTAATTTTACATTGATGATTAAAAGGTGGTATTTAATATGCGTAAATATTTAGTTTGTTTATTAACCTTATTTATATTAACAGGATGTTCATTCGGTCCAAGTCATTCGAGACAGTTCGATTATGAGGACGTAACATATAAAAATGAACATCGAACAAATCCAACACCTAAACAATTAAATACAAAGCCGATGGATTTAGGCGATGTAAATGCTAAAATGTCAAATAACTCTTACAAAGATTATGGCTTTTCTAGACTACAAAAGCAAGATGTTTTAGGTAAAGATGGCGATTATACATTAACGATTGATAAACAAGAAGTGTCAAAATTCATTTCTTATTTAGTTGTTAAGCTTCCTGATATAGACGATGCTGCTACACTAGTTACAGATCAAGAGGTATTGATTGCTTATCGATCAGATGGAGATAAATCATTAGCTAGAAAACAGGTTGAAAAAACTGCTCAATCTGCACTTCCTAGTTACTATCATATCTTTACTTCAAATTCGATACAAAATATTAATAATATTGAGGACCTAAATAAATATGGTCAGCTTAATGATGGACAATTAGAGCAACAAATTAAAGATTTAGCTGCAGGTTTTGATGTAGATAAGCAAAGCATGCATTTCGATCAGATTTCAAAATAATTATCAAAATAAAAGCACTAGCATAGGCTAGTGCTTTTTAATTATGCTTGTTTAGCAGCTTCTACTTGTTCGTCAGCATGGTATGATGAACGAACTAGAGGACCAGCCTCACAGTGTGAGAAACCTTTTCCTAAAGCAATTTCTTTTAGGGCAGCAAACTCGTCAGGAGTATAGTATTTTTTAACAGTTAAATGAGTTTTCGTTGGTTGTAAATATTGACCTAATGTAATGATATTTACACCTGCAGCACGTAAATCATCCATTGCTTCGTAAATTTGCTCATTTGTTTCACCTAAACCAAGCATGATGCTTGATTTTGTAGGAATGCTAGGGTTAATTTCTTTTGCTCTACGTAAAAATTCAAGTGATCTTTCATACGTAGCTCTTGCACGAACACGTGGAGTTAACTCTCTAACTGTTTCAATATTATGGTTCATAATATCTGGTTTTGCATCCATTAACATTTTAAGGTTTTCAAATTTCCCACCCATATCAGATGGTAAAACTTCAATTGTAGTAAATGGATTTGCTTTTCTAACTTCTCTAACAGTTTCTGCAAATACAGCTGCCCCACCGTCTCTTAAGTCATCACGAGCAACCGCTGTAATTACTACGTGTTTTAAGTTCATTTGTGTCACAGATTCAGCAACTCGAACTGGTTCTTGTAGATCAAGTTCAGTTGGTAAACCAGTTTTAACTGCACAAAAACGACATGCACGCGTACAAACTGCACCAAGGATCATAAATGTAGCTGTTTTTCTAACTGCCCAACATTCATGGATATTTGGACAACGAGCTTCTTCACAAACAGTGTGAAGATTTTTTGATCGCATCATTTTCTTTAATTCTGTGTAAGATTCATTTGTGTTTAATTTTATTTTTAGCCACTCGGGCTTTCTCAAATATTCTTCTTTTTTTGATGCCATTTGAAATTCCTCCAACGTTTATTCGTTTACGACATATTTCATTTTCTCTTCCAATAGTATATATATTACTACATTTTTCGCGGATATGAAAAACTTTCGATTGATTATCCCTATTATCCCTATAATTTCCATTTATGAAAGTCGCTTCTTTAACCAAACTATATATGTAAATCAATTTAAAGGATGATGGTTTTGAAAAAAATAATTGTACTTTTTTGTATGGTGGTTATCTTCATAATGCCATCATTTACAAATGCAGAAGAAATTAATCAAGCTCAGCTTAATAAAGAACGAATGGCCTTATATAAAAAAGGTGAAACCCTGACTTTTATCCCTTGGTATTACTTTGCAGCTATAGATACTTATGAACGTAATGTACGGAGTGTAAGGAACGATATACCAAAACGCGAAAATGGGGTCCTTTCTATCTATATTAAACCAGAGGATTGGAGCGGCCTATCAAATCCAGTTAAGAAAGACACATACGCTCCTACTATCCATCTTTTTAGCGGTATTGGTTTAGATGGAAATAATGATGGAAAAGCTTCACTAGAAGATGATGAGGATATTCTATACACTTTCATTCATCGATTAAATTTTTATGGACCATCCAGGCAATATATTCGAATGATGCTATGGGATTACTACCAAAGAGCCATAACAGTTGATATTATCGATGAGTACGCTAGTTTGTATCAATATTACGGAAAATTAAATATAGAAGGTAATGCATTCCCATTACCAATTCGTAGTACACATAGTTATCGTAGTACATGGGGTGCACCTCGAAGCTTTGGTGGACGAAGAGTTCATGAAGGTACTGATATTTTTGCAAATTATGGTACTCCTGTAAGGTCTACATGCTATGGAGTTATTGAGACAAAAGGCTGGAATCGAATCGGAGGATGGAGAATCGGAATTCGAGACTTAAGTAATAATTATCATTACTACGCTCATCTAGGTGGCTTTAACAAAGACCTTCAAAGAGGGCAAGTAGTAGAGCCAGGAACACTTATTGGCTATGTTGGAAGTACTGGATATGGACCTCCAGGGACATCTGGAAAATTTCCTCCACATTTGCACTATGGTATTTACAAAGACAATGGTTATTCAGAGTGGTCTTTTGATCCTTATCCAAAATTACGTCTTTGGGAGCGTCAGGATAGAAGCAAATAAAGAAAACTGACCAAGGCGAGTTTTTGGGTAAATTGAAACCATTAATGAAAAAAAAGCAGACTAACTTATCGTAGTGTAATAAGTTTAGTCTGCTCTATTTTAAATTTATTTTTTTCCATTTGTTGTTGAAGGAGCTTGTTGAGTATTTGGAGTAAATGGAATATAATTTGGAACTTCCCCATCGATAATTTCAGTAGCAATTGGGACTTCTACCTTCACCTTTGTCGATTTTGTACTAAACGGGATAATTACATTCATATTTACTTCTACATTCATAATAATTTCGACTACAGAATTATCAAATCCAAAAGGCTTAACTTCTTGTGTAACATTAGCCACTGCATCACCGACTACAGAAAAGCGAACTGGTATAGTAGGTCCAATTTTCCCTAAAAGTACTGTATTTGTTACGACCCCAATCGGTACTTTTAAATATAGCCCCTCATGATCCGACTTCATTTTCTTCTTTTCTGCTTTTGATAAAGATAAAAATGATAGATCTCCATTTTCAACTCTACGTATATTTTCTTCAACATGCTGAGTAGTAGAACCAATTATTTTATTGATTAAATATGTATTAGTACTTATTATCGCCTTACCATTCTCATCAACATCCCGAATGATAATATCCTGCCCTTGCAGTTCCTTAGATGCCGATTCATACGCTTCATTGATAACTAAAGAAGCAATTCGTCTTGTTTGTTTCTCAGAATATTTTAAGATTGTAGGTGTGAAAATTTTATCAATTTCCCAGAAAGCATATAAGGAAAAAAATAATAGAACAATACAAATAACTACATATTTATTTGGAAATATATTACGAATTGTTTGTGTTATTTGAGTTGAATTCCTTTTAAATCCGCCAAAAGATTTTCTTTTTGAAACAAAAAGTTTATTTTTTGGAACACGTCTGTACTTAAATCTCTTCATTGTATCCATGCCCCCTTACTAATGGGTATGCATGTCAATGCCTGTTCATTCTTAATGGATTTGTACAATTAAAAATCAACTTTTTTTATTATTTGATTATACTCGATAATCTCTAATTTCAACTCATTATATAAATTCACTTCATAAGGATTGCTTAATTTTATTCCATTTTCTTCAATTATTAGCACAACTGGACGATCTGTAGCAGCATCATTTTGACTAAAAACGATTCCTTGTCTACCATCACTCAATTTTACGTGTAATCCCGTTGGATAAATGGTTAGTAGATCGCTAAATATGCTAATTAATTTAGCATCATATAATTTATCACTCTCATTAATTAATAATGTTAATCCTTCATGCGTGAGCATTGCTTGTCGATATACTCGATTTGAAGTAACAGCATCAAAAAAGTCTGCAATCCCAATAATCTTTGAGAAAAGATGTATTTCTTTACCAATTAAACCTTTTGGATAGCCGCTCCCATTGATCCTTTCATGATGCTGTAATGCACAGTCCGCAACAAGTGGATGAATAGAAGATACTTGTCGTAGCAGATCGTATCCAGCAATTGTATGTTGTTTAATGAATGCATATTCATCTTCAGTTAAACGGCCCCGTTTATTTAAAATCTTTTTGGGTATTGCCATCTTCCCAACATCATGTAAAAGTGCACCTAATCCAAGTAAATTAAGCTGGATTTTACTTAAATCAAATGCCGTTCCAATTCCTAAAGAATAAATAGCTACATTTAGAGAATGAGTAAAGAGATACTCATCATAATGTAATACGTCAATCAATAAAGATAAAACATCCTTCTGTTGCCATAATTCGTTTTGCAGTGATTTTATCGTTTCTTTAAGCCTAGATGAGTTCTTTTCTAAAGATAGCCCTCTTAAATAAAAATCTTCGCTAATTAATTTAACAAAAGCATCTTCTATTGTTTTTGTGATTTCAATGCGAAGTTCGTCTGAAATAATTGTCTTTCCCATTAAAGGTTCTGATGATTGAGCATGTACAAAAACAAATTGAATAGCTAATTTATGTATTCCATTAATCATCTCTTCTGTTAAAGGAATATTTGCATTAACAATCATTTTTCCATGCTCATTATAAATCGGTTTTCTTAAGATCGTACCTGGAACAAGTGTTGATGCTTCAACAACTCTCATTGTTATCTCCTTGAACAATTTTTTAATTAAATATATGGCTCTTCATAACAGTTAATACATTTTAAAATCAATTTTTAGGGCATCGTCTACACAAAAAGCCACTAAAAAAATTTAGTGGCTTTTTTTATATCATCTTTAATAATGCGTCTCTTCCAATCATACCTTTTTGAATACCTAACTTTTCTGCTTCAACAGTAATGGATTCTAAAGGCGCATTTAATAATTCTTCTATTGTTTTTACACCAACTGCTCGGCCTGCGATAATTTGACGATCGCGCAATCTTTCATTTAATAAAGCTACATCTAATGCTCCGCACATAATATATCCGTTATCATTCATAACGACCAATAACGTGGTTTTTGGAAGTAAAACTGTAACAGCATTAAATGTATGATTATCTATTTTAATTGGGCTTAAATTGATCAAGTTCAACGCTCCTTTCTCATTCTAAAATATGAGAAAAAAACAAAAGTGTAACCTGTCTAAACTTGATAAATTTTATACATCTTTTAAAGCCGAAAATAACACATCACGAATAAACTCAGGCATAAAAAATCTTTTATGACTAGCATCTCGAATTGTAGGAATTAAATGACCAAACGTAAATAAATCCAAAGTTCCAATCTCATACATTCGATTTAAATCTAACATTTCACCATTAATAAGTAGATCCTCTTTTTTCAAATGCCTTTTCTTATCTTTATTAACAAAAGTGATTCCATCGTAAACCATTTTTCCAATTACTTTCCCTCTAAATCCAAAACCTTTCATCTTTAAATGAGTCAGCTCTTTATCTTCACAACGATTTAAAACATTTAATAATTCCTTACCAGACAAATTAACGACACAAGGATTAATAGGATGTGGGCAAATCCGATGAATGTCACCCTTAGTAACAAGGCCATTATTTAAACCTTCAAGTAAAATACCGGAATTTAGTATACTGATATCTGATTTAGTCCATTGGCGTAGTGCATTTGCTAATAATTTCAGTAATGGACTATCTTTAAACCAATTTACACCCATGTTACTCGGTAGTTGTGTTACTGGTTCATTTAAAATTCCTTTACTTAATCTCATTAAATTAGCCAACATCATTTTCGTCATTTCATCTTGATAATATGTTGGGACTGTATGTACTTCAGTAACTGAAGCTTCAGTATTGATAATACTTTTCGTCTCTTTATTTACAGTAATTAAAACCTCGCCTAAATAGTTACCGTGTTTACCTGTTCCACAAAGTAAAGTTTCACCAGCATACTCTCCATTTGGGAATAAATGATGAGTATGTGCGCCTAAGATAATATCGACTCCTGAAAATTGTTCAGCGATTCTCTGATCGTCTCTCATCCCTAAATGAGAAAGTATAATGACAATGTCTGATTGCGCTTTGACAATTGGCAATATGTTATTTAACATTTCAAACGGATCTTTTATACTCCATCCTAAAGTTTCATAAAACACAGGATAAGCGACTGTTAAACCAATTACTCCTAGCTTTACTCCATTTTTTTCATATATTTCAAAAGGCTTGCTGAAACTCTCGGTACCTTCATCTGAAATGTTTAAATTACCAACTAATACATCAAACTTTGCATCTTCGTAAAGGTTTAACAACTCACCTTTTGATAAGGTAATTCCTTCATTATTACCTATTGTAATTGCATCAAACTTTGCATCATTTAAAAGTTCCACATTGCCTTTTCCTAAAGTGGCCTCCGAAATTGGATGAAAGCGATCAACGAAATCCCCAATATCAAAAGTAAGTGTGGCTTCACCTTTTCCTGTAGCTAATTCTCTTTTAGACTTCAACAAACCGACGATTGTTGGCCACGTTTCAAAGTGGCTATGAATGTCATTTGTATGGAACAACCGAATATTTATCGTTTGATTTGTTTCCATTGTTCCACCATCCTTTTTTAAATATTTTCTATAATTAATTTTATGCCATAAAATAACACAACTAACCTTAAAATTAATGCGATTGTTTCAGTTTTTAACTTTTGATTAATATATGCTCCAATTTTCCCACCAAACCATGCGCCAGGAATAAGTAGAAGAATGTAGTAGAAATTTACTTCTCCTAATGCTATATATGAAATCGAGCTTCCAAGCGTCGTAAACATAACAACAAACATTGAAGTCGCAACAGCTAACTGAGGTGGAAAACCAAATAAAAACGCCATCATTGGTACTAACAATATTCCTCCACCAATTCCAAATAATCCTGAGATGATCCCGATACAAATAGACAATGAAATCGCCAAAGGAAGACTATAGCTATATGTGTATGCCTCGCCTTCTTCATTTGTATATGTTCGTATAACCCCTTTATGTACTTCCTTTGCTTTTTTATTTAATTTTGAAGAAACAAATAGAAAGACCGATATACAGATTAAAAATATACCAAAAAATAAAGTAAAACGCTCCGTATTTAAAAGCGAATTGATGTATGTACCTAGTAAGCTACCAGGAACACTCCCTATTAAAAATAAAATACCACTCTTATAATCGATTCGTTTTTGTTTATGGTACGAAAGGGTGGATGACAGTGAAGAAAACACAATTGTAATCAGTGAAGTTCCAACTGCAACATGAATTGGCACAGTCGAAAAAGCGGATAAAAAGTGATCAATATTAAGTAGCATTGGAACGATAATAATCCCTCCGCCTAAACCAATCAATGATCCGACTGTTCCTGCAGCAAGTCCTATACTGATGAGTATAAGAATTTGTAGAATGATATCCAACCTAAATTTCTCTCCTTTTTAATTACACTAAAAATCTATATTCTCCATGGTTTAAATAATAGTTTAACATAAAAAAACTCGGAATTCCCCGAGTATGAATAATCCTTTATTGTATTGCACTTTGGTGTTTATACATTATTTTTAATTGTTTTTTTAAGTACTTCGTTGATTTCCACACTATAATACCCGATAATTTGTGAATTAAACGCTAACTATTTCTTTAACACACTTAAATTTGCAATCCAAGGACCTACGTCAGTTTTGTATCGTTTTGCCATCACTCTTGCAATTTGAGTTATATGCGTAAGATCATGTACGACAAAAGTGGATAATAATTCTCTTAATTTTACTGTTCCAAGATCTGGGTGAATCCCTTCTAATTCTAAGTGTAATTCAGGGTCAACCAATGATTGTAGTTTTGTAATATTTTCTGCTCTTAAATTCTTGAATTCAAGTAATCTTTCTTCTATTGAGTTCTCATGTTTTTCATTTAAATGCGAAAAACGATCGAATGGTGGGAAATGGTTGTTTCCTTCTTTGTTAAGTATGCAGTTCAACCTTGGAATCCAATTTGTTTTTTCACACTCAATTAGGTGGTCGATTACTTCAGAAGCATTCCAGGTTCCTTCACCTTCATTACAGTTTAACCAAGATTCAGATAAACCCGATAAAAGAGACTCTAATGATTTTGGTGTTCTTTCTAAAACTTCAATCGCTTCTTTAAGGTTAAAATTCATAAAAAACCCTCCCACATATTAAATTCCACAAACATCTCTTTTCCTTCAAGTTAAATTTTACCACAAATAGATCTATCTTATTTTATAAAAACCTTTATTTATCTGAAAAATTAATGAGGTGTAATGTAGAAGGATTTTACTAAAACTAAAAAGCTGCTCTACTTATAGAAACAGAAATCATCTTTAAATATTTATTAAATTATCAAAACAACTGCGGATACTTATTAAATATTTCTAAATAAAAAAGACGAACTTCAAAAGTTCGCCTCCCCTAAAAACTCTATTAACCAATTGAACCTTCCATCTCGAATTTAATCAGACGGTTCATTTCAACTGCATATTCCATTGGTAATTCTTTTGTAAATGGCTCAATGAAGCCCATTACGATCATTTCTGTAGCTTCTTGCTCAGAAATACCACGGCTCATTAAGTAGAATAATTGCTCTTCAGATACTTTTGAAACTTTCGCTTCGTGCTCAAGAGAAATATTGTCGTTTAAGATTTCGTTGTATGGAATTGTATCAGAAGTTGATGCATTATCCATAATTAACGTATCACACTCGATATTTGAACGTGATCCAGCTGCTTTACGACCAAAGTGTACGATACCACGGTACGTTACTTTACCACCATGTTTAGAAATAGATTTCGAAACAATAGTAGAAGAAGTATTTGGAGCTAAGTGAATCATTTTAGCACCAGCATCTTGGTGTTGTCCTTTACCAGCAATTGCAATAGAAAGTGTAAGGCCACGAGCACCTTCACCTTTAAGGATAACTGCTGGGTATTTCATTGTTAATTTTGAACCAATGTTTCCATCGATCCATTCCATTGTTGCGTTCGCTTCACAAACAGCACGTTTCGTAACTAAGTTGAATACGTTATTCGCCCAGTTCTGAATTGTTGTATATCGGCAGTATGCATCCTTCTTAATGATGATTTCTACTACTGCAGAGTGAAGTGAGTTTGTTGTATATACAGGAGCTGTACAACCTTCAACGTAATGTACATGTGCACCTTCGTCAGCAATGATTAATGTACGTTCAAATTGACCCATATTTTCAGAGTTAATACGGAAATACGCTTGAAGTGGCGTATCAACTTTAACACCTTTTGGTACGTAGATGAATGATCCACCAGACCAAACAGCTGAGTTTAATGCAGCAAATTTGTTATCTGTAGGTGGAATTACTTTTCCAAAGTGCTCTTTGAAAATTTCTTCATGCTCACGTAAAGCTGTGTCTGTATCTGTAAATAAGATACCAAGATCAGTTAAGTCTTGTTTCATACTGTGGTAAACTACCTCAGACTCATACTGTGCAGATACACCAGCTAAATACTTTTGTTCTGCTTCAGGAATACCTAATTTATCAAAAGTATTTTTGATTTCCTCAGGTACTTCATCCCAAGACTTTTCTGTTTTCTCTGATGGTTTTACATAGTAAGTAATTTCATCAAAGCGTAAATCTGCTAAGTCTCCACCCCATTGAGGCATTGGCATATCATAGAAATGTTGTAAAGATTTTAAACGGAAATCTAACATCCATTGTGGTTCATTTTTCATACGTGAAATTTCTTCAACGATATCCTTTGTTAAACCACGCTCTGAACGGAAGATTGATACGTCACGGTCATGAAAACCATATTTATAATCACTAATATCCGGCAAATTAGTAGACATTATTCATACTCCCTTCTTATAGAAGAGGAGGATTAAAGCTCAGAGGATTATTCCTCTGATTTTAAGCCCTTCTCCATCGCTTTCCATGCAAGTGTTGCACATTTAATTCGTGCTGGAAACTTTGAAACACCTTGAAGTGCTTCAATATCATCTAAATCGATTGATTCATCGTATTCTTTTCCAAGCATCATATCTGAAAATATTTGAGCAAGCTGTAGGGCTTCCTCTATTTTTTTACCTTTAATTGCGTGAGTCATCATTGAAGCTGATGCCATTGAAATTGAACATCCCTCACCATCAAAACGAGCGTCTGATACAATTCCATCATCAACTTTTAAACGAAGTTCAATGCGATCACCACAAGTAGGGTTATTCATGTTTATTGTTACATCGTTTTCTGATATTGCCCCTACCCCTTTATTACGAGGGTTTTTATAATGGTCCATTATCACTCGACGATATAATGCATCTAGATCAATGTTTCGATTAATAGACATCGCTGAAATACTCCTTCGTTTTAACTAATCCTCTTACAAAAGCATCTACATCTTCTTTTGTATTATACAGATAAAAACTTGCACGAGCAGTAGCAGATACCTTTAACCATCTCATTAATGGCTGAGCACAATGATGGCCAGCTCGAACTGCAATTCCTTCCACATCTAATACAGTTGCAACATCATGTGGATGCACATCTTCCACATTAAATGTAACTAGTCCTGCACGATGCTTTGGACCATAGATTGTTACTCCTTCTACAGTAGATAACTGTTCAAGAGCATAATTCGCAATCTCATGTTCATGCTTTTCGATATTATCCATCCCAATCTCAGTTAAGAAATCAATAGCAGCGCCTAAACCAACTGCACCAGCAATGATTGGAGTTCCACCTTCAAATTTCCATGGTAGTTCTTTCCAAGTAGAATCTTGTAAGTCAACGAAATCAATCATTTCCCCACCAAATTCAATAGGTTCCATGTTTTCAAGAAGATGTTTTTTACCGTAAAGTACACCAATACCGGTAGGAGCACACATTTTATGACCAGAAAATGCGTAGAAATCGCAATCTAAGTCTTGCACATCAACCTTCATATGTGGAGTACTTTGCGCACCATCAACAAGCATGATTGCTCCATTTTGATGAGCAATTGCTGCAATCTCTTTAACAGGATTAATTGAACCAAGTACATTTGAAACGTACATAATCGCAACTATTTTTGTATTTGAGTTAATTGTAGCCTTTGCTTGCTCAACGCTGATTGAACCATCTTCTTCTAGTGGTATATATTTTAATGTTGCGCCAGTAGCTTTAGCAACCTGTTGCCAAGGAATAATGTTACTGTGATGTTCCATATAAGAAATCACAATTTCATCTCCAGCTTTTAAGTTCGTTCTTCCGTAGCTAGCAGCAACTGTATTAATTGCAGTAGTTGTACCTCTAGTAAAAATAATCTCTTCAATTGATGATGCATTAATAAATTTACGTACTTTATCACGAGCTCCCTCGTATGCATCAGTAGCTTTTGTTCCTAGAGTGTGTACACCTCTATGAACGTTAGAATTATATTCTTTATAGTAGTTAGCAACAGCTTCTATTACTTGAACAGGTTTTTGTGAAGTTGCAGCACTATCCAGATATACTAAAGGATGTCCATTTACTTCTTGATTTAATATCGGAAAGGCTTCACGGATTGCTTTAACATCCATTACTTAACCTTCCTCTCAATTACATCAACAAGCATTTTTTTAACTTCTTCAATTGGTAATTCCGAAACTACAGGTGCTAAGAATCCGTGAATAACTAAGCGCTCTGCTTCTTTCTTCGGAATACCGCGACTCATTAAGTAGTACAGCTGAGTTGGATCTACTTTACCAACAGAAGCAGCGTGACCTGCCATAACATCGTTTTCATCAATTAATAGAATTGGGTTCGCATCTCCACGAGCTTTTTCACTAAGCATTAATACACGTGAAGTTTGTTGTGCATTAGACTTAGAAGCGCCGTGTTCAATTTTCCCAATACCATTAAAGATTGAAGTAGCAGCATCTTTTGATACACCATGTTTTAAGATCCAACCTTCAGATCCTTTACCATAGTGAGTAATGTTTGTTGTAAAGTTTTGAGTTTGCTCCCCACGGCCTACAGTAACCATCTTCATGTCACCGAAAGAACCGTCGCCAATTAAGTTTGTAACATTTTCGAAAACTGAGTTTCCATCGTTCATTAGGCCAAGTGCCCACTCGATTTTGCTATCGCGACCAGCGTGACCACGACGAACAACATAAGCAGTAACACCTTTTGCTAAAGTATCAACAGCACCATAACGAACTTTTGCATTATCTAATGTAATTACTTCTGTAATAACGTTAACAACAGCCGCATCTAAATCAGCAGATGTAGAAACATAGTTTTCAACATAAGTAACTTCACTATTTGAATCTGCAACAACAAGAACGTGGTTATATGCAGGTACGTTTTCACCATCAACAACAAAAATAGATTGGATTGGTTTTTCTAATACAACATTTTTAGGAATGTATAAGAAAGCTCCACCATTTACTAATGCTGCATGTAAAGCGATTAATTTATTTTCATCGACTTTTACAGCCTCTGTCATAAAATATTTTTTCACAAGATCTTCGTGATCTTTAATCGCTGTGTGTAAATCTACGAATACTACACCTTTTTCTTTTGCTTCAGAAGAAAGAGAGTGATATACAGCAGAACCATTATATTGTACATAAACTGATTGATCAGTGTCTTCATTCATTAAAGATGTTACTGATTCTGGTAATTGATCTTTTGTAGGAACATTTCCAGCTGTAACATTAAATTCTTTTCCAAAGAAATCCCATTTAGAGATATTTGTTTTATCTGGCTTTGGAAGAGAAAGTGATTCAGCTTTTGCTAGTGCATTTAAACGGAACTCTGTGAAATATGCAGGTTCATTTAGCAATGCAGAAAGCTGCTTAACTGTTTCTTGACTAAATGGAATTGTAGTACCAGTTGTCATGAGAATCCCTCCTATCCGATTAAGCTTCTTGCCCAACAGTCTCGTCTTCGATACCTAACTCTTGTTTAATCCAGTCATATCCTTCAGCTTCTAAACGAGCAGCTAATTCAGGTCCACCTGATTTTACAATACGACCTTGCATCATTACGTGAACGAAGTCAGGAGTGATGTAGTTTAATAAGCGTTGGTAGTGAGTGATGATTAAGCAACCAAACTCTTCTCCACGCATTTCGTTAACACCTTTAGAAACTACTTTTAATGCATCGATATCTAAACCTGAGTCAATTTCATCAAGAATAGCAATTTTAGGTTGGATCATCATCATTTGAAGAATCTCATTACGTTTTTTCTCTCCGCCTGAGAAACCTTCATTTAAATAACGTTGAGCCATTTCTGGATCCATTTCTAAGAATTCCATGTTTTTATCTAATGTACGGATAAATTTCATTAATGAAATTTCATCGCCTTCTTCGCGACGTGCATTCACTGCAGAACGTAAGAAATCTGCGTTTGTTACACCACTAATTTCACTTGGGTATTGCATAGCAAGGAAAAGACCAGCTTGAGCGCGCTCATCAACTTCCATTTCTAAAACATCGTTGCCATCAAGCTCGATGCTACCACCAATTACTTCATATTTTGGATGACCCATAATAGCAGAAGATAAAGTTGATTTACCTGTACCATTTGGTCCCATGATTGCGTGAATTTCTCCACCTTTTACTTCAAGGTTTACACCTTTTAAAATTTGCTTTCCTTCAATTGCTACTTGAAGGTCTTTTATTTTTAATGTAGAAGCTCCCATTTTACACCCTCCATAATATTACATAAAAATTCTATAAAATAGAAAATGGCTATTTTAAGTTCATTCTCATTTTATTCTCATTCTAATCTTAAAGCAATTAAAAAGTATTTTCAAGCTGTGCACTATTTTACCAAAAAAGTTTTATTACGTGTAACATTTTTTCGCAAAAAAAGAATAAATAGAGATACTATATATATATAGGAAATAAAAAATCTAATATCACAACTAAAAAAGAGGGAAAAATATGTCTAAAACAACTAAGCTTTCACCAGATCAACAAAAATTTGCGATTAATCAACTACAAACGTATTTCTTACAAGAAAGAGACGAAGAATTAAGTGAATTAAGTTCAATGTTGCTAATAGACTTTATATCACAAAAACTTGGACCTATGTTTTATAATAAGGGAATTGAAGACTCACAAAGATTTATGTCCGAACGAGTTGAAGATCTTTATGCCTTATTGTTAAAAGAACAGATTGAAGATTAAACTTCTTTGCTTTTAGTTTTTAACGACCTTTAGCACTCACTTTAGTAATCGTACATACTCAATTTTAGATTATTCAATATTTATATAGTTGTTCAACTTATTCTTATATTGTTAAAACAAATGAATGTTTTCATTCAGACTCTACCATTATTTACGAAAATGTTTTATTTCATTAATCAAATTTATTAAATAAATAAAGAAAAGAACCTTATTTATAATGAAGGTTCTTTTTTTGCGTTGTTGAAAAACAATCTTGTTAATTATTAACCAAGTTTTCGTAAAGGAGCCCACGTGGTTGATTTCCACTACAGGATGCTCGCTTTCCATGGGACGAGATTCTTTAGCCTCCTCGGCTACGCCTGTGGGGTCTCAGGGTTCCCGCTTATCCCATAGGAGTCGAGTACCCCTCCGTTCCAATCAACTTATTCATCAAAAAAAGTTAATGTTCAAAAGCTAATTCAATATCCTTTACTTAGAGTAAAATAAAAGTTTTTTAATCAGTCTGTAAGTCAATTAAGTTCGAATACCATTTGAAATAATTTATCTAATTTCGTTAAAATTTCAACTTCTGAAAAACAATTAATATAATTGATTGGTATATTAAAATCGTAAAATCATTAATAGATCATCAAACAGTATTTAAGCATCAATAATGTTCTTTTTAATGTTTCCCTATAGACCGCTTAACATTTCAACACTCTGAAGAAAAAAGGTTTTGATCAATTAAATAAATTTACTTCCTTAACTATTTTAAAAACATTTTCCTATATATTCTAAAAATCGGTTTTATTATTGATAAACTTGCACTGGTATAAAGACTTCGGGCATGCCAGCAGCATATGCGGCTACTTCATATTCTTTAAAGATTAATTTTATTCCTGCATGGTCAAATGCCCATAGTCGATTTTTGTCACTTAAGTCAATTTCGTTAGGAGATTTTATTAATACATATCCTTTATATTTCTTTTGTAATTGCTGATAAGCATATTCTTGTACGGATTTTGTATTTTCGTTTATTAACTTAGATAGTGGAACGATATCACCTGTTTTTACGTCAAAATTAAATGTAGTACCCATTGTCATTCCGTGTGCCCCACCTGTATATGAATACTCATTATAAATAACACTCAATTTATCAAGATTATTGTATAGTACCTTATAAGTAAATACATATTCATAAGGTCTCCACTGCCCTTGGCTAGCATCCCATTTTGACTTAGCTTCTTTCTCATCTTCTAATAGCTTCAAACGATTACTATTCGCTACATCAGCACCTTGTTTTAAGATACTGTTGATCTTTTGTTGTGCAGTTGAATTAGATGCTCCACTTATTTGTGGATACTTAATCGGCGCATCATTTAGTTTTTGTTCAGTAATTTTAATATGTCTCGTTAATGAGTTTTCATTGATCCCGGCTTTCGTTTCCGCACTAACAAATTTAATAGAGCCCAAATTAATACTACTAGTCATTATCATTAATAAGAAATAATATAGAAACTTTTTCACTAGACTCCTCCTATTTTCTTTATCAAAAAATAGTATGAGTATCTTTTAAATTATTTATGAAATATTTTATAAGAGTCTAGATTCTTATAATCAAAAAGCTAACTGTTCTCAACTCATTTTGTTAACTAGTTTAAATAAGTTCATTGCTATCTTAAAAATGTTTGGTTTCACCTTTTGACTATTAGAAAACACAATTACATATGTTTTCGAAACTGGATCGAATACATTCATACAATTAATTCCTGGAACTACCCCATGATTGTATAAATACTTTCCTTTATTATAAATTCCGTATGCATAATGATTTTGATACGGCTTAATAAATTGAGTAAAACTTTTACTCAATATAAGTTTATTTGAAATAAGTGCCTCGTCCATTTTTTGTAGTCCTGAAACAGTTGCATAAATATCTCCACAACCTAATAAATGGTTAAAATTTGGTATTCGTAATTGCTTCGGAGCATTTTTAGATTGAATTAATAAATAACCTAGTGCATGATTTCCTTTTTTATAAAAATCATTACCCTGTCCAATTTCAGTCATATTCGCTTTATTGAAAATATGTGTTTTTATATATTCTCCATAAGGAATTCCAGTTACTTTTTCAATAACGTAAGCAAGTAAAACATAATTTGTGTCATTGTAATCCCATTTGTTCACCGGTTTATAGTGAGCATTTGATTTAACTATTTCCTTTATTAAATTAGTCGATGAAATTGGATTAAATAACTCTTTTTGTCTCCTAATCCCTGAAGTATGAGAAATCAAATGAAATAATGTTAGTTTTGACCCATTTGGAAAGTCCGGTATATATTTTGAAATCGGATCGTTAAACGATATTTTGCCTTTTTCTTTTAATTGCATTAACAACGTTGAAACAAAAAATTTAGAAATTGAGCCAACTGGGTAATACGTATTTGGTGTGTTCTGTAACTGATTTTGGATATCTCGATAACCGTATCCTTTATTAATGATATTTTCTTCATTCTTCCTAACAAGAACAACTCCATTAAAATGAATTTGCTGTAAGTAGCGATCAATCTCATTAGTATTCTCATTTTGATCATTAGTAACTTTAACTTTATTCATAGTAGGGTAATTCGGAACTGTCCCTTTCGCAGCGTTTTTATTCCAGATAAAACTACAAAATGGAGACATTAGTAAAACAGTTAAGAAACTAGGAATCAAAAACAAATAAATCTTTTTCATCATTTACAATCTCCCATAGAGCAGGGCCAATAGGATTTTCCCATTTCCCCATTATTTTTACTTCCCTCTATTTTTTTGTTCATTATTACTACCTTTTCCTAATTATATGAACAATCTTGTCCATTAATCTTTAAAATTGAATTAGAAAAAATTTACTTAACCTTTAATAATTTATTATCTGTTTGTAATTTTAAAAGGTGTTTGGTTAATTTTTCATCTTTTTTTCGGTGTTATAATACGTCTAGCTAAAAATTAAGAAAGGTGAAAACAAATGGGTAAAATCCATATTTTCCGTTCAAAGACTTTAAGATTTTTATTCTATACTGCGTTTTATTTATCAATTTTACTTGCACTACTTTACCTATATGGATTTAAAGATTCATTTACTGGGAGCTTTATATATAACGATTTTTAGGACGTGAGCTGATGAAATCAATTATTGAACAAATAGATTATTGGGCAATTAACACCCCAAACACGATCGCATTTCAAAATAGTGATTACTCTTTAACATATAAAACTTTAAAGCAACAATCAGATGCGATTGCTAGCTGGATGATTAATAATAATTTTACGAATAAGCCTATTATTGTGTATGGGCACATGCAGACGGAAATGATTTCTATTTTCTTAGGGAGTGTAAAAGCAGGTTGTGCATATATTCCCGTTGATGAGTCTATTCCTTTTGAAAGACTCAAAAAAATGATTACTAATTCTGGAGCAACTTTATTAATTACACCAAAAGATATTACTTTAGAGTTTGAATCCATTAAAATCATAAATTTTGGAGAACTACAGGAGATAATTGATTCTACTGATCTAGTCAATTCTTTAACTGATTTTAATGTTAAAGACGATGATACATTTTATATTATCTATACTTCCGGCAGTACTGGAGATCCAAAAGGTGTGCAAATTAGTGAAAAAAACTTACGTAGTTTTACTGATTGGATATTGAAGGATTTTAATATACACAATGGACAACGATTTTTAAATCAAGCTCCTTTCTCTTTTGATTTATCAGTAATGGATTTATATCCATCTTTATTGTCGGGTGGCACACTCATTGCTGTTGAAAAATCTTTGGTTGAGCGACCAAAAGTTTTATTTGATTATTTAATGGAAAGTGATATTGAGGTTTGGACTTCTACACCATCATTTATAGAGATGTGTATGATGAATCCAAATTTCAGCGAATCCTTACTACCAAGCTTAAAGACTTTCCTTTTCTGTGGTGAAGTACTATCGAATAATAGTGCTAAACAGCTTTTATCTAGATTTCCTAAAGCAGAGATCTATAATACTTACGGTCCAACAGAAGCAACAGTTGCTGTAACATTCGTTCAGATTACCGAACAAATCATAAACCAATATTCCCCATTACCGATTGGAACTCCGAAAGACGATACAATCATTTACATTATGGATGAATTGGGAAACCCACTTCCAGATGGTGAAACAGGGGAAATTATTATAGCTGGTCCAAGCGTTAGTAAAGGTTATCTTAATAATCAGTTAAAAACTGATGCAGCCTACTATCAAATAAATGACATGCGCGCCTATAAAACGGGTGATTCTGGTTACTTTGATCAAGGACTATTGTTCTATAAAGGTAGGATCGATTTCCAAGTAAAACTACACGGTTATCGGATTGAAATTGAGGACATTGAAAATAACATTAGAAGATTACCATTAGTTCATTCTGCAGTTATATTACCGGAGATGAAGGATGGTAAGTGTATAGATTTACATTGCTTAGTAGTCGTTAAAGAACACGATTTCGAAAAGGAATATCACTTAACACGTTTTTTAAAACAAGAACTAAATAAATATATGCCGACTTATATGATTCCAAGAAAATTTAGTTTTTTACAAAGTTTACCAATGACAACGAACGGTAAAGTTGATCGAAAAAAATTATTGGAGCATGCTGATCAATGATCCCATACGGTAGTTTTACGTTCTTCGGTATTTTAATTGTTTTATTAATCCCAGCAGTAGTATTAGGGTTTTTAGGAAAAAGATTAACTACCTACACAACATTTCTTTCTTTTGTGTTTTTATTATTAATCTTTTCCTCTTCTAAAATACAAACCTACTACCTAGTTGCTTTTATAATTTGGGTAGTTATTTTAATAAAAGGTTACAGTGTTTATCGGAAGAATGCGAACCATTCAACTGTTTATTACTTAAGTGTTTTTCTATCAATTTTACCTTTAATAATTGTAAAGGTTTCACCGATATTTGAAAGTACTACCCTTGTAGGCTTTTTAGGAATTTCGTATTTAACATTTAAAGCAACACAAGTCATTATTGAAATTCGCGACCACAGTATAAAAGAAATAAGCATTGTTGATTTCCTTAAGTTTTTATTATTTTTTCCAACGATCTCTTCTGGACCAATTGATCGTTTTAGGAGATTTCAACAGGATAGTCAAAAAAAGCTAACGGCTAGTGAATACCAGGAGTATTTTCAAATTGGTGTTCATAAAATTTTTATTGGTTTTCTCTATAAATATATAATTGGTTATTTAATTAACGTTCATATACTTGAAACACAGCTTGTTGTAGGGCATACTTTCGTCTCAAATCTAACGTATATGTATGCATATAGTCTGTACTTATTCTTTGATTTTGCAGGTTATAGCGCATTTGCAATCGGCGTTAGTTATTTAGTAGGTATTAAAACACCTGAAAACTTTAATATGCCATTCATTAGTCGAAATATAAAGGACTTTTGGAATCGCTGGCATATGAGCTTATCATTTTGGTTTCGTGACTATGTATATATGAGAATGGTATTCTTACTGACTAAGAAAAAAGTGATAAAAAATAGAAGAAATATATCTTATATCAGTTACACTACTTTATTTTTACTAATGGGTGCTTGGCACGGGATCCAAATAAATTACCTATTATATGGTTTATACCAAGCTTTATTGATGTGTAGTTTTGATTGGTTTGAACAATTCAATAAGAAAAAAAAGATTTGGAAAAATAATAAACTAACACATGTATTAGCGGTTATTATTACATTCCATTTTATTTGTTTCGGATTTTTAATATTTTCAGGACATCTAGTTAACTAAAGGAGAATGAGTATAATGGAAAATTTAAGAGCAGAGGTTTTAAAACTTTTAGCAGATTTATGTAATACAGATGAAGTGATTGAAAATCCAGATATTCTGATTTTTGAAGAAGGATTATTAGATTCATTTGGTACAGTTAGCTTATTAGTTGAAATCGAAGAACAAATCGGTATCAACGTAACGATTTCTGACTTCGATCGTGAGGAGTGGGCAACACCAAATAAAATCATTTCGATTTTAGAGGCTAGAAAATGAAAAAAGTTCAATTTTTGGGGATGATAACAGCTATTTCCATTTTTTTACTAGCTTTATATCTTCCAAATTCTTTTTATGAACTATTTATTACAAAAGAACGATTAAATAATACTGCAGCGTCTTTAAATCCTGAAACATTTCAAGGGACATTACTTCAAAGTAAAATGTTAAAAGACCCAAAATTCTTACCTATTTTTGGGTCTTCAGAACTTGCTAGAAGAGACCCCTTCCATCCTTCTAGATTTTTTATGGGAGAAAAAGATGAATTTACTCCCTATCTAATTGGTCGAGGGGGATCACAAAGTCTCGTTCATTTTCTAGACTTAGCATCTTTAGGTGATGGAATAAAAAATAGAAAAATTGTATTTGTTTTATCTCCACAGTGGTTTATTCCACATGGCATTGACGATACTCATTTTTCACCTAATTATTCTGCGCTTCAAACTTATTCATTCGTTTTTAATAATACAATTGATATTTCAGTAAAGAGACAAATTGCAAAGAGACTTTTAACGCTATCAATTATCAAAAAAGACTCTTTATTAGTAACCCAATTAAATGCTTTTATATCAAATAACAAAAAAGTTAAGTTCAAGGCAATGGCTGAAAAACCGTTAGCTTACACATATTTAAAAATTCTCGAAAAGAAAGATCTTTTCGAGACCGTTATAATGGATCCAGATAAAAACTTCCGATTAAAAAAATCAAAATATGAAGATTTATCCTGGGATCGAGTAGCTCAAGTTGCCGATAAAATTGGCAAACGAGAATCAACTACTAACCATTTCGGTATAATTAATAAATACTATATAAAACACATTCAAAAACGTCTTCCAGCTTTAAAAAATTATAAACGAAATAGTAACTATGGTGTATCGCCAGAATATGATGACCTTCAAATGGTATTAGCATTACTAAAAGAAGAGCACACAAAAGCGTTGTTTATTTCCGTTCCAGTAAATGGACCATGGTATGATTACGCTGGATTCCCTAAAGAAGGTAGAGAAGTATATTACAAAAAAGTAAAAAAACAAATTGAAGATGCTGGCTTCCAAGTAGCTGATTTTTCTTCACATGAATACGATGAGTTTTTCCTAAAAGATACAATCCACTTAGGCTGGAAGGGCTGGGTATATGTAGATCAATCTTTAAATAAGTTTTATTCAGTAAATCACACTCCCCCTACCGCAAGTTTAAATCATAGATATCAATGAAAAAAGCAGACAAATGTCTGCTTTTTTTACGCTGTTGAAAAACATCTTAAATTACCAAATTTTCGTAAAAGGGTATAGTGAGGTTGATTTCCATTACAGAATGCTCGCTTTCCATGGGGCGAGATTCTTTAGCCTCACCGGCAAGCCTGCGGGGTTTCAGGCTTCCCGCATATCCCATTTTCCCTAATGACCATTTTATATTTCAACACTCTGAAAAAGCAGACAAATGTCTGCTTTTTTATCTCTAAGAATACTTCCTATTAATCAGTAAGAATTAAGTAGTTGATGAACACTCGAAAAATTAATATATTCTTTAAACTGCCAAATACTAAATTAAAACATAAACTTGAAACTTCATTTATAATAAAAACGTTAACATTAATTATTAAACTGTTGAAAGAAGGTTTCTAATTTGGCACATATTTTGGTAGCGGGAAAAATCCCAGAAAAGGCTGAGGAATTATTAAAAGATCATCATGTTATTGTTTATGAAAATGAGCAATTAATTACAGAAGATGAATTGTGTGAACTTGTTGGTGGGGTAGATGCAATTTTAAGCTTACTATCCACTCCAATCACAAAAAGAGTAATTGATGCTGCTACAAATGTAAAAATTATTGCTAATTACGGAGCAGGATTTAATAATATCGATGTAGATTATGCAACTAGTAAGGGGATTCACGTTACAAACACTCCACTTGTTTCAACAGACGCAACTGCTGAGCTAACTTTAGGAATTCTCTTAGCTATTTCCAGAAGAATAGTCGAAGGAGACGAACTTTGCCGTACAAAAGGTTTTGAAGGATGGGCTCCATTATTCTTTAGAGGAACAGAAGTATCAGGAAAAACTTTAGGTATTTTTGGTTTTGGAAATATCGGACAAGCAGTAGCTAAGCGAGCTAGGGCGTTTAATATGAAGATTATTTATCATCAACCAAGAAGATTAAGCAAAGAGCTTGAACAAGACTTAAATGCCACTTACGTATCACTGGAGGAATTATTACAGACTTCTGACTATATTACCCTTCATTGTCCTTACAAACCTGAGCTACACCATTTATTTGGAAAAGAAGAGTTTTACAAAATGAAAGACACTGCGTTTTTTATCAATGCAGCTAGAGGTCCTTTAGCCAACGAACAGGAATTAGTAGACGCATTAAAGGACGGTGTTATTGCTGGTGCAGCTCTAGATGTATTTGAATTCGAACCTAAAATAACAGAAGAACTAAAATCACTTACAAATGTTGTATTAACACCTCATATTGGAAATGCAACATTTGAAACTCGTGAAGCTATGTCTGAAATAGCAGCTAAAAATATTATTGAGGTTATGGCTGAACGCCCACCAATCTCATCTGTAAATCAAGTTTTTGTAAAAAGTTGATAAAACGCGCAAGGAAATGTCAGTTTAATAAACAAACATAAAAAAAAGGGTGTCTCAAAACTTATGAGACACCCTCTCTTATGTGATTATTGACTTACAGGTACTACAGCACCTTTATATTTTTTAATGATGAAATCTTGAATTTCTTTAGAGTGTAATACTTTTACAAGCTCTTTAATTTCTTTTTTATCTTTATCACCTTTACGAACAGCAATAATGTTTACATATGGAGATTCTTTACCTTCTAATGCAATAGCATCTTTCATTGGGTTTAACCCAGCATCAATCGCGTAGTTTGTGTTAATTAAAACTGCATCGCCTTCATTGTTTTGGTAAACTTTTGGAAGCATTCCAGCGTCTACATCAGCTTGGAATTTTAAGTGTTTTGGATTCTCATCAATGTCTTTAATTTGAGCTGTAGTTGGATCAATTCCAGCTTTAAGTTTAATTAAACCTTCGTGTTGTAATAAGCTTAACATACGACCATGGTCAGCTACTGAACTACTCATGATAATTTTAGCTCCATCTGGTAGATCATCTAAGCTCTTATATTTTTTAGAGTAAACTCCGATTGGCTCAATGTGGATCCCACCAGCGTTTTCAAATTTATAACCATTTTCTTTCATTTGAGACTCTAAATATGGAATGTGTTGGAAATAGTTTGCATCTAATTCTTTTGAAGCTAATGCTTTATTTGGTAGAACATAATCTTGGAATTTAACAATCTTTAAGTTAATCCCCTCTTTTTTAAGAAGCGGTTTAGCTTGTTCTAAAATAACTGCGTGCGGTACATTTGATGCACCAACAACTAATTCTTTATTTTTATCTTCTCCACCTTTATTACATGCTGCTAAAGATAATGCTAAAACACCTGCTCCTAATAAACTTGCGATTTTTTTGAATTTCACTGTTAGTTCCTCCCTTTATGTTAAGCTCTTTTATCTATTTTTGTTGTTACTAAATCTCCAATAAATTGAAGAATGAATACGATTAATAAAATAATTACTGTCGCAACAAGCGTTACTTGGTTATTAGAACGTTGGTATCCTTCCATAAATGCTAAGTTACCAAGTCCGCCACCACCTACTACACCAGCCATAGCTGTATAACCAACAATTGCGATTGTAGTAACAGTTAAACCTGAAATTATTGCTGGTAATGCTTCTGGAATTAATACTTTCAAGATGATTGTAAAGGTACTAGCTCCCATTGCTCTTGCAGCTTCGATTACACCTTTATCAATTTCTCGTAAGCCGATTTCGACCATCCTTGCATAGAATGGTGCAGCACCAATTATGAGTGCAGGTAATGCTGCTTTTGCTCCAAGCATAGAGCCAAGAATAAAGATCGTAAATGGAATTAATAAAATAATTAAAATGATAAAGGGTATTGAACGAAAAATATTTACAAACGCTGCTAGGATAGTATTAAAAAATTTATTTTCAAGTAACTGATCTTTACTAGTTAAAAATAAGAATAAACCTATTATTAGTCCAAAAATGAACGTTGCAAGCGCAGCTATTACTGTCATGAATAATGTTTCTTGAGAAGCTAAAAGCATTGCATCCCAATCAACATTCGGAAAAAGTTGTGTCATCTTATGCTACCTCCACTTCAACTTGTTTTGATTCTAAATAAGTGATTGCCTCTTTGATGTTATTTATGTCTCCAACAAGTTGAATCTTCATTGTCCCATAAGAGCCTTCAGCAGTTTGAACAATTTTTCCTTGCAAAATGTTAATCTCAATATCAAAGTGCTTAACTACTTCAGAAATATGTGGTTGATCTGCTTGACCATTTTTAAAGGTTAGCTTGTAAGTATTATCCTTCCCATCACCTTGAGAAATTACTTCACCTTCATCATTACCTTTGATTTGCGTCACAAATTTCTTTGTAATTGCTTGTTTAGGACGAGTAAATACATCAACAACATGGCCTTCTTCCACTACATTTCCGTTTTCCATTACAGCTACTCGTTGGCAAATCTTTTGAATAACATGCATTTCATGAGTAATCAGGATAATTGTAATACCAAGCTGTTTATTAATATTTGTCAATAAAGATAATATTGAATCTGTTGTTTCTGGATCTAATGCAGATGTCGCTTCATCACATAAAAGAACATCAGGGTTATTAGCAAGTGCTCTTGCAATTCCAACACGTTGCTTTTGACCTCCACTAAGTTCAGAAGGATAAGCATTTTCTCTTCCTTCAAGACCTACAAGTTTGATTAATTCTTTCGCACGATTAATGCTTTCCTTTTTTGAAACTTTAGCAATTTCAAGTGGGAAAAGTATATTTTCTAATACAGTTCTCGACCACAATAAATTAAAATGCTGAAAAATCATTCCTATTTTTTGTCTTGCTTTTCTTAATTGACTAGATGAGCATTTAGAGATCGATTGACCATTAATAATTACTTCACCTGATGTAGGGGACTCAAGTCCATTTAGCATACGTAATAACGTACTTTTCCCTGCGCCGCTATATCCGATCATGCCAAAAATTTCACCTGCTTCAATATTTAAAGAAACATTTTGTACTGCGGTAACTGTGCCTTTTTTACCTTTGTAAGTTTTGCTTACATTATTTATTTGAATCATACACTTGATCTCCTTTCAAAACATTCTAACAACTTATCTTTCAATTTTTTGTAAGTAAGTACTTTTTTAGTCGGATAAAACAAAAAAACCTTTCAACTCACATGAGCAGAAAGGTTTAACATACAAAAAGTATTCCTTTCTCTCATCTCTCAAAGCATATGCTTTGCAGGAATTAGCACCATTTCAATGACGATCATTGACGGTTGCTGGGTTTCACAGGGCACAGTCCCTCCACCTCTCTCGATAAGAGCTAACTTACGATCTATTAAGTTGTTTAACGTAATTTCTTTAACGTAAGTCCAATTCTACAAAGTTAGACAGTAGTTGTCAACAATTTTCTAAAAGTTTTTTTTCGTTTTCAACGCTCGTATATTGAAAAATCGTTTCCATTAGTAGTAATAATCGATAATTCCCTTCAAAAGAAGCATCATTCAGTTTTAATAAAAGTCCTAACCTTTGAGAACCTGAATATAGATATTCCCATCCATCTTTTGAAAAATTAACTCTAAGTTGCGGAATCGAACGATCAATTACCTCGATAAAAGGAGCCTTTTTACTTAACTTTATAAAAACTTTTTCATTTAGACAGTTAAATTCTACAATCCTTTCTTCGATTGGCAAAATGATTTGTAAATATTCTTTTTTTATAAATAAGTTTCTAGCTAGTCCAATCCACTCCTTGATTTCCATAATAAACACCTCTTCTTGGATTCTTTATCTTATTTTCTCATAGATAAGAGGTGTATTCTTTATATTTCGCTCGACATTTACCTTGATAAAAATCTATATTTTAATTTTATTTCTACAGCATTCAACTCATTTCCCGAGAAATATGTCTAAAATCAGGAAATATTTTAAGACATATAAAAAGAGTGCAACATACTGAATGCACTCATCGTTTAATATATAAATTATATTTTTTTAACAATTCATGTAAATATGGTACCGATTGGAAAGCGTAGATTTTTTGTCTCATTTCCCCATTCTCAAAAATAAGTAAACAAGGTACACTTTCAACCTTCCAACTTTGAGCTTCTTCCACTATTTCATTAATATTCACCTTACTTATTGGTAAGTTTGGCAGAATCTCATTTACAACTTCTAGCATTTTAGAAGCTACTTGGCATGTACCACACATTGCGGTATAGATATAAATAACTGTAGTCTCTTTTGATTGAACTCTTTGCATTATTTCATTCTTTGTCCATTGCTGCATGATCTTAATTCCTCTTTAATTTGTACGTAAATAATCTGTAAATACCGAAATATCCGCTCCTAATAATACACTAGCTAAATGTTGACTCGGAGCTGTTGCCACTTCTCGATAACTTCTATCAATGTACAGATGCTCTGCCTGTGGAAATTCTCTTTTTAACAATCTTCTAAGTTTTTCACCAGCCTCATCTGCATCGACTAATACATAAATTTCTCTTAAATCTAACATTTCAGCAAGCTCATCTAGCTTTGAAGTACCAACTGTACCATTCGTACAGATAATATCTACAGGCTCCTTTATGATTGTCTGTATTTTCCTCTTATCAGTAGTACCTTCGACAATGATAACTTTTCTTTGATCTTCAATATTCACTGGGCATCACCTAATGTATAAGACTCAAAAACTTTTGACTAAAAATCTTTTGTATATAGTATATTCGATTTTGCCTTTCTTGTTTCCTTTTTTTCCCCTAAATGAAAATGTCCCTTTAAATTATGTTTTATGTAAATAAGTTAAGCTTTATTACTTTTATTATACACATAAAATAAAAAAGCGCCCAAAAAGGACGCTTAATTAGATAATTAATCTTGATTAATCATTTCTTCGTATTGACCAGCAGTCATTAACTCATCAAGCTCTGAAGCATTTGTTGCTTCAACAACTACCATCCATGCTTTTTCGTATGGAGATTCGTTTACGAATTCAGGATTTTCATCTAGATCAGAGTTTACTTCAATTACTTTACCACTGATTGGAGCATATAGTTCAGATACTGTTTTTACAGATTCAACACTACCGAATGGCTCATTAATAGTAAGTTCATCGCCTACTTCTGGTAGCTCAACAAATACGATATCTCCAAGCTCTGATTGAGCAAAATGAGTAATACCGATATAGTATTTATTACCTTCAACTTTTACCCACTCATGTTCTTCTGAATAACGTAGTTCATTTGGAATTGACATTGTGAAATCCTCCTCTGATTAATTACCTTAAATTATATAGTTATTTTATAACCAAACCTTTTCAAATACTTCCTCATTAAAACCAACTGTCGCTTGATCTCCATTAAAAAGTAGAGGTCTTTTAATTAGTTTACCATCTGTACTTAATAGTTCTAAAAGCTCGTCCTCTGTTTTTGTTGGAATAACATCCTTCAATCCAAGCTCGCGATATTTAACGCCACTTGTATTAAATAATTTATTTATTGAAATTCCACTTGCTTTAAAAATATCAGCAAGTAATTCCTTTGAAGGTGGATTTAATGTAATATCAACTGCTTCTACTGGAATATTATGCTCTTTAAGCCATGAAGCAGCTTTTCGACAAGTTCCACATTTTGGATATGTATAAAAAATGATACTCATTTAGCAACTCCTCCCAAAATCTATTTTATCACAGGGAATAAGTTAGTTTAAATAGTTCCGTTCGAAAATTCTGTAATAATTTGTCGTCCAACCCATTATAGCAATATTAGTAGTACTAAACCAGTAGAACGTTCGTGTTTTTCGGTGTATTTCAACAAAAAATTTACTTTTTTAAAAAATACTAAGTAATTCCTTGATTTCCCTCAATATAGTTAAATATTATTCAACATATACTAGTATGGCACAACTCATGGGAAAAATATCCTATCTATCGAATGAATTAAGAAAAAACTGCCAATCAACAGATCGGCAGTTTTTTTAGATTAAACAGTATAACGCTCATCAGCTAATACATTAGCTGCAATTTCACGCTTCTTCGCAATTACATTAATTGGCGTATGACGTGTAAACTTACGAAGTGCTGAAGTCATCATTCTTAATGTATCACCAGTCTCAACAGCAACAAGTGTTTCCTTCGCATGAGCTTCGATTTCATTAAATGCTTCTTGGCAGAATACTTGAGTATAAAGTAATTTTTGGTTTGATTTTGCTAAGCCTACTTTATTGATCGCTTTTTCAGTACGTAGAACTGTAGATTCCATCGCGTAAATATTGCTTACGATATCTGCAATATTGACTAGGATTTCTTGCTCATTACTTAATGCTTTACCGAATTTTTGAACGGCTAATCCAGCAATCATGATTGCGATTTTTTTCGCATTACGAACTAAATATTTTTCTTGCTCTAGAGGTGCGTCTCCAACTTCCTCAGGCATTAACATCATTAGTTCTTCTTGAATTTGTTGTGCTTGTTGAAGTAATGGTAGTTCTCCGCTCATTGCTTTTCGTAGGTAAGTGCTTGGTACGATTAAACGGTTAATTTCATTTGTTCCTTCAAAGATTCGGTTAATACGAGAATCACGGTAAATACGCTCAATTTCATATTCAGCCATGAAACCATATCCGCCATGGATTTGTACACCTTCATCAGCTACATAGTCTAATACTTCAGAACAGAAGAATTTATTTAGTGAACATTCAATTGCATACTCTGCTACAGCAGCTGCTACTGCTTTTGGATCTTTTGCTTGCTCTTCAGTTAATTGACTGAAGCGATCCTCAAAAAGTCCTACAGTACGATATGCTGAACTTTCACTTGCATAAATTTTGGTAGCCATACTTGCTAATTTTTCTTGAATTAAACTAAATTTAGCAATTGGTGTTTTGAATTGTTGGCGTTGGTTAGCATACGTTGCTGATAATTCTAATGCACGTTTTGAGCCACCAACTGTACCTACTGCTAATTTGTAGCGACCAATATTTAAAATATTAAATGCAATAACATGACCTTTTCCAATATCACCTAAAAGGTTTTCTACAGGAACTTTTACATCTTCTAAAATCAATGTACGAGTTGAAGATGATTTAATTCCCATTTTCTTTTCTTCTGGACCAGTCGAAACACCTTCATAATCTCTCTCAACGATAAATGCCGAGAAGTGCTCTCCATCAATTTTTGCATAGACAACAAATACATCTGCAAACGCAGAGTTTGTAATCCATTGTTTTTCACCGTTTAAAATGTAGTGAGTTCCTTCAGCATTTAATTTAGCGACAGTTTTTGCTCCTAATGCATCTGATCCTGATCCTGGCTCAGTTAATGCATAAGCTGCAAATTTCTCACCTGATGCTAATCCTGGTAAATAGCGTTGCTTTTGATCATGATTTCCAAATAATACGATTGGAAGTGTACCAATCCCTACGTGCGCTCCTTGGGAAAGTGAGAATCCACCACCACGTGCAATTTTTTCTGTAATTAATGCTGAGCTAATTTTATCTAATGCGATTCCACCATACTCTTCTGGAACATCTGCAGCTAATAATCCTAGCTCACCAGCTTGTTTTAATAATCTTACAGTGCGATCAAATTCATGTTGCTCTAAATACTCTAATTCAGGTAAAACTTCATTTATTACAAAATCTTCAGTTGTTTTTGCAATTAATTTATGCTCATCCGTAAAATCCTCTGGTGTAAAAACTTTATCAAAAGTCACTTCTGTTGTTAAAAAGCTTCCGCCTTTAAGTAAGTTACCGATTGTTTTTTCCATCGAAAATTCCTCCCATTTTCTATTTACTTGTCTCTTCATCAAAGACATGATTCTAACAATCTATTTCCGTACATCTATTAAACTAATTCAAATACTCCGGCAGCACCCATTCCGCCACCAACACACATCGTTACGATACCAAACTGCTCTCCACGTCGCTTCATCTCATGTAATAGAGATAAAGTTAATTTAGTGCCAGTACAGCCAAGTGGATGCCCTAATGCTATCGCTCCACCATTTACATTTACTCGGTCTTCATCAAGACCTAAGTGACGAATAATTTGAATTGATTGAGAAGCGAAGGCTTCATTTAATTCAAAAATTCCAATGTCAGATAAACTTAATCCTGCTAATTTAAGAGCTTTTGGAATTGCTTCAACTGGTCCAATTCCCATCACTTCAGGAGCTACTCCAGCTACTGCAAAAGAACGGAATTTTAATAACGGACTTAGTCCTTCAGCTTCTGCTTTTTCACGATCCATTACTAATACTGCTGCTGCCCCATCACTTGTTTGTGAAGAGTTTCCAGCAGTTACAGAACCTCTCACATTAAATGCTGGTCTTAATTTAGCTAATACTTCAGAAGAGGTTCCTTCACGAACACCCTCATCTTGAGAGAAAGTAAAATTCTTCTCTTCTAATTTATTGTTTGAGTTAACCGAACGTAGCGTTACATCAACTGGAACGATTTCGTCTACAAAACGCCCTTCTTTAATAGCCGCTGCTGCGCGCTGATGACTACGTACCGCAAAAGCATCTTGATCTTCTCTTGAAATACCGTAGCGATTGGCAACTTGCTCAGCAGTATGCCCCATACCCATATAATACTCTGGTGCATTTTCTACTAATCTACTATTTAAACGAGCAACATGCCCTCCCATTGGAAGTAAACTCATTGATTCTGCTCCGCCTGCAATTATAGCTTCAGAATGACCTAGCATAATTCGTTCACTTGCATAAGCAATACTTTGTAGACCTGAAGAACAATAACGGTTCACTGTAATTCCTGGAACTGAATGCGGTAATCCAGCTAGTGCTCCAATATTACGCGCCATATTAAATCCTTGCTCGGCTTCCGGCGATGAGCAACCAAAAATGATATCATCGATTGGACCATCGTAATTTCCAGCACGCTTTAATGTTTCTTTTACAACTAATGCCCCTAAATCATCTGGACGTACTGTTGCAAGTGATCCTTTTTTCGCTTTACCTACAGGTGTTCTCGCACCCGCTACAATAACAGCTTCTCTCATGTTCTTCCCTCCATCTTTCGATTAATTACGTAACGGTTTTCCTTTTACAAGCATGTGTTGCATACGAGCTTGAGATTTCATTTCTGAAATTAAACTTAAAAATGCTTCACGTTCAATATTTAATAAATACTCTTCGTCTACTAACGTTCCAAATGGTACTTTTCCACCTGCAATGACATACGCTAGTTTCTTAGCAATTGTTAAATCATGTTCACTAATATAGCCAGAATAGTACATTGAGTTTGCACCAGCTAATAATGTTGCATAACCAGACTCACCAACTACTGGTACTTTCTCACGAATTGGCGCGCTATAACCTGCTTCATATAACTCAAGTACTCGTTGTTTTGCTTCATAAATTAAGTGATCTGCATTAAATACTTTGCGATCATCATGATTTAAGAATCCATTTTCAAATGCTTCTTGAGCAGAAGTCGATACTTTTGCCATTGCAACAGTTTCAAATACTCGATTTGCAAGACCTTGCAAGTCAAACTCAACACCTTCTGGGAACTGTTTTAATTGTTTAATATAAAGCTCTTTACTACCGCCCCCACCTGGGATTAAGCCTACGCCAACTTCAACTAAGCCCATATAAGTTTCAGAAGATGCAACTACGCTAGCAGCTGGTAAACAAATTTCAGCACCGCCGCCCAGTGTCATACCGTAAGGAGCTACAACTACCGGTTTATCAGAGTACTTAATTTTCATCATTGCTTGTTGGAATCCTTTAACAACCATTTCAATTTCAAAATAGTTGTCATCTTGCGCCTCCATTAAAATCATTGCTAAATTAGCACCGACGCAGAAGTTCTTAGCTTGATTACCAATAACTAAGCCTTTATAATTTTTTGAAACTTCATCAACTGCGAAGTTAACCATTTGCGTAATATCCATGCCAATTGCATTGCTCTTTGTATGGAATTCTAAACATGCAACTCCATCTCCAAGGTCAATTAAACTCGCACCTGAATTTTGTTTAATAATTCGACCTTGTTCTTTTAAAACACTTAATTTAACTTCTTTATCATTTCTTACTAGCTCTTCAAATTGGCCATTATGATAGAAGCTAGTCACTCCATTGTCGTTTTTATAAAATGTTTCGTTACCACTATCGATCATATTCTTAACCCAGTTCGGTACAGTTAAGCCTTCGCTTTCCATTCGTACGACTGATTTAGACACACCAATTGCATCCCAGATTTCAAATGGTCCTAAATCCCAGCCAAATCCCCACTTCATTGCTTGATCAATTCCGACGATGTTATCAGAAATTTCACCAGACAATTCAGCTGAATAGACTAATACCGGGCTAATAATGCTCCATAAGAAATTACCAGCACGATCATCAGCGTATACAAGCGCTTTCAACTTATTCGCTAAACCTTTAATTTGCTTGATGCTTTCAGTTGAAGCTGTTTTCAAGCTTTTTCTTTCTCCATATTCAAATGTGCTTGGATCTAATTCTAAGATTTCTCTACCTTGCTTTAAGAAAAATCCTTGCCCAGACTTACTTCCAAGCCAATTACGATTAGCCATTTCTTTCATAAATTCTGGAACTTTAAAAACTTCTTTCTCTTCGCCTTCTACTAGCTCATAAACATTGTTTGCAACATGGATAAATGTATCTAATCCAACTACGTCCAATGTACGGAATGTAGCACTAGAAGGGCGCCCAATCATTGGACCAGTAATTGAATCAACTTCTCCAACACTGTATCCACCTTTTAGCATTTCTTGTACAGTTACAAGTAATCCGTAAGTTCCGATACGGTTTCCAATAAAGTTTGGAGTATCTTTTGCTAATACAACGCCTTTACCTAAAACGTCTTCTCCAAAACTTTTCATAAATGTAAGTACTTCTTCAGATGTATGTTTAGTAGGAATAACTTCTAATAATTTTAAATAACGTGGTGGGTTAAAAAAGTGAGTGCCTAAGAAATGTTTCTTGAAGTCATCTGAACAATTTTCAGACATTGCTTCAATTGAAATACCTGATGTATTTGAGCTCACGATTGAGCCTGGTTTGCGATATGCATCAACACTAGCTAATACTTGTTTTTTAATGGCTAAATTTTCAACAACTACTTCAATAATCCAGTCAACTTCGCTTAAACGACTCATGTCATCTTCAAAGTTACCTGCTTGAATTAACGTTAAGTTTTTCTTAGATGCAAGAGGAGCTGGCTTTTGTTTCAATAATTTCTGAATAGCCGTTTGACTAAATCGATTACGAAATTCTTTGGAGTCAGTAGAAAGACCTTTTGCAGCATCTTCCTTAGATAGTTCTCTTGGGACAATATCAAGTAGTAATGTTGGAATACCTATGTTTGCCAAGTGTGCAGCGATACCAGATCCCATCACACCAGAGCCGAGTACAGCGGCTTTTTTAATTTTTTGGATCATATGCATTTCTCCTCCTCATATCTTGAATGAATACTCATTCACTTTCTGGATAAAACAATCCATTATCAATGAGCCCTCTTCTTCCACTATATGATAAATTCTTATTTTTCGCAATAAACAAAAAGTTCAAATTAATAAAATTTTATTTATGATGTAAAATCCTTCCTCTGCTTTTTTTATCACACTCCATTTTTTACTAATAAGTTTATTTAAATAGGTTAGTCTAAGAAATGGAGGTGATAAGATATGAAACGTGAAAGAAATCCATCAAAGGGTGGAGTTAGTGCAGCAAGTGTTCAAGGTAATGCAAGTCATGGAGATCAAAAAGAAGAAAAAGGTAGACAAAGTAACAATCAGCAGTACGGTAAAAAAAATATGGGTCAGTAAGCTTTTTTCACTCAAGTTTAATATTAAAACTAGGACCTCGTGTCTAAAGCAATTATAAGAATAATGTTGTTTTACTAATAACTACTTATCACAAAAAATCCTGTATAAAGAGAAAAAGGCTGACTAAAAAGGATCCTCACTCAATCCTTTTTAGTTAGCCTTTAATTTTAAAATTATTTACTAAACATACCTTTTAATACGAACGCAACGTTTGCAGGACGTTCTGCAAGACGACGCATGAAGTATCCGTACCAGTCAGTACCATAAGGAACATAAACTCGCATATTATAGCCTTCTTTAACAAGCTCTAATTGACGCTCTGTACGAATTCCGTATAACATTTGGAACTCAAATTGATCGTTTGGAATATTATGTTCTTTTACTAATTGTTTTGTATACTCAATCATTGCTTCATCATGTGAAGCGATTGCAGTAAAGTTGCCGTTTAATAAGTGCATTTTAATGATTTTTTTGAAGTTTTCATCCACATCTTTTTTCTCTGGGAATGCTACTTCAGCAGGCTCTTTATAAGCACCTTTTACTAAACGTAAATTTGGTTTTAAGCTGTTTAAATCTGTAATATCGTTTTCAGTTCTGTATAAATAAGCTTGGATAACTGTTCCGATATTATCGTACTCAGATCTTAATTGCTTAAAGATACGAATTGTTTTTTCACAACGAGTGAAATCTTCCATATCAATTGTAACGAATACACCATTCTTTTTAGCTGCCTCTAAAATACGACGCATGTTTGATAAAACTAACTCGTCAGAAATATCAAGACCCATAGAAGTCATTTTTAGAGAACATTGTGAATTTAATTTTTCTTTTCCAATCGCTTCAATCGCTTCGATACAGTGATCAGCCATTTCATTTGCTTCTTCAACCGTGTCAACGAATTCCCCAAGATAATCAATTGTTACTTTTAAATTCTTTTTATTTAAGTCCTGAATAACTTTTGTAGCTAAATCGATTGTTTCGCCTGCAACAAAACGTCCTGCACCAAATCTTAGGCCATATTTTTTAGCCATTTTAGTCAAAAACTTATTTTTAGACATAAATAAAAAAGCATTCTTCATAACTTGTTCCATTACTCTACCCCCAAAATTAAACTTTACTTTTCTCTATATATATTACTAATGTATCATCTATTGAAATTTGTTAAAACAATTATTTAATAATTTGTCGAATTTTGTTTATTGAAAAATGTATGCCCTTACTTAATATTATATTATCATAATTTATATATGCCGTCATCTTTGAAAATTATGGATAAATATTATTGCTTATTTTTGTTAGCCATAGCTTCTCTATGCTGGTCATTTAACGTTTTAATCTCTTTAATTAAATTAACAACCTCATCTTTTGCTTGAGGATATGTTTCGTTCCAATGTTTTACTAATGCGGGCATTGATTTTGATATGTATGTATACATAACCCACTTTTCCACTTTTGCTTGTTTTTCCTCAGACCAATCTCCTAATAACAATTCCGTATATTTTTTTAGTAACGCATCAAATTTTGCTTCAAATTCATTTTCCAAACGAAATCACCTCTCCATATAATTATTAATTTTCAACATTCTAATTTGAATCTTTCCTTTTTTACCTAAACCTGTTTACTATGAAATTATATTATATCTTCAACCAGTTTTAAGGTGATTATTTAAAAATGTAAAGTAAAAATAATAAATAGTATCTAACTTGTTCAATTTCATAATTTGTTCATAACTTCACAAACTTATCGTCATATTTTCTTTGTATACTATGAATGTGTTAATCAAAGAGCGCATAGGGAGTGAAACCATTTGGAACGAGATAGTATCCAATATTGTATTGATTTAGCTCTTAAAAAAAAGAAAATACTAGATCAAAGCTTATTTAAATATTTAACTCGTGCTGCCTTAGCATCTATTTATATAAGCTTTATTCTCATTGTCTGTTTAAAATTAGCTGAATTATTTAGATTGCAAAATTCACCATTTTCATCTGTAGCTTATCCACTCGTTTTCTCTACAGCATTAATTATGATTATTTATGGTGGTGGAGAATTATTTACTAGTAATACGATGTATTTTACCTTCTCAACATTAGCTAAAAAAACTTCAAAACTAGATTTAGTAAAAAACTGGATTACATGTTATTCAGGTAATATTATTGGAGCATTTATTTTTGCGATCATTTATTTTTTAACAGGTTTGGCAAAAGACTTTCCCGCCGATCATTTTTTAACAGGTGTAGTTGACCATAAAATTCACGCATCATTTTTCCACTTATTTTTTAAAGGTATTTTATGTAATTGGCTTGTCTGTCTTGCTTGTTTCTTACCGACTAGATTTAAAGATGATTTAGCAAAAATGTTACTGATTTTTTTATTAGTATTTGCTTTCTTCTTCTCTGGTTATGAACACAGTATCGCAAATATAGCTGTCTTTACATTATCCTATATTATGCCTCATAATGTAGCCTTTACATTTGGTGATGTATTGCATAATTTAATTCCAGTTACACTTGGAAATATAATTGGTGGATCAGTTGGTGTCGGAATGGCATATTACTTCTTGAATAATGAACAAAAATTAGAAGTAAAAGAATTTAAACGTGCTTCATAAGACTAATCGACCTGTCTTCTTTTTTTTGAAGACGGGTTTTTTCGTGCAAATCTAATTTTATTATGGTAATAATGATTTTATAATGAAAATTTTTCCTTTTATGGTGGTGTGAAATATGAAATACAATCATTTTGTTCGGTTTATCATGTTCATTTCATTGCTTTGTTTTCTTTTATTATCATATGGCTTCGTAAAAGGTGCTTATTCAGTTTTAAATCCTCAAAAAAGCAAACTTATCGTGAATAATAATACACAGAAAAATAATCAAAATGACATTGTTCACAAAAACATTAAACTGAAGATTGTTGCATTAGGAGATTCACTTACGCGTGGTGTCGGGGATGATGAAGGAACAGGTTATGTAGGAAGATTAAAAACCATTCTACAAAAAGAGTATAAACAACCAACAACGATCACGAATTTAGCTGTTAGTGGCGCAAAAACATCAAATTTACTTAACGATTTAAAGAAAAAAAATATACAAGAAACGATTGGCTCAGCGGACATAATCGTACTTTCCATAGGAAGTAATGATTTATTTCCTGGCGCTAATCAATTAAACGAAGAATTTTTAAAGACATATCGACCAGATGAAAAAACGTTTAAAAATAATCTACAATCAATCTTTAAACTAATACGTCAAAAAAATCCTACAGCTTCTATTTATGCGTTTGGTTATTATAACCCATTTCATAATGTTCAAGGTTTAGATGCATCGTCAAGCTTTGTATCTAGATGGAACAATCTACTTGAATTATCGGTACTTCAAACGAATAATGCATACGTCATTCCAACATTCGATTTATTTTTTAACGAAGAAAAGAAATATTTGTACACTGACCATTTTCATCCGAACAAAGACGGTTATATTGAAATGTCAAATCGTTTAACTAGTAAAATAGGAAGTCAGCTTCGAGGTGCGTCGAATGAATAAAGTTCTTAAATTAGAAGGTGTTACAAAGAGCATTAAAGGAAAAGTACTAGTCGATAACGTTTCATTTGAAGTTAATGAAGGTGAAGTATTTGGCTTTCTTGGTCCAAATGGAGCTGGAAAAACAACAACTATTCGAATGTTAGTCGGATTAATCAAACCAACAAAAGGAACAATTGAAATCGCTGGTTATCCAGTTAAGACTCATTTCAAAGAAGCAATGCGACAAATTGGATGTATTGTAGAGAATCCAGAATTATACGGTTATTTAACTGGATGGGAAAATCTTAATCAATTTGCGAGAATGTTAGGCATTAGAGATGATAAGAAAATAAGTGAAGTCGTAAATTTAGTAAAATTAACCGATCGAATTCATGAAAAAGTAAAGACGTATTCACTCGGAATGAAGCAAAGATTAGGAATTGCCCAAGCGTTACTTGGAGGCCCTAAGCTTCTTATTTTAGATGAACCTACTAATGGACTAGATCCAGCCGGTATTCGTGAATTACGTGAATTTATTCATATGCTTGTAAAAGAGCAAAATATAAGTGTTTTTATTTCAAGCCATTTATTAAGTGAAATCGAAATGATTTGTGATCGCGTAGGAATTATAAATAAAGGGAAAATGGTTAGAGTTTCAACAGTAAAAGAATTAGTAAAAGAAGCTGCTGAAAGAGTTGAATGGCGAGTTTCTCCAATACAAAAAGGGCTAGATTTATTAAAAAAGGATTCTACGATTCAAGATATCTTGGTAAAGGATGAGCTTATACTGTGCAGAATGTCGCCGCTCAAAATAAATGAGGTCATTCAACAATTCGTAGCAGCAGATGTGCAAGTAAATGGCGTTAAAACAATGTCTGAAACATTGGAAGATTTATTCATGGAAATGACTGGAGGCGAAGTTCGTGGCTGAACTAATAAGACTCGTCTTTAACGAAATTGAAAAAATGGTAAGGAAAAGAAGAATACTTGTTATCTTTTTCATTTTAGCAGTGCTAATCCCTATTTTTGTTTATGCTCAACTGCAGCAAACTGAAGAAACGATTAAAAGACTTGGTACTGATAATTGGAAAGTAGCACTTCAGCAAAAAATAGTCGACCAACAAAATAGATTAAACTCATCAGGAATACCTGAAGAATGGAAAAGTTGGTTAAAGGTTCAAATTGATCAAGAGCAATATTATTTAGATAACGACATAAATCCTACCACACCTGGAGCACCTACATTTATACGAAAATTAATTGAACAAAGTATTGGGTGGCTTCTTCTACCTTTATTGGTCATGGTCATCACAATCGATATTATATCTGGTGAGCGAAGCGACGGTACTATAAAAATACTCCTAACCCGTCCCATCAAAAGATGGAAGGTCTTACTTAGTAAATACATATCCATTTGTTTATTAATCTCTTTTCTTCTCGTTCTATACGGCGTATTGGCATATGTCGTTTCAGGATTTGTTTTCAGCTTTAAAGGCTGGACAGTACCTGTGTTAACAGGATTTGTCATTAAAAATAACCAGCTACTAACTGATTCGGTTCAACTGATTCCCCAATGGCAATACATCATAATGGCCTTTGGACTTGCTTGGTTTGTTTGTATAATAATTGGAACTCTTTCATTTATGGTATCCGTATTAGTTCGAACTACACCCGCTGCAATGGGCATTATGCTAGCCGCATTAATAACAGGAAGCGTTCTAAGCGGACTAGCTACATCATGGTCAGGAGCAAAATACTTCTTTAGTGTAAACCTTGGACTAACTGACTACTTAGCCGGTCAACTCCCTTCCATTGAGGGATTAAACATGCACTTCTCTCTTATGAATTTATCAATATGGGGAATTTCAGCATTATTAATCTCTTTCATCGTATTTATTAAGCAAGATATGAATTAAATAGAACGGGGATTGAAAAGTTTAGATTCTTTTCAACCCCCTTTCCTTTTTTATCCACCTTAATCCTTTCCTCCTCTCCCTGACCTTAATGGCTCAACATGAATGTGAGTATATTGAATACCATGATGTTGGCTTAAAATCATTTCGATTTGGTCTGTGATGCCGTGACTTTTACTCACATCTATTCCGCCGTCTACTTCAATGATTACATCTGCAATTGTTGTATTCCCGTACATTCTTGCTCTTAAATCTACAACTTTATGTACACCTGGCACTTTATCAACTGTTTCAGTAAAAAGATTCATTTCTTCTGGATCGAATCCATCCGTTAATAGGAGAGTTGCATCATAAAAAATCTCCCAGGCTGTTTTGCAAATAATCACACCTACTAATATGGCCGCAATTGGATCGATAATAGGAAAACCAATCGAAGCACCTAGGACACCAATCGTCGTTCCGAAGCTAACTAATGCATCGGAAAAATTATCTTTTGCTGAAGCCTCAAGCCCTTTACTCTTTGTTCTCTTGGCAACTTTATTATTATAAAAATAAATGCCAAACATAAAAATTCCAGAAGCAAATGCCACTACAGCTGCTAGTCTATTCGGTGTCTCATATTCTCCAACGAAAAGTGATCGAATATTTTCAATAATAACCTGTAAACCAACCGACATCATAATAAAAGACGCAATTAAAGTAGCTATTTGCTCTGCTCTTGAATGTCCATAAGGATGATCTAGATCTCTCGGTTTTCTTGCGATTCTTATTCCGATCAATACAGCCAAAGTCGCACCAATATCAGTCACATTGTTAAGTCCATCAGCTAAAAGAGCACTAGAATTTGTATAAAAACTAACAAGTACTTTTACACTCGCAAGAACTAAGTAGGAAATAACACTTAAAAAAGCAGCAATGTCTAATTGCTTTTGAAGATTTTTATCCATGAATTCACCCCGCTCTAATAAAAAATCATATGGCCTTATCATACCCATAATGCAATTTTTCCATTTTAAGTAAAAAAAACAGATTTGAATAATCAAATCTGTTTTTTCTTATCATACCTCTTTCATTAAAGTGGCTTTGGATTATAGCTTGATCCAGTTAAATCTGTTAAGTCACAAACCGTTTGCCATAATTCAGGATAAAATTCAAATCTTACAGCACGTTCTAAAGCTTCTGCTGGTACTCCTTTTAAGCTCTTCGTATTCATACCAATCATGCGGCGAACAAGTTGAATATGTTGTCTGCGGAATGATTGGAATCTTTCATCAAAGCAAGTTAATTCTTGCATTAATTGGAATAACTCAAAGTTTTTAGCTGCATCTTGATGTAATTGAACCGGTGTAAGTAAATTTTCATCTAATAAATCTTTAAAAGGCTGCCAAAGTGTTGGACCTAATTTTAAGATTTCATTAAATCCTGGAGAATCTTGACCGCTTCCTCTTCCTAAAGCTAAACGAATAATATGATAGTCACTTGGACTTACTAGTTTTACCATATCAAAAACTGCTGGTAAATGTACTAGGTGATTATTAATTCGTTGTAAATGATGTGTTGCTTTTGTAACCTCTTTTGCACGCATATGTTTATCTGCAAAATGAATAGATTGGATGATTAATTTAAAATGTAACTCGGCAATTTGATGAACCGTTTGAAATGTTAATTCATCTGGACAAAATAATTCTTCGTCAGGTTTTTGTAAACTTAATAATTCTTCTGTTCGAATATACTTCTCGTAATCTGTCAGTTTTTTTTGCTCTTGTGTCATTTCCCTTTTCCCCCTAAACTAATTTACGTAAAACTGCTCGTACAGGACTACCATCTGCATCTGTTAATGGTAGTGGTAATGCAATAAGCTCATACTCACCTGGAGTTACATTTCTTAAATCAATCGATTCGAGAATATGAATACCGGCATGATGAAGAGCATGATGTGCTTCTAGGTCCTTACTATCAAGTGGGTCTACTGAAGGTACATCTACTCCAACTAATTTAACGCCTTTTTCATGTAAAAACTCTGCTGCATCCTTTTCAATATGCGGAATTCTCTCTGGGAAAACGCTATCATTTTTCCATGAATTTGTTTTAATTAATAAACGTTCTACACCATCGAATCGAAAAGCTTCTAAATCCGACTTTTTAATGCAATCTACTTCAATCAGTTCGATTACTTTTGCAATCCCTACATATAAATTAGGATCTAAATCTATGACTCTCTTACCATTTTCATCAAAATGAAATGGCGCATCAATATGCGTTCCTGTGTGAGTACTTAAAGTTAGCTTCCCAACATTAACGGAGCCACTTTCCTCTTTTGTCCAGCTCAATTGAAATGAAAAATTTGTATCACCTGGCCATACAGGCATACCATTTTCCAGTCTTCTTGATATATCAATTAATGTCATTTGGCATACCCTCCTAAGCGATGATTTCTCTTTCATTCTTAAACTGTTCATATTGTTTCTCAACCATGATTTTTTTTAAGATTTGTACACTATTCCAAACATCTACATAAGAAGTATAAAATGCGATTGGTGCTAATCTGATTACGTTAGGTGCTCTAAAGTCTGGAACAATCCCATTTAACTTTAATGCTTTACAAATCCTTGCAGCGTCATCATGTTCAAGACAAACATGTCCACCTCTATTTGAATCCTCGTGTGGATTACCAATTGTAAAACCTAAGCCACTTAATTCTTCATTGATTAAACTCATTAAATAAGCTGTACTGTGTAAAGACTTTTCGCGAATTCTCTCAATTGTAGCTTCTTTATACATTTCAAGTGAGCCAACAAGCGGTGCCATGCTTAAAATATGCGGAGTACCGATTTGATAAGCACCAACTGTATCAGACGGAACAAATTCATGCTTCATATCGAACTGCTTTTCTTTATTTGAACCGAACCAACCAGCTAATCCAGGCATTGTCCCTAAATGCTTTTCGTGAACGAATAGGCTTCCTACTCCACCAGGTCCACTATTTAAATATTTATAATTACACCAATAAGCAAAATCCACATCCCATTCATGGAACTGATGAGGAATTGCGCCAACAGAATGACATCCATCAAAACCAATTATTATTCCACGCTCATGTGCAGCTTTTGTTAATCTTTCTATATCTAATAATTGACCGCTTCGATATAACACAGTAGGAAGAATAATTAATGCAATTTCATCAGTCATTGCTTCGATAATATCTTCTTCTCTAATTGTTCGACCATCACGGCTTTTAACTTGAATTAAGTGAGTTGCTGGATCAAAGCCCTTTAATTTCAATTGACTTTGAATAGCATAAATATCTGACGGAAAGTTTAATTCATCCGCTAATATTTTCGTTTTTTGACCATTTGGGTGATAAAAAGATGCAATTAATTGATGAAGATTTGAAGTAGTCGAACCAGTTACGATCACTTCATTCTCTTTTGCCCCGACTAACGGTGCACTTAATGCTCCCAATTTTTCTGCAAAATAATACCATGGATGATCGCCCTGCATCCATCCATCGATTGCAAGTGTCTTCCATGAATCTAATAAATCTAGTAAACTTTGTTCTGCTCTTTTTGAAAGAAGTCCTAGCGAATTTCCATCTAAATAGATAGTACCTGGTTGTAAGTAAAACTCATCTCGATAATTTGATAATGAATCTTTTTGATCTAGAAATTCTGCAAATTCTTTTGTTGGTTGAAACATCCCCCTGTTTTACCCCCTTGCAAGAAATAACCTACTATATTAAAGGTATTGCGATTAATAATATATGTCAATATTTTCTGAATATAATATTTAATAAAAAAAGTGTCAATTAATCCAAAATATCCCTATCTTAGATTTTGACACAATTTCTTCTTCTATTTAATTGCTTTTCCCTACAAATGTAGGTCCCGTTTCTTAAACGAAACAAACGTGACAATCGTTAATATAATAATTAATCCGATCGAAATAGTTGTATAAATACCGTCAAATCCTCCACCATACATAATATCTTTCGCTTCAAAATACTTAAACGGTGTAAAATATTTCAAGCCTTCAATCTGCTCATTTAAATCAATTGCGATTGATAATATAAATGTGATTAATAGAATCCCAGTTGCATAAGAGGCAGCCTTTTTGGAATTTTTACAAACTGCAGCTATAGCCGAACCTATTACTAAAAATAATAGCTGTAAAATAAACATCCCGACCATTACCACTGCTATATCGCCATTTACATTCTCACCTTTACTATACTTTCCTACTATTAGTACACTTGATATCCACGTAATACCGTTAAAAATAAGGATGTTTACTAGAGCACTCATTAATTTAGAAGTTATGATCTTAATTCTAGAAATAGGTTTTACAAATAAAAACTCAGCTGTTTTATCTCGCTCTTCTTTAGCAATTATATTAGCGCCTAGCATTGCCGCGTGAATCGTTGCCATTAAATATAAATATAAAACTAAGATGCCAAAATATCCGCTTGCCTTTGATAAATCTAGTGCTCCTGAGCCCATGATCGCTTGAAGGGATTTCGGCATTTGATTAAAAAGGTCAGTTATTTGGCCATTGGAAGCTGTAGCTTTATATTTCGCCATTCCACTACCTACTAAAAAAACAATTCCGATACACCAAAAAATAATCGATTTTCGATATGTCTTCATTTCTCTTAAAAATAGATTCATTTCCACCCTCCCTTTCCTTTAAGTTATACCGCGTGAATATCTCTTTTCTTATAAATCATATAGCTTGCAAAGATTGAAACGATGATTATCCCAATTGACATAATCAAAAATTGTGATTCAAATTTCGAATGAGCAATGATATATCTCGGTTCAAAATATTTAAAAGGTGATAGAAAACGTTTGACATTGCTTTCGTCTGTAGCTACTACCATACCAATTACGAAAAAACCAAAAACAATCGCAAGAGAAATTGATAGTACCGCTTTGATCTTTGGAAATACAACTGATATTAAAATACCGATTCCAAAAAATAGTAATTGTGTAATAAACAACGATACAGAGAGTAATATAATTGACTTACTACTATAATTCGCTGTTTTTACTTGCTGAGCCATCATCATAGTTGCGACTAAATAAAATATATTTGTAATCGCTAAAGAAACCATACCGGCAAATATCTTTGAAGTCATAACTTTTGTTCTAGTTACTGGTTTTGTTAGAAGAAAATCAGCTGTTTTTTCACGTACTTCCTTTGAAATAATTGAAGTACCTAGAATCATGGCCTGAATCGCTCCACAAAGAGAAATATAAATAAATACATAGGAATAAAATCCTAAAACATTTCCAAAACTCTCAATTTCAAGTCCAAGTGCTTTTCTTACCCCTTCAGGATAACCTTCTAACACTTTTGAGAATTCTACATAGTCCTTTGCAATTGCTGGAAATAAAGATAAGAAAAAAACGACGATTGCCATTAAAGAAGCTGTCCAAATAAAGGTGGATTTCCGATAAGCTTTTAATTCATGTAAAAAAATATTCATTGCTTATTAGGCCTCCTTTTCATAATAATGTAAGAAAATTTCCTCGAGGTCAGGCTCTTCAATCCACAAATTTTCAATTTCGATTTCTGCTATTTTCTTTAAAACTTTATTTATATTGCCTTTAAAAATAAAGCTAATCGTTTTCCCTTTGATTTCAATATTGTTTACCCCCGGCATATTGAAGTAATTTGGATCCAGTCTATTTTGAATATCTACTTTAAATCGTTTGTAATTATTTTCTTGTAATGTACTTATTTTTTCTACTGTCACAATCTTACCTTCTTTAATAATTGCAACTCGATCACATAAACGCTGAACTTCACTTAAAATGTGAGATGAAAATAAAATCGTTGCTCCTTTTTTGTTTTCCTCCTCTAATAAGTCAAAAAATCTTTGTTGCATTAAAGGGTCAAGACCACTTGTCGGTTCATCCAATATGATTAACTTCGGTTCATGAAGTAATCCTTGGACAATCCCTACCTTCTTTTTATTACCTAAAGATAAATCATCAATTTTCTTCGTTAAATCGAGGTCCATTACTTCAGCTAATTCTTTTATTCGTTTCGTGCAATCTTTTTTATAAAAACTAGCTGAGTATTTTAATAAATCCATTACTTTCATATTGTCATAGTAAAAAACTTCAGATGGCAAATACCCGATATCTTTTTTAATTTCTGGAGCAAACTGTATACAGTCCTTTCCAAATATTTTAGCATTACCACTCGTAGGATAAATTAACGAAAGTAAAGTTCGAATTGTAGTTGATTTACCCGCACCATTTGGACCAATGAATCCGAATATTTCTCCCTCTTCTATATTGAAGCTTATATCTGTGATTCCCCTTGAATTGCCATAGGTCTTCGTTAAATTATTAATTTCAATCGCGTACATAAATGAACCTCCCGCTTTGTTTTGAAATATTTCGTCATGATTATTACAAAACTAGTATATACCTCAATTCTAAAAAAGAGAATATGTTTTGAAATAATTTTAATAAAATATTTCAAAACATGATATACTATTGTATAGATAATGACGGAGGTATCGATATTTGGACGGTTATAAAAAACGAACTCTGCAGAAAATGGAGAGCATTGAAAAAAGTACAACTAAATTATTGTCATTACCATTAAATGATATAAAAATAGCAGATATTGCAAAGTTAGCGAATGTATCACAAGTATCAATTTACAATTATTACGGTAGTAAAGAAGCCCTACTGAAAGCTACAATTATTCGATTAATGGATCATCAATACGAAGAAACAAAACAAATGCTTTCAAGTGATATTCCTTTTAATGAAAAAATTAAGGAATTATTTATTCGTAAGAAAAACGGTCTTGATATCATTAATCTTGAGATGTTTACAGCATTAATGAAAAAAGACCCTGAACTTCAAGAATTAGTTTTAGATTTTACAATGAACAAATCATTCAAATTGCTGATTTCCCTAATCGATGAAGGACGTTCACTAGGTTTAGTTCGAAATGAGGTTCAAAACAAAACATTATTAATCTATATCCAAGTCTTGAGCCAGGCTTTTTTAAATATGGACCAAACAACCTCACAATATATCCAACAAAAAGAAGTAGTAGATGAAATTATGAATATATTCTTATATGGATTACTAAAGCAAGAGGACTAAAATAGAATAGTTATAAAAAAAGGCATCTTTGCTTAGGCAAAGATGCTTTTCTATTTGGAATATTCTTCTAGGTAAACTTATCCATAGATTTGTATTATCTTACACTCTTTGTTCATACAATGAATTACTTATCTATATTTTAAACTCTTGGAGGAGTATATGCGCAAAACTATTCTATGGCTTAAAGAAAATTGCGATGAAATTAAACGTGGCCTAATTGGTGGATTTACTATTTTTAGTCTAGCTGTTATTTTTTCCACAACAGATTCATCTGTAGAATACAACCAAAACGCATGTCTAAAATGGGAGTATAACAAATCTGCACAATTCAACGTCTGCTCGATTTATAAAACATCTAATATTAACACCATTCCATACGGTTCAATGGTGAAGGAAAGATAAGAATAGAAAAAGGATAAGGCATGCACCTTATCCTTTTTCTATTGCCCAGCTACGTCTCTCTTCTTAAAGAGCTCTCCAGCAGTAACAAGAAATAACAAAATATAAATGACCAGTACTGCTATAGAAAATTCAATTCTCATACCGTTTTCTATATTAATCCCCTTTGTGTAAACCGTTAAATCAGTGTGCATAAATGGTAAGAACTTAGACCAGCTTTTCTCTCTTAATAATGTTCCTATCCCATCGGAAGTTGCTAGTAGGATTATGCTTATTAATAAAGAAATACTGCTTGTCCTTAAAACAGTTGATAAGAAGTAAGCAACGGCAACAAAGAACAAGTATGGTAGTAAATTTATTAAATAATCGTTTAATAAACTTGGTAAAATACCTTGCTCTACTACATGGTTTTTTACATATTGTAATACCGGTTGAGCACTAAAATTTAAGCCATTTAATGCACTACCTATAATAAATGAGTAGATGATGATTGCAAAAGAAAAAATGAAATATAAGATTATCAAACTCAAAAATTTTGCATAATAGATCATTCGTCTTGTTGATGGTTTAACGAGCAAGAAATTAATCGTTTTCCATTGATGCTCTTTTGACATCATATTACTTGCAAAATAAATAAGAAGGATTCCAATAAAGTTCGTTACGATCGCACCTTTTTTCATAAAGTCCAACACAGTGTGTTGTTGAATTGGTGAAATATTATGCGCAAGTCGATACTTATTAATCTCATATGTCTCTTTTTGTTCTTTAGCAAATGCTGGTAAGTCTGAAGAGTTTTGCCCTGCTAGTACTTCTTCTATCTTTTTATTTTCTACTTTTAGTTCTGTTCTCCAGTTTTCAGCCTTTGCTGCTCCGCTTTCCTTTTCTACATAATCCCATCTTCCTAGAACAATAATCGGGATAAATAGTAAAATTAACGTTATGACAAAAGATTTTTGGACGAATATTTTACGTAATTCGTTCTCAATTAATCGTATGAAATTACTCAATGACATTTCCTCCTGTCAATTGAATGAACAAATCTTCTAACCTTTCTTTTTTGCGAGTTACATAATAAATCTCTATTCCTGCCAGTACCAAATCTTTCATTAGTGAAGGAATCTCTTCTTCATCAATTTCAAAAATAATTGCGCGATCATTAATAATGTCAAATTTGTACTTGTTATCTCTATTTGTAAAACTACTTTCAAAAGCTTTCGTGCTTTTAACGACTATTTCAATAAATAAGTTCTCACCACTTTTATCATTCAGATCAATTGATTCAACGAATTGACCATTTTGAATAATAATTGAGCGATCACAAATCAATTCTATTTCAGATAATAGATGACTAGAAAGTAGGATTGCTGTTTGTTCGACCTCAGCAATCCTTTTTAAATAATCACGGATTTCCCTTACTCCAGCAGGATCCAGTCCATTAGTTGGCTCATCTAAAATTAATATTGAAGGATTATGTAATAACGCTTGAGCAATTCCTAATCTTTGCTTCATCCCTAAGGAATAGGTTGAAAACTTTTTATGTATGGCATTCGAAAGTCCAAGTAAATCAATAACCTCAAGAACTCTATCCTTTGAAACACCATCTAACATTCGAGCAAAATACATTAGATTTTTATACCCACTATAAAATGGATAAAATGCAGGAGTTTCAATCATTGCTCCGATCTGTTTGATCGATTCTTTAAAGTTTTCCTTAATCGAATTGCCTTGAATATAGATTTCACCACTCGTGATACTCATAAGTCCAACAATCATTCGCATTGTCGTAGTTTTTCCTGAACCATTTGGCCCAAGTAGACCTAAAACTTCACCTTTGTATAATTCAAAGCTAATATCTCTAATAATCTTTTGATTACTAATCGTCTTATTTACGCTTTTTAGCTCAAGAACAATATCTCGATTCATCTTGAGGCCTCCTATATGTGCAATAATCTCTTATTAACTATAAAGTTTTCCCCTTCCTTTTCTGAATAATTAATGCTATTCTCATGGAAGGAATTGAAAGGAGAACTTTATGAAAAGAATACCATATTACTTAGTATTTGGCTCATTTATCCCATATTTATTAATCTTTGCTTTACCCTTTTTACCTGTTTCTGGGAGCTTTAAAGCTGGTCTGATTGCTCTATTAGTTATTCTTGGAGAAGGAATGTTTTGGATTGGTGGAGTATTTGTAGGTAAAGATGTTATGACGAACTATCGTAAAAAATTGAGCCCGGCAAAATGGTTTAAAAATAGAAGAAAGCAAGAAAATTGATGTATAAAGGGATGCTCTCATAAGGAGCCCTTTTTTTTATGCAAAATGTAGGTTGTGGATAGAATGCAATATAATGTTAAATATGTTGATAAAGTTGTGAACAATGTTTATAAAGTAGTCATAAAGTCATTGGATTCAATTTCAGTTGGATTTTGTGTGTTGATAACTAGTGAATTCTGAGTGAAAAGGACTAATTTGTATCGCATATTGTTGATAAAGTTGCGAACTTCGTTGACCTAGAAACCCTCTAAATCTGCAAGAATTTGATTAAAACTCATCATAAAACGCAAAAAACCCACAAAATTGTGGGTACACCAACATTGTTTCAGACTGATTGCAAGCGCTTGTCTTTCGAGGCGCGAAGCCTGGTGAGGAGTGGAGTTACCTTAAACGGTAATGAGCACCGCAGACAGGCGAAGCAACGAAGAAAGCGAGCGTTTGTCAACAGTCTGAAAAACTTATTTGCCTTCTAATTGCTTCCATTTATTTTCCATAACAGGTGGCTCATAGTTTTGCATTAGTTTTAGTAGGTCGTCTGCATTTTCTGCAACAACAAATAATGATAGAGTATTTTCGTTCATAAATCCTTCTTTTACAGCATGTTTAAGCAAATCTAACACAGGACTAAAGAAGTTATCAACATTTAATAAACCAATTGGCTTATTGTGGATTCCAATTTGTGCCCAACAAATAATTTCAAATAATTCATCGAAAGTTCCAATTCCGCCCGGCAGTGCAATAAACCCATCGGACATCTCGTTCATTAAAGCTTTACGCTCATGCATTGATTCAGTCTCAATGAATTGCGTTAGTCCTTTATGGGCAACCTCTCCACGAAATAATCCACCAGGCATAATGCCAATGACATTTCCACCTTGTTTTAATACTTCATTTGCGATTTCTGCCATAATCCCTAATCTTGATCCACCATATATTAAATCTATATTATTACTAGCAAATAATGAACCTAGCTTTTTTGCTTGAAGACTAAATGACTCTCTATTCCCAAGATTTGAACCAGCATAAACACAAATTTTCTTCATAAAATGTCACTTCCTTCGATGTATTTTACTTTATTTTAACATATCTTTCGATTAGGATTGTAAAGATAAAGTTAACCAATTTTTTTAGGAGTTGAAAAAATGAATTTAGGTACCATTGGAACAAGCTGGATTACAGAAAGTTTTATCGAAGCTTCAAAGGATAGTAAATTGCTTAATTTAACTGCGATCTATTCTAGAAATGAAGAAACTGCAAGAGCATTTGCTACAAAGCACAACGCTCCTAAGTTTTTTACAAATATCGAAGAATTAGCAACAAGCCCTGATATTGACGTAGTATACATAGCTTCACCGAACTCTTTGCACTATGAACAAAGCATCTTATTATTAAAGAATAAAAAACATGTTATTTGTGAAAAACCAATTTTCTCAACAATTAATGAATTAGATCATGCCTTTAAAGTTGCAGAAGAAAATGGAGTTTATTTATTTGAAGCAATTCGTAACTTCCACTCACCAAATTTTACATCTTTAAAAGAAGGTCTAGAAAAAATCGGCCAAATTAGAAGTGCTAATCTGCATTATTTACAATACTCTTCTAAATATGATGCATTTCTTAGAGGCGAAAATCCAAATGTTTTCTCTCCCGAATTTTCTGGTGGGGCATTAGTCGATTTAGGAGTTTATCCAATTTATGTAGTGATTGGTTTATTTGGAAAACCAACCTCAGTAAATTACACACCTGTTAAATTGCGTACCGGTATAGATGGTAGTGGAACATTAGTATTAAATTATGAAAACTTTACTTGTAGCATCCAATGCTCTAAAGTCTCTCAATCATATATTGAAAGTGAAATTACAGGTGAAATTGGAACTTTAGTTCTTGATAAACCATCTCCAATTTCAAAAATCACTTTAATTAACCATAAATCTAAGCAACGAGAGTCATTAGAAGTTAGCCAAGTATCAAATGATATGCTGTATGAAATCCAAAATATTACTAGCATAATAAAAGAATCCAATCAAACAGAATATGAAAAATTAAAAGAGCTTAGCAAGCTAGTATTAACAGTAACCGAATCTGCGAGAAAGCAAGGCGGAATTGTTTTTGGAGTTGAAAGAAATTAATAAAAATACCAGTTATCCAATCAGTTGGATACTGGTATTTTTTCTTATTGCTTATTAAGCAATAGTGTTTTCTTCTTAAAAGTCCAAAAAGTAAACCTTGGTTATCAATAAAATAGGCGAAATAACCCATTTGAGGTATAGATTATTTATGTAGAAGCTGATTAAAAAGATTAATCAGCTTTATGATTTTTTAATATACAACAACCCATCCAACCCCTGGCACAAAGTACCATCTTCTACCATTCAGGATATAATATCCTCCATGCCAATAACCTCCTGGTCCAGGAAACCCATGTCCCGGCCCATATCCAGGTCCGTGCCCATGTCCCGGTCCATATCCAGGTCCGTGCCCATATCCAGGTCCATGTCCTGGCACTTGGCCATATCCAGGTCCATGTCCTGGCACTTGACCGTGTCCTGGCACTTGACCGTGTCCTGGCATTTGACCGTGTCCCGGCATTTGGCCGTGTCCTGGCATTTGACCGTGTCCTGGCATTTGACCGTGTCCTGGCATTTGACCGTGTCCTGGCATTTGACCGTGCCCTTGACCTGGGCCATGTCCCTGTCCTTGGCCTTGGCCTGGTTGAGCATAACCCGGTCCAGGATATCGGCTATAAAGTTCATCAAATATCATGCACTCACCACCTAAATAGAATCATATCCCTATAGCTTATTAATTCTAATAATGGCATGAGCCAGTACTAAGACATTTAACTAATTTATTTTTTAAATTGATGGTTTTGCCTATAAGTTTAACCTATACTAAATACTTACCATAATTTAAGATTCAATATATTCCTCAAGCTCTTTATATAAAGCGGTACTTTTCAATTCTAATTCTTCAAGTTCTCGATGATAATTCTGTAAAATGTTTAAATCATTTTCAAGCAACATTTGTTTATTGATTTGACTGACTGCTTCTTCTAAAGAATAGATTTCATTTTCAATGTCTTCGATCGTTCGCATTTTTGTTTTTATTTTTATTGGTTTAGAATACGAATTTGTTTTAATCACTTTTTCTTTTTCTCTATTATTTCGATAGATCGTCATTTTTTCTTTTGCAATTTGGTAATCATCAATAAATTCGAAAATCCCACCATTGTCTAGCCAATAAATTTTTGAAAATAGCTTATTAATGAAATAACGGTCATGTGAGACAGAAAGAATCGTTCCGTTGAATTTCTCTAGAGCGTCTTCTAATACTTCTCTAGATTCAATATCTAAATGGTTAGTAGGCTCATCTACGATTAATAAATTAATGTCTTGATACATAAGTTGAGCCAATCTTAATCTCATTCTCTCTCCACCACTAAGTTGACTTACTTTTCGATAGACCATATAGCCATAAAATAAAAAGCCAGCTAATATATTACGTGCTTCACCTTCTGTAACATGTACTTCTTCTCTGAATTCCTGAAGTACGGTGTGATCCGAATGGACTGGTTCGTAATGTTGTGATAAATAACCGATTTTTACGTTACTACCAAGTTTAATTTTTCCTTCCTCGATTGATGATTGACCTAAAATCATCTTCAACAAAGTCGATTTACCCGTCCCGTTATCTCCTACAATAACTGCCCTTTCGCCATAGTATAAAGAAAAGTTAAGTTGATTAAATAAAACTTTGTCTACAAAGGATTTTGAAAGATTTTCTGCAACAATTACATCCTTGCCACTTCGACCAGATTCCTCTAATTGAAATGCCATTTTCTTTTTTTGTAATACCGGGCGTTTTAATCTCTCTATTCGTTCTAACGCTTTTTCCATACTTCTAGCTCTTCTGTGCAAACCAGCATTCGGTGGATTTGCTTGATTAGCCCATTCTCTTAAGCGTTTAATCGTTTCTTTCATTTTTTGTATTTTCTTTTGCTGCTCTTCATAAGCCTGGAATTCTTTTAGTAATTTATCTTCTTTTTGAATAACATATTGTGAATAGTTCGTATGGTAGACGTTAATTTCTCCATCTTCTAATTCTAAAATATGATTGACTACCTCATCTAAAAAATAACGATCATGCGAGATGACAATAATCGTTCCTTCATACTCCTTTAAGTATGAACCTAACCACTCAATAGCAGATAAATCTAAGTGATTCGTTGGTTCATCAAGTAATAGTAAATCAGGTTGTTGTAAAAGGACGATCCCTAATCCAATTTTTGTTTTTTCTCCACCACTTAAAGAAGCAAATTGCTTAGTAAGTAAGTCGGTGATTCCTAATCCATTAGCAATTTTCGCAAGTGAAGCTTCCATCTCATAACCACCGTTATTGCTAAACTTCTCTTGTAATGATCCATAACTGACTAGCAATTGTTCTAAAGTACGTTCATCTACTGTATTAGACATTTTCATTTCTAATTGCTTCATCTCATTTTCTATTTTTCGTAATTCTTCAAAAACAGTTAATAGTACATCCCTACTAGTCATCTCATCTAGAAAAACAGGAATCTGAGCTAAGTATCCTGTTTTTAATCCTTTTTTAAAATGAATTGAACCAGTATCAGGTGATTCTATACCCGTTAAAAGTTTAAAAATACTAGTTTTACCACTTCCATTTGCTCCAACTAAACCTACACGGCTACCTTGATGTATTTGAAATGATAATTCCGTAAAAAGTGAATTTCCACCAAACATTTTTGAAATTTTTTCTATACTACATGCAATCATGTTTAATTCTCCTTCTATTTTCCGTACCAATCCATAGAAAAAAGCCATAGATTAATGAACCCATCCATGGCTTAAATAATGATTTAAATAGAAGTGTATAATCACACAATTATTTTATCAATTGAAGTCGTAGGAAAGAGTACGTTTTCGTTTTATTTGAGTTGTTAAAAATGGACAGACCTATCCCGTTAACAGCTAAAAACGCAAATTTTGCACGACAATAATATAAAAACTCTATCATTTGTGCGCAAACCATTTGAAAACGTAACATCTTTTCTACACCTCCTTTTCGAACTTAAATTTATTTAAATTATAAAATATTTTAACTTTTAGCACAATACCTATTCTATTTGGCTATACTTAAAACTGTGACTTATTGTTAGCAATACATATTTAATTATTCAAAAGAAAGAGGAGAAAAAATGAAAAATATTTTACCTCATATTTACGTTGAAAACTGTAAAGAAGAACTAGAGTACTACAAACAAATCTTTGGTGGTGAAATAAAAAACACACAAACCGGCGATGGTATGGAAATGTTCAAAGGGCACGAAGGAAAATACATACACGCAGAATTACATATCAATGAAAACTGTGTAATTTATTTTGCAGATGCTTTTAGACCATTAATAAAAGGTGACAATGTTTGGACAACGCTAGACATGAGTTCTGAAGATGAAATTAATTCAATTTATGAAAAGTTATCAAAAGACGGAGAAATACATATGGAGCTTCAAGACACATTTTGGAATTCTAGATTTGCTGTTGTAAAAGATAAAAATGGATTTACTTGGGAGTTAAATTATTCTAAGCAAGTGTAACCGAAAAAAATAAAAGCGAAGAACTTAAATTCTTCGCTTTTTCTATCCTATTACAATTGGGTTAAAATGATTGGCTCGCCTTTTGTTACAACAATTGTATGTTCACATTGTGCAACTAAGCTCTTATCTGGCGTCACAAATGTCCAGCCATCTCCTGACTCGATAATGTGGTCTGCATTTGCAGAGATAAATGGCTCTACTGCTAATACAAGACCGTCCTTTAATAACGCTTTATCCATTGGATCGAAATAGCTTAATATATGTTGCGGGCTTTCGTGAAGGCTTTTTCCAATTCCGTGGCCAGTTAGGTTTTCAATTACATTTAAACCATTTTTCATTGCTTCATTATATACTGCTCTTCCAATTTGGTTTTGCTTTGAACCTGCTTTTGTTTTTTTCATTGCAGCCCAAAATGCATCTTCTGCAACTTTACAAAGTTTCTCTTTTAGTAAGTCACCTTTCCCAACTACAAAAGAGATTCCAGTGTCTGCATAGTATCCATCTAATGCTGCTGACACATCGACATTAACTAAATCGCCATCTTGAAGTACTCTGTCTCCCGGAATTCCATGAGCAACTTCTTCATTAACACTAATACATGTTGTACCAGGAAAATCATACTCTTTTTGTGGGGCTGAAGTTGCACCATGCTCCTCTAAAACTTGTCTTCCGATTTCATCTAATTCTTTTGTTGTCATTCCAACGACAGCTCTTGCCTTCATTTCTTCTCTCGCTAATGCTACGATACGACCGATCTTTCTTAAAGCTTCTAATTCTTGTTCATTATTGATAATCATTTTACTGCTCCTGATTCTTTTAATAATTTGACTTTCTTATATTATGCCATAATATTACTATGTTATAGTCTTTTAAGCACTTATACAAGACAAAAAAGGCAGGATTAATGGAAGAGGTTTAGGGGACGAGATCGATTTTAAGTGACTAAGGCACCTTTATTTAACCTTGAAACGTATAAGGAACCGATGACTCTAATAATTTTTCAATTCCCTCCTTATGATAGGGCATTAATTGATTTGCCGTTTGGAGATCCATCCATTTAATTTGTAAGATTTCCTCTTCACGTGAAATGACTAGATCTCCACCGATTATTTTTGCACTAAATGTAATCAAGATTGCATGATGTCCTCTTTCAGGAAAAAAGGCTTCATTAATCGCTACAATATTGCCTACTTCCACTTCTAATCCAGTTTCCTCAAACGCCTCTCGTACTGCTGCCTGTTTTAACGTTTCATTATCTTCAACAGCACCACCAGGTAAAGTCCATACTTCATTTTCATTTTGTACCATTAAAACACTTTTATTTACTTCATCATAGATAAGCGTATAGACCACATTGACCTTTTTCATTTTGTCACCTCTACTAGAACCTTAATATGCTTCGCACGGAATGCCATTATAACATCAATATTCAAACTTTTCAGTAAATCAAAGTAGCAAGTATTAAGAAACCGAACTTTCTGATGGATATGTTCTTTACACAAAAGTGGTAATTGGTATTGCCACAGTGGCTGTTACGATAATGGCGCTTGTTTTCTTTTTTTAAATTTTAATAAAAAAAAGCGTTCTTCGATAAAAAACGCTTTGTGTATTTTGAATTATATAAAAGTCTGTACAATCTTACCCTTTCCACCACTTACGTCTACTTCTGCAAATGCGCCATTAATTAATGTAATTTGAGGCGGCACATGCCCACAATCAATATCGTAAATTATTGGAATTTCTAATTCTTCCTTTAACTCATTATAAACATCTTCTATTGTATAGTTATCTACAGCTTGATTTGCAGCGCTCCGTCCAAATAATATCCCAGCGCAATTTTCAAACCATCCTGCAAGTTTCATTTGTACTAAGGATCTTCTTATATCAGTTGTATTCATTTCACAATTCTCGAAATACCAAATGATTGGTTCCTCTTCAATGTATTTACTTCTAAATGAACGTACATCTCCATAAGGAGTTCCGACAAGATGTCTAATCACATCTATACATCCTCCTAGCAATCTTCCTTTGATTTTCTCATCTTTATTCGATGTAGTTTTCCACTTTGTTTTTTCGGACAAATGAAATACATATGGTGTAGGATTTTCATGTTGCCATTTTGCTTGGAATAATTCTGAAGAAGTTTGAGTGATCGAGTCACCGGATTTAGTTTCTAATACCTTCTGCCACATAGCTGTTGTTTCATCGGAATATTCTCCTCTTAAATCGATTAAATTCGTTCCGTGTGCAGTAGCTACCCCAGTTGTTAAAGTAAATGCTAATAAAATGATACTTGTATCAGAATATCCTAATATCCATTTTTCTTTGAAGCTTCCGAATGCCAATTGATCAAGAATTTCGATTGCAAGCTCTCCACCCCATGGCGGAAAAATGAAATCTATTTTCTCATCATTCATCATTACATTTAATTCATTTGCACGTTTGTTAGCGTTCGCTGATTTTGCTTTGTCCTGCGTCCAAACAACTTCTCCACATTCCACTTTATATCCACCTTTTTCCATGCGGTTAATGGACTGCTTCATCAATTCATGGAACTGTTCTTTTAAGCCTGATGATGGTGCGGTCACCCCTATCGTTGCACCACTTTTTAAAACTGGATACTTGATCATCTTACCACCCATTTTCTTTTAATTGATTCTAATAGAATACGAAGGGATATACAACCAAAATTTCTAAATTCTGGATTATTCATAATTCCTACCCGATTTTCATTTTACTTTCATAAAACTTGTTTACATTATATTTAAATCCAGTAAGGAGGATTATGTAATGGAATCAATTGAACAAAAGCAAACAAATAAGACAACAAGTGCACCAATACAAAATATATTTAAAAAAGTTCCAGAGGTAACAATCTTTTTCTGGCTTACTAAATTGGTAACGACTGGTATGGGCGAAGTTTTTTCCGATTATATTGTAAAAACTTTAACACCAGTAATAGGTGTTGCAGTAGCTTTAATCGTCCTAATTCTATCTTTATACTTACAATTTAAAGTCCGTAAATATGTACCTAGTATTTATTGGTTAGTTGTCGTAATGATTAGTGTATTTGGTACAGTAGCCGCAGACGTTGTACACGTTGGTCTTGGGGTTCCGTACGTGATATCAACCGTATTTTTTGCAGTCTCGTTGGCAATTATTTTTATGATTTGGTATAAGATGGAGAAAACTCTTTCTATCCACAGTATATACACACGACGCCGTGAGATTTTATATTGGTCGGTCGTTATGGGAACTTTCGCATTAGGAACTGCAGCTGGCGATATGACTGCCTCAACAATGCATTTAGGTTATTTTACATCAGGTTTACTGTTTGCAGCTTTATTGGCAATACCCGTTATTGGTAGAAAATTCTTCAAGCTAAATGAAATTTTCTCATTCTGGTTTGCTTACATTATGACTAGACCTGTTGGTGCGTCGTTTTCTGACTGGAGTTCTGTATCTCAAAAGCACGGTGGACTTGGATTTGGTGGTGGGCCAGTAAGTCTAGTATTATCAATTATCATCATTATCCTAGTTGGATATCTTTCTTTTTCAAAGAAGGATGTACAAAATGAAGATGATGTTGTCGCCCAATCTACAATCGCTTAATAACATATTAAAGAAAAGAGCTGATGTTGAAATATTGTCATCAGCTCTTTTCTAATTTTATTATTATATTAGATTGTGTATCGCAATCAACACCAATATAATTCCACTAATAATGGAACTAAATTGTCCAAGCGACCATCCACCAATTTTCACATTGGCGACTTTTTTTCCTAACAGGACCCCTAACCAAATTGCCAAAAAGCTAAAAATACTGGCCGCTATCGATATTGCAAATGGTGAAAGTCCAATTAATCCAACACCTAAGCCGTTCGTAAGTGCATTCATTGAAACAGCAGTCCCTAATATGATTGCTTCAAAACTACTTATATCTCCTGAATGGTCAACATCGGCTTTCTCTGGTGAACTTAAATAATTTGTAACGATATTTGAAACTGATTCGTCATCATTATTTATTATGGTCTGTTTATCTTTTCTTGGAAAAGTAAGTAGAACAATTCTAAGTCCAATTACCAGTAAAAAAAATGCACCGATTACATTCGAAAGTGTTCCTGGAAACACTTTTGAAATATATTGACCTGAAACAATACCTGCTTCACTGAAAATAAACGCTATGATGGAAATAATTAAATTCGCTAATAAACCAACCTTTATACCTCGAATTCCATAAGTTATTCCTACTCCAAAATTATCAATACTAGATGAAAAGGCAAGAAATAAAACAGTGATCCAAATTGAATAATGCATAGTATATGCTCCTTACTTCATCCTTTTTCCGACAAAAGTTATTTGCCTAGCTTTTTATAACCTATGAAGAATTTATGATTAGTCAACTTGTTCAAAGTTTAAAAATTTACTAATAAAAAGATTATGAGAGTATAGACTTTTTAATAAACCTTATAAAAATGCTGAAACAAAAAGAGGTAAATGAGCTTTTACTCATTTACCTCTTTTTTTCTATATACTGATTTAGATGTTAATATACTTAGTTCATATAATAAAATTAACGGAATTGAGACAGAAATATGTGAAATAAAGTCTGGTGGTGAAATACAACACGCGACGATTACTAAGATAAAATATGCATATTTTCTCACTTTCTGTAAATAACTAGGCTTCACAATGCCGATTTTTGTTAAGAACATGATCACGACTGGCATATCAAAAAATGCAGCAAATGGAACGACTAGATTAAAAAGAAAAGAGAAATACTTATCAACAGTGTAGTTTTGTTCAAGCATACCTTGTCCCATTATCGTTAGGAATCTAAGGATATTAGGAAATACAAAATAATAGCCAATAACTAATCCAAAAACAAACAGAAAAAATAGCGCGGGGATATAATATCCTATCCCTTTTTGTTCAGAAGGATGTAAACCCGGTTTAACAAATAACCAAGTTTGCCAAGTTGCAACCGGTATCGTAAAAACGGCCGCAAAAACGGCAGATATCGAAAAATAGACCCATAATATATCCCCAGGACTTAGCACGACTAGTTTATATGTTAAATCCTTTGTTAAGAATTTATAAATGGGTTCTACATAAACGAGCCCAATTATAAATAGAACAATAAAAGTAACTGCTGTAATGATAATTCTTTTACGCAGTTCCTCAAGATGATCGACTACTTCCATTTCTTTATTCATATGAATTCTCCGCTTTGTCATTTACTAGAACAATTGTATTAAATACTTTTTTATCCCACTATGATTATTTCAAACAAATACAATTAGTTCAAATTAAAATTTCTTAATAAAAAACATGATATAAAAACAGATGAACTAATGATAGTAAAATGATTTTTAAATATGAGTAAGTCAGATAGGAAAATTAACTCAACAAAAAATCACTAATAAAAAAATAAGTGTAATGTATTTATTTTCACTTATTTTTTTATTAGTGATATTAAACTAAAATCACAAGTTAATTATCCCTTACCTAATGGAACGACTAGTGGTGTATTGGCAACTGGATCATCAATTATTATGCACTTTAGACCGAAGACTTCTTCGACTAGTTTTGCAGTGATAATCTCCCGTGGATCTCCTTGTGCAATCACTTGGCCATCCTTCATAGCGATAATATTATCTGCATATCTCGCAGCATGATTCAAATCATGTAAAACAGCAACTAATGTATTTCCTTGTTGATTTAGATCTTTAAATAACTCTAACAACTCAATTTGATGAGCAATATCAAGGTAAGTCGTTGGCTCATCAAGTAGGAGCATTGGTGTTTGTTGGGCAAGTATCATCGCGACCCAAACTCTTTGTCTTTGTCCTCCGGATAGTTCGTCTACGTATCGATGTGACAAATCGCTCGTATTTGTAAGCTCCATCGCAGATATTACTGCTGCTTCATCTTCATCAGTCCATTGTCTTATAAGACTCTGATATGGATATCGACCATGTGCGATCAAATTCGCCACCGTTATTCCGTCTGGAGCTGTTGAAGATTGAGGTAATAGACCTAGTTTACGAGCTACTTCCTTTGACTTATAAGATGTTATAGCTTTACCATCTAGTAAAATTTGCCCTTCAGATGGTTTTAACAAATTTGAAAGTGTTCGAAGTAAAGTTGATTTCCCACATCCATTAGGACCAACAATTACTGTAAATGATCCGTCTGGAATTTGTACTGAAAGGTTTCTGGATATTACCAGATTATCGTATTTGATTGTAATGTTTTCTGTCCAAAGTCTAGACTCTGTTTGTATTGTCTTTTGGCTTTGAATTTCTGCCGCTGTTAACTTCATAATTCATTTTCAACTTCTTTCAATCAGAATATCGTAATACTTGAAACCCCTTGTGAGAAAGGTCCTACTAAACCTTGTTCATTTTTATTTCGTTTAAGTTGCTGATCGAGCTTGACGAAATAATAGCCACACTAAATATATTCCACCTAATGATAAAGTTACCACACCTACCGGAAAAATTGTTCCTGGAATTACTCTTTGCGCGAGAACATCCGCTCCAAGCAAAAGAAACGCTCCCATCATTGCTGCTGGTAAAATACTCTCCTCTGATTTGGTGATACGTTTAGCGATTTGTGGTGCAACAAGCGCTACAAAACTAACTGGCCCAATAACCGCTGTCGGAGCAGCCGTCAATGCAACTGCAATAAGAATCAGTAATAGTTGGGATCGTTCAATTCGAACACCATGAGATTTCGCAGCATCCATGCCAAACTCCATTTCACGTAATGGTCTATTCATGATCCCAGCACAAATAATGAGAATAATGACAGCAATGGCTGGAGTAACTACTTGGTTCCAATTTATCCCATTTAATGAACCAACTCCCCAAGCCGCTGCAGTTAACGCAACCTCTGCATCACTTTTAATAAGGAGCATCGAATTGATACTTCCTAAGATCGCCGAAACTGCTATTCCGACGATAATAAGGCGAAAGTTCTGCGTTCCTTTTCGAAAAGCAAGCAAATAGATAAGGAGAGCCGTTGCGAATCCACCAATCAAAGCCCCACCAGCTACACTAATGTTAGAAGTCGACTTAGAAACAAGAAGAACAATAAGTGCTCCAGTATAAGAGCCTGAGGTAAAACCAATGATATCAGGAGACCCTAATGGATTCCGAGTAATTGATTGAAAGATCATGCCACTTATTGCTAAACCTGCACCAAAAATAATCGCAGCCACCACCCGTGGTAACCGCCATTCGACCACAACTGTTCTCGTCATCCCTGTCGCTTGGCCAATTAAAGCAGAAAAAACTTCATGAACACTCAATTTCAGTGTGCCTACCATTAATGCAAACATTGCAATTGCAATCGTGGCTATAAGAAGGATTGTCGTAACAATCATGCTCCTCACATCAATTCGCGCCTTTACAGGCCATTTCAGTTGTAGATAGTGCCTTCCATAATTAATGGGGCGCATAATATTCACTCCTTCTTACATTCAAACCTTTGCCACAAATCATTTTCATTTTATAATCCACTCGCTTTTCGTCTACGAACAAGAATCAGTAGAATCGGTGCACCAACTAGTCCCGTGATGATTCCTACTGGAACTTCTGAAGGTAACAATACAACTCTACCAATAATATCTGAAAGGATGAGTATGATAGGTGCTGCTACTATTGAGTATAGAAAAATCCAGAATTGGTCTGGACCGACGAACCATCGCACACAATGTGGCACCATTAAACCTATAAAACCAATTGGTCCCGCTATCGCAGTTGCCCCGCCAGCTAATAGTGTAATTGCAATCAAACCTATTGCACGAGTCACACCAACATTTACTCCTAAAGAGGATGCACGATCATCTCCAAAGGCAATCGCGTTTAATGCAGGAGTAATGACAAAAGCTAATAATGCACCAACGATTAAAATGGGTAGAACAAGCCAAAGGTCATCAAGACTTCTCCTAGCTAATGTCCCAACACTCCAGTTCAACATTCGTGCAAATGCCTTACTATTTATTAATGTCAATGATGTAGTAATCCCACTTAAGGTGGCCCCAAGTGCTACTCCAGCAAGTGTAATTTGTAGAGGTGTGGGAGCTTTTTTACCAGCTCCTCCACTTATAACATACACAGCAATTGTCGCAATTAATGCACCAATTAGTGCAAACCACATATAGGCAGACATCGATGTAACAGAAAATACACCAACTCCGATTGCAACTGCAAAGGCTGCCCCAGCATTTACACCGAGAATACCGGGGTCCGCTAGTGGATTTCTAGTCAGTACCTGAATTAATGCTCCAGCTAGTCCAAATGCAGGTCCAACGATTAGTGCAATAAGTGTTCGTGGTATCCTCGTATTATGAATGATTGTGTGGTCATAGCTATTGTTAGGTGAAAACAACGCATCCCATACTACTCCAAAAGGTATGGATTTAGCACCAATCATTAAACTTAAGAATACTACAGCTACCAAAAGTATTAGTGCTACAATGAAGCCCAAAAATCGTTGCAACCGCATTGAAGTAATTGTCTTTTTATTTTCCTCAACTACTTGAGTCGTTTTGTTTTTTGGTTGCTTCATCGCTGTCACTGTTTTACTCCCCGCCTTCTAATGCTTTTTTAAACTGTTGTGGTAAATTATCGATTGCCCATAATAATGCAGGAACCGTTCCTGTTGAAAATGCGTTTGATGAATTTGTATCAAGAATAATTGATCTTCCATCTGCTACTGAAGGAATCTTCTGATATAGTTTATTATTTGTTATCTCTTTTGGATCAACAAAAATAGGTAAAACAATCGTAAGATCAGCATTTAATAAGTCTAACTTTTCGTCAGCAACTTTAATAAAGAAATTACCTTTAGCTAATTTTTCAATCTCTTCCTTGTTTTTGAATCCAAGTCGCGTTACAAAATCAACACGAGAATCGCCTTTTACGTATGCACCAAAACCTGAAGAATCGTAAGCACCAACAGCAACCGTTTTACCTGCAAATTCAGGATTTGCCTTAGCTGCTTTATCAAATGCCACATCTACATCCTTAAGTAGTTCTTCACCTTTATCTACTTTACCAAGGGCTTGTGCAATCATTCGCACCTGGTCTGTAGTAGTCGTTAAATAATTATCTCCACCCTTAGGAACCCCTACCGTTGGAGCGATCTCTGAAAGGCGTTTGTATCGTTCTTCATCACCTGAAGATTTTACATCAAGAATTAAATCTGGTTTAAGAGAAGCAATTTTCTCATAATCAAGTTCCATTGTTCCAAGAATCGTTGGTGATTTTTTATATGCACCTTTTAACCAAGGTCCTACACCGTCACCACCAAAAGCAAGCCAGTCACTTGCACCAATTGGTTCAACTCCAAGACTTAGTGCCGTCTCTGCATCTCCCCAACCTAGAGCAACAACACGTTTCGGTTGCCCTTTGATCTCTACTTTACCGAATTTAGTATCAACTGTGACAGCCGATTCATTTGAAGACTTTTTATCAGACTTTTTACTTGAATCTGACGAACAGCCAACTAGACCAATCAATAAAAATAAAGACATAAAAATCCCAAGCAATTTGGGCATTTTGATATTACTAATCATTTCGTTCTCTCCTTAATTAACATTGAAGTTGATAATCATTTTCAATCATTAATTATACTAAAGCGACTTTTAATGTCAATATATTCCCATCATTGTTACAGAACTTTCAGAATTATCCACTTATCAGCTTTAATTATTTAATTAAGTGCCACTATTCTTATCTTCCATTTATTTACAACACTATGTACTTTAGCATTAACTTTTTATTTCATCTCATTATATTATAATAACATTTTTTTAACATAAAAGAATCAAAATTTGCTAAAATGGACCTCCCCATTATAAATAAGAAGCATTAATTAATTAGTATTAAGTAAATAGTTAAGAGCCTTTCAGTTAAAACACAATAAAAACAAAAGTCAGTAGCTGAACGGCCACTGACTTTTAAAAACTATCGAAAAACCCTTAATATCTTTACTTTCCTTGCTTAAGCTTAATGTAGTTTTCTTGTAGCTGCTCTAAACGCAACTTACCTTGTTCACGTTGAATTTTATTTTCTTCTTCAATCGCTTTCGTTTCTTGCATACCTTTCATAATGATATTCCAAGTTTCTTCCATCGTCTCGATCTTAATGCTAGGAGCTCCTGATAATTTAGCAATATCTACACTTTGCTGTGAAATTGTATTGGCATTACGTAATAATAGTTCGTTTGTTCTCTTATCTAACTCATTCATTGATTGAGCTACTAAATTTTGTCTCTTAGCTGCTATTGCATTAATTAATGCAGTTTTAAATATTGGAATTGTTGTTACAAAGGCTGAGTTAATTTTACCAATCAGTTTCGTATTACCACGTTGTAATAAACGAATTTGCGGAGCTGATTGATAAGCAACTTGTTTTGCCATTTCTAAATCGTAAGTACGTTGTTCAAGTAACTCAATCGCATTTTTTAATGAATCCAACTCCATCATAGCAAGTTGATTACCTGATCCAGCTCGTTCAGTTAAAGCAGGAAGCTGTGTTTTTAACTCTTCTGCTTTCATTTCTGCAGCTACAATATATTTTTCTAAGTCTATATAATATGCTACGTTTTGCTCGTAAAGTTGTTCTAATGTATTTGTAGATGTTTTCATTTCGTGTTCATACTTTGTAATTTCTACATAGACTTTATCAATTTCAGTACCCATTGATTGATATTTATCAAATAATTTATCAATTAACTTTTGACCACGATTAAAAATTTTTGAAAGAAACCCTTTTTCTTCTGCAAAATCTTTCGCATCGAAGCGGTCCATAATTTTCCCTAATTGTTTTAATAGAACGCTAGATTCTTCCATACTTGAAGCCTTAATTGTATTTAATATTTTACCTGAGAAGGTTGAAATTTCAGTTGCTGGTTCTTTCCCGTACTCCAATAAAGCTATTTGGTTTTTATGATCTATTGAACTAGCTAAACGGTGTACCTCAGGTTCATTTCTTAATTGCAATTTCATATCATTTGCATTCGCTTGTAAAATTTCATCTTGCTTTTCTAAACTAGTAAGTGTATTTATCGACATTTTAAGTTCCCCTTTTATTTAACTATTTTTCTAAATAGATTTTTAATTAGTGACTGTCCTGATGCTCGCAACACTTGAAATTCAGTATCAAAAGTAACTTCATCTAGCCAATGGGAATCGAATAATTTGTCATCTACAAATAATTCGATATCATTCTGACCCGTAGGATTAAGTAATACTAGATCCACTCCAAACTCATTTAATAATAGCAGTAGTGCTGCGTCGTTTCTATTTAGTTCACCATCTCTTTCTGTATTATAAATAATTAATTTTGGAACTTGTTGGGTGTAATCAAACTGTTGAAGTAATCTTAATATTTCATTTGGTATATTCATAGATTGGCTAAATAAAAATAGTTGTGTCTGAGCCTTTGTTTCATTTGGTAATAACTTAATATTTGCTCGGTCAACATATCTAGATATAGCAGAAGCTAGACCAAACTGTAATCCGCTTGGAAGTTCTTTATATCTCCACCAGTTACTAGCCAACATCTTATGGGGGTCAAGCAGCCCGTCACGTCCTAAAGCATTTTGATAATGATATTGTTGGTTGCCTTTAACTAATTGAGTAAATGGAAATTTATCTATTTTAAGGGTTAAACTGCTTTCAGTTAGTTGGCCAACCTTTTCCCAATATTCACGGTGGTTTTTCGTCACACCTAAAATCTTCATAAAGAAAACCGGTATTTCAACACTATTGTCTTTTACTTGAAAATTAGGACGTAACATTGCTCTTTCTTTATGTAAAATGAAAAGTTCATCAAAGGTTGTTTTTAACGTAATTGATCTTGGAGCATAATTTCTAAATTGCCATGGTTTAAATAATAGTGAATCCTCAGTATGCAATAATTTCTCAATTTCCTTTGTTGCTCTATGAGCAACTGTACTCTTCCTAACTGGCTTTTCTAGTGGAAAAGGTACTAAAGATGTCGTTGAAGGTAGTATTTTAATTCCGTCGCTATTAGTGCCTAATAAATGCGCTAATAAATCTTTACCTTCAGGGTGAAATATAGCTACATCAAACCCTAAAAGGATTAGTAAGTAAAGGAAATAGCTTTCACTTAACGTTGTGTCACCATACCATAAGATCAGTGGAGAACGATTAGGAAAACCCTCAATCCATTCATTTACATGGTTATGCAACCATTTCACTAAATCAACTATGATCCTTCTAAAATTGCTATCAAGGAATCCATTTTTTTGTGAATCTTTAAAGGTAGATAATACAGATTTAATTTGCTCTCGAATATGTATATGTATGTTCTGATTTTCGTGCTTCGGAATTAATCGCTCACCTTCAAGGAATGCAATTAGTCTGTTCACTGACAATCCATTTTCAGCAGTATTTATTGTGACTATTCTTTGAACTGCTTGCAACATATCATTCGAAATTGTCTTGTTTAAATCATCGCTTAATAGAATGACATTTAAAGATTCGTCATGTGCTAGTTCATATAAGTTTTCAAAATACTCGTCTTCATCAATGTTTGTTCCTAAAATTCGCCATGCAATTTGATTAAACTGTATGGTTTCACCTTCTACTTGATAAGATTGTCTTAATTTCAAAGGTTGTTTCAAGATACTCAACCACTCATGTTGATTAATATCTATTGCTTTTGGGTTGATCGCAGACATATAGATACTCCTTTCCGATGTTATTATTTCATTTTTGGTTGTCCGAAAACTGCTAACATACCTTCACGAGTTACTACCCAAGAGGAACCAAATTTACGTATCGTACCTTCTGGAAAATCATTTATTCGTTTCCTTAATGTTGAGTCATTGATCCCCCATTCTTGACACGCTTGACGCGAACTAAGTAAACTTGGATCATTTAAATTTATCGTATTACTTTGTTTATTCAAAATCCCACCCCGAACTTCCAAATAATGCAACATTACATTAGAAAAACTTTTTAAACTTAAATTACAATCTAGTACATCTTTAGAAACTTTTTTTCTAACATCGCATTTTCTAAAGATGTACTAAACGATAATAAAGGGGAAATATAAACACTTTCCCCTTTTAACTATTAACCTACTTTTTTGTTAAGTAAAATTAAGCGTCTAAGCCGTAATCTCTAACTAGTGAAATTAAACCGCCTTGGTAGCCGCTACCAATCGCATTGAATTTCCATTCGCCGTTATGACGATATAATTCACCAACTACTACTGAAGTTTCTATTGAGAAATCTTCACCTAGGTCATAACGAATTAATTCTTCACCATTCGTTTCATTTAAAATACGAACATAAGAGTTGCTGACTTGTCCAAAATTTTGGTTACGTGCATCAGCTTCATGAATCGTAATAGCAAATGCGATTCTTTCTACTGAGGCAGGAACGCTTGTTAGATTAACTGTAACTTGCTCATCGTCACCATCGCCAGCACCAGTTCTGTTATCGCCGTGGTGTTCAACTGATCCATTTCCACCTACTGTATTGTTGTAAAATACGAAATCTTTTTCAGTAGCACATTTACTAGCTCCATTTAATAAAAATACTGATGAGTCTAAGTCAAAGTCATTGCCGCCACTGTATTTATTAGTGTCCCAACCTAATCCAACAACAATGTTCGTTAAACCTGGATTTGTTTTCGTTAAATCTACCTTTTGTCCTTTTAATAAATTTACTGTCATTTTAAATGCACTCCTTTTCAATTATGTTTTTTATTTATTGAAAACGTTGAACAATTTTATCTAATGCTATATCTTTTGTTCCCTCACCAACTGCAGAGAACTTCCACTCCCCATTATGGCGATAAATCTCACCAGGGTATAAGGCAGTTAATCCTGAATAATTTTCAGTGATATTGTAGTTTACTAACTCTGTGTTTGCAGACTTGTCTACTACTCGAATAAATGCGTTTTTAATCATACCGAAATCTTGCTTACGTTGAACACAAGCATAGATATTTACAACAAATACAAGTTTATGTACATAAGATGGAACCTTATTTAAATTAACAAATACTTGCTCATCGTCACCGTTGCCATCACCTGTTAAATTATCTCCAGAATGAATTACGCTACCGCATAAACTTTTTTTGTTTCCAAAATAGATTACATCACTTGCACTTCTTAACTTGTCATTTTCATCTAACATTAAAACAGAAGCGTCACAGTCAATGTTTTCTTGTTTACCAAATCCGAAGAAACCACCACTTTTTTTCACCGGATCCCAACCTAAACCTACAATTAAAGAGGAAAGTCCCGCTCTTCCTTTTGTAAGGTCGACTTTTTGACCTTTTTGTAAAGAAATTGCCATATGCTATTAACACTCCTTATCATGTATTAATCACGCTTGCGTGATTTATATTTTCATATTATCATATAAACTTTGGAAATACTATCAATAGCTTGGTGTTTTATGGAATATGTTACAATTTCTTGTCATGATGGTGAGCTTGTCTTGAGTAGTCTCGTAGATCTTCTATCCCTTAATAGAATACAAGTTCAATTGAAGTTGAGTGGCCCTACAAATAAGGAGTCTATATGTACTTATAAACTGTGGACTGCAATTAAATTCTGAAAATCGCAATTAAAAATACCGAAACTGCAATTAAATTCCAAAGAATCGCAATTAAAATTAAATATTACCCATACCAGTTAAGGTATTACTAGATAAATGGTAGCTACTTTTCAATGGAAACCTTGCAAATATATTCCAACTCTTACTAAATTCGAATAAAAGTCTGTTAATTTCCTATAAAAAGAGCAATGATTTTAACTACAATTGATAATCTCAGCTGGATACCTCCCACTAAGCGAGGCATCCACATTATTTTTTGAATTAAAAAGGGGGCCGCCCTCATGTCAGTTATCCTGACTTATGAGACAGCCCCAATCTATTCCAGTACATTTTACCGATGAATATTATCTTTTTAAACTTTATTGAATTTGACAACAGTTATAGTAGTCGTAGGACTCACATTTCCACTCTTATCCGTAGATGTTATTGTTAAAATCGTTCCAGCTTTTAAGGTAGAATTAATTGTAATCGTAAATTTACCACTACTACTAGCAGTAGTAGTTACTTCCCCAAATTTATTAGAATCACTCTTAACAACAACTACAGATCCTGGTTCAGCTGTTCCTGTAATAACGTCAGTTTTATTCGTTACCGTATTAACAGTTGGTGCTGCTGGAGGTGTTTTGTCTATTACTGTTACTTCAACTTTTGCACTACTATTTCCTGCTGAATCAGTAGAAACAATTGTTAATACTGTTCCAGCTAATTGTTTTGGAATTAATACGTCAAAACTTCCATTACTATTTGTCTTTGCTGAACCAATAGCTTTATTTCCTACAGAAACGATAATTGTCGATCCTGCTTCGGCCGCCCCAGTTACATGTATGTCAGAATCACCCACTACATTAACAACTGGTTTGATAGGAGCTGTTTTATCTACTACAATTACTTCAGTTATTGAACTATTATTACCTGCTTTGTCTGTTGAAAAAACTGATAATATTGTTCCTGCACTTTGTTTTGAAGATAATAAAACAGTGAAGTCACCATCTTGATTTGTTACTGCTTGACCTAGAATGACAATCCCTTTTGAAACTGTGATTGTTGTTCCCGGCTCTGCTTTTCCTGTTACATAAGTACTATTGTCTTGTACTTCATTTACGACAGGAGCATTCGGTGCTGTTTTATCTACTACAATTACTTCAGTGATTGAACTATTATTACCTGCGTTGTCTGTTGAAACAACTGATAATATTGTTCCTGCACTTTGTTTTGTTTCTAATAAAACGCTGAAGTTACCATCTTGATTTGTCACTGTTTGACCTAGAATTACGATGCCCTTTGAAACTGTAATTGTTGATCCTGGCTCTGCTTTTCCTGTTACATAAGTACTATTATCTTGTACTTCATTTACAACAGGCGAATTTGGCGCAGTTTTATCACTTACGATTACTTCTACTCCGTCGCTTTCATTGTTTGCTGAGTCAAGTGCTGTTACTACAATTTTCGTACCAGCTACTTGTTTTGTAATCTTTATTTCAAAGTTTCCAGTATTATCCGCTATTGCATTAGCAATTTCATTACCATTTACTTTTGCAATTACTTTTGCTCCTACTTCAGTTGTACCGGTAATTTTCTCATCTTGATCAGAAATAGCATTCACTACTGGAGCTTTTGGAGCAGCAGTATGAGTTCCAACTAATTCTTTCGTATCCCTTACTCGTATACGATTTCCTTCTGAGAATTTACCTGCTAGACCAGTTGCTTCTAACGTATCCCCAATATTCAAGTTTGGTACAGGTCCGCTTTGGTTTACAACGTATCCATCTGTGAATACCAATGTTGGTCCTGAACCATCATCAATCACATAGGAATTATCGTCATACTTAGAAACGACTTTACCAGTTACTTTAACTAATTGACCTTGATTTTCTTCATTATTTGAATCTTTTGTACTGACAACCTTTGCTTCGACTGGGGTTCCTTTTCCTAGCTTTACAACGCTCTCTGTAAAACTACCAAACTCTAATTCGAAGTTATTTTCAAATATTTTTATATGACCATAAATGCGTATCTTATCGCCAACTTGTAAACTTCCTGCTGGCACATCATTAAAGGCCATAATTCCACCAGTATCATCTTGAATATAAGCAGCGTCAAAGAATGAAATTGCTGTAACAGTTCCTTCAACAACTGCGTTCGTACCTTCTGTAAGCTTACGAGCATCACCAATTGACTTTACTTTGGTATCAAGATGCGCTAACCAGTTTACAACGTTTACTGCAAACGGGTCATTTCCTTTTGGATTATAAGTTTGATCCATTTGTTTATCATTAAAGATATTCATACCTGAAACGAATACTCGACCATTACCAACTTGTTCAGAAGCAATAATCGGAATACTAGATCCACCAGTAACTTGATCTAATGCTGGACCATTTTTCCCATTAGATGTCTGAACATTATATTTTACAGTATCTGATTTGATAGTAGATATATCTTGGAATGTAGACTCATTCCCTTGAGCTAGAACTGTAACAGTATCACTGTCAGTTAATGGCACTTTATTGCCCGAACCATCATTTTTAGCTAGACTTGATCCACTATAATACTCAATCGTTGGAACAAAATCTGTTAATGTTGTTTTTTGATTTGGTGTTGGGTGTAATCTAACTGCATAATTAGCAGTCAGTGGTGTTCCCCAGAAGTTACCATCATGTGTTTCATCAAAAATTCCATCATTGTTCACTAGAATACTTGATCCTACACCAGATAAAATGCTATTTATGTTTTGATTTGTAGCACCAAAGTTACTCTTTTCTGTCGTCAATAAAGAACCGCCATTTTTCACGAAATTATTAATATCAGAAATTTCACTAGCAGAATATGCTGTAGCTGGATGTGTAATTACTAATACGCTAACATTCTTTAATACTTGCTCTGTAAGCGGTGAAGAATTTTCTGCTACAGTATAGCCTTGTTGCTTCATTAACGTTGTAAATAATTTAAAGTTATCTTTATATGTGCCTGTGTCTTGTTTCGAGTTCTCATTATTGTGAGATCCATCAATCATAACAACTTTGTTTAATGGAGCTTTAATTGTAAATGATTGCTCGTATTTGTTATTACCAAGATCATGTCCATCAGCTGCTGATAAAACAACAATGATCTTATGTGTACCTGGAACTGGATCCGTCCATGTAACACTAGCACTTGCTGATGAATTTGATGGAAGCGAATCGATTGAAGCATCTGCAATAAAATGATTAGCATCTATACTATCATAATAGAAATGAGCAGTTACTTGTTTAACATCTAATGATCCTTGGTTACTTATTCCCGCTGTTAAATTAGCTGCAAGTCCACCAATAATCGCGCCATCTTTTGTCGTAACATCACTAACTTTTACTGCTAAGTCTTTTTGTTGTGACCAAATTGGTGAAGAGTAAATTTGGTCGCCATCCTTTTGTGTAACTTTAACAACGAACCATTGTTGTCCGCCAACTACAGTAAAGCTTGGCTTCCAATTAAATGAAGTTGAATCGTTTGTTGGAACATATTTGTCTACTACTGTTCCATGATTTGTAATTAATTCTACTTTAGCGATTGCATCGTTAGAAGCAGTTTTAATATAACTATAATCAGGATCACTAGCCTGTTCTAAAACTGGGTCTTTACCTGAAATATTAAAATCTAACGTATCAGTATCCACTGTTGATCCCATATAAAAGCCACTTGCAGATACATCTAATGAAAAGTTTGGATCCTCTGACATATAAACACGTCTGTTTTTCATTGCATCAAGTAGAGCATCTTGACTTAAATCTTTTGCTACGATTACAGTACGTTTTTTGGTTTGACCCCATGTTGCATCATGGTTATCTTCACCATAAGTTGGTGCAACATGCCAGCCGATATCAAGCGCACCATAGTAGCTATCTTCTGCGTTCGCATAAGAGTATTTTCCTGATCCATTCCCTACTTCAAGCATTGTAAATAGCTTGTCTAAATTTTTGTTATAAGGGATGAAGTTATCAAAGGCATTTGCAGACATTTTTGGATGGTTAAATTGAGCAACGATATTGTCATATGTTAATACCCATCCATAATACTTTTGTAAATTTTGATAAGCGCCACCATCTACAACACGATCAATGAAATTTTCAGTTCCGAATACATTTGAGTGACCCCATGTAGTTGATGTCATTTCAAAAGCTGGGAATACAACAAATTTACCATCTTTTGTATACTGTTTTGCTAAATCCTTTGTTAACTGCCAATCAGTGCCACCTGTTCTCTCTTTAAAACCTTTATGATCAACAGTATCTTTATTAACAAGATTTGCATCGATATCGTGAGAGTGATCCGAGAATGCAAAGAAATCATAATGATACTTTTCAGCAGCTTTTAATGCTTCTTCAGGAGTACCTGCTGCATCATGTGAAATATTCGTATGGTTATGTGTCGTTCCACGGTAATGATTCCCACCAGTAAATCTTTCTGTAACTGTGAATTTCCATGTAAAGGTAGAAGGATTATTTAATTTATCCTTTGCAGACACTGTTATTGTATGCTCACCTTCAGTTAATTCATTAGCAGTTGTAAGATTTAATTTAATTTCTGTATCAGTAATTGTTGCATTTGAAGTTTTATCTTGACCATCGATTGAAATAGTTGCTGACGAAAGATTGATTCCACTTGGATCATCCATTTTCACAACGATTTCAGGATGTCTTGAATCAGTTTTATCACCATTTGCAGGTAACTCATTAAAAAACTTAGGACCATCCTGATCATCTACTACATTCACTTCAAATGGTTTTGAAGAACTACCTACAGCTTGTTTGCCTTCTGCATTTTCCGCCTCAATATAATAGTAGAAATTTCCTTTTGGAACATCTGCTTCTAAAATTTTTCCATTGTAATTAATATGGTCTGCAGTGTCCATGATTACTGAATGATAAGAAGTCTCGTTTTCTCCTTTATAATAAAGCGTAACTGAATCTGCGTTCTTTGCAGTCGCATTAAACGAAGCGTCCATTCCTATATAAGCTTTTGTAATCGGAGTATGAGTTAACACTAATTGACCTTTTACATCATTTGCGTTTCTAGGTATAAGTAGATATCCACTAGTAAAAGGTGCAGCTTTTTTATACTGATTAACAATACCTGTAAAAGTGTAAGTCTGACCTTGTTCAATATTCCCTAGAGATCCTTTAATACGTACGATCGCTAAATTATCGCCTGATTCATCGCTTACTGTAATATCATAATTTGGACCATCTGATGGAATATTTGTTACTTTTCCAGTGAATGATACTAATTTGCCTTCAGTTTCTTCATTTAACCCACCGATTGTAATATTTGTAGTTGCCGGTAAATGATCATTTCCAACAAAATGAATAGCTGTTGGAATAAATTGTGTCATCCCCGCCGTAAATACTACTCGTCCTTCAATGCTATATTTATTTCCTGCTTGAATCGTAGTAGAAGGATTCAAATGATTAATAACATTGATTGCGCCTGCTGAATCTTGAATAAAGAAATTTGTATTCACATCGCCATTAGGGAGATTATCTGTAGTCGCTACTCCCTCAATTGTAGTTGAGTAACCATTGTTGATTGGAAATCCTTTTTCATCATTTTTTCTTAAATCACCAATTGAAGTAACTGTTGTTGACTTACCAGCCACATCTACTCTCGTGTAACCGCTTTCTTTTGGAGTAGGTTGTGCAGAATCCGTTTCCGTTAAGAAGATAGATGTCTGATCACTAGAGTCTTCAAAACTTAATGTAAAAGAGCCATCTGCAGCTGCTGTTACTTGTTGCCCGTTTGTTAATTTGCCTTCATTCTCAAAATAAGCTTTTACAGTAGATGAAGCAGGTACTGATTCAGCTTGACCTGTTACAGTTGCTGTACCATTAGATTTTGTAAAAGTTATTTTAGATCCATCTGGAGAAGACATAAATTTTGAGTTATGAACAGCCATTTCATCAGCATAGTTGGCACTTGATGGTTTATTCAGTACGAAATCTTTTGAAGGGTCTTTTGTAAACCAACCGTTTCCAATTCCGTATGCCGAACGTGGGTCTGTCCCAATATTTGTTTTACGTTGAATCGTTCCTCCACCAATTGTAGAGTCCGAAATTGGACTTCCCCAATATAAAGGATTTTTATAAACTGCTGTACCATTCGTAAATGCTAATAAATCAATTGCATCTTGATCATCAACACCTGTTACAGCTGTCGTTTTCTTTGCAAGTACTAAAGCGCCCCCAGTTGAACCACTTGGATTTAACGTAGTTGTTACATCTGGAGTCACAGGAAGCGCTTGTCCTGTCGTACCTGTACTACCTGCTACTAAGAAGTAACTATGTGCTTTAATTACACCGGATAGTGGTTGCCCTGCACCAAAGCTCATTGTTGATGCCGAAGTATAAGCAATTGACCAGCCTGTTAAATTAATATTTTTATCTGTATTATTATAAAGTTCGAAAAACTTTGTTTTGTAGAATGCTCCCCCATTACCACCATTTACATAGATTTGACTAAATACTACGTCACCTGGTGAAATACCTTTTGGGTTTTCAGTTGGACCAGAGTAGTTTACTGCAGTTCGATCACTAGGAGCTTTTTCAGCTTCCTGAGCAACTAGATTAATGACTGACTTCGATCCAGGATTTGCAAATGTTACGTTAAATGAACCATCTGCTGCAGCTGTTGTAGTTGCTACTACAGTATTGTCATCAAAATAAACATTTACAACCGCATTGCTAGCCACTGCTCCAGCAGTACCTGATACAGATGTATACGAATTATAAGAAATTTTTGTAGTAATCGGAGCAGCTGTTTTCTGAACGACAGAACCCGAGAAATTTACTGAAACTTTATCACTTTCAGCTTTTCCAGTTTCTTGTGCAGTAACATATACAACCGATTGTGAGTTTGTAATTGTAGCAGTAAATGAACCATCTGCTGCAGCTGTAGTAGTACCAGCAAGTTTATTATTATCACTATAAACCTTTACAACGGCATTACTTGTAACTGCTCCAGCATTTCCAGTTACTGTTGAGTTTGTAGAATAATTGATTTTTGTTGCGTCAGGTGTAGCGGTTTTTTCTAACGGTGTTGATCCTGTTGCGTCACCGTTAATAACGATATCAGCAATACGACTTGTACCTGTTGTCGTACTAAAATTAGTACCGTCATTTTTTGCAGCTAATGTTGAATTGACGATCCATCTTAAATAAACTAAGTTCTTATCGTTTACCTCACTTGGCAACGCTACATTATTTAGCTGTCCCCCACTTGCCCATGTAGCATTTCCAATTGAAACAGAACCATTAGTTACATCAGCCCATGTAGTTTCATCCAAACTATATTGAAGCTTGAAATCTTTTGGCCCCGTTGAAGAACTATATTGTTTAGATGAAAGAGTTATATTTTCGTAGTTTTTTGTTGATAATGAAACTTCCCAATATGAATTATTATTTGACCACGTATTTGCGTTAATAACTGTATTTCCAGATGGACCGGCATTATAACCAGTAACTTTGGAAGCAGTGGTCGTTATATTACTATTCATATTTTCAGGTATTCCAGCTGATGGTGTAGTTACTTGTCCATTGCTAAAATCCCATTTCGCTAAAGTAGTTGTAGTGGCTGCTTTAGCCATTTGTGGACTAATTGTTGATAATAGCAATAGTATCGTTGCAAAAAGACCAAAATACCTTTTGTACTTATGCATTATTTTGTGCATGAAAATTTCCCCACTTTAATTTATTATTTCTAATTAACCAAAACCTTCTTTCAAAAACACAAGACTATTTTACCATCGAGTTATTTCTAAATAACCAAAACCTTTTCTCGCAAACACAGGACTATTTTACTACTGGGAAATAATTACAGAATTCTCTCCTCTCCTCATTTGAATTTTAGTTAACGCCAGTTAACTATATAATGTATATCATAGAAAATTCTACAATACTAGTCTAAATATACGAACTCTTTACAATTTAAATACAATTCTGTAACATTTACTTTGTACGATAACTATGTCTTTCTTACTTTTATTTCCCGGAGGAAACAAATGAATAATAGTATTTTTTACTTACCAAAAAATAGATTCAGTCGTGCTTTTCCCCTAGTTTTCTGCTTTCTCATTTTTTTTAGTACATCTTTTCGAACTGCAGAAGCTCATTCATTAAGCGCTAGTTACACTACATTAAATCTCTTAAAATCAAAAACTACAATGAACTTTGCATTAGATGAAGTCTCTGTCATGGAATTAACAGGCGGGGATGTTAATAAGAACGGAATGTTAGATCCAGATGAATTTGAGGCAATAAAGAATAAAATAGAATCTACGCTCCAGAGCAATCTAATTCTGAAAATGAATGGCGAAAAACAAAACTGGACAAAGGTAAATAAATTGGAGCTTAATCGTAAAGGTGATGCTACTCAGCTCATCCTTGAAGTTGATTATCCTGCAATCCAACCTTCACAATCTATTAGTCTTGCTGATCATTTGTATGAAAATGATAAAAATACTAGTACGACCTATGTTGATTTGTTGAAAGTGAACTACGGCAAAGAAAATAGTACTGCCGCTCTTTCAGATCAAAGCCGTGCTTGGTCTATGATTCTTAGTGACAGTGCTTATGAGGGATTAAGCAATCATCCAAATAATATTCAACCTGCACAACAACAGCAACAGGCCGTAATAAAAAAAGAATCCAATTCGGATTCTTCTACAAATACTTCATCTAAAGGATGGGTTACATTTTTAAAGCTTGGTATGAACCATATACTTACCGGTTATGATCATTTGCTATTTTTACTATCACTACTAATTGCAAGACAAAGCTTTAAGCAGTTTGCTAAAGTAATTACTGCATTTACAGTCGCACATAGTTTAACTTTAACACTCACTGTTTTAGGGATCATTTCAATTCCTTCTTATATTGTCGAACCTGCAATAGCACTTAGTATTTGTTACGTAGCAATTGAAAATATATTCCGTAAAAACATTGGTCATCGTTGGGTATTAACTTTTATTTTTGGATTAATTCATGGAATGGGTTTTGCAGATTTATTAACAGCTATGCATCTTTCAAAAAGCGAATTAGCAGCTGATTTAGTTAGCTTTAACCTTGGCATTGAAGTGGTCCAGCTTTCGATTGTACTATTATTATTACCACTATTAACTCAATTACATCGCTCAAAGTATTCGAGGAATGCAATTATTTCCACATCTACGATTGCTTTTATATTAGGTGGAATTTGGTTATTTGAACGCGTCATATCTTAAACAGAAAGAGTGAATCCTTTGCGAAGCATTGCTACTGAGAAACAATCGCCAGTCAATTCAAATCGACATTTTCTAATCATTATTTGCTTACTATTTGTATGCCTATTATATATTTCATCTACAACAGGATTAAGTTCAGTTTTTTCAACTACAAAACTACAAGTCTTTAAGATGATCTTTATTAGCATTATTATTGAAGCTCTGCCTTTTATTTTAATTGGTGTATTCGTTTCAGCGATCCTTCAGGTTTTCGTTACAGATCAAATGGTCCAACGATTTATACCAAAAAATCCTTTATTAGGTATAATCGCAGCAAGCGTGTTAGGCATCATCTTTCCAATATGTGAGTGTGGAATGGTACCTGCTATTCGTAAACTAATAAAAAAAGGAATGCCATTGTATGTTGCGGTCACTTTTATATTAGTAGGACCGATTTTAAATCCAATTGTATTTCTATCAACATTAACAGCTTTTCGTAATCAACCAACCGTTGCATATTATCGTATGGGACTTGCTTTTGTAGTTGCACTAATCGTAGGACTGATCGTTTTTCAATTTGTTAAGTCAAATCAGTTACGGGAACAGGTCGATCAAACGAAGCAAGATCACCACCATCATGACCATAAACACAATACTGCTTCAAATAATAAATTCATTGCAATCGTAGGCCATGCAGTAAATGAGTTTTTTGATATGGGAAAATACTTAGTTTTCGGTTCGATCATTGTTGCTCTACTTCAAATTATCATTTCTCAAAGCAGTTTAATTGAATTGGGAAAAAGTGGTCCATCAGCAAACTTCCTGATGATGGGATTAGGCTTTATTTTATCTCTTTGTTCTACATCAGACGCCTTTGTAGCTCAATCACTTCAAACAATTTTTACAAAGAGCTCTTTAGTTGGATTCATGGTTTTTGGGCCAATGATCAATATTAAAGGGATCCTGATGATGCTAGCTGTTTTCCGATCTCGATTTGTTTTATTACTTAGTACACTAGTTTTCATTTTTGTTTTTATTGGAACGCTTGTTTTACAGTCTATTAATTTATAAAAGGCAGTGATCTATTTTGAAAAATAAAATCAATTCGACTTCGATTCATCATTTTACAAAAGCTGTTATACTCTTAGGACTTGCTGTCTATATTTTTCAATTAACACTTACAGACGAGATCCTGCAATTTATCGTACCGGAGCTTGTCATTTATGTAAAAATTGCAACTGTTATTCTTTTGGGTGTCTCAATCGTTCAAATCTATATAGCTGTTCTCTCATTAAAAAGACATGTCATTATTTGTGATTGTGGTCATGATCACAGTCACGACCAAGTTTTTAGTCATGAGCATCATCATTTTTTAAAAAAGTCAGTCGTAAAAGACGTTTTTATTTACAGCCTATTTTTATTCCCTCTATTACTCGGATATATTTTGCCAAACCATGCGAGTTCTAGTTCGCTTGCTAATAACAAAGAAATGAATTTTAAAGGACTAGCTGTTCAGGCTTCTTCGAATGGTCAGGCTGTTGAAGTGAAAGGTCATGAAGACCCTGCTTTAAAAAAAATGTTCAAAACAAATGTGTATGATCAAGATTACGCTAAACTTGGAATGTTACTGTACAAACAGAGTACAATCGAGATGAAGGACAAGTGGTTTATTGAAAAACTACAATCAATGAATACATTTGTCGACAATTTCCAAAATAAACAAATTAAAATTAAAGGTTTTATCTATAGAGACCCTAAGTTAGCAGGTAATCAATTTATTATTGCAAGAATGGGTATGACTCATTGTATAGCCGATATTTCACCATTTGGTATTATTGCAGAATCAACCGATTCACAGCAATTTATGAATGATTCTTGGGTAACAATTACTGGAACAATCGGCAAAACAAACTTTAATGGTCAAACAGTTATTAAAATAAACGTTCAACAATCAGAGCCAGCTAAATCTCCAAGTGTTCAATACGTGTATCCAGATTGGAACTTTGGATCAAAGCTGTAGCTTTAAAATTAATTTAGAGGTGTTTATATGGTATTAAAGTATGGAAGTCTTTTCTTAGTACTCCTTCTTACGTATTATAGCTTTAATCATTTTTATCGAAATAAAGGGAAATTTCCTACTACTTTAAAATCAGTTATCTCTTTATTAGTCGGTGTATCTTCAGCTACAATTAGTTTCTTAATCATGTTAAATACAAATTATAATGTACTACTATCGATCATTCTCAATCTATTACTAGTTTTATTATTTTTGTTTTTATCGAAAAAACTATTTAATAATGGCATTACTGAAATGTTAGCGTCCTTGCTCGGTGCATTTGTAGGGACTATCATCGGATATATGACATTTAGTTCAAGCATAAGCGTCGTTATTGTGGATATTCTGTTTATAGTTTTCATTTATCTATTATTATTTTTCGTTGATCGAAAGCTAGTTTCAAATTTAAATCAAAAAAATAAGATTAAGAGAGATCATGCAAAATCATCAAACAGTACTGTAGTATTAACTTCAATCCTACTTATTTTGGTCATCATATTTACTGTTAATATGAATAAAGTAAAAGTTGGTGTAATTGGGCAACCACAAAAGCAAGCTGCAAAACAAGATGATCAAAATGACCTACAATACGCAACAATTCACGTAACGCCATCAGGTTTTAGTCCGAAAAATACAATCTTTAAACCTGCGACAATGACTAAAATTATTGTTGAAGTTGATCAAGATGCCGGTGCCAATGCAAGATTAGCCTCTACTGACTTAGGTATAAACATTCCGTTGAAAACTGGAAAAAATATTCTCTTATTAAATAATCCATTAAAAGGAGAATATAGCATCTCTTTGGAGCCTTCTAACTCTGTTGGTAAGTTGGTTGTTAAATAAATAATTAATTAAGAAAAATCCACAAGTAATTGGTTTTACTTGTGGATTATTTTTTTGTATAAAGCCTAATACACCGTTGAATAATCTTACTATCTAATCCAAATAAAATTTTAAAATTTATCACATTTCTATCACAATTTTACTTTAGAATTTAGAAGTTGTTTTATTTTCTAATTCACTCTAATAGATATGAGGTGACATAAAAAAATGAAAATCCGAGTTATAGGGTTTTCTTTCTTACTATTATTGATTGCTGCTACTTTATTTCCATCCTTAGCATCAGCACATGCTTATATCATCAAATCTACGCCTTCAGAGAACCAAGTTTTTATGAATTCTCCTCAACGTATTCAAATACAGTTTGATGAATCAGTACAGTCTGCATTTCATTCTTTACAAGTTTTAGATGAATTAGGTAATCGAGTTGATTTGCAAAATGGAAAAATAAATAAGGAAAATCATTCAATTTTAGAGGGGAACTTAAAACCTAATTTACCAGATGGAAATTATCATATTGCATGGAAAGTGATATCCAGTGACGGACATTCAGTAAACGGTGTAATTCCATTCAGAGTTGGAAAGGTTGATGGTTCATCAACGATTTCCAATAAAGCAAGCCAATCCTTACCAAACACAGACGTAATGGGAACCTACTGGATTGAATATATGAGTTTACTTTTATTTGTTGGACTCTTATTTTTTTGTTTATTCGTTTTCAAAAGCGATCAGAAAAATAGAATGATTGCCTTTAAAAATTCTAAAGCTTTATTGTTAATCTTCTATTTTGGAATTTTATTTAGTATTCTGTTCAGCCTTTTGGTTGAAACAAAAAACTATGCAAATGGTTCATGGCAAAGTATTTTCCACAAAGATTTGTTATTGGAAACAGTAAAGAGTACGAAATTCGGAAATGTATGGGTAATCCAACTTCTTCTGCTTATTGTTTTAGCTAATTCGTTATATATGGCATGGAAAAGTGAGCAAAAATCTTCATTTTATTGGTGGTTAAGTGCTTTATTGGTTAGCTTTTTCTTACTAATCTCAAAACCTTTCATCGGTCACGCATCAATGCAAAATGATTTTTTACCAATTTTGCTTGATTGCATTCATTTACTCGCGGTTTCGATTTGGCTAGGAGGATTAATTGGAATCAGTTATTTACTTCCTAAAATTCAAAAGAAACATGAGGGAAATGAGAATTATTGGAAAACCATTCAAAGATATTCTATTTGGGCGACTATATCTGTAACTTTACTTATAGGAACAGGAATTTATGCAAGCTTAAAGTATGTACCTAACTTTTATGCTTTATTACATACAACCTATGGCAAAGTTTTATGTGGAAAAGTTATCTTATTTGTTATCATGCTAATTTTAGGGTTTATTCATTTTATCAAAGGAAAACGTAGCAAAAATAAACTAGGAAAGTCAGTATGGCTTGAAATAAGTATAGGAATCATCGTTCTAATCCTAACGTCCTTATTAACAAACCTACCTACAGCAATGGAATCCCCTGGTCCTTTTAATGATACAAAGCAAAATAAAGGATATTCAATTTCATTGCATGCCACTCCGAACATAGTAGGTAAAAACACATTTAAAATAAATATACGTGACAAAAACAATAAACCTGTGTCTTCTATCCAACAAGTCACGCTTACCTTTAAAAACACGGACATGAATATGGGAACTAACACAACTCAAGTTAAAGAAACTTCGTCAGGTGTTTATGAAACGCAAGGATTTTTTACAGATATGGCAGGTCATTGGAATGTAAAAGTCCATATTTTAACGAATTCCCTCGATTCAGTAGATGCAGATTTTAAATATATAGTAGGAAGTAAATAGTTAATCACATTCAAAGGAGACTAACAAAAAATGAAAAAATTCATTTCAAAAACGGCTAAAATTATCGCTTCAGCGTTCGCAATGACAATGTTCTTTACTGGAATTGCGAGTGCGCATGTTGTAGTAAATCCTAAAATTTCAACCCCTGGTGCTTGGGAAACATACACAATGAAAGTACCATCTGAAAAAGAAATAGCTACAACAAAAGTTACACTTAAAATCCCTTCAAAATTTGAATTTGTTTCATATCAACCAATCCCAGGATGGAAGTTTAGCGAAACAAAAGATGCAAACGGTGTTGTTAAGTCCGTTACTTGGAGTGCACAAAATGAAGGTATTTTAGCGGGACAATTTCAACAATTCGTATTTATGGCAAAAAATCCAGACGCTGAAGTAAATGGAGCTTGGGACGCATACCAATATTATAAAGATGGCAGTATTGTTGAATGGACTGGTGACGAAAAATCAGAAGCACCACACTCGATTACGAATATCGTAAAAGATACAACTGTTAAAGGTGAAACTGTTAAAGCTACGGAAGTTAAGAAATATACGGAAAAATCAAATTCAAGTAATACTTCTTTGGTTATGTCAATTGTGGCAGCTGTTCTTTCATTAATTGCTTTATTGGTTGCGATTCTTAAGAAGAAATAAGATAAAATGAGGGTGTCCCAGAGACCCCTCATTTTTTTAATGCTTATGATGTAGCGAGTTGAGGCTCAGCTACAATTGAGTTTGTTAGAATAGCAAATAAATGAAGATATGCTGCAAATAAACAGTGGACTGCAAATAAAATCTGAAAATCACAATTAAAATTGACAAAAGTGCAATTAAATTTTGAGAATCGCAAATAAATTTGGCAGAACTGCAATTAAGCTCAGATGAATCGCAAATAAACTCTACAATTACCCATACTAGTAGAGGTATTATGACCTTGAATACACTAAAAAAGAAGTTCATTTCAAATGGAAAACTAGCAAATATGCTCTGTAGAATAAAAACTTGATAAAAATCGGCTAATTATCTTTAAAAAAGAACAATATTATCAACATAAAATAATAAGCACTGGTGAAATACCTTGCGCTTTAGCTATATTACAATAAAAAGATCGCTTATGTGGTAGTAAACTGACTTATGAGACCTCCCTTTTTATCAACCTTTCCAAAATTTTTATAAAAAATTAAAACCTGTTCCCGATAAGAATCAGGAACAGGTTTTGTATTATATATTAACCAATTTAAAAAATCTTCCGCTGTTGTCGATCATCTTTCAAAATTTCCACGGCTTCTCTAAATCTCTGAGAATGAACAATTTCACGTTCTCTTAAAAATCTTAAACTATCATTTAAATCAGGGTCATCAGAAAGATCAATGATCCATTGATACGTTGCCCTAGCCTTTTCTTCAGCTGCAATATCTTCATACAAATCCGCAATTGGATCACCTTTTGCTTGAATATACGCAGTAGTGAACGGAACTCCATCTGAATTATGGTAGAACAATGCACTATCATGAGATGCATAATGGGTATCTAATCCGGCAGCTTTCATTTGGTCTGGAGTTGCGTCTTTTGTTAGCTTATAGATCATCGTAGCAATCATTTCTAAATGAGCAAATTCCTCTGTTCCGATATCTGTTAAAAGTCCAATAACTTTATCTGGAATTGAATATCTCTGATTTAAGTATCTTAAAGCAGCTGCTAGCTCACCATCTGCTCCACCGTATTGTTCAACTAAAAATTTGGCAAGCATAGGGTTACAAGTACTTACTTTAACTGGATATTGTAGTTTTTTTTGATAAACCCACATAAATATTCCCTCCTTCTATACCTGCCATGGCCATGGGCCTTTATGCCAGTTCCAGTTTTGATCTGAATAACTGCCACCAAATTGATATAGTGGTCCATATTTTGATTCGAAATTAGCTTCGATTTGTTTTTTATATTGGACGTATTGATTAAATTGGTTAATTGCATTTTGATCACCTGGATGAGTATCTAGATATAAAGTTAGTTCTACAAGTACGAAATCAACAGCTTGCAGTTCCTCTAAATCCTGATAATACTCTGGAGGAAGTTGCTCAGTCATTTTTAATCCCTCCTAGGTTTATATGGATTTTCATAAAAGTCATAAAACACTTTCCATAAAGTACCTTTTTTCAATGCCTCTTTGTATGAAAATTGCTCTAGTCCTGGTGGCTGAAATCCTAAATATAAGTGTGGAGGTGTAGAGTAATATTTTGTACCAATTGGTGGACACGGGTCATTTGGTCCATGAAAAACATTCCATGATTTCACAGGGGTAAATTGTAGTCCTTGATTACTTTCGTTCAAACTGATCACTCCCTCAAATAAAAAGACATCCACTATTTTCACTATATTCAACAGAATTATAAAAAATGAATTTTTATCGTTCAACGAAAGATCGGCTATTTACTTCAAAAGCGGACCGAATGCCTGATTCGATTGCCCCTTCTATCCATGCAGGCGCAGAAGATGTATGTTCACCAGCAAAATGAACTCTCCCCTCAGGAGTGGAAATATAAGGCGTTAGCTCTCTATTTTGTTCTGGCTTGAACATAGAAAACGCTCCCCCAGAATATGGATAAAGAGCCCAACTATGCGTGTAACCTGTAATAAATTCTGTATAAACTTGATTACCATGGATCGTGGCCAAATTACTTAAAGCATTCATTATCCGATCATTTTCTGACATACTATCCCATATCAGTGCATCATCTTCCCATGTATAACTAGCTAATACGATTCCCGAACCATTTTTACCATTACGATTACTTGGATAATATGCAAATCGGATAGGTAAATCTGTGGTTAATTTTCCACCTAATGTCCCATCTTTTTCCCAGAATCTACTTTTAAACTGAAGTCCAATTTTAGTAGACGGAACATAGTGTAATTCTCGTATTGCTTTCCATTTATCATAAGAAAATGAATTTCTTGGAACCACTTCTATGAAGTTTAATAACGAAAAGGGGATAGTAATAATGGCATAGTCAGCAGTAGTTTGATAAGGCAGATGGCTTGTATAATGATCTGAGTGAATCGTTACTTGATTATTTTCTTGCACAATCTTATTCATTTTTTGTCCAAAGAATAGATTATCCTTCAATTGTGTTAAAAACTTTTTAGGTAGTTGATCATTTCCACCTGTAATCTCATAAAACTTAATTTCCTTTGAAAATAATACAATGAACTCTCTTAAAATAGCCGTAAAGGCAAGCTCAGGAAAACCTTCCATCCCTTGAAGTACCTTTACTTTCTCTACAGCACCAAGCGACAAGGGTGTTCCGATTGGATTATATCTTAAAAATGAATCCATCGAATGCTGATCATAATTTTCAATAATAGTTTTCCAATTTTCATCTGGGTTTTGTTTAATAAAGTCCATTGCGGACTTTAGCGATCTTTCAATTAACTGGTCAACATTTACCCCTTTTTCATTGGCTGCTACACGATAACCTAAAATATCAGGATTTTGCTCATATTGCTTCTGAGTTGTTTTTATCCCGTTAACGAAGATAATATCCTCTGACTTCCCATTTACAAATTCATTTACGTTTAAGTTGAATTTTTTTATATATTCAAGTACAAGCTTGTGATTAGAAGCAATACGCATTGCACCCAATTCTAAGTATTGATCATTAATAAAAGGTGCTCTCTTCGTATAAATCCGACCACCTACTCGACCATTTGCTTCTAAAATCGTTACTTCATGTCCTGCTTCCTTTAATAAAGAACCTGCTACTAATCCTGAAATTCCCGCTCCTACTATAACAATCTTTTTCGGATTATTTGTCCGCTCTAGTCCATTTTGTATTAAAGTAACCATTTCATCCTTCGATAAACGCCTACCTGATGTACTATTCATGTTCCCTCTCCTAAAAAATTATTTTAGTTCATAAGATTTTTATTCGTTGAAATATTTCATTAGAATAACAAATCGTTTTATGCATGAATTTTTTAGGAAAATTTTTACAGTTAAGTTTAAGAAATTTTACTAAAAAAACACTCACTTCAAAAGTGAGTGTTTTCTGACATTATTCTTTCACAAATTCCTTCGTACTTCTTACAGTATCAATTTGGCGAACCATTCCTTCAATTTCATCGCGTTTAGGTTCTAAGAATGGAGGTAATGATAACTTTTCTCCAAGTGTTTCGTAAGGCTCGTCACCCATAAATCCTGGTCCATCTGTTGCAAATTCGAATAAGATTTGTGGAGCAACCCTTGCGTATAATGACTCGAAGAAGTGACGATCTACATAGCCAGAGTTTGGTAAACGGAATGAGTCAAGACGTTTAATCCACTCTTTTAATACGGATGTGTCTTCTACGCGGAAAGCTACATGGTGAACAGTACCGAAGCCTTGGAAAGCTTGTGGTAATATTTCATTATGCTCTGCGATAATTTGTGCCCCGTTTCCACCTTCACCGACTTCGAATAAATGGAATGAACCTTCTTTATTAATCTCTTTAAATAAAAGTACTTTTTCAACTACTTCTTTAAAGAATGCGAAATTAGCTACACGAATAAAAATTGGACCAAGTCCTGTGATTGCATATTCTAATGGGATTGGCCCTTTTTGCCATGGTGTACCTGAAGCAATCCCTTTATTGTGTTCATCTGAAATTAATTGATATTGCTGGTCGTCGAAATCAACAAATGATAATGTTTTCTTACCAAATTGTGTTTTTATTCCTGAGTGCTTTACTTCTAATCTGTCAAAACGCTTTACCCAATAATCTAATGCTGCATCAGTTGGAACTCGGAAAGATGTTTTTGAGATTTCATTTGTACCATGTGCTCCTTTAGGAATTCCAGGAAAATCGAAAAATGTCATGTCTGTTCCGGCACTTCCCTTATCGTCTGCAAAGAATAAATGGTAAGTTTGAATATCATCTTGGTTGACCGTTTTCTTTACTAAACGCATCCCTAGAACATATGTGAAAAATTCATAGTTTTTTTCTGCACTACTAGTTATAGCAGTTACATGATGGATCCCTTTTAAGCCGTTCATACTTATTCCTCCATATAATTTATTTATATAAGCTTTTTTATTTTGTGAATCTATTGATGAAGAATACTGAAAAAATTTATTAAAATTTATTTTGAATTCAAGATATCTCGAATTCGAGATAAATATATCATGTAAATCATTTACCGTCAAATTGTTTTTAATATGTAAAAAAACTCTGGCAATTTTGCCAGAGTCTCCAGATTATCATCTATTCAATTACTCTAAATGGTCGATCTAGCTCAAAAAGGTTGCGATATCGGTCCTCAGTTTTGAAAAGTTCTCCATGTGAGCCTTTCATAGCGATTTTGCCTTTGTCTAAGAACAGAATTTGATCAGCCATTTCTGCACCGATTAAATGGTGAGTGATCCATAATACTGTCTTTCCTTCTAATACTTTAAAGATCGTATGAAGTAGTTTTCGTTCTGTTATTGAATCTAACCCGACAGTTGGTTCATCCAAAATAACAATTGGTGTATTTTGAAGAAGTATTCTGGCCAAGGCAATTCTTTGACGTTCTCCACCTGAGAATCTTACACCGGTTTCATGCATAGGTGTATGATAGCCTTCTGGAAGTGATGCTATATAATCATGCAGTTCAACCATCTTCGTAACTTCTATTACCTCTTCATCACTTGCTGTCGGATTTCCTAAACGAATATTATTAATAACTGAAGTATCAAATAAATAAGGCTTTTGATTAAGTACTGATACAACTTTCGAAATATTATCTCCAAAAGCAATACTTTCAATCTCATTTATTTTAACACTTCCATCTGTAGGAGTTTCAACTCCTTCAATTAGCTTTAGAATAGTCGATTTTCCTGAACCACTCGGACCTAATAAAGCTGTTTTTTTGTTTTCCTCAATTGTAAAAGAAACATTATTTAAGATCGTTTCGTTTTCCGAGTAATGAAAAGATACATCCTTAAAATCGATTTTTCGATAATCATCGATATTACCTTCTATACTAGTTAAATTCTGATCACGATTCACTTCTTTAATCTCTTCTAAACGACTAATAGAATCAGCATATAAAGGAACACTTCCAAGAGAATTTGATAGTGGAATAAAAGCTTCTGTTAAAGGAAATAAAACTAAAACAAATGCGGCTATAAAAGTTCTTGGAATTTCTCCAGCTAAACTTTCATTCCCCGCCCAATAAAGCATCATTAAAACTAAAATTGCTACAATACATTGAGCTATTAAATCGCGTCGTCTTCTAAATCCTTTTTCCTTGTTTTGGATGTTTCTTAACGATGCATCCATTTCTCTATAATTTTTAATAAAGCTACTTTGTTTACCACTAAAAAGCCAATCACTAATACCCATAACTGCATCAGTTAAATTTTCATATAAATGACTCTTTTCCTTTTTTATTTGGTAAGTTCGTGCTTTTTCAACTAATAATGAAAAATACGGTAGGACACCTACTAAAACAAAGGCAATGACTGCTGCTAATATTGCAAATGGAATAGAGAAGAATCCAAGTGCTACTACGGATATAAAATAGATAAACAATGAAGCAATTCCAGGGAAAATAGTTTTTAAATAAATATCCTGTAAATATTCAATGTCATTTGCTAAAAGACCTAAAATATCTCCTGTTTTAAACTTCGAATTGATTGTAAGTGCATATGGTTCCAGATTACTAAATAATCTTGTTCTCATTCTAGATAAGATTTTCAAAATTGTATTGTGTCCGACTAATCTTTCAACATACTTAGAAGCCGACCTTAAAATACCAAAAGTACGTACAGCAACGATTGGTACATATATCATTAAAATATTTTCAGGTCTAGTTGCTGCTTTAGAGATTAAATAGCCGGAAGTGTACATAAGAGATGCCGCTGCAAATATAGTCAGTGCACTTAAGAAAATCACACCTATAAATAAACGACGATTTTCTTTTATATATGGTAAAATCCATCCATTTTTATTCAACATATATTAACCTTCTAACTATGAATTAATCGATAATAATGACCCTTTTTCATTAATAGTTCTTCATGGGTACCTACTTCAATGATGCTACCTTCATTCATCACAATAATTTGATCCATTTCTTTCATCCAATGTAAGCGATGTGTAGCCAAAAACACTAATTTACCAGAGAATAACTGCAGCATTGTTTGTTTTAATTCAAACTCAGTTTCAATATCAAGATGACTAGTAGGTTCGTCTAACAAAAGGATCGGACGATTTTCTAGATAAGCTCTAGCGAGCGCGACGCGTTGACTTTGCCCCCCGCTTAACGCTCTTCCACCTTCACCTATTTTTTCTTCTAATCCTTTTGGTAATTCTTCTATTAAAGATGTTAATCCAGCTTGAACAGCTGCATTTTCAATTTCTTCTGTAGTAGCATTAGGTTTATAGAAGCTTATATTATCATTTAATGATTTTGAGAAAATATAAGGACTTTGTGGAATATAGATTAACTGTTTATGCCAATCTTGTATTTGCAGATGTGAAACCTCTTCACCAGAAATATGGATAGTCCCGTTTGCTGGCTCTAAAAATCCACCTATTAAATCAATAAGCGTCGACTTACCAGAACCACTTTCTCCAACAATCCCGATTTTATGAAACCCTTTAATACTCATATCTATATTCTTTAAGATCGTTTGACCATCTTTTTCGGGTTTTACTGATATATCATTAAACTTAATTTCGCTAGCATGATTCCAATCTGAGATCGGGGCAATTTCTTGAACCTTAAATTCTTGCTCATCTAAAATATCCTGCATTGCTTTACCAGCTTCTTGACCATTTAATGTAGCATGATAATCTGCTCCAACCTCTCGAACAGGTAAGAAATATTCAGGAGCTAAAATTAAAATTGTTAGAGCTGGGCCTAATAAAATTACTCCGTCAATCAAACGAAGTCCTAAAAAAACTGCAACTGTAGCGATTGATAGCATTGTGAATAAATCTAGTGCAAAGGATGATAAAAAAGCTACTTTTAATGTGCCCATCGTTGCTTCTCTGTATCTTTCACTTACACTTTCTATCTTTTTAATATGTTTTCTACTTAATCCTAAAAATTTTAATGTTTCCAGACCACGTAATGAATCAGTAAAATGGTTCGATAATATACGGTAAGCCTTCCATTGTTTATTTGATTTCTTTTTAGCTGCCAAACCGAGTAAAATCATAAAAATAATAATGATTGGAAATGTTACGATTAGTATTAGTGCAGAAACCTTATCAACAAAGAAAATATAGATTACGATTACTGGTGAGACAATTGCTAAGTTAATCATTTTCATTGGAACAATTTCTAGGTAATTTCTTAGTTGTGTAGTTCCTTCCATAATAAGCGTTACAATATTACCTGTACCTGATTTCCTTGCAAATCTAGGTCCAAGTTTAAAAAGCTTTTCTAAAACTTTCATTTTCATTTCGGATGAAGCAATATCTGCAAAATGCTCTGAACATTTCTGCTTTATAGTCGAAATAATATAACGACAGATAAATGCAAGGATGAAGAAAATAGTAGCATATAAAATATCGCTACTATTTTTTCCATTGAACAATCTGACAATAGCTTGTGAAAGCATATATGCCTGAATAATAATTGCCGTTACTTGTATAATTGTTAAAAAAGATAGGATCATTAATAAACGATTTATCCCTTTATATTTAATAAGATCTTTTCCCATTAATAAGTCAAATCCTTCTCATCCACTCTTTTTCTAAACACATAATAACTCCAAATTTGGTAACCTAATACGAATGGTAATAATGTACATGCAACTATTGTCATTACTTTTAACGAATAAGGACCAGATGAAGCATTATAAACAGTTAAATCATACGTACTTTTGATAGAACTAATCATGACTCTTGGGAACAGAGATGTAAACATTGTCCCGACTGTTAGTACAATCCCAAGTCCTGTCATCGTAAATGACCAGCCATCTCTTTTCTTAAAAATGAATATTGTAGCAAGAATATAACTTACTACGATTAATAAAATTAGCGGAACTGTTATTTGTGCTTTTACTTTAAACATATCCGTTTCAAAAAATGCCATGCCAGTAAATGCAACTAAGAAAAGGAATACTGGTATGATCACCATACGTGCTAGAGAACGTGCACGGTTTCTTAATTCTCCAACCGTTTTTAAAGTTAAAAACATTAATCCGTGTAACAGGCATAGTAATGTTACCGTTACACCGCCTACTACTGTGAATAAATTTACATAATCTGTAAAACCAGCAGAGATATTCATATTTTTATCGATTGGCATTCCTCTAAGGATACTTGAGAATAAGACTCCGAATAAAAATGGTGGTAGTAAACTACCGAAGAAAATTACCCAATCCCAAGCTTTTGCCCATTTGGAACTTTCAACTTTTCCTCTAAATTCAAATGCAACACCACGTCCGATTAATGCCATTAGTACAAATACAAACGGAATATAGTATCCACTAAACATCGTTGCATACCAATTTGGGAATGCTGCAAATATTGCTCCACCTGCCGTTAATAACCATACTTCATTTGCGTCCCAAAACGGTCCAATTGTATTTATTAAAATTCTTCTTTCAGTATCATTTTTGGCTAGTAGCTTTGTAGATATACCTACACCAAAATCGAAGCCTTCTAAGAAGAAAAACCCAATAAATAAAACTGCTACAAGTAAAAACCATAATTCATTTAACTCAATCATACAATGGTAGCCTCCCTTTCAAACGGATCGACCGTAGGAACTTTTTCCGTTTCAACATCATGGTGTGTTCCTTTTTTAATTTCTTTCACAAACAAGTAAACTAAAACAGCTGCTAAAATTGCATACATTGTTGTAAAAGTTGTGATTGAAAAAATGAGTGATCCTTTTGAAACATTTGGTGATACAGATGCAGCAGTAGTCATTAAACCAAATACAGTCCATGGTTGGCGTCCTATTTCCGTCATAACCCATCCAGCTGTATTTGCAATGAACGGTAAAGAAATTAATAAAATTGATGCCTTTAAAAATAGATTTTTTGATTCTAATTTTTTACGATAGCTAAAATATAAACCTAGCATCGACATTAAAATCATAACCATTCCTGCTCCTGCCATAATTCTAAAGCTCCAGAAGGTTGTATTAACTGGTGGAATATAATTTCCAGGACCATATAATTTCTCGTATTGCTTTTGTAACGTATTCATACCAGGTACTTTACCTTCAAACTTCTCATAAGCTAGATAACTTAATAAATATGGTACTTCTACCTCGTATTTATTTTCTTTCTTTTTTGAATCAATTAGTCCAAAGACCATCCAACTTGCAGGGTCACCGCTGTCTTTCCATAGACCTTCACTTGCAGCCATTTTCATCGGCTGTGTTTTCATTAAATGCTTCGCTTGAGAATGTCCACTAAATGCAACACCAATTCCTGCAATTAGTGCGAACACCATTGCAAGATTAAACGCTTTTTTAAATAATTCCGTTTCCTGTTTTTTTAAGATTTTATACGCACTTACACCAGCAACAAATAACGCTCCAGTTGCTAATGCCCCAGCAATTGTGTGAGGAAACTCAACTTTAAGCTGTGGATTTGTTATGATTGCTAAGAAGTCGGTCATTTCTGCACGACCATTTTTAATCGCAAAGCCTACTGGCTCCTGCATGAAAGAATTGGCTGCTAAAATCCAAAACGCAGACATTACAGTTCCGAAAGCAACTAACCAAATGCACATTAAATGAATTTTTTTATTAAGTTTTTCCCAACCAAATATCCAAATTCCTAAAAATGTAGACTCCATAAAAAATGCTAAAAGTGCTTCAATTGCAAGTGGTGCTCCAAATACATCCCCTACAAAACGGGAATATTCAGACCAGTTCATACCGAACTGAAACTCCTGGATAATACCTGTCACAACACCAACCGCAAAATTAATTAAAAATAAGTGCCCAAAGAATTTTGTTAACTTTTTATAAGCCTCGTTATTTCGAAAAACATACAATGTTTCCATAATTGCAACCATAAATACTAAACCTATTGAAAGTGGCACAAATAAAAAATGGAAAATTGTAGTCGAACCAAATTGTATTCTTGCAAGCTCTAATACACTCACAGTACATCCCCCTTAGGATAAAAATCATTTCAAAAAAATTTTCATTAAGTCCGAGCAAAACTTTGAACATTTTTTCACAAATAATTCATTAAGTAAATTTTAGAGAACCACTCAATGGTACTCCTGTTACTTATAGTTTACTTTTCCAAAGGGGTTTTTGACTTAATCTTATTTGTCTAAATCGTGTCTATAAATTGTCTATTTTGTGACATGATTCACAATTACTGTTTAAGTTAATTTTTTATGATAAAATAATCGTCACTTTTTTATTCCTTAGCTTTGAGGTGATTAAACGAAAAAAAACATTATTGAAAACAACCCCATATTGGCATTGTTTCAATAATGTTCTGGTTAAACAAAAAGGCAGTTCATTAATTAAGATAAAAATACTGCACCATAAACAAGTGCCCCTCCAATTACATATGCAGGGTGAATTTTCCAACGTTCTAAAAATAACAGGGAAAGTACGCTAATAATAATTGTTTGTGTTACACCTACCCCATTATATGAATCGTTAAAAAAGTCAAAGGCCATAATGCCAAGTAAAACGGCGATTAAAGGCCTAACTAGTGAAGTCATCTTTTTGACTTTCGGTGAATTTTTATGCTTCATTAATATACTTAATAAAGCAATCATCAAGATTAGAGAGGGTGCGATTGATGCGAATAATCCGACAAAGGAGCCAAATACGCCTCCCTCAACATATCCGATATATCCAGCCATCTTTGTAGCAATCGGTCCTGGGAGGGCATTGCCCAGTGCAAGTACGTTACTAAATTCAACTGAAGTTAACCATCCATACTTATCAACAACTTCATTTTCAATAAGAGGGATCGAAGCTGGTCCTCCTCCGTATCCGAATATACCTGGTAAGAAAAATGCTAAAAATATTTTCCAATAAATCATGATGCCTTCACCTTCTTCTTCTTTTCATTTTTGCTTTTAGAGAAAAAGGCATATCCAACTAAACATCCAATTAAGATAGCAGGATGTACATTTAAAAAGTATAAAAGGATAAAACTAGCAACCACGATCAAACTAGTGATTTTCCAGCCAAGAGATTCTTTCGATTTCTCAATAAATTCCCATGTTAAAGTTGCTAACATTACTCCCACTACTGGAACAACTGCATTCGACATGCCTTGTACCCAGGCAACACCTTTAAAGTGATTTAGTGTTGATAATAGTAGCATAAGTAGGAAAACAGTCGGTAGAGTTGTTGCTATGATGGCATTTAACATACCTACTACGCCACCTGTTCTCCAACCTACATATCCTGCAAGCTTTGTTGCGATTGGTCCTGGAAGAGCATTTGCGATTGCTAGTACATCTGAAAAGTCATCTTTATTTAGCCATTTATACTTGTCGACAACCTCAGTGTGGATTAGTGGTATAGAAGAAGGACCTCCTCCGTAACCTAGCATTCCTACTCTAAAAAAAGCTAAAAAAAGTTTCCATTGATTTATCATTGAATCATTCCTTTACCAAACTGCAATTGCGCCATCTGTTCTAGATTCTGTTCCCCCCATTAGCACCCCAGTCTTAGGATTGCGCCAAATAATTTGACCCCTTCCGAAACTACTACAATCTGTAGCCACTTGAATTTGATGGCCTTTTCTTGCGAGTGCCTGGGCAAGGTGATTTGGAAAATGCGGTTCTACGACCACTTTTTTTCCTTCCATCCACTGCCATCTAGGTGCATCTAATGTACTTTGAGGATTTAAGTGGAAATCCACAGTATTCATCACAACCTGTGCATGACCTTGTGGCTGCATATATCCTCCCATTACGCCAAATGGTCCTACCGCTTCACCATCTTTTGTTAAAAATCCTGGAATTATTGTGTGATATGTTCTTTTACCAGGCTTAAGTGCATTAGAATGCTCCGGATTTAAAGTAAAATCATGACCTCTATTTTGAAGAGCAATTCCTGTATCAGGAATTACGATCCCTGAACCAAATCCCATATAGTTACTTTGAATAAAGGAAACCATATTCCCCTCGCCATCAGCAGTCGCTAAATAAACTGTGCCACCTTTTGGAGGAGTATAGTTTTCTGGCTCTATTGCTTTTTCACAAATTAATTCTCGTCGTGACCCTGCATATTCTTCTGATAATAGCTCATCTATATTAATGTCCATATGCTCAGAATCTGTAATAAACGATTTTCCATCAGTAAAAGCTAGTTTCATAGCCTCTATTTGCTTATGATATGTATCGACATCATCTTTTGTAGAAAAGTTAAAACCTTTTGCAATGTTTAATGTCATTAAAGCTACCAAACCTTGCCCATTCGGCGGAATTTCCCAAACATCGTATCCACGATAATTTGTCGAGATTGGGTTCACCCATTCTACTTTATATTCACTTAAGTCCTCTGAACTAAGGTATCCGTTATGTTCTTTCATAAAGGAAACGATTTTTTCTGCCAAGTTACCGCGATAAAAACTCTCAGCATTGGTTGCACCGATTTCACGTAATGTTTCTGCATGTGCTTTTGATGACCACAGTTCGCCAATCTCTGGTGCACGATCATTTGGAGCGAATGTTTTGAACCACTCATCAAATTCAGGTGAAGTAAATTGCTTTTTAAACTTTTCGTATGCTATATTCCAAAACTTCCCTAAAATCGGCGAAAGTGGGAAGCCTTCTTCTGCAAGCGTAATAGCCGGTTGTAAAACCTCTTCTAATGGTAATTTACCAAAACGTTTTGATAATGCAGCCCATGCAGCAGGTACTCCAGGCACTGTAACTGGAATAACCCCATGAGTTGGCATCTTTTCAAGTCCTTGTTCTTTTAGCTTTTCAATCGAAATTGATTTTGGAGCAGGACCACTACCGTTTAACCCATGTAGTTCCCCATTTACCCAAACTAGTGCAAAGGCGTCTCCACCAATACCATTTGAAGTTGGTTCAACTACCGTTAAAGCAGCAGCTGTGGCGATTGCAGCATCAATTGCGTTACCACCTTTTTTTAAAATATCTAACCCCGCTTGCGCCGCTAAAGGTTGTGAAGTAGCTACCATTCCATTTTTTCCAAATGTCGTATGGCGTTGTGCTGAATATGGGTTATTTAAATGATCAAACTGCATCTGTATCTTCTCCTTTAAGCATCTACATGGTGACATGCAACAAAATGATTTTCTTCAATTTCCTTCCACTCTGGTTTTACTTGCCCACAAAGCTCTGTTGCTAGTGGACAACGAGTACGGAATGTACAACCTGAAGGTGGGTTTGCTGGATTTGGAATTTCTCCTGTCAAACGAATTTTCTCAGATCTTTTTCCTACCTTTGGACGTGGAATCGCAGATAGTAACGCCTTTGTATAAGGATGTAGTGGGTTATTATATAGCTTGTCAGCAGGAGCAAGCTCAACTGTATTTCCTAAGTACATTACTAAAACTCGATCACAGAAATATCGTACAACTCCTAAATCATGCGAGATAAATAAATAAGTTAGATTATATTTTGCTTGTAATGATTTTAATAGTTTTAATACTTGTGCTTGTACAGACACATCAAGTGCTGAAACTGCCTCGTCACAAATAATTAACGATGGGTTAAGCGCAATCGCTCGTGCAATTCCAATTCGTTGACGCTGTCCACCACTAAATTCATGAGGATATCGATCATAATGATCTTCATTTAAACCTACCTCACGAAGTAAACCGATTACTTTCTCTTTTCGTTCTTGTTTTGATAGATTCGTATGGATGACAAATACCTCTTCCAAGGCATCTCCAATTCTCTGTCTTGGATTTAATGAAGCATATGGATCCTGGAAAATCATTTGCATTTCTTTCTTAAAATCATTTCGACTCTTATTGGATAAATGTTGGATTTCTGTATCTTTAAAAAATACTTTTCCGTCAGTAATTTCTTCAAGTCCTAAAATCGTTTTTCCCAATGTAGATTTACCGCAACCTGATTCACCTACAACGCCTAAACTTTCACCTTCTATTAGTGTTAAACTAACTTCTTCAACTGCTTTGACATGACCTTGAACTTTTTTTAGTAAGCCTCCACGAATCGGATAATATTTTTTAACATTTCGTAGCTCTAATAAAGATTTACTTTTTGTTAGAGTCATATCGCATCCTCCTCACTCAGCCAACATTTAACTGTATGTCCTTCCTTTATTTTAAATTCTTTAGGGACTTCAACTTTGCAACGTGCTAATGCGTGTTCACAACGTGGATGAAAACGGCAGCCAGTTATTTGTTCATTTAGGCTCGGCGTCGAACCTGGGATTGCTTCTAATTCAAAATCGGGATCATCTACATTTGGTACAGAGCTTAATAATCCCCTAGTATATGGATGACATGGATGATTAAAAATCTCTTCAACTGGACCTTCTTCTATCTTTTCTCCTGCATACATAACCATCACTTTATCAGCAATTTCAGCTACGACTCCCATATCATGTGTAACCATGATGACACCCATTCCGAGTTGTTCTTGTAGCTCATGGATTAAATCTAATATTTGAGATTGAATCGTAACATCAAGTGCAGTCGTTGGCTCATCTGCAATTAAGAGTCCAGGTGTACAAGCTAATGAAATAGCAATCATAACCCTTTGCCTCATCCCACCACTTAACTCATGGGGATATTGAGTCATGCTTTTTTCAGGATATGGAATCCCGACTTGCTTTAAGAGTTCAATTCCCTTTTGATTTGCTTCTTGTTTAGAAAGCTTTTGGTGGATCATAAGTGGCTCGCGTAGCTGATAACCAATTGTGATTACCGGGTTTAATGCAGTCATCGGCTCTTGAAAAATCATCGATATTTTATTGCCTCTTATTTTTCTTAATTCATCAGTTGTTAACTTAGTTAAATCAGTTCCTTCTAATTGAATTGAACCGCTTTTTATTGATCCATTACTTGGCAATAATCCCATAATAGATAATGAAGTAATACTTTTTCCGCAACCTGATTCGCCAACTATACATAAGGTTTCACTTTTATTAACTGAAAAAGATATGTTTCGAACAGCCGGGATTTCTCCATCAGCTGTTCGAAACGTTGTTACTAAATTATTTACAGATAGAAGCTCTGTTGACATACTATTACCTACTCTCTGTGTACGTTGTATAATGACCATTGGCCAGTAGGATCAATTTCAATACCTTTCACCGATTGATCAACGGCAGATGTTACTACACCTTGATTCATAACGATTACAGGAGCATCTTTTACTAATAATTCATTTGCTTCTTTTAATTTTTCTTTTCGTGCATTTTGGTCAATCGTTTGACGAGATTCATTAACTAACTGATCAAATTGCTTATTACTATATGAAATTCGGTTTGATGATCCAACGTTGTCTGAGTGGAAGTTTGGATATAATAATTCACTACCATCCGCTGTACTATTTGCCCATCCTAAGAACGTTACATCGTATTGACCTTTCGTTGCTGCATCTAAGAAAGTTCCCCATTCCATCGTTTCAAGCTTAACTTTCAGACCAATTTCCGTCATTTGAGATTGAGCAATTTCAGCCATTTTCATATACATATCTCGATTTGGTACTAGCATCTTTACTTCTTTTCCTTCAAATCCATTATCTTTAATCAGCTTTTTAGCTTTTTCTAAATCATAAGAATAGCCCACTTTTTCTTCAGATTGATCATATCCGAAAACTTTTGGTCCAATTACACTATTACCTTCTACACCTAATCCATTTAGCTGATTAATATATGCTTTACGATCTAATCCATAAGCTACTGCTTGACGGAATGCTAAATTATTCATTGGTGCTTTTTTCATGTTAAATCCTAAATAATAAACAGGTGTTCCTTCTGCTTTTGTCACTTTTACATTTTTAATTGATTCTAGACGCTTAATTTGTTCAGATGGAAGAGCATCAATAAATTGTACTTTTCCTGTTTGTAGCATTGAAATTGCTGTGGAAACTTCAGGTACTACTTTAAAAGTAACCTTTTTCAATTTAGGTGCACCATTCCAATAATCTTTGTTTGCCTCAAGAACGATTTGGTCACCAGGTGTCCAGCTAACAAACTTAAATGGCCCAGTTCCTACAGGTGTTTTCATTAAATCACTATTTTTATCTGCCTCAGGGCTTACGATTGAAGCAGCAGTATGAGCAAGTGCAGCTAATAGTGGTCCATATGGATATTTCGTTTTAATTTCTACTTTATAATCATCAATTACATTAACTGATTGAATTGGTTCTAATAATGAAGCACGAGGAGCAGCAGTTTTTGGATCACGGAATTTATCAAATGTGTATTTTACTGCTTCTGCGTTAAAATCTGTTCCGTCTTGAAACTTAACCCCTTTTTTTAATGTAATTTCCCAAGTTTTATCATCTGGATTCGTATAAGATTCTGCTAATAAAGGTTCGATTTCCATTGTTTTTGGATTTCTTTTAAATAAAGTTTCATAAACTTGCATGATGACATTAGCTGATACAGAATCATTTGTTAAGATTGGTGACAAACCTACTACATCTGATGTTGAAGCATATGTAAGTTCTTGCGAAACATTAGCGCTATTTGATCCAGTTGTTTTACTAGAACATCCAGCAAGAAGTAGAATTGCACTAATTACGATAACCATCCATTTTTTCATTTACCCATCTCCTCAGTCATTAATATTCATATTTGGATCTAAAGCATCTCTTAATCCATCACCTACGACATTAAAAGAGAAAACGATCAGCATAATTGCGATCCCTGGTACGATTGTCATATGTGGGGAAGAAAACATATAATCTTGCCCCCCGGAGATCATTGATCCCCATTCGGCTGTTGGTGGTTGTGCACCAAGACCTAAATAACTTAATGATGCCGTTGATAAAATAGCAGTAGCCATTCTCATTGTGGCAAAAACTATGATTGGTGCCATACAGTTTGGTAAAATATGCTTCACCATAATTCTTAAATTACTTGCACCTAAAGTCTTCATTGCTTGTATGTATTCTTGCTTCTTAATAGATAAAACCGAACCACGAACAATTCTTGCACATGAAGGAATGGACCAAATACTAATCGCAACTGCTACATTTACTAGACTTGTCCCAAGAATTGCGATAATTAGCATGGCTAGTAAAATTCCAGGAAAAGCAAATAATAAATCTACTATTCTCATAAGCAAGCCATCTAGTTTTGAAAAATAGCCAGCTAGCATGCCTATTGTAATACCACCAATTAAACCAAGAATCACTGCACTGAATCCAACAACGAGTGATACTCTTGATCCGAATACAATTCGGCTCCACATATCTCGACCATAATTATCTGTACCTAACCAATGTCCACTTGAGAATAATGGCAGTTCTGTTGATGCTAAATTTTGTTTAATCGGATCGTGGATCGTAATTAGTGGTGCAAATAATGCCATTAAAATTTGTAAAATAATAATGATTAATCCAAAAACAGCTAATCTATTTTTGATTAAACGTTTAAACGTTTGGATAATAAATTTTTCTTTCTTTTTTGTACTAGCTTGCTTTGCACTTATATTATTAATGACAACTTCTGTAGACAAAATCCTTCCTCCCTTCTAGCCGATTAATCGTAGCTAATTCTCGGATCGATAAATACATATAAAATATCAACAAGTAAATTCACGATTACAAACAAAGATGCTACAAGTAATACTGCCCCTTGAACCATTGGAAAATCTCTAGCTGCAATTGCATCGATCATAAGTCTGCCGACACCGTTAATCGCAAATACTTGTTCTGTAATGATTGTTCCTCCAAGAAGAAATCCGAAGTTTAAACCAATAACAGTTATGACTGGAATCATCGAGTTTTTTAAAGCATGAATCCAAACAATTGATTTTTCTTTTACACCTTTCGCTCTTGCAGTTCGTATGTAATCAGCTCGAATTACCTCTAACATAGATGAACGACTCATTCTTGCAATCATTGCAGCCGAGGCAGTTCCAAGTGCAATGGCAGGTAAAATGATTTGCTTAAATCCTTCTACCGTCCAAATTGGTGAATCGAGTCCTCCAACGGGAAGAATTTGTAGATTAACTCCGAAAATAAGAATAAGGATGGCACCTAGCCAAAAATTAGGTACTGAAATACCTGCAAGGGCTATTATTGTACTTGATACATCCATCCACGAGTTTTGCTTAAGTGCAGAGACAATTCCAGTTATTACCCCGATTATTACTGCTACTACCATGCTCGCGATTGCTAAACTTAAAGTATTAGGAAAACGGATTGAAATTGCCTCTGCAACCGACTGTTTCGTTTGAAAGGAATATCCTAAATCCCCATGTAATACGCCTGATAAATAATGCCAATATTGGACAAAAAACGAGTCGTTCAGTCCCAAACTTTCTCGGATGGCATTTAAATCAGCTTTTGTTGCTGTAGGTCCGCCAATGATTGCAGCTGGGTCACCAGGTGCTAAATGCATAGAAGCAAAGACTAAAAAGGAGATACCTAGCAATAATAAAAACAATTGAAACAACCTTCTTAATATGAGTGACGCCATCTTTCCACCTACTCCACTTGTAAGTATATTAACTAAAATTACATACGTTTGTTAACCTTAATCACCGTATAACCTAACAATGTAAATTTTAATTATTTCCGATTATACCCCCGGTAGACAGAATATTCTATAATTTTATGAATTTTTACAAAAAATAGTAAAAAAAGACGAGGGATTACCAATCCCTCGCCATGACAACTATAATTTTAAGCCATTTCTACTCTTAAATCTTCGTAATAAAATATGACTTTCTACCCTTGTTATTCCTTCTAAAGCATATAATTCATTATTTATAAATTGTTCTAAGCTGACAAAGTCATCAACTAATACATGCATATGTAAAGTGCTTGGACCTGTCATTTGATAACAACTCGCTACAACAGGATTATCTGCAAGTGCTTCGGCTACGACTACTAAATAAGCTGGTTCACAATCTACTTCAAAGAATGCAGATACACCTTTACCTATTTTTTCTGAATTAATAACTACTGAGAATCTCTCAATAACCCCGTTTTTTATTAATTGGTTCACACGTTCACGGATCGAAACTCTTGATAAATTAAGTTCTTTTCCAATATCGGCGTATGACATTCGACCATTTTTTGTGAGCATCTCTAGAATTTTTTTATCGATGTCAGTTAGTTTCATTTATTCACCACTTTTCTATTAAATGAAAACGCTTCCTTATTTTTTTATATTTTATAGTAAAATAGAAAGTATTAAGCGCTCATGATGTACGAATATCAGATTAACCACGTTAAAATTTTAACGATAATTCCCTTACAATGTAAAGGGATTCTATACATTTCCCTTCATTATTCCCATATTCCATTACTAATTTTACAATAAAAGATTGACCTAAAGATACTGGATTTTTATTTCACTAATAGTAAAAAAGGATTGAAATCTTTTTTTATTAGACTTCAATCCTTTTTATTATTTTATCGCTTTAAGCCTCAATTTCACTTAATTGTTTTTTCTTTGATAATTTAACACGAACTGCAAAGGTTACATTTGTTAGGATAATGAATAACGCTGCAAATCCACATAAATAGTAGACTTGATCCCATACAAACCCTTTGCTAACAGAACTAGAGATTAATTCTCTGAATCCTTTTATCGCATAAGTCATAGGTAAATATGGATGAATCGTTTGGAAAAATGTTGGTGTTAATGAAATTGGGAAAGTACCTGAAGTTCCACCAATTTGTAATAACATCATAACAAATACTAAATATTGCCCTATATTTCCTAATGTAACAGTTAAGAATTGTATTAATGAATAGAAAGTCAAGCTAGTGATAATTGTAAACACTACGAATAACCACACGTTTTTCACGTCAAGCCCCATACCGTAAATTAAAACCAGATCTGCTACGATTGATTGCATGATTCCCACGAAGATTAAAACACTATATTTACTAAAGAACCAAGCTAAACCAGTAGTCGGAGCAATAGAATTCTTTCTCATTGGATAAACTGAAGTGAACATTAACCCACCAGCAAATAGTCCAATAGATAATATATAAGGTGTTAATCCTACACCATATTCTTTTACATTATTCAATTTATGAGAAACTAGCTCTGTTGGTTCTGCAAAGAATTTATCAGTTTCATCACTTGTTTTAACTTTATTTACTTCATCTCCACCATCTTTCAGGGATTTATGAAGTTCAGTTGTTCCTTTTGTTAAATCTGTTGCTCCTTTTAATAAGTCTCCAGACCCATCATATAACTTATTCGTTCCATCAGATAGTTGTTTAGAACCATCATTTAATTGATTGATCCCTTGGACTAATTGGTCCCCACCTGTATTTAATTTACCTAGGCCAAATGAAAGTAACGAACTTCCTTCACTTAATTCCTTTGTACCATTGTATAAATCATTACTTCCTTGAGCTAATTGATTTGCTCCATTAGATGCTTCTTGCAATTTACTATTAAATAAACTTAAATTTGTATTTAATTCTTTTTGTCCAGCAACTAGATTATTCGAACCTTCATATAATTGACCTTGTGCTGCTGCAATTTGATCAACACCAGTTTTAATTTGATTACTTCCTTTTGAAAGTTGATCTAAGCTATTTGAGATTGCTTTTAATTTCTGTAAATCTTCTTTACTTAAAGAACCATCCTGCAATCCATTAACAATTGATTTAAGAGCATCATTAGTAGCGCCAAGATTCTCATTAAATCCTGCTTCATTTTTTTGCAATTTGGTTGCACCAGCATAAGATTGTTTTAGTCCAGCATTTAATTGGTTACTTCCAGCTTCTAGCTTAGAAGACCCAGCTTCGATTTTATTACCACCTTCAGCTAGTTGCGAAAGTCCATTATTTAAATCACTTGAACCAGCTTTTAATGTACCAGTTCCTTCTAGAAGAGCATTTAAACCAGTATTTAATTTATTAGCACCATCTTTGGATTGTTTAATACCATCTGATAATTGTGTCGCTCCACTTTTCAGTTTTGTACTTCCATTCTCAAATGTGATCATGCTGTCATTTAATTTTTTTAAATTTTTATTTAAAACATCAGTTCCATCTGTTATTTTTGCTGCACCATCATTGATTTTACCAGCACCATCAGATGCTTTTGTCATGCCATCTCCAATATCTTTGAAATTATCAAAAACTGTTTTAGCATATTGTTCTGTAATTTCCTTTGAGATAGAAGCATTTACTTCTTTCATTGCATTTGTACCAATTTGCGCGCCTACATAGTTTTTACCCGCATTCGTGTAATAATTTAATTTCATTTTCTTCGGTTTTTCGTCTAATAACGTAGCGGCATTTTTAGAGAAATCAGAAGGCAATTCGATGACTAAATAATATTTTTCATCATTTAATCCTTCCATTGCTTGTTTTTTACTAGTAACTTTCCATTTGAATGAGTTATTATCTTTCAAACCATCTACAAAATCTTTCCCTACATTAAGCTTTTTATCATTAAACTCAGTACCCTTGTCATTGTTAACAACTGCCACCGATAGCTTTTCTGTTTTATTATAAGGATTCCAATAAGCTGATAAGAAAATTAATGAATACAGCATTGGTACAAGACCAATTGCAATGATTGTTGCAATTGTCATTGGCTTCTTTAAAATATTTTTCCATTCTTGTTTAAACACATTCTCACTCCCCTTTTAGACCAATTGACCAAATATGTATTTTGGTCAATTTATTACATTTAAATAGTTTAATACTCCCTTTTATAAAAAAATAAAAGGTCATACTAAACCATCCTCCCATTAAACTCATTTTCATGTTTATTCGGGATTTTTATTTCCTATTAATCCAAATAAAATTAATTGCACCATTTTATTTATAGCGTCATCTGTAATATGCATTGGATCTTTATCTAGAACACTTTTTTGTAGATTTAGAATCGCTATAATTGTCGTAATCATACTTAAACTTAGTATCGGAATTTCTAAATGAAAATTCGTTTCTTTTGCAAGCATTCTTGACTCTATTTCTTCTTCAATTGGTGTTTTACGATAAATCTGTTGAAAGAAAATTTCTGATAACTCCGGATGTCGTAAAGTTTCACTGATCAAGATCTCAATTTGATTTCGATTCATTTCCACCCATTTAATCCTTTTCTCAACATATAATCTAAGCAATTCTTCAATCGAGAGTTTACTAAAATCTTCTTCCATCCATACGTCTTGTATATCAGGCTTCACACAAGTAATTAATACATCCAGTTTGCTTTTAAAATACTTATAAATCGTCGCTTCGGAAATTTTACTTTCCTTTGCAATTTGATTAATTGTCGTACCATCATAACCATTTTTCGCAAAAAGTTGGATAGACTTCTCTAAGATATGATGTTTTGTTCTTTCTCCCTTATTCACTACTTACCTCCTTAAAAACCGTTTTTAAAAAGGAAACCAATTACTTCGTTTTAGCATAATACAAAAAAGTAAGTGTTTATTTACTTTTCTAGTATATTAACCGAAATGGATTTCGTCAACAAAAAGTAAGTGAACACTTACTTTTTTAATCTTTTTTTAATATTAACTTTTTTTAATCAACAAAAACTAAAAAATTGTTGCCTTTGTTAACAGAATAATTTATCATTACACTTTGTAGTCGAAATTATCGAATAATTTCGCGAATATTCTTACAAAGGAGTTGGATTCATGACGGAATTGGTTTCAGTACTCAACGACTATCTATGGGCTAAATTAATTGTTATTTTATTAGTAGCAATCGGCCTATTTTTAACGGTTTATTTAGGATTTATTCAGTTTAAATTCTTTCCTGAAATGATTCGATTATTATTTGTTGATGGTCGAAACAGAGACAAAAGCAAAAAAACTGTTTCATCATTACAAGCATTTATGATCGGAATGGCTGCTCGTATAGGTACGGGGAATATTGCCGGTGTTGCAACAGCAGTAGCATTAGGTGGACCTGGTGCAGTTTTTTGGATGTGGTTAATGGCTTTAATTGGTTCAGCTTCAGCATTTGTAGAAAGTACATTAGCTCAGCTATATAAAGTGAGAGATGGTTCTTCATGGCGTGGCGGACCTGCTTATTATATGGAAAAAGCTTTAGGTAATCGAAAGCTTGGAGTTATTTTTAGTATTTTAATAACTTTATCTTTTGGTCTTATTTTTAACGCAGTACAAGCAAACACGATTGCTGCTTCTATCAATAATGAATTTGGTGTAAATACAAAAACAACTGCGATTGTACTAGCTGTTATTACAGCACTAATTATTTTTGGTGGCGTACATCGAGTTGCAAAATTCTCAACTGTTTTAGTACCAATTAAAGCTGGGGTTTATATTATTTTAGCTTTATGGGTTATGATTTCAAATTTCGATATTTTACCAAATGTTTTTGGTGCAATTTTCTCTGATGGTATTTTTACGTTTAAACAAATGTTTGGCGGTGTAATGGGTGCTGCAGTACTTCACGGAATTCGTCGTGGATTATTCTCTAACGAAGCTGGTATGGGTTCTGCTCCAAACGCGGCTGCAACGGCTGACGTAACTCACCCAGTAAAACAAGGTTTTATTCAAGCATTAGGTGTAATTGTTGATACATTTATCATCTGTTCGTCTACAGCAATGATCGTATTAGTTTCAGGCGTTTATAAAACATCTAAGCTATCTGGTATTCCTTTAACACAAGAATCTTTACGTGTAAGTATTGGAGACTTCGCTGCAACATTCGTTGCAATCTCAGTATTCTTATTTGCATTAAGTACAATTATGGGTAACTATTACTACGGTGAATCAAATATTAGCTTCATGAAGCATTCGAAAACATCAATTTATGTATACCGTTTTTCAGTGATTGGAATGGTTTTATTCGGTGCATTATATAGCGCTGAATTAATTTGGTCTTTAGCAGATATCTTCATGGGATTAATGGTACTAGTTAATCTTTACGCTATTACGCGTTTAGCAAAAATTGTAAAGGCTTTATTAAAAGATTATGTTTCACAAAAGAAACAAGGTTTGGATCCAGTTTTCTCTGCTGATAAAATCGATAACTTACCGGGTCGTGATCAGTTAGAGGCTTGGGTTGATGAGAAGGACGTTAAGAAAGACGTTGACGTTGGATAATATATTTTGACCGAATACCCTTCATCTTTTAAAGATGAGGGGTTATTTTTATAATTTTTTTATTTAAGTTCAAAAAAAAGCCACCAACAAAGTGGAGTTAATTCATAAACAATAACTTTTATTAAGCTTTCTACCATTTTTCAAAATAATTTTTAGATTTTTTGTCCCCTGCTCCTACTAAAATTTTTATCCCTAAATAAACCCCAAGTGAATTTAATAGTATATCATCAATATCAAAACTTCCTACAATATACTTTTTTTGTAGGTATTCTATAAGTATTACAAATAAAATTAAAATAAAAATACAAATAGAAACTTTTATCTTTCTATAAAAATAATAATAAACTATACATCCTAGAGGGATAAAAATTATAATATTCCCCACGATATTCGAGAAGATGTAAATAAAGTCAGCTTTGCCGAATATATATCCAAATATCGTTTTAAAAGGTACATAATTGCTTGTATAATTATTCCCTAATGAGTTTCTTGAAAAAAGAACTGAAACTAACAAAACTATATAAGAAAGTGAAAATACTCCAAAACCAAATTTACTAATATAGATTTTTTTGTTTTTCGCATAATATAAAATCATATTTACCATCGTATTAAAAATTAATACTAGACACACAAATAAGCTATATCCAAATATTACGTTTGCATATGGAATAAGTCTTGAAATAAATTCTCCTAGAAATGCTCTCATTACATATAATACGAATAATGTGGATAGTAATAGTGTAGATAGATTATATAGAATTTTTTTCATAAAAGCTAAGTTCCTTTACCAAAATTCACCTCTAACACCTACATACGATTTATCCGCTCCTTTAATAACTTCAAATGAAAGTTTATACTGACCATTACTAACTACTTTTTGATTTGTTAATGAAGTATCTCCTTTAATTGTTTGTGAAGCACTAAATACAGGTGAGTATATTCCTATTATATTTTTCTTTAATGGTGTTATTTTTATTGATTTCCCCTTTGCGCTATATTGATTGTGTTTTACATGTAACCACCCTTTTGAAGTACTGAATGCATTTTTGGATTCTAAATAACCTGTTAGTTTCCCATCATACTTCTGAGTCGCTGATGCTGATTCTACAGATTTTGCGAAAATTGGAAGAGCCAAACAGATTAAACAAATAATTTTCTTTTTCATACACAACACTCCTTGTTCATATTTTTTGTTATATTAATTTAGTATTAGTTTCAATTTAAAATCGAAATTAATAAAATATTAATATATTTTTAATGTAACATCTAAAGTAGGACATTAACTCAAAATAATCCGAAAAATTTATGTACATTCCATATTTTTCATAATTCAGTCACAATAAAGAAGTAATCCCCTCCACTATCAAATATCTCCCTAATAAAACCCTATAAATTATTTCAAAAAATCAAAAGACCGTCCAAAATATCAGACGGTCTTTCCTATTTTTATAAAATTCTTAATCTTAATAAGCAGTCCAACCAGCATCACCCGTAATCACAGTACCATTAACAAAGCTAGATTCATCTGAAGCAAGGAATAAAGCAATATCTGCAATCTCTTCAGGTTTACCTACACGTGGATTAACTCCTAAACCTGCTTGAATACGTCCCATACCAAAATGATTGATATTTGTCATGGAAGAACCAATATTTGTTTCGACTCCACCTGGGGCAATCGCGTTGCAACGGATTCCATTCGTTGCGTACATGAATCCAGTATTCTTAGTAAAACCAACAACGGCATGTTTAGAAGCTGTGTAAGCAGCTCCTGCTCTAGCTCCTTGTAGGCCACCTGCTGAAGCCACATTGATAATCACTCCATGTTGTTTCTCTAAAAAGATTGGTAAGACTTTGCGAGTTGAGCGCATCACACTTGTTGTGTTTACCGCAAAAACTCTTTCCCACTTATCATCTTCAATATCACCAGCAGGTTCAAAATTATCCATAATTCCTGCATTATTAACTAGAATATCTACTGTGTCAAAAGTATCTACGGCAGTATCGATTAAGTTTTGAATATCATTTTCGTGCGCAACATTTGCCATAACAGCTATAGCTTCCCCACCGTTTGATTTTATTTCTTCAACGGTACTATTTGCAGCATCTACATTAATATCAGATACAACCACTTTTGCACCTTCCTTAGCATAAAGTGCAGCAATGGCTTTCCCCATTCCCGAACCAGCTCCAGTTACTACTGCTACTTTGTTTTGAAGTCTCATGAAAATATTCCTCCAATAAATTATGATGTATTAAGCTTTAACTGTTACTTTTTTTAAGTTAACTGTTGCCTCTTCTGAAGCCCCTTGTTTAACCTTTTTAATAAAGAAAGAAAGTAGTAAGCCAAGAATCCCTATTCCGACAATCACAAGATAGGCGTCGTTAATTCCATTTATTGAAGCTTCTTTTATAAGTTGAGCTTGAGTTAAACCTTTAGAAGCTGCAGTAGGAATTAATTCTTGTATATGTGTTTTTGTACGATCTGTCATAACTGTAACTAGAAGTGATGTACCAACTGCTCCAGCAACTTGGCGAATTGTATTCGTAATTGCTGTACCGTGTGCATTTAATTGCTTTGGTAGTTGATTTAAACCAGCAGTCTGTATTGGCATCATCATTAATGCCATACCGATTCGGCGTCCTGTGGACATTAGAACTAGATAAGTGTAACTCGTCGAGTCCGTTAGGTTTGTAAAGCCAAGCGTTGTTGCGATTGTAATAATCATTCCTACTATTGCTAGCCATTTAGCACCGACACGGTCGAATAATCTACCTGTAACTGGCATAAGGAATCCCATTACTAATGCACCTGGTAATAGTAGAAGACCAGACTCAACTGGTGTGTACCCTCGAGCATTTTGTAAATATAGAGGAAGTAACATCATGTCTGCATACATTACCATCGTAACTGCAACATTAATAACTGTTGTTAATGAGAATATACTAAACTTGAATGCACGCAAATCAAGTAAAGGATTTTGCGAAACCAATTGTCTCCATGCGAAGAGTACAAGTGATAATACGCCAATAACAATCGTACTAATCACTTCTGAATTTGACCAACCTAGACTTCCAGCACGGCTGAATCCATAAAGCATTGCACCGAAACCAATTGTAGATAGTGTAACGCTAAGAAGATCAAATTTTGTTTTGATACGATCAGATACATTTCGTAAATAAATGAAACCAAGTACGATAACAATAATCGCAAATGGAATCATCCCGTAAAACATCGTCTCCCATTTGTAATTCTCCATAATATAGCCTGCAAGCGTAGGACCGATCGCCGGTGCGAAAATAATCGCTAAACCTACCATCCCCATTGCTCCTCCACGTTTTTCTGGTGGAAATAGTGTCAAAATAACGTTTGTTAGCAATGGCATAATAATACCCGCACCTGCTGCCTGTATTAAGCGTCCCGTTAACAAGACTGGAAAATCAGTCGCTAGTGCAGAAACAATGGTCCCTGCTAAAAAAATAATCATAGATGCTTGAAATAGTTCACGTGTAGTAAATCTTAGCATCAAATAAGCAGTTATCGGGATTAACACACCATTTACTAGCATGTATCCCGTTGTTAACCATTGCGCTGTTGCTGCCTTAATATGAAAATCAACCATTAACTCAGGAATTACAACACTCATAAGCGTTTGGTTTAAGGTTGCAATGAAGGCACCTAAAATCAAAATGAACATAATAGGACCTTTTTTTATCGAATTTGTGTCTGAAACAGAATTTTTACTCAATCCCCCATCAATCCTTTCTCTCTTTATCATGGACATAATTTACAAAGTGTTTAATAATTAACATGATATAAATTACATTATAATTCGTTAGTTCATTCTTACAACCGACAATAATTGAAGAAATGTATTGTAGTTATCACACTTATTAGTTCTGTAGTTAAAACCAAACATAATAAACACATTTAAAAAAATTGTAAATTTCATGGAAAAGGTGATTTGATTTGAAGGATAAAACAAAAGTAGATCCTAGGATCATTCGTACGCGCCAATTAATTAAAGACGCTTTTATCGAACTACTTCAAGAGATGGATCTAAACAAAATTACAGTTAATCGAATAGCCGATCGTGCAACAGTTAATCGAGTAACATTTTATCTTCATTATCGTGACATACAGGATATGATGGAGAATATGGCTTTGGAAATGGGTGAGAGGCTTGGACTTATTATGAGGGGTTCAACGACCCTTAAGTCTATAGATGAAACTGACTCAGTGCGACTTCTAAATCTACTTGAACATATAGCGGAGAATGCAAAGTTTTATAAAGTAGTTCTTGCTTCTACTAAAACGCCAATCTTCACAGAGCAATTATTAAAAATCATTACTGAAACAATCACAAAAAGAAGAGAAATTGATTCTTTACACATTAAGACGGATATTCAAAAGGATATTATTATTTGGTACGGGTCATCAGCACTGATTGGTACAATTGTATCTTGGTTAAGAAATGACATGCCTTATACTCCTCAATATTTAGCTAAGCAGTTATCTTTGCTTTTTAGAATTGGTAATAAGATCGAATAAAAAACTGTAAGCCAATTTGCTTACAGTTTTTTGTATGGACCATCCTCCTCCTACCTTTAACTCGAAAATCGACAAATTTCCTACTATTATAGAAACCTTTTGAAATAATACAATTTTGCACACATGGTCTTCCTAATAAATGTAATTAATTGAAGAATAGATAAATATTGTGTAATCAGCCCTATTTCACTCTTCATTTTCTCTTAAATTTATCGTAATTTTATTTTTCCTTAACATATCTTTAAGTATTACTTCACATACTATACGGCTTTTCTAAATATACTATTTTTGTTGTTAAATGTAGAATTTTAGTATTAGGCACTATTTTTAACATCCTGGAATGGGAGGAGGACTTAGTTATGTATGAAGGAAAAATCATTAAATTTTATCGAGAAAAGTACAAACTAACACAAGAACAATTAGGAAAAAACATTTGCTCCGTTACCCATATTAGTAAAATAGAATGTGCACAGACAAAGTACGCACCTGAAATTATAAATTTATTATCCAAAAGACTTGGAATTGATATGGAATTAGAAGTAGCTAATTTTATGAATATAAAACAACGATTACTTCACTGGCATGATGTAATTATTATGCAATTATTTGAAGAGATGGATCAAATTTACTATGAATTTGAAATGGAAGAATTAATTCAAATCTCGGAATATAATGATATGTATCAGTTACTAAGAGCGAAATATTTTCTTGCACATAGTAAATGCAATGAAGCATTTAAAATCATAAAAAAGCTACAAAAAAAAGAAGACAAATTAGCTCCTTATGAAAGAAACTTATTGAAGCATATTTTAGGAATCTATTCATTGGCGAAGCAAGAATATGGTAAAGTAATCCAAATTTTAAAGTCCATCGATAATACAGTATATAAAAACCCTGAATTTTATTACCATTTAGCATCCGCTTACCATACATTAAACGCTCCTGTGTTAGCCTATTATTATGCTGAAAAATCTCATCAATTTTTTAAACAGATCAATAACTATCTTAGAGTTATTGATGCTGAAATGTTAATGATTATTCAAATTCAAGGTGACACTTTAGATGAAGAGATTATCAGTCGTTTTAAAAATTTGATTAGAAGCTGCGAACTATGTAATGCACCTGATCGAAAAGCAAAAGTCTTGCATAATTTAGCCTATGAATTTTACAGAGGTAAAAATTATAAGGAAGCAAGAAAGTATTATAAAGACTCTATGTTACTGAAAAATTCAGAATCTTTATCCTATTTATTATCATTAGAGGGTTATATCCGAAGCTCTTTTGAAGACGGTTATTCTAACCTAGACGAATTAATAAATGATGCTGAAACTGGATTGTTCATAGCGAAAAAGAATAATTATATTTTATATATCCATTTATTCAAACTTTTACTTTATCTATTAAAATCTAAAGAAAAAGAGTACTATAATTATTTAAATAATAAAGCGTTACCAATGTTTATTAAAAATGGTTTTACTTTTTTAGTGGAGCGTTCTAAGAAGGAATTATTTAATTATTATAAAAAGATGAATTTAAATGAACAGGCAATGGAAATTGCGCAGTTAATCGTAAATGCATAAGAACTTATATATATAATTTTAATAGGCTACTATTTACAGATAAATGCTGGTCCTCACACTGAGGACCAGCTTATGATTTTTTCCAGGAGTTGCGAAAATGAACTTTAAATGAAAAAAAAGACAAGAATACTTATTTTGTATGCTTGTCTTTTTTTATTTTTAAGGGAAAGATTGAAATTTGAAAAAATTAGTCATTTTTTAAGTAGGGAGTATTTAGAAATTCTTACCAGCAAAATACTTTTAACATTATATTTATACGGATAAACAATGAAAAAGAAACCTTTTATGTCTAACTCCCAAAAATTCTATTCATTTCTCTAGCTTGACTTATCCGAAACAATCTTATAAATTCACGATTGATAAATCGCCATAGCTTACTATCTAATTGTTCTAATTAAAATTTAAAATAGGTTATTTTTATCTATAAATGAACGTACTAAAAATGAACCATATTTAATAAAACTATATTTAACTGCAGTTACTCCTAAATAGAAAAACCTCTTAAAACACTGATATATCAACGTTTTAAGAGGTTTAGAATTTATAATTTTAAGCATAAAAAAACCACCAAACAGTATGTATTGGTGGAGACGGTGGGAGTCGAACCCACGTCCAAGAATATCGGCACTTAAGCTTCTACGAGCGTAGTCACTGTATTAGAATTTCGCATACCATTTGGCCCAATGACAGGCTTCCTGATAGCTAGTCTGATTAATCTCTTCCATTCCCCTCAGACGGCGAGGTCCGGCGTAGCCCACTAATGAGTGAACCCCTCTAAGCTATGCACATGGGCGATACATAGGAGGAGCCTTTAGTGCAATTAAGCAGCTAAAGAGAAATTGTTGTTTTTGCCAGTTATTGGCTTTTGCGTTTTAACGAGGCCGACCCCTCGACTCGCAACTTAAGCTCGAACTACCCCTGTCGAATCCGTAACGTCCCCATATAAAATGCTCCCAGAACTTATTCAGATCTGTTCGCTATGAGTGACTTACGAAGCATAAAGCAAAGGCTTCATAATTTATAAAAACTGAACATCGTTCAATTTGTGTTGCTGATTAACTTACAAACTTATTATAGCATATCCTACTCAAGTTGCAATTAACAATTGTTTCTAAAAGAAATACAGAATTCCAATGCTTCAACATTTATCCAATTAGATTCGCTGACGATCTCTGAATGCACGCTCTACTTCACGTTTTGCTTCTTTTTTCTTTAAATCATCACGCTTATCATATTGTTTCTTACCTTTACCTAATCCAAGTAATAGCTTAGCATAGCCATTTTTTAAATAGATTTTTAAAGGTACTAACGTATAACCTGTTTCCTTTGTATAACCGATTAACTTCACGATTTCTTTATTATGTAGTAGTAATTTTCTAGTACGTAATGGCTCGTGATTGTAACGGTTTCCTTGTTCATATGGACTAATATGCATATTATGAAGCCATACTTCTCCGCCTTGAACACGTGCAAAGGAATCCTTTAAATTAGCTTTTCCAGCACGTAATGATTTTATTTCAGTACCTTGCAAAACGATACCTGTTTCATACGTTTCTTCGATAAAGTAATCATGATACGCTTTTTTATTTTGAGCAATTACTTTCCCTTCACCTTTTGGCATAAATAACACCTCTCTATCTTTACTTATTTTACCATAAATTATGTTTGTATACATAAAGCAGTGGACAATTTTGTCCACTGCTTTTTACTTACTATCGTTTTTTATTACCTTTTGCTACTTTTTCGTAGAAAGGTTTGTTCTTTTTACTCTTGCTTTTGCTTTTCGTAGGATTAAAACGATCATCGCGTTTATTTCTCGATGATTTTCCGCCACGTCCGCTTTCTTTCTCTTCATTTCGAGGTGAAGAACTATCTCCACGTCTTCCACGAGAACGGCCACTGCGAGAGCTATCTCCATTTCGCTCAGAAGAACCTCTGCCGCGTCCACCTCGTCCACTACCGCCACCAGAGCCGCCGCCAAGATTAACTGGGCCTTTACCGCCGCTTCTACGAGGTTTGTTCGATTTCATGCCAACAATTTCAAAATCGATTGCTCGTTCTTCTTTATTAACGTTAACTACTCGAACAGATACTTCATCACCAATTCTGAAGATTTTCCCTGTTCTTTCACCAATCATAGCGTACGTACGCTCGTCATAGTTATAGTAGTCATCTGATAAATCAGCAACTCGAACTAATCCTTCAATTGTATTTGGTAGTTCAATAAACATACCGAAATTTGTTACAGAGCTAATAATACCTTCATACTCTTCACCAATTTTATCAAGCATGTACTCTGCTTTTTTCAAATCATCGGTTTCTCTTTCTGCTTCAACTGAGCGACGCTCCATATTGGATGCATGCTCTGCGATTGCAGGTAATTTATCATCCCACTCACGCTTTGTCTCATTATCCATTTTTCCTTCGATTAAATATTTACGAATTAATCGATGAACAATTAAATCCGGATATCGACGGATCGGCGATGTGAAATGAGTATAATACTCCGCTGCTAATCCAAAATGGCCAAGATTATCCGCCTCATATTTCGCTTGTTTCATTGAACGTAGCATAACTGTTGAAATGACTGTCTCCTCTGGTTGCCCATGAACCATATCTAGAACTTGTTGCAACGCTCTCGGGTGAATTTCATTTCCAGCACCTTTAACTGTATATCCAAATGATGCAATAAATTCAAAGAATCGTTGTAACTTTTCTTCTTTTGGATCCTCATGAACACGATACATGAACGGTACATTTAGCCAATGGAAATGCTCAGCAACTGTTTCATTAGCTACTAGCATAAATTCTTCAATTAGTTTTTCAGCAGTTGAACGCTCACGAATGACCACATCAGTTGGATGACCATCTTCATCGACTAATACTTTTGATTCTTTAAAATCAAAATCGATTGCTCCACGAGTCATTCGTCTATTACGTAAGATTTTCGCTAACTTTGCCATTTCCTCAAACATTGGGATTAACGGTTCGTAACGTTCATGTAATTCAGCATCTTGCTCATCTAATATTTTATTTACATCGCTATATGTCATTCTTTCAGTTGTTTTAATGATACTTTCAAAAATTTCATGCTTAACAACTTCACCTTTTTGGTCAATTTCCATTTCACATGAAAGTGTAAATCGATTAACTTTTGGATTTAATGAACAAATTCCATTAGACAAACGATGTGGGATCATTGGTATAACTCGGTCAACCAAGTAAATACTTGTTCCACGATCATGAGCTTCTTGATCAATCGGTGAGTTATCAGTCACATAGTATGAAACGTCTGCAATATGTACCCCTAACTTGTAATGACCATTTTCAAGCGCTGTTACTGTAACAGCATCATCTAAGTCCTTTGCATCCGCTCCATCTATCGTTACAATCTGTTCATCTCGAAGATCGCGGCGAGTACCTATCGCTGATTCATCAATCTCATCAGGTACAGCATTTGCTTGATCCATTACTTCCTTAGGGAATTCTTGCGGTAAATCAAACTTATGAATAACCGATAGAATATCAACACCAGGATCATTTTTATGTCCTAATACTTGAACTACAATACCCTCTGCATTTTTCCCATTCTCAGGAAACTGAGTAAGTTCTACAACAACTTTGTGGCCTTCCACTGCGCCTTGGGAATTACTCTTTGTTATAAAAATATCGCTTCCGAATCGCTTATCATCAGGAACAACGAAACCGAAACTTTTCTGAGCCTGGTATGTACCTACCATTTTCGTTTGACCACGTTCAACAATTTTTACAATTGTCCCTTCTCTACGTGCATCACTTTTTTCTTTTGTAATACGAGCTAAAACGATGTCTCCATGTAAAGCACCATTTAAATCTGATGGTGAAATAAATACATCCTCTGCCCCTGCTTCTTCTGGAATGACAAACGCAAAGCCTTTCGCATGGCCAGTTAATTTACCTCTTACTAAATTAGATTGATCAGGTAAGCTGTATTTATTATTTCGAGACCGTACAATATAACCCTCATCTTCTAACATAACGAGCGTTTTTACTACTTCTCGAAAGTCACTTGCATCAGTCAACTCCATAGCCTCTTCAATACCTTGAATATTTAAAGGCTTATAGTCTTCACTTTTCATTAATTCTAATAATTTTTCTTTCCATTGTTGATTCATACTTTCCCTCCTTTTTTCTAACTGTTAAAGGGTATTTAGTTTAAGTTTGTCCAGAAAGATTTCATTCTACCATTCCAATTCATTAAGAAATGATAGTACATCTTCATGTAACATGTCTTTTTCCTGTCCAAGCGTAATAACATGTGTTGAATTTTCGTACCACTTTAATTTTTTCTGATCAGATTGCACTTCATTATAAATAATATTTGCGCTGTCCGTATTAATCATCTCGTCTACAGTAGATTGAACGACAAACGTTGGTGCATATACAGTATCAACATTTTCACGCACTTCTTTTATTAATCCTTGAAGACCTTTTAATGTATTCATCGGAGTTTTTTTAAACTCTTCCATTTCTACTTCAATTTGTTCAGGAGATTTCCCTTCACGTTTTTTAAACTCTCTTGTGTAAGCTAAGACACCTTCATACATAATTTCTTCACTTTTTATGTACATTGGCGAACACATTGTGACAATTCCATTTAAAGGAACAGTATAACCTAGCTTTAGTGCAAATACTCCTCCTAAAGATAGACCTACCGCTGCAATTTTTTGATGTCCTTTATCTTTTAAAAATTGATAAGCTTCCATTACATCCTTCCACCAGTCCTCTGGTCCAGTATGAACAAGCTCATCTGGTGGTACACCATGTCCTTTATAGTGCGGTGCATGACAAGTATATCCTTGTTTTTCTAAAAAACGACCAAGCATACGAACATCAGCAGAATGCCCTGTAAACCCATGTAATAATAAAACTGCTCGATCTCCACCTTCAAACGTAAATGGCTTCGGCATTGTTACTCTCATATATACTCACTCCAAAACTTTTCTATCCATTTTTCTTTCGTTACTTTTATATTATCTATAAATGATTTTGTTTATTTAAATTAATAATCGATATCTTCAATATAAATAATGAATAATAATTTTTAACTAATTTTACGTAAAGAAATTGTTCTTTTATTTTACCTTTCAATTCAATAATTTACCAATAAACAGTTTTTTTAATTAACTAGTTATGATTTAATGAAAGGTGTGGTAATAATAATGTTGGTAATTTAACCAACAAAAGGAGGATACGTTATGTTTAATAATGTTGAAGAATTTATTACTGAATGGAAAATGGAAGAAGCAAACACCATCAAATTACTAAATGCTATGACAGATGAATCACTTGATCAATCAATAGGTGAAGATTTTAGTTCATTAGGAGAATTAGCTTGGCATATAACAACAGCAATTAAAGCGATCATTTCACAATCAGGATTACAATTCGAAGCATCTATGAGCAAAGAAGAAATGCCTGCAACTGCAAAGGGAATTACTGAAAAATACGCAGAAGCTAGTAAAGCTATGGTAGAAGCTGCACAAAAAGAATGGAAAGAAAAAGATTTAAATCAAATCATTAACGCTTTTGGATTCCTTGAAATGCCTATCCATGCATTACTACGTATGGCAATTTCGCATCAAACGCACCATCGTGGCCAAATGACTGTATTAATGCGACAAGCTGGGCTAGCTATTCCAGGAATGTACGGTCCAAGTAAAGAAGAATGGGCTGCAATGAAAGGTTAATATTCAAAGGCAACCTAAAATACTTTGTCTACATACTCAGACGACCTAACTTTAGGTTGTCTTTTTTATTTTCTCACAAATTAAATAAAGCATTTTAACAAAATAAAAAGCCACCCTTTTAGGCAGCTTGTTTATTACAGTTTAAAATATGTTACAGCAATCGTTAGAATGAAGAATAAAACTGCTACAACAACTGTTATTCTTTGTAAAACTAGTTCAAAACCACGAGCTTTTTGCTTGCCAAACAGTTGCTCAGCACCACCAGATATCGCACCTGATAGGCCGTTACTTTTACTAGATTGAAGTAGAACTAAAACAATCATAAGTACTGAAACAATAATTAAAAGTACAGATAAAAACGTATGCATTTCTTCACCTCCACAGTAAAAAGACTGTTACTTCCTATTCTACTATGAAGAATACTATACTTCAATATGAGAGTACAACACTTATTTAATGATTTAGTATAGTTTCTTCTATCCAAGTTTTTACATCTTGATGCACTTCATCTTTATTGGTTTCATGAAGCATCTCATGGCGACCTTCTTCATATAATTTCAACTTTACATTTGTACATCCAATCTCTTTATATAACCCATAAACTTTCTTTACACCGTCACCATTTTGACCAACTGGATCTTTATCTCCAGAAAAAATAAAAATTGGCAATGAAGTTGGTGTCTTCTGTATTTCCTCTTTACGATGGATAATTCCGATCCCTTTCAACAGTTCGCGATAATAACTTGCAGAACAAATATAACCACAAAATGGATCTTTTATATAACGATTAATCTCTGCTTCATCTCTTGTTAACCAATCATATTTTGTTTTAGGAAACTTAAAATGATTATTGAAGTTTCCAAAAGTTAAAAAGTCTAAAATTTTACTTCTCTTATTGGCACCAATTAAAAATGCCTCTGCGCTTGAAATAAAGACCCCTAATTTTCTTAGTATTCCTGGATCGTATCCAGTTCCAGATATAATTAGTCCATCGTATAGTCCTCCATTTAATTGAACTACTCGTCTGCTCAAATAAGATCCCATACTATGTCCAAATAGAATTAAAGGGATATCCTTTACTTCTTTTCTAATCATCTTACTTATAAAAATAATATCATTAGCAACTTCATCCCAACCGATTTCTTCACCAAAAAATCCTAGATCATCTTCAATCGCCGCCGTTTTCCCGTGACCTCTTTGATCATGAATAAAGACTGCAAACTGATTATGCACTAAATATTCAATAAATTTATCATAAGCTCCACCATGTTCTGCCATTCCATGTACAATTTGAATCACAGCAATTGGTTCAGCAGGAATATATTTTCGCAAATAGATTTTTGTTCGATCTTTCGCCGAAATTAATCCTTCCCAATTAATCATTTTTATGCCCCTTCATCTCATATGTTGTAAAAGAAACTAATAAGAAAAAACAAATGAAATAGATTATTTCTAATCGTATGTATTTAAATGTAAATCCATCACCTAATAATCTCCAAAAAACAATTACTATTGAAACAATTACAATAATAAATGGAAGTAAATATGTTTTTATAGTATACCAAATAAAATCTTTTAAGTATGCGAAAAAGTTCATAATTCTCCTCCCAACTAATTGCCATTCATATCATTAATTCAATACTAATCCAAATTCCCTAATTTTATAGGTTAATTTTTAACATTTTTTCATCAAATTGATGAACTTTTTATGTCAAAGTTAAGCTCATTTTCGGGATTTTTAACTAATCAAGTTTTGTATTGATGTTTGATTTGAGATAAAAACAGGATGAATGGGGGATTCGAAATGAAAAGAGGCATACAAACAATTTTAAGTCTTGTCCTTGCAATTTTGATGCTTGTCTTATTTGTCATTTTTTTTATAAGAGACGATTCTTATCGATATCCAATCGCACTAGGTGGCTTCATTTGTGCACTTATGCCACTCATTTTAGATAAGTTTTTTAAAATTCGATTTGCATTTGCGTTTATACTCTCTTATTTTGCTTTTTTAATAGGGTCCCTATGTCTTGGTTCAATGCTTAGATTTTATAGTTTAGGCTGGTGGGATACGTTTTTACATTTTCTAAGTGGCACGCTAGTCGCGTTTTTAGCAATTGATTTAATGGGAAAATTAACAACCAAACAGTCTCGGAGTGAGATGTCAGCTGGCTTCGTATTTTTATTTGTTTTTGCATTTGGAGTATTCTGTGGAGCATTATGGGAAATTTGGGAATTCAGTAGCGACCAATTTTTTGGAACTAATACTCAAGGCGGAGGTAATTTTGATACAATGACAGATATAATCGCAGACTCAATTGGAGCACTCATTATTGCATTTTGGTTTGCTAGACGGTCGAAAAAAAATAAAAATTAGCATGAAATATAAAAAAAGAGAAGGACAAAAAACCTTCTCTTTTCTTTATTCTTCACCATCCAACGATACTAATGACACGAATATTTTCGCTTTCTTTAATAGAGTAATCAGGTTTTAATATAAAATGACCTAGTTTTATGATTTTGCTTCAACTGCTACATTTTTCATCTTAAACATCGGAACCATAATCATTATTCCAATGATGAATAATACCGCTGAAAGTTGATAAATAGTAAATAAAGAGAATTGTTCTTTTAAAACGCCTGATAAGCTCATTGTAATGACCATAGAGCCCATAAATAATGGAGTTAATATACCGTTCACTCTACCTACAAACTTTTCATCCGTATTTTTTAAGATAATCGTATTAATTCCAATATGAAGTGCAGGCATAAATAGCCCTATAAAGAACTCGGCTAATAGTGTAAGCCAGAATAATTGAGACCAACCTATTACAAAAATTCCAATAGCATTGACAGCCATACCGATTAATAATAAAACATGCGGTGCCAGTTTATTAGAAATTACCATAATCAGGCCACCCCCAATAATCATAGCCGCACCATTTGCTGCGAATAACCATTGTAAATAATCTTTATCTAGTCCTAATCGTTCAGTAACTAGAAAAATTGCTAATGGATGAATAAAACCGATACCTAGTCCTGCTGCTGCAAAAACCCCGCCTAAAAGGACTAATATTTTTCTTGTCCAAACATATTGAAATCCTAGTTTCATCTCTTCCCATAAAGATGAAGCATGATCAACTTTTTCCTCTTCCTGATCTTTAGGTAACTTTGTTAATACTAGAGCTGATAAAAGAAAAGCAATACCTACTATGCCCATCGATACAAACATTCCAGCTTGTTGAAATACAAATGTTCCTAATACAGGACCTAATATCATAAAGATCGCCATCATTGTTTGAAATAAGGACATACCAGCTTGCATTTGCTCCATTGGTACATGAACCTTAAATAACTTCATATTAGATGGCTGTGAAAACTGTGACAAAATTGCAGAAACCAATGTTGCAAAAAATACGAACTTCCAAGTCCCATACGTTAGCGCTAGAAGTATAACGAAAATTGAAGCCGCACTTAAAAGATCACACCAAATCATTGTACGCTTTGGTTTCCAACGATCTGCAAAAGTACCACCGATAAATGAAAAGATAAAAATAGGTGCAAACTCAGCAACTGAAATAAGTGACACAGCTGTAGCATCGCCATTCGTCTTTTCAACAACAAATAATAAAATTGCAAAATTACGAATCCAAATTCCGACTTGGATAAACAAACCTGCCGTAAGAATCGTCTGAATAAAGCGATTTTTTAGCAAGGAAGCCATTGAAGGATTTGAAGGTGTTGAAGTAGTTATCGTCATTTTTTCCTCCTCTTTTTTCAATTACTTGAAAACAAAAATTGTATAAAAAATTTACAGTTAACCGCCAAGACAGGAACGTACATTCTTAGTTATCTAGAACATATATTCTTATATTAACATTAAAATCCTTTAATAATCAATCTATTTTTTTTATTTATCTACAGTTAAAAAATGTAATTGAAACTGATCATTGCATATTTTTCAACTAAATTTGTTCACATATCAACTAGTTATTCCTAAAAAAACTCTGCAAGATATAGTCAGAATATCTATGATTAATACTATTTACTACATAAATTAGGAGCAACCAATGAAATTTGCTCTTTCAAACGATTTAATCAGATATTTCAAGTATATTCATTGCTATTATTAGAACATGTAGAATTTGGTATTTAATTAAAAAGAAAAGATTTTAAACTGTGTTTTTAATGCAAAAAAAAGAGAAGGTGACGATCCTTCTCTTTTTAACGTGTCTATAATGGATTATTTTTTTGTTAATGCACTTAGTTTTGATAAAATTATTTTCTTAAGTTGTAGAAAGATTTTAATCCTTGGTATACTGCGCTGTCGCCTAACTCGTCTTGAATACGTAATAATTGGTTGTATTTAGCAATACGGTCTGTACGAGAAGCAGAACCTGTTTTAATTTGACCAGCGTTTGTAGCAACTGCGATATCAGCGATTGTGCTATCTTCAGTTTCACCAGAACGGTGAGAAACTACTGCTGTGTAACCTGCACGTTTAGCCATTTCGATTGCATCGAAAGTTTCAGTTAATGTACCGATTTGGTTAACTTTGATTAGGATTGAGTTTGCGATACCTTTTTCAATACCTTCAGCTAATTTTTTAGTGTTTGTAACGAATAAATCGTCACCTACTAATTGTACTCGGTTACCTAAACGTTCTGTTAATAATTTGTGACCATCCCAGTCATTTTCATCTAAACCATCTTCAATTGAAAGGATTGGGAAATCATTGCAAAGTTGCTCGTAGAAATCAACCATTTCTGCTGAAGATACGCCAGTGCGTCCTTCACCAGCAAGATCGTATTTACCAGTTTCTTTGTTAAAGAATTCAGAAGAAGCAACGTCCATTCCTAAGAATACTTGCTCTCCAGCTTTGTAACCAGATTTATCAATTGCTTCCATGATTACTTCTAAAGCTTCACGGTTTGAACCAAGGTTTGGAGCGAATCCACCTTCGTCACCTACAGCTGTGTTTAAACCTTTGTCATGTAGTACAGCTTTTAGGTTGTGGAAAATTTCAGTACCCATACGAATTGCTTCTTTAAAGCTTTCAGCACCTACAGGTAAGATCATGAATTCTTGAAAGTCTACGTTATTATCAGCATGAGAACCACCGTTGATGATGTTCATCATTGGAACTGGTAATTGCTTCGCATTAAATCCACCAAGGTATTGGTATAATGGTAAACCTAATTCATCAGCTGCTGCACGAGCTACTGCCATAGATACACCTAGGATTGCGTTAGCGCCTAATTTACCTTTGTTTTCAGTACCATCTAGCTCAATCATACGACGGTCGATTGAAACTTGATCAGTTACTTCGAATCCTACGATTTCTTCAGCTAAAATATCATTAACGTTAGCTACAGCTTTCTCAACACCTTTACCAAGGTAACGAGATTTGTCTCCATCACGTAATTCAACAGCTTCATATTCACCAGTTGAAGCACCACTTGGTACTAGTGCACGGCCAAAGCCACCATCTTCTGTATAAACTTCTACTTCAACAGTAGGGTTACCACGAGAATCTAATACTTCGCGAGCATAAACATCAATAATCATTGACATAATAAAATCTCTCCTTTTGTTGCGTTATACGCATAATTAAAAACTTTTTATATTAACTGATCACTTATTTAATAAGTGATTTACCAGTCATTTCTTTTGGAAGTTCTACTTTTAATAAATCAAGAACAGTTGGAGCTAAATCACCTAAAATACCATCTTCACGTAACGTAATACCTTCTTCAGTAACAATAACTGGTACAGGGTTAGTCGTGTGAGCTGTCATAGGTTCACCCTCTGGTGTAATTTCCTCATCAGCATTTCCATGGTCAGCTGTAATGATTGCTTTTCCGCCTTTAGCTAGAATTGCATCAACTACTTCTCCTAAACATTCATCAACCGCTTCAATTGCTTTAATTGTCGGCTCAAGTTTTCCTGAATGTCCTACCATATCTGGATTTGCAAAGTTTAAGATGATTACATCATGCTTGTCTGCGGCAATTTCTTTAAGTAATGCATCTTTTACTTCATAAGCACTCATTTCAGGTTTCAAATCGTAAGTCGCAACTTTTGGCGAGTTAATTAAAATACGTTCTTCACCTGGGAACTCTGCTTCACGGCCTCCACTAAAGAAAAATGTAACGTGTGGATACTTTTCCGTTTCAGCAATTCGTAATTGTTTTAAGTTATTTTGAGCCAGAACTTCACCTAAAGTGTTATCTAGGTTTGTTGGTTTAAATGCTACATAACCTTGTACTGTTTCGCTAAAATGTGTTAAACAAACGAAATGAACATTTTTCGGGAACTTACTTCCACGATCAAAGTCACGGAAATCATCGTTTGTAAATACATTTGAAATTTGAATTGCACGGTCAGGTCGGAAGTTGTAGAAGATGATTGAATCTTCATCACTTATTGTTGCAACTGGAGTACCATCTTCTTTTAACATTACAGAAGGTAATACGAATTCATCATGGATACCGTTCGCATACGAATCTTCAATTAATTCATACGGGCTTGTATAAGTTGGTCCTTCTCCATAAACCATTGCACAATAGCATTTTTCTACACGATCCCAACGTTTGTCACGGTCCATGGAATAATAACGGCCAGAAATTGTTGCAAATTCTCCGACACCATATTCTTTAAACTTTGCTTCCGTTTGATCGATATATTTTTTAGCTGTAGTTGGACCAACATCACGTCCATCAAGGAATGCATGTACATATACCTTTTTCATGCCTTCTTCAGCAGCTAATTTTAATAAAGCAAACATGTGATTAATATGGCTGTGAATACCACCATCAGACAGTAGACCAAAAATATGTAATGCTTTATCTTTTTCTTTTGCACTTTTAATTGCATCGATGAATGTATCATTTTTTTCGAATTCGCCTTCACGAATTGCCTTATTTACACGCGTTAAGCTTTGATAAACAATACGTCCCGCGCCAATATTTAAATGACCTACCTCAGAATTACCCATTTGTCCTTCAGGTAGACCTACTGCTTCACCGCTAGCAGTTAATTGTGCGTGAGGATATTTATTCCAATATCTATCATAATTTGGTTTCTTCGCTTGTGCAACAGCATTTCCAAATGTTTCATCACGCAAACCAAATCCATCTAGGATAATTAACGCTACTGGTTGTTTACTCATTACTTAACAGCCTCCAATAATGCAAGGAAAGAAGCTGGTTCTAAGCTTGCTCCACCTACTAACGCACCGTCAATATCAGGTTGAGCCATATATTCTTTAATGTTTTCAGGTTTTACACTGCCGCCATATTGTACACGTACAGCTTCTGCAACAGTTTCATTATAAAGGCTTGCTACAACATCACGAACAAATTTACATGAATCTTGTGCATCTTTTTCTGTAGCAGATTTTCCTGTTCCAATTGCCCAAATTGGTTCATATGCAATGACTAAATTCTTTACTTGCTCATCTGTAAGACCTGCAAGATCAGCTGTTAATTGAGTACGAATAACTTCCTCAAATTTACCGCCTTCACGTTCTTCAAGCGTTTCGCCACAGCAAAGAATTGGTGTAAGTCCATGTTCAAAAGCTTTTTTTGTTTTACTATTAATAAACTCATCTGTTTCGCCATAATATTCACGACGTTCTGAATGTCCGATAATTGCATAAGTTACACCTAAATCTTTAAGTGCTACTGGGCTAATTTCTCCAGTATAAGCTCCACTATCTTGATTACTTACATTTTGAGAACCAATTTTTAATTCAGTTCCTTTTACACCATATAACATTGGTGCAATAAATAATGCAGGAGCACAAACTGCTGAATCTACTTTATCAGATGATGGAATGCTATTTTTTACTTCTTCAACGAATGTCATCGCTTCGTTAAGCGTCTTATTCATTTTCCAGTTACCTGCGATAATTGGTTTACGCATGAGAAACACCTTCCTAACAATTGGTAAGACATAACATCTTACTCTATTTCAATTACTAAATATTGTAAAGCTATAAGACTTATTTATCGTTTAATAATGCAACTCCAGGAAGTTCTTTACCTTCCATAAATTCTAATGAAGCACCGCCACCAGTAGAAATATGGCTCATTTTGTCTGCTAAGCCGAATTTTTCAGCAGCAGCAGCTGAGTCTCCGCCACCGATAATTGAGTATGCGTCAGAATCTGCTAATGCTTGTGCCACACCTTTAGTTCCCTGTGCAAATTTATCGATTTCAAATACACCCATAGGTCCATTCCAAATGACTAATTTAGAGCTATTAATGACATCTGCATACAGAGCAGTTGTTTTTGGTCCAATATCAAGGGCTTGCCAATCTGCTGGAATGCTATCAATATCAACCTGTTGTGTATTAGCATCTTCACCGAATTTGTCAGCAATAATTGCATCAATTGGCATATAGAATTTAACGCCTTTAGCTTCGGCTTTTTGCATAAATTCATTTGCTAAATCAATTTTATCTTCTTCTAAAAGAGATTGACCAATTTCATAGCCTTTAGCTTTTAAGAATGTATAAGCTAGACCGCCACCAATAATTAAGTTATCTACTTTATCTAATAAGTTTTCAATTACACTAATTTTATCTCGAACTTTCGCTCCACCGATAATAGCTGTAAATGGGCGCTCTGGATTAGAAAGTGCTTTACCTAAAACGCTTATTTCTTTTTCCATTAAGAAGCCAGCTACCGCAGGAATAAATTTAGCAATACCAGCAGTTGTAGCATGTGCACGGTGTGCAGCACCAAAAGCATCATTTACATATACATCAGCTAAAGAAGCAAATTCTTTTGCTAGAGCTTCATCATTTTTCTCTTCGCCTGGGTAGAAACGAACGTTTTCTAATAATAAAACATCGCCTTCACTCATTTTGCTAATTTCTTCTTGAACTTTAGGTCCGTATGCTTCATCAGTTTTAATAACGTTTTTACCTAATTTTTCACTTAAACGTGTAGCAACAGCATTTAAACGCATATCTTCATTTACTTGTCCTTTTGGGCGTCCTAAGTGAGATGCTAAAATAACTTTTGCTCCGTTTTCTATTAAATACTGAATCGTAGGAAGAGCAGCACGAATACGAGTATCATCTGTTACTTCACCATTTGCCATTGGTACGTTGAAATCTACACGGCAAAATACGCGTTTCCCTTTTACATCGATGTCATGTAATGACTTTTTGTTCATAGTAGGTGCCTCCAGTACTGTTTTTATTCATCCATTCAATTTCACTGGTCGATCCGTCTCATACAAAGTCGTATCTATTCTGTGATATTGTCACCGCAATTTTAACAGATTATGTACATCAATTGGAATTTATTTCTAGAGTATTTTTTAATATTGTGTTGGATTAGTGACAAAAGAGGATTTTTATCAAACAAAAGAGGGGAGGAAAATCCCCTCGCCCTCATATTAATTTTAATTAAAATTATAGACCTTTTGAAGCGATGTGAGCTACTAAGTCAACTACACGAGTTGAGTAACCAGTTTCATTATCGTACCAAGAAAGGATTTTAACCATGTTGCCTTCCATAGTCATTGTAGATAATGCATCGATTGTAGATGAGTTTGAGCAACCGTTATAGTCGATTGATACTAATGGCTCTTCAGAATATCCTAAGATACCTTTTAATTCGCCTTCAGAAGCAGCTTTAAATGCAGCATTTACTTCTTCAGCAGTAACTTCAGCATTTAATTCTACTACTAAGTCAACTAAAGATACGTTAGCAGTTGGTACACGTACAGCACCACCATTTAATTTACCTTTTAATTGAGGTAATACTAATGAAACTGCTTTAGCAGCACCAGTAGTTGTTGGGATCATGCTCATTGCAGCAGCACGTGCACGACGTAAATCTTTGTGTGGTAAATCTAGAATTTGTTGGTCATTTGTGTAAGAGTGAACAGTTGTCATCATACCACGTTTGATACCGAATTTTTCGTCTAATACTTTAGCAAATGGAGCTAAACAGTTAGTTGTACAAGAAGCATTAGAAATTACATTGTGGCTAGCAGCATCGTATTTGTCATCATTTACACCCATTACGATCGTGATATCTTCATTAGAAGCTGGTGCAGAGATGATAACTTTTTTAACTGATCCACCTAAGTGTTTTTCAGCATCTTTTTTATCTGTGAAACGACCAGTAGATTCTACTACAACTTCTACTCCGTAATCGCTCCAAGGTAAAGCTGCTGGGTCACGCTCAGCAATTACTTTAATTTCGCTTCCGTTTACAACGATTGAATCGCCATTAACTGCTACTTCAGCGTTTACTGAACCGTGAACTGAATCATATTTTAATAAGTGAGCTAATGTTTTAGCATCTGTTAAGTCATTAATTGCTACAACCTCTACATTTGGGTTGTTTAAAGCTGCGCGGAAAACCATACGTCCGATACGTCCAAATCCATTAATACCAATTTTAGTTGCCATTTTTAATTTCCTCCTTTTAATAGGTAGAAGCTTTTTTTTATTTTAAAGGGTACATCCTTTAATTAACTCTCTTGCTGCTCCTTCGTCTGTGACGAGGATGTTTACATGACCTTTCTTTAAGAAAGAAGCCATTGCTTTTGCTTTAGAAGATCCACCAGCTACTCCTAGAACATAAGGTATATTCTCCAATTCATTAAGTTGTAAACCGATTGTTCTTACTCTGTAAACAACTTCACCATTTTCATTAAAGTAATATCCAAATGCCTCTCCTACAGCTTCAGATTCAGTTAAGATTTCTAACTGTTCTGATGAAGATTGTCTTCGTTTAGCCATCGTAAATGCATCTCCAATGCCGTGTACGACAATAGAAGAAGATCGAATTAAATTTAGAACCTCTTTTACTCTTGGTTCTTCCATCATAGTTATATAGGCCTCTTCACTAAGTTCATCTGGCAAGTGAAGTAATCGATAATTACCTTTTGCCATTTCAGCCATTTTTGCACAAATCGTATTTGCTTGATTTCTTACTTCTTCACCTAAACCGCCTCGCGCTGGAACAAATAAGGTATTTAGATCCTTAGAATCATCATTCATCATTTCAGCTACGGCAGCTAAAGTGGAACCACCAGTAACAGCAACAATATTATTTGTTTCTATCCTTTGGTTTATACAGCCAACAGCCGCTCGACCCATCTCCTTTTTTACCCAGTCCAGCTCGTCACTATCGCCTGAAACAACGATTACTTCCTTAAGATTAAATGTTTCCTTGAGCAAGTCTTCGATATTTTTCAAACCGAATAGTTCACGCATTGGTTCTTCTAGGTCTAGAAGTAAGCTTAGTCCTTCATCCGTTAATGTCATTCCAGAAGATGCGACATTAATCAGTCTTTGCTCTTTTAATAAAGCAACTTCTGATCTAAGTACTCTTTCTGTCAATCCTACGCTAGCAGACAAATTCCTTCGACCGATCGGCTGCATAATTCGTATATATTGTAGGATTTGAAATCTTTTTTGGATAACGGGTATTAGATCAGGTAATAATTTTTGTTGTAGCTTTAAAATATGGTTCATTTTCATCTCCTCTTTCACAGAGTATTCACTTGGGTCTAAATGTGTCCCACTATGACATATTATGTCCCGCTTGTTTTAAAAAAATTACAGCGTTTTGCAACGTTGTTTTTTTGAACAAGACTTACTCCAGAAGTGAAATAACCCTGCTACATTTATATTGTAACAGGGTCATTCATTTCTTTCAACTGATAACTACCCATTTATGGCATTTAATATGTCAATCTTATGAATTTTTCCGTATGCAACAGTTTCCCCATTAATTTGAATAACAGGAATCATTAGTTGATACTCCTCTAATAATGCATCATCAGAATAAATATCAATTTCATTTACATCGATTTCATATTCAGATTGAACCAAGCGAATTGCATCTTTTGCTTCTTCGCATAATCCACAATTCTCTTTTGTAAATAAAGTTAACTTAATCGACATCCCATTCTCCTTTTTAACTAAAGCGCTTTCGTTTTGATGAACCAGGAATTCTCAGTATATCTCTATATTTAGCTACCGTTCTTCTTGAGATTTCTACTCCGTGTTTTTCAGCTAATAATTCTACTAGCTTTTGATCTGAAAATGGTTTTTCTTTGTTTTCTTCATCAACTAGTTGCTTGATGAATACCTGTACACTCGTTGATGCAAGCTCCTCACCATCTACACTTACACCTTGATGGAAGAATTTTTTCATTTCATATAAACCAAACGGTGTCTGTACATATTTGTTTTTACATGTACGGCTAATTGTCGATTCATGTAATGAAAGTTCTTCCGCTATCTCTTTTAAAGTAAGAGTTTTTAAATTTGCGGGACCTTTTTCAAAAAAAGCAATTTGCTTTCGAAGAATACAATTCATTACTGCTAACATTGTTGATTTTCGTTCTTCCAAGCTTTTCATTAACCAGTTAACTTGCGTATTTTTGTCCTTTAAATAAGTTGAAACTTCCTTCTCATGTTGACCATTTAAAATTGAAGAATATTCATTAAGTACTTTTAAACGAGGCATAATTTTATCATTAATCAGTACAACGAATTCCCCACCTATTTTTTCAACTGATAAATCAGGTGCTACATAATTTACTTGGTCTTGGAAATAATTTAAACCTGGTCTTGGCTGAAGGGTTAAAATTAAGTCAATTTGCTTTTGTAAATCGGGTAAGCTAATCTTAAGTTTCTTAGCTATTTCTTTCCAGTTTTTATTAACAAATAGATCAAAATAATCTTTAATGACCTGTTTTGCAATTGTTGTGTCAACTTCAAGGCCATTTAGTTGAATTAATAAGCACTCTTTAACGGATCTTGCTCCAACTCCTGAGGGTTCAAAACGTTGAAGTGTATCAATGCAGATTTGTAATTGATCGAATGAAATATTTAATTCGTGTATAAGCTCTTCATCTGATTCCATTAAAAATCCATTTTTATCTAAGTTATAAATTAAATATTTTATAATTTTATATTCCTCATTATCAATTTTCAACTCATTTAACTGACTAACAAGTTCTTCTTGTAATGTTTCTGTTCTTCGAGTATATAACTCCATTCCTTGTCCGCTGGAAGTAGTTTGTTGTTTGATTTTTGAAGAAGTGTAATCGTTATAAGGAGTTTCGACTTCAATTAAGGGATTTTCTAATGATTGCTCAAATAAAAAATCTGTAAGTTCTTGGGCATTAAATTGAAGCATTGTAATGGCTTGTCGTAGTTCCTGAGTCATTGCAAGTTTCAATGATTGTTTTTGCATTAAATTCATTTCCATACTACTTCACTCCCTTATTACTATTTTACTCGATATTTAACTTTTTCATAGTACTTGACGAATTGTTGTACTAATTTAAATATAGTGAAAACGTTTACTTTTTCCTGTATAGTAAAAGTATACAACTCTTTATGATGGGTGGGCCATTATGAACAGAAAAAATCAGATTTATGAAGTTTTTCTTCAAAGTAAGGAGCAAGGCTTTACTGCTAATGATATTGCTCAAAAGCTCGGTTTAGATAGAGCAAACGTTAGCAGTGATTTAAATAAATTAGTTAAAGAAGAATTATTAATTAAAACAAATTCTAGACCTGTCGTATTTAAGCTCCTATCTCATACTTTACAACAAACGAATCAATCTCAAATTAAGATCGCAAGTTCAGACTATAAATATGAATATTTTTATGAAGAAAATATTAGTTTAAGACCTGCCATCGAAAAAGCAAGATCAGCTATTCTCTATCCACCAAATGGTATGCATACATTAATACTCGGTGAGACTGGTGTTGGTAAATCTGCTTTTGCTAAAAGAATGCATGATTACGCAATCCGTTCAAATGTTTTAGAAAAGGATTCTCCATTCATTATTTTTAATTGCGCAGACTATGCAAATAATCCACAACTATTATTAGGCCAGCTTTTCGGTGTTAGAAAAGGTGCTTATACAGGTGCAACAGAACAAAAAGGTCTACTCGAGAAAGCAAATAACGGAATATTATTTTTAGATGAGGTTCATCGACTTACTCCTGAAGGTCAAGAAATGTTATTTACGTTCATTGATTATAAGTTGTATAGAAGACTAGGTGAGACAGAAAACGAGCGAACATCGAATGTATTAATCATTTCAGCAACAACAGAGGATCCCGAGTCCACTTTATTATCTACATTTACGCGCCGGATCCCTATGGTCATTACCTTGCCAGCTCTTCGTGATCGTACATATGAAGAGAGACTGACACTGATTAAACGTTTTTTCACGGAAGAAAGTGTTCGGCTAGGAAAAGAGATCGTTGTAAGTGCAAATACTATTCGCTCATTTCTATTTTATCCGTGTCAAAACAATATCGGACAACTTAAAGCCGACATTCAATTAGCTTGTGCAAAGGCTTACGCAGATTTTATTACTCATAAACATGACAAAATACGAATTTACAGCACTGATTTGAACTGGTATGTGAAGGAAGGCTTATTCATTGAAAAAAAAGTGAAGCATGCGGTTACACTTTTAAACGAGCATTTTGAATTTTCACCAACAAAAGGTATAACCAGTAACCACCAATTGGATCATTCTGCAGATACAATTTATGACCGAATTGATACGAAGTATGAAGAACTGAAACAACGTGGCGTAGCTCAGGACGAGTTATCCTTACTAATGGAAAACGATATTGAAAGCTATTTTACGCATTATTTAACTTCTATTAATCGCAAACTATCTAGTAAAGAAAATGTCTCAAAAATAATCAAGCCTGAAATCGTTACATTAAGTGAAAAGGTACTAAAACTAGCAGAAGAAAAATTAAACAAGAGATTTAATGAAAAAATACTCGTTGCACTTAGCCTACACATTCAAACCTTATTACAACGTATACAGTCAAACAAGAAAATTTATCATCCAAATATAACGCAAATCCGAGAGCAATATAAGAATGAGTTTTCCGTTTCAATTGAATGTGTAAAAATGATTGAAGATTTCTCAAATGTTTCAATCCCATTTGATGAAGTAGCATTTATAACGATGTTTTTTGTATATGGAAACGAAGATTTTAAAGTGACTAGCTCCAATGTAAAAGTAATTGTATTAGCTCATGGTAACGGTATTGCTAAAGAAATGGCGAATGTAACAAATGAACTGTTAGAAAACGAGGAAGTTATTGGAATCGATATGCCATTAAGTGAACCACCACAAGATTTTTTAATTCGAGTAAAAGATTATATTAAATCTTTAGGTAAATTAAATGGAATTCTACTTTGTATTGATATGGGATCACTATCTTATATCGGCGACATAATTGAAGCTGAATTTTCAATTCCTGTACGCGTGATTCAAATGGTAAGTACTGCACATGTAATCGAAGCTTCTAGAAAAGCAACACTAGGTTATAATTTAGACGAGCTTTATCAGGATGTAAGAAACTTAACTACTTTCTTCATCAATTCTCATTCAAATAAAACGAAACAACCTGAATTTAATCGTTCTGTCATTTTAACAGCATGTCTGACTGGTCAGGGAAGTGCAATAGCCATTAAAAATATACTAGCGAATAACTTGGTCTATGATAAAGAGATGCTAGAAATCGTGCCAATTAGCCTTTTAAATAAAGACGAATTACAAAAAATGTTAAATGATATATCTAAAGAACGAAGTATCGTTTGTATTGTTTCAAATTTTGATATAAATGTTCCATTTAATACGTTTCATTTACAGGATGTATTAAATATGAAAGCAACAAAGACAATACAAGAATTGATAACTTATGAAGAAACGTATTTAAAAATGGCTGAAACACTACAAGAGACTATTTCTTTAAAGGATGCTAAAAAAGTAATTAGTGTGATTAGACGTGCCTTAAATGATATACAAGTCCAAACAGACAAATTTTTCAAAAATGAGGATCTAATGGGAATTGTTATTCATATGAGTTGCATGATTGATCGGATTCAAAACTCACAGCCTCTAATCCCATTTAAAGATAAAGAAGATAAAATAAATAGTGACTATATGCTATATTTAAAAATTAAAAAAATAATGCAACAAATTGAGGATGCTTGTGACATTATCATACCTGATGATGAAATATGTTATTTAATGGAATTTTATTCTAGAAACGATATAAGTAGGTTAGATGAAGACTTTTATATAAAATAAGTAAAAAGCCAGTTACTTCGATGAAGGAACTGGCTTTACTCTGTTGAAAAACATCCCTGTCAATTAAATTACCAAATTTTCGTAAAAGGAGTAGAGTGATGTTGATTTCCACTACAGGATGCTCGCTTTCCATGGGGAGAGATTCTTTAGCCTCCTCGGCAAGCCTGCGGGGTCTTTAGCCTTCCCGCTAATCCCATAGGAGTCGAGCACCCCTCCGCTCCAATCAACTTATTCATCGAAAAAAGTCTCCAATAAAATCATAATCAAATAGCTTTTACTTAGAATAATCTAACTGTTGTGTATTAATCAGTTTGTAGGTCAACTAATATCGAACTTTAATTAAACTAATCAACTGAATTTGTTTTTCTAAAAATTAGCTCATAATATTTTTAATCACTGAAAAAATCATTACTAGTGATTATTGAAATCGTGAAATTGCTCAATATTAACATTTATAACCATTAATAAATCATCCAAAAAATGATCATTTCATCATAAATAAGTTCAATTTAATGTCTGTTTCCCTATTGACCATTTTATATTTCAATACTCTAATGCCAGTTACTTCGATGAAAGGAACTGGCTTTTTATTCTATATAATACTTTACTAGCTCTACTCCCTCAGGAAGTTTTGAGTTCGTTAAAATGTCTAGTTCTGTTAATCTCTCAAAGCAATAGGATGTACCATTTTTTAAATGATTATCGACTAATGCTGGATGTACCATAACCTCTACTGACTCAACATTTTTATTTATTCTGTCTTCTATTGTCTCAAAATAGTTTAATGGAATATCACTACCATAAAAATCAGTTAATAATTGATCCGTGAAAGGTGTGATTCCGTCTATTTGACTCTTTGGAGAAATACGGACTGGAAGATCATACTTTTGAGATAATTTTGCAATTACTGGATGTAGAATTGGAATCATGTGTACATGGTGATGACTATCTAGATGTGAAGGATTCAATCCATAAGAAAGAAACTTTTGAATTTGAGCATCCCATTCCTTTTCAACTTCTTCAACATTAATAACGGGATTGTCATACCAGTAACTATTTTTAAGGAAATCCCCATTTTGATCTACAATTGTTTGTAGATCTGTTAATAAAGGTTTGCCCGCAGTTAATACAAGATGTACACCTAATCCTAATGTAGGATGTAATTTTGCTAATTCAATTCCATGCTCTACCGCATACATATTCATCATCATAGTCGCGGAGTTCACTATTCCATTCAAATGTGCTTCAATAATGCCATAATTTACACCTTTTGAGTACCCGAAATCATCTGCATTTACAATTAGCTTCTTCATCATTCATTCTCCTTTTTCTTTTAGGATGATAAAAAGGGATGCACTCTTTCAATCGAGCTACATCCCTCTTTTTAATCGTTAATTCGCTGCTACTTTTTCGTTTTTAAAGAATTGAGGTAAATGCTCTTTGTGAGCCTCTAACATTTCATCTAGAATTTGTTTTGCTAAATTATCAGATCCAACTAGAGGGTTAATACACATAGCAAGTAATGCTGTTTTATAATCCCCTGTTACTCCAGCTTCCGCAGCAACACGTTCGAATGATTTAATTTGTTGAACTAAACCGCGTACTGCAACCGGTAAGTCACCCATCGTAAGCGGTTTTGGACCATCTTTTGTAATAACAGCACTTACTTCAACAGCACAATCATCTGGAATTGATGCAATTGCACCATTATTCATTGTGTTAACAGGTTGGATATCACCTTTATTGTTATATAAAGATGAAATTAATCGACATGCAGCATCACTATAATAAGCTCCGCCACGTTTTTCTAATTGTGGTGGCTTAATATTTAAATTAGGATCTTTATATAATTCGAATAATGATTCTTCTAATTTTTTCACAACCTCAGCACGCGTTCCATCTTTTTTCGCTGCTTCCAGTTCTTCCTCTAACATTACTTTCGTTTGATAGTAGTAACGATGATACGGACATGGAATCGCTCCAAGTGCTTCAATAAAATCAGGATTCCAATCCATTGCCTTAATATTTTGCATCGTCATACTTTCAGCAGGGCGTGCAAACTCACTTACAACACGACTTGTTACATCTTCACCATCTAATAATACTTTCGTTCCGTAAACCATATGATTTAATCCCATAAAATCAATGTGCACACGCTCAGCTTCTACCCCTAGACCTTTTGCAATGTTCATGTGAATATGAATTGGTACATTACATAAACCTACTACTTTACGGAAATCTGTGTATCTTAAAATCGCTTCTGTTAAAATACCTGTAGGATTCGTAAAGTTTACTAGCCAAGCATTTGGACAAAGCTCTTCAATATCCTTAACGATATCTAAAATAACCGGAATTGTACGAAGTGCTTTAAATAGACCACCTGGACCATTAGTTTCTTGTCCAATTACCCCATATTTTAAAGGAATACGCTCATCCTTCATACGAGCTTCAAGTAAACCTACACGAAATTGTGTTGTGACAAAATCAGCATCTTTAAGAGCAGCACGTCGATCAAGTGTTAAATGAATTTCCATCGGTACTCCTGCTTTTTCTACCATTCTTTTCGCAAGGTTTCCAACGATTTCAAGTTTTTCTCTACCTTCTTCAATGTCCACTAACCATAACTCTCTTACAGGTAGTTCATCATAACGTTTAATAAATCCTTCAACTAATTCTGGAGTATAACTTGAACCGCCACCAATTGTTGCTATTTTAATACCGTTTCTCATTTTCTTCACTCCTTCTATATGATAGGAGAAAAGTAGCCCGATGATACTAGGAAACTACTTTTCTATTTTCTCTTATTTATTTAATTTCTCATGTAGGAAAATTATTTCTGTTACTAAATCTCTCATCGTTAATGCATTCATTAAATGATCTTGAGCATGAATTAATAAAATACTTAATTCAACATTCTCTCCACGTGCTTCACCTTGAATTAATGAAGTTTGTGCCTGATGCGCAAGATTTAATTCTTTCTTTGCTTCTTCAATCTTACTATTTGCTTCTTCTAAATTACCTGCTCGAGCAGCCTGCATACCTTCCATTAATGAGCTTTTTGCGTTTCCTGCGTGTAAGATTAATTGGAATGCTGTTTGCTCAATTGTCGTTAATGTACTCATTTCGTATCCTCCTCAAACTGCATTACATAGCAGCACTTTGATTATTTGCTGCTTCTCTAGTTTTTTTAGATTCCATTCGTCTTTGTAGTGCAACGAAAGGTAAATAGATGACAACCGAGATAACTAGGTTAAATGCTGCTAAGGCTGCACCTGTCCAATGTCCCCCTGTAATCAGCCATCCACCTAAAATTGGTGGAGTTACCCATGGAATATTCGTAGTTACTGGGTGAACCATACCTAAAGAAATTGCTAAATATGAAATAACTGTTAAGATAATTGGTGTGCCAATGAATGGAATTAACCACATTGGATTTAACACAATCGGTAATCCGAAAAGAACTGGTTCATTAATTTGGAATAAACCTGGTGCTCCACCTAATCCAATCATTTGTTTATTACGTTTTCGATTTATTAAGATCATTGAAATGATTAACCCTAAAGTAGCACCTGATCCACCTAAGAATACAAATGCATCAAAGAACTGACCAGCCATTACATTATATTCACTCCACTTTGTAACACCTTTTGCTGCTAAATCAATATTTTCATTTCCTAAAGCTGTAAATAATGGTGTCGTAATTCCACCTAGTATATTCGGTCCATGTAAGCCAAGCATCCAGAAGAAATGAATAAAGAATGCGATACCGATTGCAAACGGTAAAGAGTCTGCAGCATTTGTTAATGGCTTAACAAGAACTGAGCTTAACCAATCATTAAAATAGACTCCATCTGATAAATATAGTCTAAATAGTAATCCAACAATCGCAATCACAAAGATTGTTAGCATACCTGGTAATAGCTTTGCAAATGCTTTTGAAACTGCTGGTGGTACACCATCTGGCAATTTAATAACTAATTGTTTTACTCTTGATAAGCGAACAAAAATTTCTGTTGCGATAATGGCAACGATTATTCCGGTAAAAAGTGCAGTTGAATTAGTATAAGTAGAGTTCACTAATCCCCAAACACTACCAGTAGCTGTTTTTCCATTTTCTAATGTAACTGTTACTGCATTTAATGATTGAGGCACTAGTACAAAATATGATGCTAATGCGACAAGCATTGCTTCAAATCCCTCATCACCATAAGAACGAGCCAATTTATAAGCAATCCCTACAACTGCAAAAACAGTCATAAATGCGAATGTTCCCCACCAGATGTCTCCACCTAATGTCTTCCAGTTTACTCCAAAAAGAGCTTCCATCATTTTGTCGTAACCTTTGATTGCTCCACCTAAATTATTAAATAATACTGCAAAAGAACCGACCATTGTAATGGCAATCATCCCGATTAACGCATCGCGTATTGCTAATAAATGACGTTGGTTACCGAACTTTGCTGCAGCTGGCATTATATATCTATCTACAAAATTCATCATTGTTTAGGACTCCTTTTTGTTTAAAATGTATGCAACGATCATGACTATTTTTTTAAACTAAGTGCTAATTCTAAAACCGCTTCACCATTCATAAGTCCATAATGCACTGGATTGATTACATCAACTGGTATCCCTTTTGGCTCGGCAACTTTTTTCATTTCAGAAGCTAAATAACGTACTTGTGGTCCTAATAAAAGAACGTCGGCTTTATCTAAATTTTCTTTTGCAGCATCACCTGAAACTGCCCAAATCTTTACGTCAATTCCTTTTGCTTTTGCTGCTTCCTCCATTTTAGTTACTAGTAAACTAGTAGACATTCCTGCTGAACAAGCTAATAAAATATTCATTGTGATTCCTCCAGTATTAGAATTAGTGTAGCGCTTACAGGTTTGTTTGAAGTAAGAAACAAATCCTTGAAGTAACTACAAATTAATTTATTTTGTACACTTTTTATATAGCAAATGGCGTGCCAACTTTTTCTGGTATATTGAAAAATATATAATTTACTCATTGAAACCTTGTCCTATAAGGAATCATCTTCATGAAATCTTTTTTCTTTACTTTAAAAGGAAAGTAACTTAAAACGTCTAGTGTGTTAAATATAGTTCCTCAATCTTCTTAAATTGTTTTAGTGTGTTATTATCCTGTTAGTGTGTCGTGATTTATATAAACTATATTGTAGTGTTTTAAAACACTTTTACGATCCTTACTTAAATTATACATTTTGTTCTATGTAATCTATCAAAAAAGTGATGTAGAATTAGTCTACACCACTTTTTTGATCAATTATTAAAGTGAAATTTTTTCATGTAAGTAAATAATTTCCTCTACTAAATCTCTTGTTGTAAGAGTGTTCATTAAATGATCCTGTGCATGTACTAAAAGAATATTAATTTTGTATTGTTGCCCACCCGCTTCACTTTGAATAAGTGAAGTTTGTGAATGATGAGCTCGCTTAAGTTCCGCATTCGCTTCGTTTACTTTACTACGGGCTTCCTCGAACTTACCATCACGAGCTTTATACATTGCTTCCATTAATAAACTCTTAGCATTACCGGAATGTAATATAAGTTGAAATGCAATTTGTTCATTATTTGTGTCGGTAGGCATTTTCACTCTTCTCCTTCACATTCTTTATACATTTAATGAATTACTACTTGTTGTTGTTTCTGTCGACTTTCTAGCTTCCATTCTTTCTGCTACTACAACGAACGGTAAGTAAATAACGATTGAAATTACTACGTTAACAAGCGATAAAACTGCACCGCTCCAGTGACCACCAGTTGCTAAATAGCCACCTATAACTGGTGGAGTTACCCAAGGGATTGTAGAAACAACCGGGAAAACAATATGTGATTGAACAGCTAAATAAGAAATAATGGTTAAAACAATTGGAGTACAGATAAACGGTATTAACCATACTGGGTTTAACACGATTGGTAAACCGAAAATAATTGGTTCATTAATATTAAATAATCCTGGAGGTGTTCCTAAAGCAATCATCTGTTTATGACGTTTACGGTTAACTAAGAACATTGCAATAAGTAAACCGATTGTAGTACCTGATCCACCCATATATACAAATGCGTCTAAGAATGGACCTGCTAAGACAGAATACTTATCTAAATCAGTCACACCTTTTGCATATAAATCGATGTTATGGTTTCCTAGAGTTGTTAATAAAGGAGTTGTAATCCCTCCTAAAATATTTGGACCATGTAATCCAAGCGCCCAGAAAAAATGTACAAAAAATGCAATTGCAACTGCAAATCCTAATGAATCTGCTGCATCAGTTAATGGTTTTACAAGAACTGAATTTAACCAATCATTAAAGAATACGCCATTCGAAATGTATAATCTGAACAATAAACCAATTAATGCAACGATAAAGATTGTTAACATACCTGGTAATAACTTTGCAAATGCTTTCGATACTGCTGGTGGAACGCCATCTGGTAATTTAATAACTAATTGTTTCACTCTAGCTAATCGTACAAAAATTTCAGTCGCAATAATCGCAACGATAATTCCTGTAAATAAAGCCGTTGAGTTTAATGAATTCCAACTAATAAATCCCCAAGTTCCACCTGTAGCTGTCTTACCACCATTTAATGTAACTGATACCGCAGCTAATGATTGTGGAACTAGTACGAAGTAACACGCTAATGCAACCAGCATTGCTTCAAAACCTTCATCACCATAAGAACGAGCTAATCTATGCGCGATCCCTACTACAGCAAATACTGTCATAAATGCAAATGTTCCCCACCAAATATCACTGCCTAGTGTTTTCCAGTTTGCACCAAAGACTGTTACCATCATTTTGTCGTAGCCGTGGATTGCGCCACCTAAATTATTAATAAGTACAGCAAAAGCTCCAATCATCGTAATGGCAATCATGCCAATTAACGCATCACGAATCGCTAACAAATGACGTTGATTACCAAACTTCGCTGCAGCAGGCATTATATACTTTTCAGCAAAACGCATCATTCAAATACACCTTCTTTTCTCTCTAGATTTTTAATTCCCCGTTTTACTTTTTCAAATTTAAAGCCATTTCCAGTACAGCTTCACCATTCATCAATCCATAGTGCACTGGATTAATTGTATCTACTGGTATCCCTTTAGGTTCAGCTAATTTTTTCATTTCTGAGACTAAATAACGAACCTGTGGACCAAGTAGTAATACATCCGCTTTAGCTAAATTTTCTTTCGCCTCATCACCAGCAACAGCCCATATTGTTGCTTGAATACCTTTCGCCTTAGCTGCTTGTTCCATTTTTGTAACTAGTAGACTAGTCGACATTCCCGCAGAACATACCAATAAGATCTTCATCCTACACCTCCTCAATTATTCTTGTCGATGAAACGCTTACATTTTTACAAATAATGACAAAAGAATTACGCGTTACAAGGACAAGTTGTGTAATCAATTTAAATATTGCAAATTCCGTGCCAATATTCCGAAAAATCTATCTATTTAAAAATACAACAAAAAAACCCTGATAAATCAAGGTTTTCAAAACGTAACATTTATTTAAAATATTAGTGTTTTATAAGTGTGTAGGCACAATTGATACTGTGTTTGCAATTACACAATAGTGTGTTAAGAAATTCCCAAAATAGGATATCTCCTAGCCGAAGTGTGTCATTCGACAACACATTAAGATTATTCTTCAACTGTTAAATGAGTTTTACAAAATTCAAATACTTCTTTTTCCTCATCTTCTTCCAAATCAAAATCTAAATACTGATTTGACTCAGCTTCATATAAGTCATATTTAATTAATTTCGACTCCTCACCATTTACTCCAAAAAGTACTTTTATATATATACCTTTTTCATTAAATAATTCATCATCCTCTGGTACATTGATATAAAGAATAAACTCATATCGATCACCTTCAATGATACCAAATGGATCTTTTATTTCTTCTACAGTGTATTCTGCAATCGTTAACACAAAAACATTCCCTTCAATTTTAATATGTACTATTATACACAAAGGAATGGACAAAAAGAAAGACGCCTGCCGCAGCAGACGTCTTGATGCGTTTGAGGCGAGAGACCGGGCGGCCACATCCGCGCGTTTAGCTTGCGCATATCTCTCGTCTTACTCAAATTAGCTCATCGCAAAGAGTAATATATCATATATTTAGGAAAAAGGATAGAGGAAATAAATAGAAGCAGGAAAAAGAACCGAATAATTTTTATAAATACAAAGTCACTCAGCTCTTTTTTTAGTAAATTTAAGATGATAATAAACATTCTCTAATTTAAATACAGAATTTAATGATTTTTAGGTCGATGCAGTATTTTTTCTTTTTAGAAGTTGAATACAGTTTATAAGTTTCTTTAAATTTTAATTCTCTTTCTATTTCATCTTTATTGATTTGTGCCATTTCTTCAAGAAACCAAGAATTCATATCCATTTGAATAACCTCCCTTTATATACTTTTAATATATGACTTAAAGTACCGGGAACCCATTCTTCATTGGATGGAGTTTTAATACATCTTTAGTTGTAAGGTAAAGGTAGGATTTAAGGCTGAGATTCAGGGTTTAAAGGAGGAAAAATAAAAACCGAACGATAATATCTGATAATTAACAGATTTTATCGCTCGGTTTATTCTTTTAGCGCGCTCGACAGGATTCGAACCTGCGACACACGGTACCGGAAACCGATGCTCTATCCACTGAGCTACGAACGCATTATATAATATCTAATTAAAATAAGTATAGTGTATCTGTCGCCCCAATCTCAGCAGGTAGTTGCAAGGAGCAGCTCGATTGGTGCGCTGCAGTTTCGCTTTGTAGCTTATTCGGACGTGCTCTATCCACTGAGCTACGAACGCATTATATAATATCTAATTAAAATAAGTATAGTGTATCTGTCGCCCCAATCTCAGTAAGTTTATGCAAGGAGTGGCTCGATTGGTGCGCTGATGTTTTGCTATGTAGCTTATTCGGACGTGCTCTATCCAACTGAGCTACGAACGCATTTTAATATATGGTTAAAATAAGTATTTCGTATTGTCGCCCCAATCTCAGTAAGTTTATGCAAGTAGCGGCTCGATTGGTGCGCTGATGTTTCGCTTTGTAGCTTATTCGTAAGTTTATAAGAAAATCTTATGTTTTATTATATCGTTAGAATGTTCTGACCGCAATAATTTAGGTTTCTTTTTGAGTAGGAAAAAGAAGAAGATACACTTTGGAATGGTTTGTGTGCATTTTCTTTTATAAATTTAGTTTTGATGGCTTGTAAAAGCGTTAAAAACTCATCGTCTTCTATATACAGGCGACGCGATGAATTTATATTTAATATACCAACAAAAATATAGAAATTGTTTATTAAGAAGTTAAAAATATTTAGAGCAAATTTTAGATAAATAATTTCAAATGATTAGTTTATAAGTTCATGGTCGATCTTAATTGAAATACAAACTGATTAATAAACTGTTATTTTACGCTAAGTAAAGGATATTAAATTAGCCTTTTATCGTAAGCTTTTTTAATAAGCAACTTGATTGGAACGGAGGGGTGCTCGACTCCTATGGGATATGCGGGAAGCCTGAGACCCCACAGGAACGAACGTGACGAGGAGGCTCAGGTCTCGCCCCATGGAAAGCGAGCACACTGTAGTGGAAATCAACATCACTAAACTCCCTTTACGAAAATTTGGTAGTTTAACAAGGCTCTATATTTCAAACAAGAATATGCTCCAATCATTTTGTTACTAGTTTTTTAACTTATCAAAAGAAAAACTACATAAAGTTACGTTTAATAATAGGAAAAGTCGTTAATGATGTTGAAGTATTAGATAAATAAATATGTTATAAAAGGTCAAGAATTTTAAGTTTGAATAATACATTAAATATAGCATCTGTTTTATTTGACCTTTTCTGACCTTAAAGGTATTATTGTATTAATCATTAATTTGTTTTAAACAAGGAGGAGAAAAAATGAATTTAATTCCTACAGTTATTGAACAAACAAGTCGTGGTGAGCGTGCGTATGATATATACTCTCGTCTATTAAAAGACCGCATCATCATGTTAGGTAGCGCAATCGATGATAACGTAGCTAACTCAATTGTTTCACAACTTTTATTTTTAGCAGCAGAAGATCCAGATAAGGATATTTCATTATACATAAATAGTCCAGGAGGAAGTATTACTGCTGGTATGGCTATCTATGATACGATGAACTTTATTAAGCCTCAAGTATCTACAATTTGTATTGGTATGGCGGCTTCAATGGGTGCGTTCTTATTATCTGCTGGGGAAAAAGGAAAGAGATATGCTCTTCCAAATGCAGAAGTTATGATTCACCAACCATTAGGTGGTGCTCAAGGTCAAGCTACTGAAATCGAAATTGCAGCTAAGCGAATCTTGTTCTTACGTGATAAATTAAACAAAATTCTTGCAGATCGTACTGGTCAACCATTAGATACAATCGAGCGTGATACAGAGCGCGATAACTTTATGACTGCAGACCGTGCATTAGAATACGGATTAATTGATAAAGTAATTTCTAATACTGCAGCTATTAAATAGTAAGAATAAACTAGCCGAAATTTTTCGGCTAGTTTTTTTGTAAAAAAAATTGGACATCCAACTTGTGAATGTCCAATTACATTAAATTTCTTCTCCGATAAAGTCCATTACGGCTTCCATTGCTTCAACTTCATCGTCACCAGTAACAGTAATTACGATTTCTTCTCCATGGGGTACAGCAAGGCTCATAACACCCATGATACTCTTTACGTTTACTTGTTTACCTTTGTAAGCTAATAATACTTCTGAACGAAATCTCGTAGCAACTTGAACAAATTGTGCTGCTGGACGAGCCTGTATTCCAGTTTCTAATAGTACTCTCCCTTTTTTCTCAATCATTTTTTTCTTCCCTCTTAACTTTTATTTTATTTTTATTGGTTCTCCCGCTCTTAGTTTATCAGCTATTTCATCTATTTTACGTAGGCGATGATTGATTCCTGATTTACTAATTGCTCCGCTAGATACCATTTCACCTAACTCTTTTAATGTAACATCCTCATACGCTACTCGAAGTTCTGCAATTTCACGTAGCTTTGGCGGTAATATATCTAAACCAACTGAGTTTTGGATATAACGTATATTTTCAATTTGCCTGAAGGCTGCACTGATCGTTTTATTTAAGTTCGCAGTTTCACAATTTACTAGACGATTAACACTGTTTCTCATATCTCTTACAATTCGGATATCTTCAAACCTTAATAAAGCTGAATGTGCACCAACAACGTTTAAAAACTCAGTAATTTTTTCTGCTTCTTTTAAGTACGTAATATAACCTTTACGTCTCTCCAGTGTTTTAGCATTTAATCCGAACTCATTCATTAGACGACAAATTTCTTCCGTATGCTCTTTATATAGTGAAAAAATTTCTAAATGATATGAAGATGTCTCTGGATTATTTACCGAACCACCAGCTAGAAAAGCACCTCTTAAATAGGAGCGTTTACAACATTTCTTCGTAATTAGCTCTTTCGCTATTTCATTCGTAAAGGTAAATCCTTCACCAGTTATATAAAGATCATTTAAAATATGTTTCGCTTCTTCTTTTATTCGAACAATATATACATTGTTCTTTTTAAGACGCATTTTTTTACGAACGAGCAATTCAACGTCCACATCATAAACACGTTTAATTAATACATATATTCTTCTCGCAATTGCTGCATTTTCAGTAACTACATCTACTATAAATTGGCGATTCGCAATTGATAATGAACCATTCATTCGAATTAAAGAGGATAGCTCAGATTTTGAACAACAATCTTTGATCTCAATCGTTGTTAATTCTTTTTTCGTTTCTGATGCAAAGGACATTTGAATCACCCCCTCCTTCTAGCTCTAAATATTTTTTCATTATTCTTTTATTTTTGTCGGGATTAGATCACATAAAATTTCTGCTAACTTTACTGTATCATGCCTAATCACATTATCATCATATTTAACGATCGACTTATGAACAATTTCTAGATTTAAAGATTCAAGCTCATTTATATCTAGTTTTACTTGTTGAGCATGTTCTTCCTTATAAAGTTCTAAAATATTTTTAGGCATCGTGCCTTCATTTACGATAATTGTATCGATAAAACTTGAGTCTAAATGCTGGTACAGAGCCCTTACATGATCACTAGCTGTATAATGTAAAGTTTCACCCGCTTGAGTCATCACATTACATACATATACTTTTCTAGCTTTTGAATTTACAACAGCCTTCCCAATTTTAGTAACTAATAGATTAGGAAGGATACTCGTATATAAACTACCTGGTCCAATTACGATTAAGTCAGCACGATTAATTTCATCAAGCGCCTCTTTTAAAGGTTCAACATTTCCTGGTGCTAAAAATACTCTTTTAATCTTTTTACCAGAATAAGGAATTTTCGACTCACCTGAAACAATTGTCCCATCTTCTAATTCAGCTTTTAATACGACACTTTGATTAGCTGCTGGTATAACTTTCCCTCTAACATTTAATACCCTTCGCATTTCAATGATTGCACGGTAAAAATCACCTGTAATCGCAGTCATTGCGCTTAGCATTAAATTACCAAGAGAATGCCCAGAAAGGTCTCCAGATGTTGCAAATCGATGTTGGAATAATTCTTCCAACATCGGTTCCACATCTGATAACGCAGCAAGTACATTTCGTACATCACCAGGTGGTGGAATTTTTAACTCGTCACGTAATCGTCCAGAGCTACCACCATCATCTGCGACTGTTACAATTGCGGTAATATCAACGGGATGTTTTTTCAATCCACGTACTAAAACAGATAGTCCCGTTCCGCCTCCAATTATTACTATTTTTGAACGTTGACTAACCATTACTTATGACTCCTTTTTTCAACGTCCCGATGACTAACATTCGTATCATATTGATCCTTATAGTAGTTAGCTAAATACTCTGCTAAAGTAACAGAGCGATGCTGTCCACCCGTACATCCGATCGCAATGATTAGTTGTCGTTTACCTTCTCTTTTATATTGAGGTAACATAAAACTAATTAAATCAATTAATTTCAGCATAAATTCCGTTGTCTCATTAAATTTAAGAACGTAAGAGGAAACTTCCTCATCTAAGCCAGTTAAGGGACGCATTGATTCAATATAAAATGGATTTGGTAAAAATCGTACGTCAAATACTAAATCCGCATCAATCGGTATTCCGTACTTAAAACCGAATGACTGAATATTTACTGAAAAACCTTCTTGTTCATTTTCTCTAAATTGTTCAATTATTTTTTCTCGTAATATTTTAGGTTTTAAATCTGAAGTATCATAAATTAATTGTGCACGCCCTTTTACCTCGGCTAAAAGAGTACGTTCCAACTCAATTCCTTTTAATGGAGAACCCGTTGGAGAAAGTGGATGTGAACGACGAGTTTCTTTGTAGCGAGTAACGAGTGCAGCATTCGTTGCGTCTAAAAATAAAATTTGAGGGATAATTGACGGAGTAGACATTAATTGATCTAACGAACTCCCTAACTGATCAAAAAATTCTCTTCCTCGTAAATCCATAACAAGAGCAACTTTATCTGTTGTATTGTGATCCGGGTCCTTTAATAGCTCTACAAATTTTGGAAGTAGAGCAGGAGGAAGATTATCAACACAGAAGTAACCGATATCTTCTAACGCTTGAACAACGACAGTCTTTCCAGCACCCGACATTCCAGTTATAATAACCATTTTTACATGTGATCTTGTAGGCATTTAACTCAACCCTTTCTATAATTTAAGTTAACTCGGATTTAAGCGATACCTTAATAATTCAAAGTCCGGTGTATAGACAAAGGTACCATGTAAAATTTCTTTACCCTTCAGTAAATAATCAATAATATGATAGTCACCTGCTGCCATAGGAAGGTTTTTCACTTCATCTATCGCATGCCAGCGAAGAATTCCTTCTTCACACTCATCTTGATTTTCACCGTCAAACTCGGTAGCTAAAAATGAAAACATCATCCATTCATTCACTACCTTAGCATCTTCTTCTATAATAATTGTAAAAACACCTTTTAATTTTGGGTTTTTTAAGTATATACCTGTTTCTTCACGATATTCACGAACAACTGCTTCTCTAATGTTTTCACCTGGCTCCATCTTGCCGCCGGGTGCAACCCACCAGTTTCTTCTAGGTTTTTGTAGCAAGAGGATATTATTTTCATTTACCAAAACACAATGTGTAACTCTTTGCATTTCTTATACCTCACTTACAATTTGGACTTGCAGTTGGTTGAAACTGCCCAATCTATATTATACCGTTAAACTAGTCAGACAACAACTTGTTAAGAGTGGGAATTAGGGTTGACAGGTACAGGCTAAAGGAAAAGATTTTGTGGGTTCGAACTACGGTCGAGGAACAGAACCGATCATTTTCGGAGACAAATAAAGAAAACTCACCGATTGCCGAGCTTTAAAGACTAAAGGCGTAGTTGCACTTATACTTAATTGCTAAAAATTTGCAACTACGTCAGTTCCTCATTCGTCGCTGTAAATTTAAACTTTAAAGCACAAAAAAAGGGAACATGGACAAGCGCATATCCATGTTCCTATATATATTAGGGGGCTCTCTGGTTATTGTCTATATTACAGTAACTATATTTCAAGAGAGTTACACCCTAATTACATATAAGTTTCAGAATATTACAATTTTGTTCACAATTCTAAAACTTAATTTTATCGTTTTTAATCAAGATTAGTTAGTTTTAGATAATTCTTCTTTTAATTCTTCAATATAATGTTGTACTGCTTGAGCAGCAATACTTCCGTCTCCAGTAGCTGTTACAACTTGACGTAAAGTTTTTTCACGAACATCACCAGCAGCAAAAATACCTGGTACTCTTGTTTCCATTACATCATTTGTTTCAATATAACCATTTTCATTTGTAATACCTAAACTTAAGAATGGTTTTGTTAATGGCAGCATGCCAATATAGATAAATACGCCATCAGTTTTAAATTCAGATTCTTCACCATTTTGAGTATCTACAAGCGTTACGCTACTTACTTTACCATCAGTTCCGTTTACTTCTTTAATTGTTGAATTCCAAATAAATGAAATCTTTTCATTTGCAAATGCACGGTCTTGAAGAATTTTTTGAGCACGTAATTGATCTCTACGGTGAACGATTGTAACTTTAGAAGCATATCGAGTTAAATATACGCCTTCTTCTACCGCTGAATCTCCGCCACCTATAACTACTAATTCTTTATCCTTAAAGAATGCTCCATCACAAACAGCACAGTAAGATACACCACGTCCTCCAAGCTCTTGCTCACCTGGAACACCAATTTTTTTGTATTCTGCACCAGTTGAAATAATAATTGCGCGTGTTTTGTATTCTTTTTTACCAGCAATGATTGTTTTATATTCTTTACCGTCGATAATTTCTTTAATGTCTCCATAAGCGTATTCAGCACCAAATTTTTTCGCATGATCAAACATTTTATTTGATAAATCCGGGCCTAAAATACTATCAAAACCTGGGTAGTTTTCAATTTCTTCAGTATTTGCCATCTGTCCACCTGGAATACCACGTTCCATCATTAATGTAGAAAGATTTGCACGAGATGTATATACAGCTGCAGTCATCCCTGCAGGACCAGCTCCAATGATAATAACATCATAAATTTTTTCTTCCATTTCTTAATCACTCCTTGTACTTAAATGGCTAATTGCCCTACTTCATTAACTAACACTATCCTAATACGCGATGACATAAAACAACAAATCATATGCTCATGATAAAGAAAACTCTTCGACTGACGAGCCTTCACCTTCGAGTACAAATCCTTGCTGCCAATTTATACTCACCTTAATGAGAAATAAAGAAAGCTTGCATTAACACCATCTGGTATTAAAACAAGCTTCGAATGGCGCTAATGCCTTTATTTAATAAATAGGTAGAGATATTATAGTTTGCTGCAATTTTCTTTTGTGATACACGATTTACTTCATTTTCAACAAGATAATGTGTAGCAGCTAATAAAACCTCTTCACTTACAGGTAATTCTTTATATTTTACTGTAAGTTCACAAATAGCGAAAAACCATAATTGAAGATGATTACGTAGTATTATATAATCTTCTTCCCAAGTTGTCTGTACTTTCTTTGCGCCGTTAATCGCAATATTCAATGACGGATGAGGCTCTAGATAACACATATTATTTAGTAGAACTTGTTCTAATTGTTCATCGAGACCAATATTTTCTAATGGATTCAAATCTTGAAGGATTGAACTAAATTTTTGTTCATAATAATATTCCTTCATAAAATAGATTAATCCCCATCTCTCACTATTCGAATTGGAGTGTTTTGCTTGGTATTCTGTTTCAACCATTAATTGTTCAATTTCATTTGATGAATGCTTTTTTTCAGCCCATGGAGCCAATTCCTCATGATCATCAAATTCACTTGTCATTTCAAAATTCCAAATACGTTCCGCCGTTTCAATTCTTCCAGATTGATATGCTGCATCACAGAACATATAATAAAACTGTATTTCACGATCTGGTCGTTCCATGTACAGTAAATTAAATAACTTATAAGCTTCTTCATACTTCTTGAACTGATAGAAAAGTACGCCAAGCTTGTGGCGGTGCTCTTCAGAAATTGGAACAATATTTGATAAGCCTTCAAGATATTGTAGAGCAATTTCTTGTTCGTTTAATATTCTTTTTAACATTGTTAAATGAATTAAAGCTGATAAATTACCTGGATTTTGTTCTAAAACATATTGTAATACTCTTTCAGCTTCTTCAGGATTTCCTAAATGAAGCTCTACTAAAGCTAAGTTATTATAAGCTGGCCAAAATTCTTGATACTTATCAACAATATTAAGTAAAGTTGTTTTAGCAGATTTCCAATCATGATTTGCCAAATAGCTTGTAACTCGCTCTTGAAGTACTAATAAATCATCATTAATACTTAAATCATCATCTTCTTCACTATGAATAATATCTAAATAGTCTTCTAGTTCTTCTAATTGCTCTTCATCCGTGCCAATTTCTAAATACTTTTGAGCATACAAATTGGCTTTTTGGAATAATCCTAATTCAAAAAATGCAAATGCTAATAAATAATATACATCCTCATTTGTTGGATATTTATCTAAAATATATTCTAAAATAGTTATTGTAGTTTGATATTGATGTAATGATAAAAGTTTTCTAGAAATATCTATAAGAACTGTTTGATTTTCTTCATTTTCAGCAGCTTTTTTCAAATAATAAATCGCTTGCTCAGAATCGTTACTATTATAAGCTTTCATCCCTTTTTCGTAGAAATAATCTTTCGGTAACGAGAACGAAACGACATTATGAAGTTGATTTGTTTGATTCCCCAAATTTTCAGACATTCGATCCTCCAGTTTTTCAAGCTTATCACAGTATATCACATAAAAAGAGGAAATAGTCGCCGTCCAAATTATAAGAATTTTAAACGAACGTACAATTTCCACATTATCTAAATAAGTTGTCAAAGTATTATTTTAACCGAAACAAAAAATATTGAAAACCACTTTTTTTAAGAGTTTAAATAGTAGTTTCAGATTGAGGTAATGAAATAATAACCATAGGATTACCTCCAACAAATGCACCAGCTGGAACGTCCTTGTTGACAAGTGTTGCAGCTGAAACTTTCGCACCATCACCTATTGTGACCCCCGGCAGAACTGTCGTGTTTGCACCAACTAACACATTATTACCAATAATGACTTCTCCTAATCGATATTCATTAATTAAATATTCATGCGCCAAGATTGTTGTATTATAGCCGATAATCGAATTCCTACCAACTGAGATTAATTCTGGAAACATTAAATCAGGCGTTACTTTAAACGCAAAGGATGTATACTCTCCTACTTTCATTCCAATGAGATTCCGATACATCCAGTTTTTCAATCTAAAGAAAGGGATATAACGGGCTATTTCAATGACAATAGTATTTCGAAATGTTTTCCAAAATGAAACAGTCTTGTACACTTGCCAAAGTGAATTTTCACCTTCAATTAGGTACCGTTTCGTTTTCCTCAATTCTCATCAATCCCTAAAATTGGTAAGAGATCACTCATCTTTTCAAGCATATAATCAGGTTTAAAAGTAGCTAAAAATTCTCTTCCTTTTAGTGACCAAGCAACCCCTGCTGTTTTCGTTCCAGCATTTTGACCACCTTCAATATCATGGTAATTATCGCCAACCATTATACTCTCTTCAGGAATAGAATTTAATTTTTTAAGAGCTAATTGAATAGGTTCTGGATGTGGCTTTGCATTTTGTACGTCATCTATTGTGATAACAATATCAAAGAATTGCTTTAATCGACTAAAACTTAAACCCATTTCAACAACATTTCGTGCCTTTGTTGTTACAATCCCTATTTTATAGCCTAATTTGTGTAAAGTTTCGATCGTTTCATAAACCGTTTCATATTCCTCAACAAACTCATCATGCATCTTCATGTTAAAACGACGATATTCCGAGATGAACTCTTCAACTCTTTCTTCATCTACCGTAGAGAATGATTCAGTTAAAGTTGGCCCCATAAAGGGTATAACATGTTCACGTTTATATTGTTCAGGATAATATTTATTCAAAGTATGCAAGAATGAAGCAATAATTAATTCATTTGTATTGATTAAAGTACCATCTAAATCAAAAAGTATCGTATTTATTTTCATAAGATTTCCTTTCTATTTCATTTCAGCTTTTAAACTAGATTCTGTTTTTCTACCAACTCTACCTACAATTCTTGCTACGATACAAGTAACAACTAATGCGACAAAAAAACGAATTAAAAATAAGTATAAAACTGGAATCCCTAAAGGAATAAAGAGAAGTGTATCTTCTACTACAGCATGGCATGCTACTAAAAATAAGAAAACGAGGTATAAATCTCGTTTCGAAACACCATCTTCTTTAACAGCTTGAATCATAACACCTGCTCCAAAAGCTAATCCAAAAAACAATCCCGCAGCTAATGTAACTCCAGCTTTTGCTTCAACACCGATTAATTTAGTAAATGGAGATAATGCTTTCGTTATATAATTCATCCACCCAAAATCTTTTGCAATTTGAATAACTAGCATTAAGGGGAAAACAATTTTAATAAGATTAAAAATACCCATTAATGACGAAATGATAGCATTATAAACGATATCCCATCCCGACTGGTTAACGCTTTCTGCAACAGCAATGCCTTTATGAACAATTTCTGTTCCACCAGACCAAAAGAAATGGATACAAATAGCAGAAATAATTGCAAATCCAATCCTTACTAAAACAACAAAGGATGCTCGAACTCCTACAGCAGTAGCTACTGTCGTTTCAACAAATAGATTATGAGAAAAACTTAACATAACTGCTAGGATTAATGCCTCCTTAACAGTTAAATCCATCGGTAGCATTGCTCCAAGGGCCGCATATAAATTTAAAACATTTCCTAAAACTAATACTAATGCTGCATCTCCCTTTAAACCGATAAAACTCATTAATGGTTCAAGAATATTCACAAACCAGTCCATTAGTGCAGTTTCTTTAATAATCGTTAAAATGAAAGAAATAGGGAAAATTATTTTCCCTATTTTCCAAGAAGTTTGTAAACCAACTAGTAACCCTCTCTTTAAAGTTTCCAACGTGCTCCCCACTCCTGTTTTTACAAACTTATGCGTCTAAATAACGCTCCTTCGATAATCCTTTAACTCTTCGATAAACAAGAATGAAAATAGATAATATGATAATGACGACTGATATAAATTGAGCCATTCTAATTGTACTTGTTAACATTAAACTATCTGTTCTTAGTCCTTCAATAAAGAAACGACCAACAGAATACCAAATTAAATAAGTTAAAAACATTTCACCACGTCTTAGATTCACTCTTCTTAAAATTAGTAAGAAGATAATCCCTAATAAACTCCATAATGATTCATATAAAAATGTTGGATGATAATACGTTCCATCAATATACATTTGATTAATGATCCAAGTAGGTAAATGAAGACTTTCTAAAAATGATCTAGTTACTGGACCACCATGAGCCTCTTGGTTCATGAAGTTTCCCCAACGTCCAAGCATTTGGCCTACTAAAATACTTGGTGCTGCGATATCGGCAAGCTTCCAAAATGAAATGCCTCTTTTCTTTGCAAAGAAATAACTAGCTATAAATGCTCCAATTAAACCACCGTGAATAGCTAATCCACCATGCCAAATGGCCGGTATTTCACTAACATGCTTAGAATAGTAGCTCCACTCAAAGAGTACATAATAAATTCTAGCCCCTATAATCGCAGAAGGTAGAGCTACTAAAATAAGATCCAAAAATGTATCATCAGGTATTCCACGTCGTTTACTTTCACGAATTGCTAACCATAAACCTAATACAACACCTAATCCGATCAATACCCCATACCATTTTATTGAAAGAGGACCTAAGTGTAAAAATACTTTATCTAATGGCTGAATATTTGACTCCATTCCAATTTCCCCACTTTTCCATTAAATTAAATCACTAACATTATTACCGCCTTGAATTACTTTTTCTAAACGATCTGCAAATTGCTGAGCTGCATTTACACCCATATTTTTCAAACGGAAATTCATCGCTGCTACTTCAATAATAACAGCTAAATTTCGACCAGGTCGAACAGGCAATGTGATTTTCGAGATATCAGTATCTAATATTTTAAGTTTTTCATCGTCTAAACCAACTCGATCGTAAACCTTTTGGGAGTCCCAAGTCTCCAAATCAATGTTCAACGTAATACGCTTGTAATTACGTACAGATCCTGCTCCAAAAAGAGTCATTACATTGATAATTCCTAATCCACGAATTTCCAATAAATGCTCAATTAATTCTGGCGATGAACCAATTAGCGTATCCTCATCCGTTTGACGAATCTCTACAGAATCATCTGCTACCAATCTATGACCACGTTTTACTAACTCTAGGGCCGTTTCACTTTTACCAACTCCACTTTTTCCAGTAATTAATACACCGACACCGTAAATATCAACTAGTACACCATGTAACGCTGTAGTTGGAGCAAGTTTAGCCTCTAAATAACTCGTAAGTCTACTATACGCTTTAGTTGTCTTACTGTTTGATAGTAAAATAGGTACGCCAGTTTCTTCCCCAGCTTCAATTAATTCGGGTGGAATGTCTAAACCTCGCGTCACGATAATACAAGGCGTATCATCTGCACAAAGCTTTCTTAATCGACCGTGTTTTTCTTCGTCAGTTAAGTTATGATAAAAAGTTAATTCTGTTTTCCCTAATATTTGTACTCGATCAGATGGATAGTATGTAAAAAATCCTGCCACCTCTATACCTGGACGAGATAAATCAGTCGTGTTAATCGAACGATTCAAACCTGCACTTCCACTAATGACCTCTAATTTAAAATACTCAACTAAATTCTTTGTACGTAATTTAGCCATACAAGCCTCCTAAGGATTAATAATTATGTATTATCTCTCATATTGTACCATTTTTAAACTTTGTGGGAAAATGTCGACAAGTCACTAACCGCGCTAGAACGATTAAAAATCATTAATGTAAATGTGAATTTATCACGATATTTAGTAATTTCAATAGCTTTAGCATTTAATGATACCAAGTTATATAACAACAGAGTTCACATAATGTTCAAAAATCCCATTAATCTAAAAAACAAAAAAAAGAGACTCTCAAAAGTACTTTAACTTAAGAGACTCCTCTTTTTCTACCGTTGACTATTCTTTTTTTTATCCTTTGAACCAAATACAAAATATTGAATTAACATACTGAATGTACTAATTAGAATCGATGCAATAATAGCTGTTCCAAAACCATTTACTCTTAAGGCATCTCCTAATAAATAATCAGTAATTTCAAGCGTAAATGCATTAATAATAAACAGGAATAATCCCATTGTAAAAATGGTTACAGGTAAAGTTATTAATATTAAGATTGGGCGGATAATTGTATTTAAGATCGATAACACCAACGCAGCAATGATAGCCGTTGGAATATTTTTCACATAAAAATCTGGTTGCAGAAATCCTGCTACTACAATAAAAACTAAGCTATTAATAGCTAATGAAAATAACCATCTCATTTATTTCACGTCACCCTCTTCTGGTACAACAAATATCCATATTAAATATACAAATAGTAGTGCTCCAAATCCTACGAAGAATAATATAACAAACAGTAAACGGATCAATGTACTGTCCAAATTAAAATACTTACCTAACCCACCACATACACCCGCAAGCATAGAATCTTTAGAAGATCGATATAGTTTTTTCACAAAAATCTCCTCTCTATCGATACGCCCTCATTTTTTTATCATTACTAATTTTTTTATTTTCATTATTTATTCTATGTTAAAACATTAAAGAAATGTGGACTACTTTTCAAGTAAAAGGAACTATGAATGACACTAAGTCCTAAATACAAACAATTATATACTTTGACCGTTTCAACACTCTGACATAGAAAAAGAAGAATAGTTGATTTCCGTTCCAGATTACTCGCTATCCAGCTAATTTAACTGGAGTTGAGCACTCTTTTCGTTCTAATCAACTACTCTACCTCATCAATATTTTCAATAACTATAACTTATTAAAAAAGAGATTTTTTTAAGATTCCATCAATGCCAATCTTTTTTCCATTCTAGCTTTGTCACGTTCTAATACAGCTTTTAAATACTTACCAGTATGGGACGCTTCGACTTTACATAGCTTCTCTGGTGTACCGGTTGCTACAATCGTACCACCTTTGTCTCCACCTTCTGGTCCTAAATCAATTAGATGGTCGGCCGCTTTAATGACATCTAGATTATGTTCAATTACAAGTACAGTATCTCCATTATCTACTAGTCTTTGTAATACAACTAATAATCGTGCAATATCATCAACATGAAGTCCTGTAGTAGGTTCATCTAAAATATATAACGTTCTTCCATTCGTACGTTTATGAAGCTCGGAAGCAAGTTTTACACGTTGTGCTTCTCCGCCAGATAAAGTCGTAGCAGGTTGACCTAATGTAATATATCCTAAACCTACATCATTTAACGTTTGAAGTTTACGTTTAATCTTAGGAATATTTTCAAAGAATGAAACTGCATCCTCAACTGTCATATCTAAAACTTCAGAGATCGATTTATCTTTATACTTAACTTCTAAAGTTTCTCGATTATATCGTTTACCATGACAAACCTCACATGGTACGTAAACATCAGGTAAGAAATGCATTTCAATTTTAATGATTCCATCGCCTCGACATGCTTCACATCTACCGCCTTTAACGTTGAAGCTAAAACGACCTTTCTTATAACCGCGAACCTTTGACTCATTCGTAGCGGCATATACATCTCGAATATCATCAAATACACCAGTGTAGGTAGCCGGATTTGAACGAGGAGTACGACCAATTGGTGATTGATCAATATCAATAACCTTCTCCAATTGTTCAATCCCTTTTATTTCTTTATGCTCCCCTGGACGTACTTTCGATCCATTTAATTTTTGAGCTAATGATTTATATAAAATCTCATTAATTAATGTACTTTTCCCTGATCCTGATACACCTGTTACTGCAACGAACGTACCTAATGGGAATGAAGTTGAGACATTTTTTAAATTATTTTCTTTTGCTCCAACAATTTTAATTTCACGTCCATCGCCTTTTCTACGTTCAAGCGGTACAGGAATAAACTTCTCACCTGATAAGTACTTCCCTGTTAATGAATTTTGATCATTCATTACTTCACTTGGTGTTCCTTGTGAAATGACCTGTCCACCGTGAATACCAGCTCCCGGTCCGATATCAATTAAATAATCTGCTGCTAGCATCGTATCTTCATCATGTTCTACAACTATTAATGTATTTCCGATGTCTCTCATATTTAACAATGTTGAGATTAAACGATCATTATCACGTTGGTGTAATCCAATTGATGGTTCATCCAAAATATATAATACACCAGTTAGTCTTGAACCAATTTGAGTCGCCAAACGAATCCTTTGAGCTTCTCCACCAGATAATGTACCTGCAGCTCGGTTCAATGTTAAATAATCTAAACCTACATTTACTAAAAAGCCTAAACGCTCTCTAATTTCTCGAAGGATTAGATTTGCAATTTTTTCTTGTTTTGGCGTTAAATCAAGCGATCCAAAGAAATCAAATGCTTCTTTAACTGACATTTTTGTTACTTCACCGACATGCAAGCCACCAATAAAAACAGCAAGTGCCTCTTTTCTTAGACGATGCCCTTTACAAGTTGGACAATGTTGTTGAGCCATATATTTTTCCATTTGCTCACGAATAAAATCTGAAGATGTTTCTTTAAAACGTCTTTCTACATTCGAAATAACACCTTCAAATTCAATCATTGCTTCACGTACATGACCTTGCTCGTTATCATATTTAAAATAGATTTGTTCGCCATTACTACCATAAAGAATTTTATCTTGCAGATCTTTTGGTATGTCTTTAAATGGAATATTCATATCAATGCCGTAATGATTACAAACACTCTCTAGTAATTGAGGATAATACATTGAGCTAATTGATTCCCACGGTGCTATAGCATTTTCTTTAAGAGTTAATTCATCATTTGGGATAACTAAGTTTAAATCCACTTCTAATTTCGTTCCTAATCCATCACATGAATGACAAGCTCCAAACGGGCTGTTAAACGAAAACATACGTGGTTCTAATTCCCCAATTGAAAATCCACACAGAGGACATGCATGATGTTCACTAAAAAGTAATTCTTCTTCACCTATAACATCAATGATCACTCGACCTTCTCCTAGTTTTAATGCTGTTTCAAGAGAATCAGCTAATCGAGATGCTACACCATCTTTTACAACAATACGGTCAATTACAACTTCGATTGAATGCTTCTTATTTTTCTCTAATTCTATTTCATCAGATACATCAAATAGCTCACCATCAACACGAACGCGAACGAACCCTTGTTTTTTAATTTCTTCAAATACTTTGACATGTGTCCCTTTACGACCAGATACCACTGGAGCAAGCACTTGAATTTTTGTTCGTTCAGGGTACTCCATTACACGATCTACCATTTGTTCGACTGTTTGAGAAGTAATTTCAATACCGTGATTTGGACAAATCGGAGTCCCAATTCGAGCATATAAAAGTCTTAAATAGTCGTAAATCTCTGTTACAGTACCAACTGTCGAACGAGGATTTCGGCTAGTCGTTTTTTGATCAATTGAAATCGCCGGTGAAAGTCCTTCGATTGAATCTACATCAGGTTTATCCATTTGACCTAAAAATTGACGAGCATACGCAGATAGTGATTCTACATATCTGCGTTGACCTTCTGCATAAATCGTATCAAATGCTAGAGATGACTTACCTGATCCAGATAAACCTGTCACAACTACTAATTGATTACGAGGAATCGTAACATCGATATTTTTTAAGTTATGCGCTCTGGCCCCTTTAATAATTATTTCATTCATACTTTTCAAGTTCTTCACCTCTCAGACTTCAATTCTAATATCAAGTCACGAAGTTCTGTTGCTCGTTCAAAATCAAGCGCCTTCGCTGCGTCCTTCATTTCCATTTCAATTGATTGAATAAATAAATGACGTTCTTTTTTGTTCATCTTCTTATATTTAGCACTAATGCCGTTTTCATAAACTTCTTCTTCTTCAGCAACAGAAGTAGCTCGAATAACATCACGTACTTGCTTAATAATTGTTTTAGGTGTGATTCCATGTTTTATGTTATATTCTTCCTGAATCTCACGACGACGTTTTGTTTCATTAATAGCAATATTCATCGAATTCGTCATTTTATCAGCATACATAATAACATGACCATTTGAATTCCTTGCAGCTCGACCAATTGTTTGGATTAATGAACGTTCAGATCGTAAAAATCCTTCTTTATCTGCATCTAAAATTACAACTAATGAAACTTCAGGAATATCGATCCCTTCACGTAAAAGGTTAATACCAATTAAAACGTCATATTTACCTAAACGAAGATCACGAATAATTTCAATTCGTTCAAGCGTTTTTATTTCAGAATGTAAATAGTTAACCTTAATACCGATTTCTTTCAAATAATCCGTTAAATCTTCAGACATTTTCTTCGTTAATGTAGTAATTAGTACTCTCTCATTTTTAGCAATGCGATTACGAACTTCATCAATCAAATCGTCAATTTGACCTTCAATTGGACGAACATCTATCGTCGGATCTAGTAGACCTGTTGGACGAATAATTTGCTCTACTTTCTCAGGACACAACTCTAGCTCATATGGCCCAGGTGTCGCAGTTACGTAAATAGTTTGTTGAACCTTTTCCACAAACTCTGCAAACTTTAAAGGTCGATTATCCAATGCTGAAGGCAGACGGAATCCATGATCTACTAATACTTGCTTTCGAGCTTGGTCACCGTTAAACATTCCTCGGATTTGCGGAACTGTAACATGTGACTCGTCAATTACCATTAAGAAATCTTCTGGAAAATAGTCTAATAATGTATAAGGCGTAGAACCTGGTGGTCTCAACGTCAGATGACGGGAATAGTTTTCAATTCCTGAACAAAATCCCATCTCGTTCATCATTTCCAAATCATATCTAGTCCGCTGCTCAAGCCTTTGTGCTTCTAGTAACTTACCGTTATCTCTCATTTCCTTTAATCGTTCTTCTAACTCAACTTCAATATTTTTAATGGCAATTTTCATCTTTTCTTCACGTGTAACGAAGTGGGAAGCCGGGAAAATTGCAACATGTTCACGGTCACCTAAAATTTCACCTGTTAAAGCATCCACTTCTCTAATTCGCTCAATTTCATCACCAAAAAATTCCACACGAATACAGTGCTCATCACGTGATGCCGGGAATATTTCAACAACATCTCCACGAACTCGGAATGTACCACGTGAGAAGTCAATATCATTACGCGCATACTGAATATCTACTAGTTTATGTAATAGTTCATCTCTACTAATTTCCATTCCAATACGAAGAGAACAAACTAATTCACGATATTCTTCAGGAGAACCTAAACCGTAAATACAAGACACACTCGCTACAATAATGACATCCTTACGTTCAAAAAGGGAGGAAGTCGCAGAGTGACGTAATTTATCAATTTCATCATTAATACTTGAATCTTTTTCAATATAAGTATCCGTTTGAGGTACATAAGCTTCTGGCTGAAAATAATCATAGTAACTAACGAAATACTCAACTGCATTATTAGGAAAGAACTCTTTTAATTCACTATATAATTGCCCTGCTAATGTTTTATTGTGAGCAAATACTAATGTTGGTTTTCCTACTTCTTTAATTACATTTGAAATGGTAAACGTTTTTCCCGTACCTGTAGCACCTAATAAAACTTGATGCTCTTTACCATTTTTAACCCCATCAACAAGCTGCTTAATCGCATTTGGCTGATCGCCTTGAGGTGAATAATTAGAAACTACCTCGAATTCCTGCTCCATCTTCCCCGCCTCCATTTCCAAAACATACCTATCCTTCTATTTTACCACAAAATTTCAAAAATCAATCAAAAACAGAACAAACGTACTTTAAAATTTAATTATCTTTACATATTATCGATGTTTATGGACGAATTCAAGTAATTAAACTAGAACGTATATTCTTTTAGTAAACAAGAAAGTAGTAAAGCAAAGAAAAAAGAACAGGAATAAAGAAATAAGAAGGAGTAGGAAAAGATTTATAAGTTTATAAAATCTTTTCCTATAACCAATCTCTTATCTTTTTCCTGCCCTACTTATTCAACCTGAAAATCATATACTTGTAATTTCTTTAATGCTTTACTAGATTTTCCTTTAAAATTCTTCACTTCAATCTTGCCTTCGAAAACACTTTGTCCATTTGTTAAATCAACAATAATGAAATCTTTACTGATTTCCCCTGGATTTTCAATATTCGTAATTGCATATAGTTTTCCATCAATGATTTTATAATTTGAAAGATTATTACCATTAATTTTAGAAGCAAGTACTGGTACACCTTCAACTTTTTTATTGTTAAGGTTATACTTTAATACTGAAAGATCTTTATCACCGTTCGTTATAAAATACAAGTTATCATTATCAATGATTACATTACTTTGCTTCAATTGTTCTTTTTGTTCATTCGATAAATTTAAAGGTTCTTCTTTATCAGTTTCTAAATTAAATACGAATACTTCATTACTAATTTCTTCAGTTGTTGTTTCTCCATTCGTTTGAACCGTATCCTTTAGTTTTGCCTTTTTGTAAACACTGAATTTAGAAGGAATAGTTTGATCTGATTCTGATATCGTATTTTGTAATTCAGTATGAGTCTGTGTTTTTTGGTCATTGGATGATTTATTAATCACTTTACGATCAACAATTTTCTTTTGGTTTACATTAATTCGATACATAACTAGTTCAGTTTGCTCGACATTCACATCAGGATTTGTATTATTATCTGTCATTTTATTTTGATAAGTAGTGACAACTAAATCTTTACCGATTAATTGTACATCCTCTACATTTATATATGAGTAGTTTTCTTCACCTGGGATATCTATTTTAAATTTATAACGGTCTTTATTTTGAAGATCGAGACCATCTATATACATATTAAAATGATTATTTTGATGCTCATACGTACCATCAAGTTTTCCACCTTTTACCTCGGCGTGCCATGCAAAATCTTTATCGATATAAAATTGAGAAGAAGAAATTTTTCCGCGCATAAAGTTTCTTTCTTTCTTTTTTAAATCATTTAATTTTTTTAAGGCATAGTATTCACTATCAAGTTCACTAAGAATTGAATTATTGTCTTTATATTCACTTCCGTCAGTTGTGATACTTAGACTTCTAGCACCTTCTTGACCATATCCAGCGCTAATCGTTAAATCTTTAACGTATTTTGTATCTCCATTTTCAGTCTTTAAGTAAAATTTAGGCAACTTGCTTTCTGACATAGCTACTTTCGTAAAAAACGTACCTAAACTGATTGTCGTGACAACGGCTATTACTGCCAAATTACGATATCGCTTCATTCTAAACTCCTCCTTACACCGATACTTTGTTTTTTAATAAATATTTACTAAATAAGATTGAACCTGTAATAATGATTGCAATAAGACCTATTTCCATATAAACGACTTCGCTTGGATAAAATGAGAAATCATTTCCAAAAACGTAAGATTGAATAATCTCTGGTATAAGAATTAAAACTACAATCGCCATAGCGTATAAAATCCCAAATAATATACCTTTCCAGCGATAACTACGTTCTAATAGTATGAATGTGAAAAGAGTAAACACTAAGCCCATTCCAATAAGATATCTAAAAATAAAATCCACAAAATTACTTGGTAAAATCATTTGAAAAATATTAGGGCCCATAACAAGTTCAACTGTATTCATTTTCCCTAAAAGTTCACCTGGAACTATTTGTTGAAATACGTTAATTTCAATTGGTAAAAGTATTAGTTGAAATGCCAGTAAACTCAACACCATAATTAAGATTGTAGTCGCTTTAGCAAAATAAATGGTCATTCTTGAAGTTGGTAACATAAATAAACGGTAAATAAACGTATTTTTTCCGAAATAATCTCTGTACCAAATGATAAAAACATAGAACATCATTAAAGCGACACTGATCACAATTGGCCCAATAAATAATGGATGATTAGCAACATGATTAAAGTTTAGCAATCCATTCGATGTAATAAATTCCTCCGTTGCTTTCAAAGAACTCGCGTAATTTGCTTCATTCGCTTGGCTCATATACGAGGACTTTACTACAAATAAACTTACAAACTGTGAAATAGCAACTACTATTAATAACCCTATATATAATTTAAAAAATCGATTAACTTCAAAATTAACTAGTTTTAAATATCGATTCACGATTCATACACCTCTCTCATTACGTCCATAACTGACTTACCTTCTTCTAATCGAATTTCTTCTGTATAAAACTCTTTCAGAATTTCGCCGTTATCTAATAAAACGACCTTATCAATTAAATGCTCAATATCACTAATTTCGTGCGTAGTTATGATCACGCCTCGATCTTCTATTAAGTGACTCGTAAACACTTTTGCAATTTGCTCTCTACTAAACATATCGATACCAGAAAAAGGTTCATCCATCAGAACATAATCAACATCTAACCCTAAACCAAAAAGTAAATTTGCTTTTGCAGCATTCCCTTTTGAAAGCTCACCTAGTTTTTCATCTTCCTTTAAACGGAAAAAACCAAGTAATTCTTTAGCACGCTCTGGATTCCAATTTACATAAAAATCCTTCATAAACTGCATTGCTTCTCCAACTGTAAAACTAGGTAGCATTGTAAGCGTATCTGGAATAAATGTGATATTTTCGTACATTGTATGGTTCATTTTCTTATCATCTATTACTATTTCACCGCGATCGATTGGTGTAATCCCCATTATCGCCTTCATTGTTGTAGACTTACCAACACCGTTAATACCAATTAAACAAGTGATTTCTCCTTTATTTGCTGTGAAAGATATATCACGTAAAACATTTTTCCGACCATATTTTTTTGAAACATTCTTTACTTGTATCATTTAAGCCTCTCCTTTCCCTTCTTCTTTTATCTTTTGTTCATAGTTTTGTTTCACCATCGTAAGTAACTCTTCAACCGGAACATTTATTACTTTAATTGAATCAACAAATTCATTTACTGCTTCCATAATCAATTCATTTCGTACACCATTTAACACTTTTATATCAGTCGTAATCTTACTAGGGAAATTTCGTTCAGTCGTAATCAACCCTTGTTCCTCCATTTCCTTGTATGCTTTTTGTACAGTATTTGGATTTATATTAAATTGAACAGCTAATTCTCTTCTTGATGGTATTTCTTGACCAGCTTCTAATAGTCTTTTGGCAATTTGTTGTTTAAAATGCCTAACGACCTGTAGATAAACCGGTTCACGGTTATTCACTATAAATTCCATCAATCCACCTCCTCGTTCTTAATACAATTTAATTAGTATGTGTGTGTACTACTTAGTTCATACACTTAATACACAACTATGCGTATCACTCGATTAATACACCTTATACGTGTACTATACAGGTAGTACACTAATATTGTCAATCATAAATTTAAAAATACTAGACTTAATTGAACCGATCCAATTAGTCTAGTATTTCTACACGATCCTTAATTTAGTTTTTTTCGATCTTTTCGAACAACTAAAAAGTAAAAGAAGACACTAGGCCAAGGGAATTGAATCATTCCTAACAGCCCCCATAACCAGGCTGAACGATTTCTCTTTTTAGCGTTTGTAAAAAGTGTGATACTTTGAGTTATTAAAATTATAAAGACTAAAACTAAAATGATAATATTTTCTGTTGTCCATTCCACTTTAGATCAACTCACTTTCAATTTTCTTTTTATCTCGTTTAAAAATAATCGGTAGTGCAATAAAGCCTAAAGCTTGAATAATAACAATGCTTACTGGTGCCTCTAAAGTAATTAGAAGTGCCCCGATGAATAGACTGCATGCTACACAAATGAATACGATTAGTTCTTTAAGAAAAATGGTTTTCTTTTTTTCCTGATGAACATTAAGTTTTTCCGTAATCGCACTGATTGAAGGTTCATGTACATTCGTTAATTCATCAAACTGCTTAAATGCTGAAACAATCTCTTCTTTATCCATCTTGCATTAACTCCTTTCTTAATTCCTTCATTCCATTATGAATTCTTGATTTAACCGTTCCTTCTCGAATTCCCATCATATTTCCAATTTCTTCGTTCGTATAGCCGTAGTAATGCTTTAATAATATAGCAGTTCTCACATCTGATTTAAGCTTTTCAAAGCCCTCCATAATATCACTCCACTCAAACCCTTTATAGGCTAACTGCCAATTTAAGGAGCGCGATAACTTTTCAGACTCATTTTTTTGCCAAAACCATTCGCGCTTTTTCCTTCTTTGTTGATCTAAATAAAGTCTAGTTGCGATTGTAATTAGCCAAGTTGAAAATTTGGATTGACCGTTGTATTTCTTAATATTGTCATAACCTTTCAACATCGTATCCTGCACTAAATCTTCTGCAGTTTGTTGATTTAGGGTCATTTTTAAAACGTATTTATATAAAAAGGAATAATGGATTTGAAAAAGTTTAGCAAATGCATCTTGGTCACCTTGCTGAGCATACTTTATAATTTCTAGTTCATCTAAATCCGCCATATCTTCCTCCCTTCTTGCTAATTCTATACAATTTTTATTTGGTTTCATTTGTTATACGAATAAGTTCTGCATATCGTTCATTTTTCTTTTAATTTTTTTCAAAAAAAAGTGAAGGGGAAATTCTACTTTCCCCTTCACTCTTATTAACCTTATTTAGGACGATCAATCGTAAACATTTCTCCAACCTTAGCATAGTCATTCCCTGCTAAACGGCTAACTGCTTTTAAGCCATCTGCATCTATACGTCCATTTTCATAAATTTCATCTTCTATATGAAAATAAACAACCTTGCCTATTAATAAGTCGCAAGCCTCATTATCTTTTCCTAATGGAATTGCCTGTTCTAAAATACATTCCATTCGAATTTTTGACTCTTTCACTCCTGGAACTGAAACCTTTACACTTTCTACAGGTGTTAATCCTGCTAACTCAATTTCACTTTCAGTAGATGGCAAAGCAGTAGCTGTTTTATTGATCGCTTCAACATTCGATTCATCAACGATATGAACGACGAACTCTTTTTTCTCAATCGCATTTCTAGCTGTATCTTTTTGTTTACCATTTTGTCGCTGAACAGATACAGATATCATAGGTGGATTAGCCGTTACGATGTTAAAATAGCTAAATGGTGCTCCATTTAAGACATTCTCATTTGATTCAGTTGTCACAAAAGCAATTGGTCTTGGAATTATACCGCCAATTAAGAACTTATAATTATCACGATCACTTAAATCTGCTGGAGAAAAAGATTTCATCATTATTGCATGCTCCTTAAAAGTTATTTTCGTACCAATCAGTTGCTGCTTCAATTTCCGATCTAGTTAAGCTATGCCCCATGTTTTCCCAATGAGTAACGACTTTTGCACCGGCACCTTCTAACAATGTTGCTAATTCTTCTGTTTCTTGTGGTAAACAGATTGGATCATTTTTTCCTGCCCCAATGAAGACTGACACATCCTTCATATTTGGCAATTCTAAATCACGAATCGGTACCATTGGATGCAATAGCATTGCGCCTTTAAATACATTTTCGTAATGGAACAGTAGACTACCAGCAATGTTTGCACCGTTTGAATAACCAATAGCAATCATATTATTTGGATCAAATCCATGTTCTGCGGACGCCGTTTCAATAAACTCTTTTAATTCTTTTGTACGGAAAACTAAATCATCCATATCAAATACACCTTCAGCTAATCGCTTAAAAAAACGTGGCATTCCATTTTCACTTACATTTCCTCTTACTGATAATACAGAAGCTTCATCATCGATCATCCCTGCAATTGGTAATAGATCAAGTTCATTCCCACCTGTACCATGTAATAATAAAAATGTTGGCTTCGATGGATTACTACCTCTATTAAATACGTGTTTCATCGTCATTCTCCTTTCACTTCTCTAACAACAATTGGTTGCAAGTGATTTTCTATTATTTCACGATTTGGTTCCTGCCACTTTGGTAGCATTAACTGTTCTCCTAAATGGTCTATATTCTCATCAATCGTAAATCCTGGTGGATCAGTTGCAATTTCAAATAATAACCCACCATTTTCACGAAAATAAATTGCATTAAAGTAATTTCGATCTTTTACTTCAGTAACTCCATAATGATTATCATATAATTTATGTTGCCATTTTACATGTTCTTCATCATTACTTGCTCTCCAAGCAATATGGTGGACAGTTCCCACTCCCATAACGCCTCTTCCTACTGCTGCTAATTCAATATCGATAATATTTCCGATGTCACTAGCAGCTTTGAAACGTAAATAGTTACCTTCTTGACCTAAGCATTCTAATTCCATTACGTTTTCCAACAGTTCAGCTGTTTTATTTGGTGCTCCAGAATATAAAACTGCACCACCAAACCCTTTAATTGCTACATCCTTTGTAACACCATTAAATTCCCAAGTATTTTCCTCGCCAGCTTCCCTTTCTACTAATTCAAGCTGTAAGCCGTGGAAGTCTTCAAATTGAAGAAATGTTTCTCCAAATCGACTTACTTTTTTTGTTTGAATTTTAAAAGATGTTAAACGGTTTTCCCAAAATTCCATTGAGTTAGCTGGGATTAAGAATGTTGTGATTCCTACTTGCCCACTTCCTACTTTTCCTCTGTATGCATTTGCCCAAGGGAAGAAAGTCATGATCGTCCCTGGTTTTGCAGTTTCGTCTCCAAAATAAAAGTGATACGTACCTGGATCATCAAAATTAATTGTTTTTTTCACAAAGCGTAAACCTAAAATCCCAGCGTAAAAATCCATATTTTCTTGTGGATCACCAACTATCGCAGTGATATGATGTATGCCTTTCATTTTCTCCATAAACTTTCCTCCGTTCTAATTCACTTTTTATTTAATTTCCTTAATAAAGTAAGTAATTGAAATTGCTCTTCTTCGGTTAATTTGCTGAATTGAGCTTGTTGAAACTCATCTTGTGAAGGTACGATTTCTTCATACATTTTTTGACCTATCTCTGTTAAAGAGAGATATTTGTTTTTCCATTCCACTTCTCTTTTAATCCACTGAAGCTCTTCCATTTTCTTTAATAGATGAGTCACATTTCCTTTTGTAACAACTAATTTATCGGCTAATTCTTGCTGAGTAAGACGCTTATTTCTCCCAACATGGACAATTACATCAAATTGAGCAGTCGTCAGTCCCCATTTTTTCAATTGATTATTTGATTCTCTAACATTTTTAAGATAAAAACGAGCTAATCGAAACCAAAGTAATACTGCTAAATTTTTTGATTTGTTTGTAGAAGCTTCATTATGACTATTTAACATTTTTGCACCTCTTTGATCGATCTTGTTATCAGTTTAATACTAAACTGATAACTTTGCAAGTAGATTGTTTGAACTAAATAAAAACCTTTTAAAAAAAAAGAAAAACTGTTGATTTCCGCTTCAGGACGTAATCTTCACTCTTTCACTATTTCTTTCTACAGTCTTAAATTCCCTTTAATTTCCTTCTTTTATTCTTTTTTTAATTAGTGATGATATAATGATGTTTAATTTCAATAACTAGAAAGACAGGTAAAATAGATGAAAATAAGACTACTGAAAATAAGTGCAAGTATTCTAATTTTATTTCTAATCTTATTTGGATTATACAAACTAATGAATGCGAGATCTTTTCAGCTTTTTGGAGGATTAACAAATGAAGTAAACACTAACCAAAAAGTAGTTGCTTTAACATTTGATGACGGTCCAACTAAAAATGTTGATGCCATTCTACCACTTTTAGATCAATACAATGCAAAGGCTACTTTTTTTCTAATCGGTAATGAAATTGAAAAGAATCCAGAAGAAGCTAAAAAAATTGTAGATGCGGGACAACAGATTGGAAACCATACATATTCTCATGACAGAATGGTGCTAAAATCACCTTCATTTATCAAGAACGAAATTGAAAAGACAGATAAACTAATACGAAAAGCTGGCTATAAAGGGGAAATTCAGTTCCGTCCCCCAAATGGAAAAAAACTATTTGGCTTACCGTATTACATGCATAAACATAACCGAGAAACGATCACATGGAATTTAGAACCAGATACTTTTTATACAAATCCTCAAGACAAAATAAACTATGTAAAGAAAAATATTAAACCGGGTTCAATTATTTTAATTCATCCGATGTATGATAAAACTGGCAAAGAATTAGAGACAATTAAGGGAATTTTGGATTTATTATCGAAAGATGGATATAAATTCGTGACAGTGAAAGAGCTTCAGAAGTTACAAAAAGACAAGTAGCATTATGCTCCTTGTCTTTTTGTATATTGATTATCGTTTTTTTTCTCTATAGAGAATTTAGTGCTTAAACTAAAGACTATAACTCCTAACACAGAGCCAAATGTATTTAATAATAAATCATCAATGTCACACGATCGATAATTATATCCAAGAATAAAACCAGTAGCTCCTTGTATTATTTCAATCCCTAAACTTACAGTAAAACCAACTAATATCACTTTATACTTCGAAATCATTGGATATAGAACTGGCAAAGCAAACCCTAACGGCATAAATAATAAAATATTTCCACCAACTTGCTTTAGAGCAATTGAAAATGATCCATATCTTATTGAATCTACAACTACTTTAAAGGGGACAAAATTATTTGTATTTCCCAAGTGATCCTCAATCATGACTTGAATTAGATATTTTTGATAAGGAAATGGGAACAAAGTAAAATCGACAAGACATGTAATATAGATGCCAAAGATAATCCAATATAAATATTTTACTAGAGTAATATAACCTTTAAAGAATCTATAACCAAAAAATAAAATGATTAAAGTCATGATAATGATACTAGGATATAAAAAATTTAACATTGCTGTCCTCCTCTTCACCTTCCAAGGAAAAAGGGTAAAACACTTGAAGCGTTTTATATCCACTTTCCATTTTTTACCATAATTCATTATTATACTATATCAAAATTACTATTTATTATATAGTCTTATATTCTCCACATTAGTGGCATTTTCTTTAGAAAAATTACTTTCATAAATGAAATGAATGTAAAAACTTTGAATATTACTTTTAAAAAAAATCCAAAATAATACTGGTATATTTTGAAAACATCTCAAAGGAGACATCTAGATGAAAAAACAATTACTAAAATTCACATCTCTATTTTTATGTTTTGCACTAATTTTATCCCCTATTAAATCCAGTGCCCAGCATGTTGATAATCGAGTTCAAGGAAGATGCATAAGTAACTCAGCATGTAATTTCAAAGCAGATATGAGAAAGCTTTGGATGGATCATTTAATATGGACTAGTAAGTATATTGTTAGTGCTGTTGCTGGAATGCCAGATAAGGACGTAGTACTAGCAAGACTCTTAAGAAATCAACAAGATATTGGGAATGCAATTAAACCATATTATGGTGCTGCCGCTGGAGATCAGCTTGCTAAATTACTAACCGACCATATTGTAATCGCCGGTAAAATTATTGATGCTGCGAAAGCAAATGATATGGCAACATTAAAAACATTGAACGACACATGGTTTAAAAATGCAGATGAGATTGCTGCATTCTTAAGTAAAGCAAATCCAAATTGGACAAATCAAGCTTTAAAAGACTTACTATATACACATTTAAAAATGGTAACAAATGAAGCTGTAACTAGAATAAAAATGGACTGGGATGGAAATATAAAAGCATTTGATGCTGGTCTTCAACATATGATCCCTATAGCTGATACAATTTCTTCAGGCATTATTAAGCAATTCCCAAATAAATTTAAATCTTAAACAAACGTTTGATTAAAAAACAAAAAAGATGAATTTAGCTCTAAACTAAATTCATCTTTTTTCTGCTTATTTTAAATCATGCAATCTTTCCATGATCCGTCTTTTTTTATAAAGCATTCTACCAGCTTCACCAACATCTTCAATTGCTTGTTTATTTACATATGCACCAAATATTAAGCCTGCAATTGGAATCATTTGAAACAGCTTCTTCCATCCCATGTTGTCACGATATGTATAAAATACTTCTCTCCAACCCTCAATTTGAGAAAAGGCTTTTTTTCCTTCAATATTTGTTAACTCTTCTAATATCGCTTTTTTACCAACTATATCAGCAGATGTAAATTGTAAGCACTTAATAATGAATACTCTCTCCATTTGATCATTTGGATCATAACCATAAGAAATCGCTATTTCTTGAAGTGTCTTTAATGTAAGTCCTAATAAGATTGGAATATCGATCGCAATTGTAAACATTCCACCAAAACCTGTGGTCGCTCCTTGGACTTTTGCAAATTGTTTACGACTAGCAATAAAATCATTCGAAACGCGATCCATTTGCTCAAGACTAAGTTGATTGACCATTTCAATTTCGGTTAGTTCCTGAATAGAAAGCTCCTTACTCATCCTATTTAAAGTTGAAGGAACACTAACTAAATATTGACCACCAGCATTCACATACTTAGATAGCTCATCTAAAATAACTCCAATCTTATCGTGAATGAACTTAGGTGTAATTTTATCCAAGATCATAAATGGAATTCTACCGATTTTCTCCCAAAAAAATACGCTTTTTTGATCTTTTTCCCATTTTTCAATTTCATTAAGCTGCGTAATTAGATACTCTTTCGTTTCCATAAACACTCCTATAATTTTTAATCTAAACATAGTAACTACTAAAACTATAAAGCTTTTTGTGAAAAAAACCAAAAATAAAAAAGGGCTGTTCTTAGACTTACACCCTTTTACTCTTTTGAGTAGTATGTTTCTTATTTTTGCTATTTTTACTTACTCATGAGTACCTTATAAGTTACTAAATTTCTTATTTTTGCTTTCGTACTTACTCATGAACCCTTTATGAGTTACTAAATTCCTCATGTTCTCTTTTTTACTTACGCATGAACCTTCTATGAGCTACTAAATTGCCCATTTTCAAATTTTTACTTACTCATGAACCCTCTATGAGTTACTAAATTTCTCATTTTCACATTTTTACTTACTCATGGACCCTTTATGAGTTACTAAATTCCTCATGTTCTCTTTTTTACTTACTCATGAACTCTCAATGAGTTACTAAATATCTTATTTTCGCTATTTTACTTACTCATGAACCCTCTATGAGTTACTAAACTTCTTATTTTCACTTTTTTACTTACTCATGAACCCTCTATGAGTAAGATGCTTTCGTTTTCTTACATCTAAAAAACAAGGTACCCATAAAAAGTGGGACACCCTGTTCTAATGTTTAAAATGCTCTTGATAATCAACCTAAAAATCTTATTTTTTCAGGATTTCGAAGCATATAAATACTTCGATAACGGTCTCCTTCTATTTCAAAACAAATTACGGTTGGTTCTTCGCCTTCACTTTTAACAATTAAGCCAATTTGATTATTAATCAAAACAATTTCGGTTTCAGATGGAGAGTTTATTTTCTTCCTTACACCAACAAGGAAGGCAATAACATTTTTCTGTAGATTGATTGGGCGAAGAGCAGCTTTCGTTTTGCCACCAGCGTCTGTAATTAGTACGATATCTTCCGTTAAAAGTGAGATTAGCATATCTAAATTACCTGTTTCTGCAGCTTCAATAAATCGTTTTGCAATGTCTAGCTCTTGATTTAGATTTCGTTTTTCAACTACATCCTTACTTTGGACTTTGCGCTTAAGTCTACTGAATATTTTACGGCAATTCAATTCGGTCTTATTTAAAATATTTGCGATTGTTCGAAAGTCAAACTGAAAGGCTTCCCGTAATACAAATACTGCTCTTTCGGTAGGGTTTAACTGTTCAAGTAAAACTAAAAATGCATAGGTGATCGTTTCATCTAAAATCATCTTTTCCATCGGATCATCATTTAAATCTTCCGGTAATTTTTGAATAATCGGTTCTGGAAGCCATGGTCCTATATAAACTTCACGTTTATTTTTTGAGGATTTTAATAAATCTAAGCAACGGTTTGTCATTATTTTACATAAGTATGCTTTTATATTATTTGGCTCTTCTTTTGAGGTGGATTGATTCATCTGTTGAACTGTGAGAAAAGTATCCTGCACCAAATCCTCCGAATCCTCAACCGATCCTAACATACTATATCCGATTGAAAATAAAAGTGGCTTATATTGAGAATATAGATAGTCTACTTCCATGAAGTATCTTCTCCTCTATTTTAAATTAGTTGAAGTTCAAGCTTCTCATTTATTAGTTTAGTAGCATTTTTAGCACTCGTTAAAGATGCATTCAATAGAAGTTCTGTCTCCCCCACCCAGTCTCCTGCAATATAAATACCTTCTAAGCCAATATCACTATTTGATAAATGATTGTCTAATTTATGAAATGGCTTTTTTATGTCGTTAGAAACGATAAGCTTAGGAAGATAGCGACGTGAAATTACATAGTCTCTCCAACCTGGTTGAAGCAAATCAAGTAAGCTTTCTAGTTCTACCTCATCTTTTTCAGAATCTGTTTCGTTGACCGAGTTTAAATATTTCATTAGATGAACTACAATTTCGCCTTCTTTATTCGATAATTTCGCGACTGATGAATGATTTGAAAAATACCACGGTTGGTCAACTCCTAAAGCAAAGTTGAGTTTTGGATTTGGTAAACCATTCATTACAAGGTCAAGGCATGCAGCTTTTACAGGAATCGTTTGATTACATTTTTGTAAAAATGAATCTGAGATTGGCTCATCTATTAACTTAACAAAATCAATTGGATTAATTGTCGATAACAAACAGCTCGTGTTGATCCTAGTATCATTTTTCAAAATAAGATTTATGTTTGGATAAGTTCCAGTGATTTTAGACACTACTGTACTATTTTGAATCGTAACACCAAGTTGATTCGCCTTTTTAATTAGGTCATTAACAATTGATTGCCATCCTTCGTTTATATACATAACTTTCGCGCTACGAAGCTGACCAATTGCCACTCCTGCACTTATTAATTCAGAATTACTTGTAAAAGTAGATACACGTATAAAAGCTAAAATTAAATTCTTTACACGACGACTTGTTATTTTTCGATTTAAATATTCTTCTAAACTAATATGATTGATTTCCTCTAAATCCATTTTACGAATATGTCGGTAAAATCGAATAAATTCCATTTTTTCTTTCCATTTTAAATGATTACCCAAAAATAAATTAAATGCTTCGATTATTTTCATTTGACTAAATTGATCACCAAGAATAAATGCACCACTCAATTTTGGAACCCTGCCAGAAACAGTAACACCAACCTCATTTAAAATTTCGATACAGTTTATATATAATGCGTGTGCTCCAAGATTTAAATATGCATCGCCAATTGTATTCGAAATACCTCTCCCACCTAATTTAGATGCTTTATCCAATAGAAGTACTTTTTTACCTGCTTGAGCTAAGTAGATCGATGCAGTTAATCCAGCAATACCACCACCTAATACAGTAACATCCCATTTTTGATGACCATCTATTTGATTTAGTTTCATAATATTATCTCTCCCTTTCCTTTTCTTCACTAATTAAGACGAATGAAATCCAAAAAATGTGACATATAGTAGAGCAGGAATAGGAAAAATAATTTATTTAGGCTTCGGACGGGCCTATTTCATTTCCTACGAATAGTCAAAAATAGAATCACATAAAATTACTTTGACAGATAGAGTAATTATTGTTAACATTACTCTATCAGATAGAATAATCTTATAGAAGGTGAATAGGTGAATTATGGTAAGAAGTGACATTATACGCGGGCATCTTGACTCAATCATATTAAAACTTATTTCTGAGAAAGACCGCTATGGATATGAGATTTCTCAAGAAATTGGATTACGGACAGACAATCGGTTTCAAATAAAAGAAGCAACATTATACGCTGTATTTCAGCGCTTAGAAAAAAAGGAATTAGTGGAAGCTTATTTTGGCGATATTACACACGGTGGAAAAAGAAAATATTACAAAATCACTTCATTTGGTAAAGCATATTTAAGTGAATTAGTAAAAGAATGGCAAGAAGTAAAAGAAATTATTGATCTATTCATGGAGGAGAAATAATGAAAAAAATTAGAAATCATATTGAAGAACTATTTAAAGATGTTCCTAAAACTGAACAATCAGAAATAGTTAAACAAGAGATTATTCAGAACTTAGAAGAAAAAGTCATGTTTTTAATGGAAAATGGTAAGGACGAAGAAGATGCTATAAACAAAGCGATTGTAGAATTTGGGGACATTGAGGAATTAAAGAGAGAACTTGGTGTTAAAAAACCAGATAGCAAGAAAGCAAATTTTGCAAAACTAAATTTATCCTATTCAATTTGGGGTAGTGGATTACTAATTGCTTTATTCTTATTTATTAATTTTTACTACACTCCACAGACTATATGGTTTGTGTACCCAACGTTTGGTCTATTATGGTGGCCTCTTTCAATGTATTTCTACTGGCAACGTAAAAAGTGAGGTGAAGCACAGTGAAAAATTATATCGGTTTTGCAACTGCAGGCTGTATTATGACAATGGTCTTTTTTATGCTCGTTAATTTTATTACATCTCCTAGCACGATTTGGTTCATTTACCCATGTTTTTTCATTTTATTTTGGCCAATTAGTTTATATTTCATTGGAAAAAGATCGACGAAACAATTCTCAATCTTTAGTAGTATCGTACTCCTTGCTTTCTTGTTAACGGAAAACTTAATTCACTCTCCTGATTATCTTTGGTTTTTCTATGCTGCCTTTCCAATTATTAGTTGGCCAATTCTCATGCATTTAGGTAAGAATGCTAGAACATTACCGATTGCACTCCTTGGCAGTATCATTACAATCGCATACTATGGGCTTTTGAATTTTATCTCATCTCCAGATTATCTTTGGGTCATTTATCCGGCATTTGCAATTATTTGGTGGCCTTTATCCATTTATCATGCGAATAGAAAATCGTTTGTAGCATTTTCGTTTACAGCTAGCATACTAATTAGTCTTTTCTTTATCATTGTAAATATCATTTCATCCCCAGATACAATTTGGGCTGTATATCCAATTTTTGCAGTTATTTGGTGGCCTTTAAGTATGTATTTTTATAGTTATAAAAAGAAACAAATATAGGCACTAATTGGTGGACTTCATACAATGAGGTCCATTTTTTATAAATAAGAAAAAGCGATTCTCATAAAGAATCGCTTCACGGACTTATTCTGCTTCAGAAACCAAAGTAAATCGTTCGTTAATATGCTGTGGATTTTCAATCTCGTCTAATAATGCAATTGCATAGTCAGCATAACTTACGTAGCTATTACCTTTTTTATTAACAATAAAATTGTCTTTTCCTTTTTGATAAGCCCCAGTTCGTTTACCATTCGGATCAAAAAATGCTGCTGGACTAATAAATGTCCAATTAATATCAGTTGTTTTTTGTAAGTCGTGAAGACCTTTTGTCATATTTGATGCAGTAGCATAATATTCTTTTGGAAATTCAGGTGTGTCAACTAATTGAATCGTTTTTTCTTCATCAACATACAAGCTTCCAGCTCCACCAACTACGATTAATCTAGTATCGTTAACACCTTTTAAAGCATTTATTAAAACATTCCCAGCTTCAATATAAAGATTCTCTTGGCCTTCAGCTGCTTTAAATGCATTTACAACAACATCAAATTGCTTTAAGTCAGCTGAATTTAGATCTAATAAATCCTTTTCCAATACTGATACTTCTTTATTTGTTAATTTAGAAGCATTTCTTACGATTGCTGTTACCTCATGTCCTCTTTCTACTGCTTCTTTTAAAATAAGGTTACCTGCTTTTCCTGTTGCTCCAATAATACCAATTTTCATCTTTTTTCTTCCTCCTTAATTCTTTAAAAATTGTTTTGAACTCAAAGTCGTAACTAAAATAGTTACAACTAGTTTAAAAAAATATAATATATAGATGTAACAACACCAGTTACATCATTTATAAAAAAAATTGAATGATACTATCCAATTTTTTTGCTTAATACTGTAACTAATTCTTCCATAGTAACTTCATCCAGTATTTTTTCCATTGCATCTTGTGCTCGATTTAAGATTAGTTCTAGCACTGCTTGGATATTTGCACCTACTGGACATTTAGGATTCGGTTTCTCATGAAATTGAAAAAGTTCTCCTTCTTCTACAACTTCAACTGCTCTATAAACATCTAAAAGAGTAATTTCATTTAACGGCTTACGAAGTGAAGCTCCACCGGTTCCTCGACGGACTTGAATTAAGCCAGCATTCTTAAGTTTTCCCATTACTCTTCTAATTACGACTGGATTTGTATTTACACTTCCTGCAATCCATTCGGAAGTACAAAGCGCACTATTCTCAATCGTGACCAAAGATAAAATATGAACAGCAACGGTAAAACGACTACTGATTTTCATAGGATTCAACCTCCGATGTAACTATTATAGTTACAACATTTATTAATTGTCAATAATATTTATTTTACACAAATTTATGATCGATACTATATTTTTTTATTTAATAAAGCAAGTTAAACAGCAGAAAATCGTTTATGGCTACTATTAGAAGTAAACTCAGACCAGTATCTTAATGGTTAAAATTAACTTATAAATGGAAAAAAATGGTTGAACAGCAATGATAGGTAATTTATCCTTAAATTATAAGAAAGATTCATAAAAAGGGTGAAGAAAATGAATGGAAATGATATTGCTTATCTAATTTGCTTTACGATAATAGGCTTGTTTTTGCTGGTCTTTGGAATTATGTATAAAAAAGAAGCACATGCAGATTTAAAAAATAGTGGAGTTGGAGGAAATGGTGTTAGTGGAATAGGTGCTATATTGCTCTTTTTGCCTCATTGGGTGTATAAAGCAATATTTATTGCATTAGGCGCATTCCTAGCGATTGGAATTTGGTATGTTATGTTTTTTTACAATTAATAAAAGACTTTCTATTCAATTCTAGGAAACAGCAAAAAAAAAGAAGCTATTAATATATATAGCTTCCTTCTTTACTTAATAAATGAAATAATTCCTAAAACAACAATCATTAAACCAGCCATTTTATTTACTAAACCTAAGTGAGTTATAATTTTATTTCGAAACAAACTAACTACGCTACTTAAAATAAACCACCAAGAAACTGCACCTAAAAAAACACCTATAATTAATGAAACTGTTGATTCTATAGATGTGGAACTTTGATCAAAACCCACCCCTGCAAACATTGCTACAAAGTTTAAAATTGTTACAGGATTTGTGATCATTAATAAAAATGTAGAGATAAACATGCTAACCATGCTTTCACCCTTCAAATTCGAGGCAGTTTTAGCAGGTCTTTTTAGAAAGGTTTTAATTCCTAAATACAATAAAAATATTGCACCTACGATTCGAAGAACAAATTCCTGCTCAATTAAAAATGATGAAACAATAGAAAAACCAAACGCGGCAATACTAGCGTAAAATAAGTTAGCTGAAGATGCGCCTAATCCTGTCATAAATCCAGCTGTTTTTCCTTTAGATAAAATTCTTTGTATGCACAATAAACCAACCGGGCCTATAGGTGCTGAAACTGATAAACCTAAAATAAAACTTTTTATTAATAACATCTAAATACCCTCTTACGCTTACTTACATTAATCCATATAAAGCTATACAACCAAAAATAATAATAATAATACCTGATAAACGGTTAATTAATGTTAAAGAACGATCATTGATTCGAGTTCTAAATAGTCCCACACCACTGCTTAATATTACCCACCATAAACTTGAACCACAAAATACACCTAATACTAAAATAACGGAAGAAACAATATTGCTATTTGAATTTGAGATTCCTAATCCCGCAAAAATGGCGATAAATGATAGAATTGTCATTGGGTTTGTTAGCGTTAAAAATAAAACTGATAAAAACGCATTCATTATATTTTTCTTCTGCGTATCAGATTGAGTATAACTGGCTTTTGAAATAAGTGTTTTTACACCTAAATAACAGAGGAAGAAACCACCGATTAACTGAATCCAAAAATGCTGACCAATCAAAAAATTCATAATGACAGTTAATCCAAAGCCTGCAACTAAGCCATAAATACCATCAGCAGTAGCAGCCCCAAGACCAGAAACTAAACCAACCATTCTTCCATACGCTAGAGTTCTACGAATACACAGTACTCCAATTGGGCCAACAGGTGCAGCAATTGATATGCCAATTATTAATCCTTTAATATAAAATTCAAAATTCATTTTGCCCTCCCTACTCTATAGAAAATTTATTTTTTTGTAATGGCAGTCGAAAGGTTTCTTTCGTTGTATCCATTACAATTGTTGTTTTTGTTCTTATTACACCCTTTAACCCTTTTATTTCATGGCTAATTACTCGATCCAAGTCTTTTGTATTTCTACTTCTTATTTTTAGTAAATAATCATCTTCACCCGCAATATGGTGACATTCCTGCACTTCCTCTAATTGATTAACAAGCTCTAAAAATGGAGCTCGATTTTCAGGTCGCTCAAGCGAGACAGCTACAAAGGCAGTTAATTCACTTCCAACTTTTTCTGAATCAACTAGCACACCAAATCCTTTAATTACACCTTGTTCAACTAATCGGTTAACTCGTTCAGCAGTAGCCGGAGCTGACAAGCCAACTTCACTAGCTAAATCCGCCCACTTTATTCTTGAATTATCCATTAAATGATTAATAATTTTTAAATCGAAAGCATCCATCTACCCAAACCTTCTTTTTGTAAGTATTTATTCCATTTTACTTATTTTATGAAAGTATTTCAATATTTCTGAGTAAAAATACAATCTAATATGCACGTTTAATAAACATATTTATTTACAAGTACTAATAAGATAAAAAAGGAAGACAATCTTTATCGAAGGGGGCGTCATTTTGTGAAAAGAGACCCGTTTGAATATCGAAAAAGACTAAGGGAAAGAGAAAAAGAAAGAGAAAGAGAGTTAAATGAAGAAAATGAAAGAGAGTCTAATGAAGAGAAAGAAGTAAAACCAAAAGAAGAAAAACCTCAAACACATGTACATGAATTTGTAGCTAGCACTAAATTGGCAGAAGAAGATGACGATCGACATAATCATCGCTTTGCTGGAGTTACAAGTGAAGTCATTCCCAAAGGAAGACATAGTCATGTACACCGAATTGTAGTAAATACAGATTTTCTAGATCATCATCACGAGGTTATTATTGAAACTGGTCCTCCTATTCCGGTAGGAAACGGTAAGCATGTTCACTTTGTCAAAGGAATGACAACGATCAATGATGATCATGAACACGATCTGGAATTCGCTACTTTAATTGATAGACCATTAGTTTAAGGCAATTGTAAATTTCAATTTATGTATATTTTATTAAGCATAATATACATAATTTATATCCTAATAAATTAAAGACCTCAGACTACACAATATTAAAACACGATGAAGAACCTTCCATAAAAGGCTCTCCATCGTGTTTTTTCGAATATGAAATCTTAAGTATTCTTCAATCCTTCAGTATTCATTAACACAACCCTCCATCTATCTGGGTCTTCGAATGTAATACCTTTTCCGCGCCAATAAGGATTCTCAGATTCAACTGCAAAATACCCCATATTATTTAATCGATTTTTGACCAAATCTATTTCAGCTTTATTAGGTATATAAAATACTAAAAGATTATCCTTTGTTGGAGCAGGACATGGACTTCCATCAATATGTTGAGTAAATTCTAAATGGTATTCAACATCAGGTAATCCGAACATGATTCCATCATACCCATTATGATTTTGAAAACTGCCCACGGTTTTTAATCTAAGTCCTTCACCATAGAATTTACTTATTTCAGCTAATTGGTTTGTAGGTCTTGCAATTCTAAACTGAACCCAGTCTTTCAATGTTATCACCTTATCCTTTAATAATTTGATGCAACCCATTCTTCATTTAGCTTTTTTGAAATTTGAGTATAGAGCTTCAATTCTTGAAATATGCTATCTACTGAATAAGATGTATTTTCTTCTAACGTAGTACCTTCTGACATAAAGTCTGATGGGTCAATCACAACTTGTTTCGATAAAACATTTGCATATAATGCTCTTAAAACAATTCTCATATTGTTAAGTGCATTAATTCCACCCTTTCCTCCACCGGCTACAGCCAAAATTGCAACTGGCTTATCTTTAAAATGCTTACTTCCTAAAAAGTCAAAAGCGTTTTTTAATGCTCCGCTCATTCCACCATGATATTCCGGTGTTGCAATGATCATAGCATCAGCATTTTCTAGCTGTGATCTTAGTTTTTGGATAGTAGCAATTTCATTTTGCTCCTCTTGACCATTATAAATTGGTAACACTAGTTCACTTAAATCAATTGTTTTTACATTGTATTTTTTCGAGATGATTGTCGCTAATTTACCTGTACGACCTTCTTTTCTTGGACTACCATTAATCATTAAAATATTCATATTTTCCACTCCTTTAATTCGTACCTTTAGTATAGTCAATTCATAATGTCCGAACTTCGGTCATTTGATAGAACTTTTCTACACGTTTAGGAGTATATAAAAATAAAAAAAATCTACAACTAAAGTTGTAGATTTCAAACTGAAAGACGTTCGGTTTCTTGATTACTATGATCTTGATTCATTTTTTGATAAACTTTAATATTTTGATAAACTAATTCAAGTAATTTAGCAGTTATATCCTTTTTCTTTGCAAGTTCTAGTAAATGCCCTTGCAAATGGTCCCCTTCTACTAACGAAATTTTTTCCATATCCCTCTGCAAAGATGATTTCATATCATATCCAAGAGCATCGATTGATTTCATATGCTCATCCACAATATTTTCAGAAATTGGCGCACCATGGGACCTCATAATATTAGCGCATTCTTCAAATAATTCACTGATAATAGCTCTTCCACCTTCACTTTCTCTAATTGGGCCAATAGGAGCACGCATAAGAGACGTTACGCCAGACATTACAGTAATAAACAAATATTTGTGCCACATATCTCGTTCAATCTGCTTACTATGGACAAAGTCAGCTTTTGAACCGCTAAATGCATCAGCAATTTTTTTAATACGGTCAGTTTCTTTACTTAAGAATTCACCAAATACAAGTCTAGCAGCTTTACTTGTTTGAGCAACTTCCCCTGCTTCATTTAAAGTAGTTTCGATAAAACATAAACCGCCTATAACCTTTTCTTCACCAAATGCCTGCTTTAAGGGATTTAGATGAGCAATACCATTCAAAAGTGGTAAAATAACAGTTTGATCGCCTACGAATGGTTTTACATCCAGAATGGCATTGCTTAAATGATATGACTTAGTTGAGAAAAGTACGATGTCAAAAATCTCGGCAGGACTCTTTGCAGTAATTAGATTCGGTTGAAATGAAAAATCACCATTCACACTCCGAATGACTAAACCATTTTCCTCTAGCTGTTTTTTCCGATTAGCTCGTACTAGAAATGTAACATCTTCTCCCTTTTCTACTAAGCGTCCTCCAAAATAGCCGCCAATTCCTCCAGCTCCTAATACAAGAATTCGCATTACACTCTTCCTTTCTATTAAAAAGTAAAAATCTGTAACTTACTAATGTCTATTTCAAAATCCCATTTCGTACTGCATATAGTGCCAATTGAGTTCGATCTTGAAGCTGAGTCTTGGCTAAAATATTCGAAACATGGGTTTTTACAGTTTTTTCTGTAATAAATAATGATGCTGCTATTTCTTTATTACTCTTACCCCTCGTAATTTCCTTCAATACATCCATTTCTCGCTTAGTTAATTTGTCTTGAAATGACTCATCGTTCTTCGTTTCTATCTTCCCAGTTAAAGCAGAAACTAATTGCGTCGTAACCTTCGAATGAAACTGTTTTTCCCCATCGTATATCTTTCGGATCGCGGAAACGAGTTCATCTGGATCACTATCCTTTAAATAATATCCCGCTGCACCCGCTTCAATTGCAGGTAAAATATGATCTTGATCATAAAAACTAGTTAAAATCATTACTTTAACTGCTAAGCCTTCTATTTTTATTCTTTTGGTAGCTTCAATTCCATCTAGAACTGGCATTGATAAATCCATGATAACAATATCAGGTCTTAACTCTTTTACTAAGCTTAATGCCTCTTCTCCGTTCGATGCTTCTCCAATAACTTCGATATCATCTTGCGTATTTAAGAAAAAAATAAGTCCTCTCCTAACTACATGATGATCATCAGCAATTAATATTTTAATAGACATAAAACTCTCCTTCTTAAAAAGGGATATTCGTCGTAATTTTTGTTCCTTTATTCAAATCACTTTCAACTAAAAACGACCCTTTTATCGATTCGACTCTTTCCTTCATGCTTTTCAAACCTAATGTTGGAATTTGTACATCCTTTGGGCAGATAAAACCTACACCTTGATCTCGAATCGTCATTTTAACTTTCTTTGTACTGATTGATAACTGTAAATATACCGTATTTTGTCCTGAATGTTTTCTACAATTATTAAACGCTTCCTGACCTACGCGCCATAATGTTTCTTCTATTTTAGAAGGTAATATCGTTGTTCCTTTTACATTACTAATTACTTTTAGTCCTAGCATTTCACCATAGTTAATTAATGCACTAACTATTCCTTTTTCAATCCCTTGTGGTCTAAGCTGCCATATTAATGCTTTCATTTCTGCTTGTGCTTCTTGGGCAATTTGTTGAATATGATTAAATGTATCCTTTAACTTCGGACTGTCGGATACATTTGCACCTGCTTTAGCAGTTACATTAATCGAAAACAATAATTGACTAACTGAGTCGTGTAGGTCCTTTGCAAGGCGATTTCTTTCTTGAATCAGCTCAAACTCTTTTACCTTTTCTGTTAATTGAATTCGTTTAATTGCTGTTCCAATTTGTAATGCAACTGCACCTAGTAAATTTAATTCTTCCTGATCAAATTTTAATTTATTAGAGGCAGCTACATTTAATAAACCAAAAGATTCTTCACCTGCTTGCAATGGTACAGTCGCATGATGGGTGACACCATTTGTTTCTCCCCACTTATGAATAATTGAGTCTTCTAATCTTTTACATTCCATAATGTTTGATGCCTTGTTAAGTCTTCCGGTATTATATTTATCTACACACCAACAATCTCCATTGCACATTGGCTTAGCCTCTTCGTTCATAAGAGCTGGAGGTAATTTATGTGAAGCAACTAATTCAAAGTCCCCATTTTTATCAATTAAAAAGATCCATCCTGTATCTAAACCCGTAACTTGAACTAACTTGGCTAAGGCACAATTGAGGGTACTGTATAGATCAGTACCCTCGTTTAATATTTCGGCAATTTCTTTTAATACTTGTAGCTCTAAAAGAAATGATTCTTTTTTCATACTTAGGCTAATTCCTTCATTCGACGATCAAGTTGTTCAAGCACCATCGGCCACGCTTGTTCGTGTTGGTCTCTTGATAATTCATCTGGGAATCCTGCATGAGTCAATCTAATAACTGTCGCTCCACTTTCATTTGTTGAAAACTCTACAGTGACTACCGTCTCCGTTTTAGATCCAGAAGTGAACCAAGTAATCTCAACAAGTTGATTATGCTCAAGTTTTAAAAAGCGACCATAATGAGGATGGCGTTTATCTTCAAAATGGGTCTCAAAGAAAAATACAGAATTAACCTCTGCCTTCATAATTACCGAACCTGGCGCAGCAAACCAATCACCGAATCTTTTTGTCCAAGCTTCATACAAAACATCGATAGTATTTTCCATTACTCGTTCCACAGTGAGACTATGTGGTCTACTCGATAAATCTGGATAACTAATAATATTCATATTAATCCCTCCAAAAGGTATATAGTTATTCATTTTCATTAATAATAGCTAGCATTTGGTGATCTTCCCATTTCCCATTTATACGTACATTTTTCTTGGCAATTCCCTCTTTATGGAAACCCGCCTTTTCTAATACTCTTATTGAACCAATGTTATGCGGCATTACACCCGCTTCAAGGCGATGCAATTTTAATTCATTAAAGGCATATTCTACAACTAACTTTGCAGCTTCAGTTGTATATCCTTTACCATTATGTTGTTCATCTAAAGAATAACCAACAAAACAACTTTGTAAATCTCCTCTTAAAACCTCTGCTAGCATCGTAAAACCTATAAAAGCATCTGTTTCCTTTAAAAAGATACCAAAGCCATAATACAGATCATTGTCGCTTTTCTCTTTATATGACTTAATACGATCTTGCTGAGCTTCCAAAGTATAGAAACTTTCGTCTTTTATATATGTAAAAGGTTTAAAAAACTCTCTATTTCGAACTTCGTAAGATAAAAAATCTTCTGCATCTGCAACTTCTAAATGTCTTAAATATATATTATTACCAACTAATTTCATCTTTTTCCTACACTCCCTAATTTCCCTGCTTTTCCTAACCCATTAAACGCCTGTTGCCCATATAATTCTAGGATCGATTTTACGGACTAGACGGTACGCTATCGGTTTAAAACCATTTTTTGGCCAGAATCTCGAGGATTGTAAATTCGTTATTCTCCAATCTGTTTCGCAAAGTTTATAGCCTTCTTTTTCAGCAAAAGTAAGTCCATGCTGTAATAAGGCCTTACTAACACCTATTCCGCGAGAAGATTCGACCGTTGCTCCTATTACTAAACTAATGCAAGATTCAGGTGTTAATAAATTCTCATCAGATGCTGTAGCTGATTCAAATACTTGAAGACCTACAATCTCATTTTGATAGAGCGCTAACCATAATGTTGCCGCTTCATCATTAATAATTTCTGCGTAACCTTCCTGATAGTCATCTCTTTCTTCAATAAACCCTGGTGCAAATACAGGTGACTTCGCTTGGTGTTCCATGATTACGGTTGCTAATTCACGGATTCTTTTTTCATCTTCACTAGTTGCCAATCGAATTTGAATATCTTCAAATACTTTATCCGACGAAACTGACAAATCACGTAAACCATGAACCTGTTCATAGGCAAATCCTAAACGAAGCCAAGCATCTAAAGTTGACTTATTTCCACTTGGTACCATTACGTAATGATTAAACGAACCAAGCTCTACCATTTTCTTGGCAAACTCTGCATATAATTCACGATATAATTCTACATCTTCACTTTCAGCTATAGCCATACCTGCATACTTAATCCATGTATGACGTTCTCGATTTTTATCTGTTTGAATTGACCCAATCATATAGCCAACTAACTCGGAATCTTTCACCGCTGCAATACCAAAACTATCCTTTTCATTAAAAAGTGCCTCAATAGCTTTCTTAGCATACGTAGCCTCTTCAAATTTAGATGGTAATTCAGGGTTGTTACTTCGGTCATACATATGACGGATAGCCAAAAGACTAGCCGCTTCTTCTAAGTGTATATTTTCGAATGCGATAAATTTCATAACAAACCTCCTTGCAACTTATACAAGTGCAACCGCTTGATAATCCAGACTATTCTAATTGTATTGATATTCACTCATTACTAGTTCCATAAAAAGAGCATTACTTCCTGCTTATAGCTGAATAATGCTCTCTCATCTAGTAAAATTCAACAACCTTCTTTTGTATTTGTTAATTAAATCATATCAATTTTCTTAAAATTAACAATTTAATTCTAACTAAGCATTCAATTAAAAATAAAAAACCACTGTTTATATACAGTGGTTTATCAAATAATCTTTAATGAAATTCTAAAAACTCGACTCTATTCCCAAATGGATCATTAACAAAAAAGCGAGTACGACCTTCTATTGGTGGTTCCTCTTTTATTTCAAAGTTGAGTTGAAGGAGTTGCTCTCTTAATGCCTCTATGTTTGTAACAATTAAACCAGGATGAGCTTTTTTAGGTGCTATAAAATCTTCTTGAATACTAATATGAATTTCTTGATTACCGCAAATAAACCAGCATCCACCTCTGCCTTTTAAATTTTCCGGCTTTGGCAATTCCTTCATTCCTAGAATTCCATTATAAAATTTTCTCGCTTCGTCCTCTCCACCTTTTGGACAAACTAATTGAATATGATCAATTCCTTTTACTTCAAATGCCATTGACTAGCACCTCTCTCATTATGAAAAGTTTATATCTTTAGATTACCAGAAGTAAAAAATAAGAAAAGCATTACCTCTATAGAAGTAACGCTTTTCCCAATATTCCAACTTATCAAACTAGCTTTAAGCCATTTGTAATTAGATTCTTTAAAGAATCTTCTTTTCTTAATGCTTCCAATTCCGCTTTTAATGGTTCAACAATTTGCGCTAATTTAGCATTAACTGTAGCTATTTCAAGTAATTCTAAACGTAATAACCAATCACTTTGGTGTTCACGTTTAAGCTCATTATGCACAGCAATTAATTTAGAAATACAGTCATCACAGAATGTATTCTTTTCTCTAATTACTCTAACTTCTTTATATAATTTTTCTAATTCAGTTAATGGAGCTGGTGTTTCCATTACGAACTCTACTTCTTTAATTGAATCACTAAAGTAAGATGTTGGGTCAGCTGCACCAGGGTATGCTGATTCAACTCGAGAACCAACTGCCATATCAAAAGTTCCCCACTCTTTTTTGAATAATTCTTTTCCTTCGTAAGTAACAGTGCAGTCTTCAAATGAGATTAATGCAACTTTGTCTTCATTTTTAATGATATTTACAATTCTACCGGAAGCGCTTACATTGCTTGAGAATTCTAAATCAACAAAGTTTCCTACGACAATACCTAAATTTTTAAGTGCAGCATCGTCACATTCTTCTAATTCAATATTACCTTTTAGAAGTCCAATTGGTGTTCCAAATCCTTTAGCATGGTAGTCTTTTCCGTGACCTTCTAATTGCTTATTGTTTATTGAAAGTGCAGTTTCGCCAGTTGTATTGACGTAAATTGCTTCACCGTTTTCGTCTTTTATGATTGCATGAACAATACCAGTTACACTTAATCCAGAATTTAATTCAAATGTAGCAACGCTTTTCGATTTAAGAGCTTTATCTAAGCTTTCTGTACCACCTACACGGAATGCCATAGTGCTTGCTAATTCTTCAGCGCCTTGCATTAATTCATCGAAATCTTTGCATACAAATAATTGTGCTTGCATTTCAGTTATATTTTTCGGTTGTAATGTAGAAGCTTCAATAGAGAAAGGTAGTCTTTCAACTGCATCTGTAAAGCAATGTGTGCTTTCACCTACTGATGATAATAAACCAGCACCGTAAATTTTTGGATTATCTAGTTCACCTATTAGACCATATTCAACTGTTCTCCAGAATACGCGTGAAATTTTTTCAGCTTCTGAAATTCCAACAATTGCTTTTTGTCTTTCTTCAACTAATCTTTGTGCAGCAGCTTTTTCTTCAGCTGTCGATTTTGGATCTTCCATTACAATCGTTAAATTTCTAACTGCTTCAAATAGTTCTTGTTTTTCTTTTGTAGCAAATGCCTTTGCACCAATTGATCCAATTTTTTGTACGTACTCTCTAAATACAGGATCAAATAATATTGGCGCGTGTCCTGCAGCCTCATGAATAATATCTGGAGCAGGTGTATATTCTATATTCGTAATTTGTCTAATTTCAGTTGCGATTGGTAAAATACCATTTGCTAATAGTTCAAAAAATGCAGCGCCTGGAATTAATCCATTAACGATTCCTGCGCCCCAACCGATTTTTGAAAGGCACTCGTTCATTTCAGCTACATTTGGAATTTTTTCCGTTTCAATTCCTGACATCTTAAGTCCATCGACAAATGCAGAATGTGCTCTATCTTTTAATGCGTGATGATTTTGTCTCATTACATAGCGCCATACAGCATGATCAATTGGCGTGTAAAGATCATAATTTTGCTCCGATAAGTATTGTTTCAAATGAGGTGGTATTATTTTTGTTTCAAAAGCTGCTTCTTTCATGTCATCAATTCCCCTTTTTAAAAATTATTTCACTTAAAAATCTATTACTCTACTTTCTTAAAAATACCCGTTCTATCTATATCTTGCTAAAAGCTTTTTTTTGAGCATTTTTAAGCAAGTTTCCATCATTTAACCATTTCTACTTTTTCCAAATTACTCCTTCTTTCTACAAAATCTTTTTTTATTCGGTATTTATAGTCATAATCAACCAAACACATCACTCCTTTCAAACATGAAATGTGGAAGGCGTTTGCTCAGCCCCGACAAGCATAAGACAAAGGCTGATAAAGGTTGGTTTTTACTTTTATTGGACTTTGGCTTATGACCTCGAGGGGCTAACGCCTGGAACTAGACAACTCAAAACAAGACAAGCTTGTTTTTCCTCTAAGCTCTTACCACTCTTGTAGCTTATTCCGTTACATCTATACATGCATCCAAGATTTTTGCACATAAAAAAATCCCTACTGTTTGCACAGTAGGGACGAACTTTAAATTCGCGGTACCACCCTAGTTATTAGCTGTTTTACTAAAACTTACTAATATCTTCATTTCATAACGGCTCTTCACCGTCTTCCCCTCACTATTCGTTTCGAAGAAGATGCTCATGGACTGTAATTCATGTCGTTTTATGTACTGATTTGCACCAACCATCAGCTCTCTGTCACAGGGAAAACTTCACTACTTTCGTTCCACTCATTGCTTATTATTTAATTAAATTATTTTCTTAAAATAAAAAAGTCCCTACTGTTTGCACAGTAGGGACGAAATAGTCTATTCGCGGTACCACCCTAAATTATTAGTATTAAAAACAATACTAATATCTTCATTTCATAACGGCTCTTCACCGTCTTCCCCTCACTATTTGTTTCGAGGAAGATGCTCTAGGATCGTAATTCATGTGTTCTATGTACTGGTTTGCAGCAACCACCAGCTCTCTGTTACAGGGAAAACTCCACTACTAAAATTCCTATCATTGCTTTTCGCGATTCAATTAATACATACTTTATTCCTATTTTTCGTAAATGTCAACACTTTTTATCTTTTGTTTTTTTTGAGGTTTTTATTATTTCAATATAATCAAAACCCTTACCTATAGAAATACCTAATTAGAAATATATACTTTAGACTCACAAACTAAATATTAATTACGCATCTCGTTTTATAGTAGTACCACACTTTTTCTGTCTAGCCTAAACAAGGATTTGTCAATCAATAAAACGATAAGTCTATTATATAGGTTATTTACTAGTACCATAATCTTATTCATGCCAAATATTTTCGCCCTTTAATATTTACTTAATTTCCCGTTGAAAATTCACACTTATTTTATCAGCTTCATCTTTTTGAAAGAAAAGAAAAGATATTATATTAACAAAGTTTTTCCCCGACACATTTACTAACTTCACTAATAAATGTATAGATACCTTTTATTGAGTTAACTAACATTTGGTATCGGTGTTTGAGCAAACATACTGCAAGCTAAAATTACAAGCTCATAATTGGTCGATTAGTTTACAGAGTTTTTACAGATTAATAATTAATAAGTTTCTTTCGAATATTGAACCGTTTGGAAATATTTGGTATTGTATACTTAATTACTTAGGATTATTTATCCAATTATTTATTTTAGGAGAACTTATGTTAGGAATGGTTGTAGTTTTACCAGTTGCAATTTTAATGATTGCTGGAATTATTTATGGTGTAATCAAATTAATTAAAAGAACTCGCTATTAATTAAATTATTCGGGAAAAAAATTATAGTTTTGAAAGGAGAGTAATCGAATTCGAATTACTCTTTTTTTATTTAATTGGGGATTAGACATTTTCCTAAAGCAATACTCTCTTTAAATTTGAACATATTGACAATCTTTTTATATAAAATATAATTAATTTATAATATGTTAACTAACAAATTAAATAAGTTAACATAAAGAGAGGGAGATTTTGTAATGCAACAAGAAAGATTAAAAATGCTTATTAATTCAGCTTTATTTGCAGCAATTATTGGTATTCTATCTCAAGTATCTATTCCTTTGCCCTTTTCTCCTGTTCCAATCACAGGTCAAACTTTAGCAATCGGCTTAGCAGCTACAATTTTAGGTAAAAAATACGGAACAATCTCGTTACTTCTTTATTTAGCACTTGGTGCGATCGGAATTCCGGTTTTCGCAGGTGGTGCTGCGGGGTTTGGCGTACTAGTGGGTTCAACGGGTGGTTATTTAATTGGATTTATTCCAACTATTTTCATCATCGCTTACTATATTGAAAAAACTAAGTTCACAGTTTTAAATGCAATGATTGCAAACACAATTGGAATGTTTGTAACGTTAATTTTTGGTACTGTGTGGTTAAAAATTGCAGCTTCTCTAAGCTGGCACGATACAATGGCTTTCGGATTTTATCCATTCATTATTCTTGGATTAGTTAAAGCCTATGTAGCATCTGCATTAGGTGTTATTATTGGAAAACGTTTAGCAAAAGCTAATTTATTAAAACGTGATGAAATTTCAGCGTAATACAAAAAGAGCTCACTCTTATGATGTGAGCTCTTTTTTATATTAAAAGGTTATTTTCATTGAACATCAACAGCTTTAACGACTGATCGATCTCTTTTTTGTTGGACTGTAACAATATACTTAGTTCCGCCTTGATTGTATTTGTCCATTTGGCTTTCAGGAATATAAAAGCGACCTAGATTATGGTTGATTACAATTTCTTCCTCTTCAGCAATATATGTGTATTGAATAGTTGCTTTAATGTATTTTGAATGTTTTGGACGATGATCGGTTACATAATCAAATTGATAAATATCGTTTTGTCCCTTTTGAAAGACAATATAAACTTTTTCCCCTTCTTTTGGTTTAGCTTCACCTTTCCAATTCTTCATTGTTATTGAGTCAAAATCATAAGATAGAGCCGCATAATGCCCTAATAAAGGTTCTACTGGATCCAAACTTTCTGACTTTATTTTAAACGTATCTGCTGACTGCTTAAAGTACATAATGTTGCCAAGTAAAGCTAGTAATAAAACAAATTGAATTATTGAAAGTAAAAGTAATTTCTTCTTATTTTGCATGTTCATCACCTCTTGCTTTTTTCGATTGGGTATAGACAAAATATAGAACCACTGCAAGGATGATAAACACAATTGACTTACTTATAAATGAAACGGCAAATCCTGTATAAATTCCAATAACGAGTGAGGCAAATGTAATAAAACCTATAATGATGCTTCCTTTTTCCTGACCTGAAACACCTTTAAATAAACGGATACATGAATAAGCAAATAATATTAGTACGCCTACGATCATATTAGCTAATTTATCTTGAACCCCTAGTATCGGTAATAAGAATATGAATAAGAAGATCCAAAGATAATTATTAAACGGTTCATGGTCCTTCCACTTCTTGTACACAGTATAGATTGCTAGTAAAAGGATTAATAGAATAATCGTATTAAACAGTGGCACTGCAATTGGCTTTAAAAACCCATGAGAAAATTCCTTTTGTAACTCGTGAACTGCATCATATGATCCTCCGAATAATGAGGTGAAAAATGTGAATAGCCATATGAATATAGTAAATACAGGTAGTAGTATATAATCAATAATTCCACGTTCATTTAAATACCAAAGAATAAACACTACTAGAATAATTGGCATCATATATTGGCGATCTGAAAATGTCTGGAAAAACATAATGATAATATAGCCTAGAAATGTGTAATTAAAGCTGGTATTCCATCGATTCTGCATTAATCTCAAGAAATAAATTGAACAAAGTAACAATGGAAATTGAAGTAGATAAACATGTGCCGTTTCTATTCCAGCACTATAGCTCAAACTAAAAAATCCGATTCCTAAGAAAAGATAATAGAACATATTATGCTTTAATACATAATAGTAAAGAAACGCGAGCAACGTCCAAGTAATTAGAAATACTGGACTATCACTAGAAAATTGATACATTTGTACAATTAAAACGAAAGCACATGCGTATCCAATTACATTAATAAAGTTTAAACAATGCCCAAACAACTCTTTACCCTTTTGATAGCTTATAAATGCAACTGTATGGAAAACCAATAGTGTTACAAAAATAATGACTAATCTCATAGTTTGGCTAAAGTCGTTCCAGTTACTGCCCACAAGCGCTAAAATTGCAAATGCTACAAGTAATGCAATTAAAAATGGCACAATATCCCCTAAAAACGATTGCTTTTCAGCTTTCGTTCGGTGCCTTTCATATTCTAGTATTCGATTTAAAGAGTCTTCATCTAGTAAGTTCTGTTTGTGCCATTCTTTTAGCTTTTGATCTAATTTACTCATTTAACTTCCCCCCTTTTAGTAACAGCTTAATAAACTACTTCCATTATTATTATAATTTCTTAATAATATATAAATTACCTCTAAATCTAAAATTTTATTGAATATATCTATTAATCTACAAGGAAATGATGAATCAAACGTTTGTTTAATTCATTTATTCCCCCTTTAGGCTTTGACAGATTGAACTAAGTGACGACAGTAGATTACCTTCATTTAATATCAATAAAAAAACAGCCCTATGTTTTGGGCTGTTTCTCTATAACTTATACCGGATAAACACCATGCTTTTTCGTAGCAGGAGTTTCATATGATTCTGAGTAATAAGCAAAACGTTTAATTAGCTCTGTACGTAGCTCTTCTGGTTGAATAACTACATCTACTACTAATTCAGATGCTAAGCGGTAAATATCGATATCTTCAGCATACTCTTTACGTTTTTCTTGGATAAAGGCAGCTTGTTCTTCTTTTGGTAAGCTTGCAATTTTCTTTGCATACACTGCGTTTACTGCTGCTTCAGGACCCATTACAGCGATCTGAGCAGATGGGAATGCAATGACACAGTCTGTTTCAAATGCAGGGCCAGCCATTGCGTATAGTCCAGCACCATAAGCTTTACGAACGATAACTGAGATTTTTGGAACAGATGCATTACTCATGCTATAAAGCATTTTTGCACCATGGCGGATAATTCCTGCACGCTCTACTTTAGTACCAATCATGAAACCAGGTACATCCATTAAGAATAATAAAGGAATATGGTAAGCATCACATAAATTAATGAATTTAGCTGCTTTATCCGCTGAATCATGGAATAATACGCCACCTTTAACTCTCGGTTGGTTAGCAATAATTCCTACACTACGTCCATCTAATCTAGCAAAACCAGTCACTAGTTCAGGTGCAAATAGCTTTTTAATTTCAAAGAATGAATCTTCATCAACTACTCGGTCGATAAATTCATAAATAGAAAATGGTACGTTTTGATTGCTTGGTATAATTTCTGCTAAAGACTTTTCCTTTTGAACAGGATTTTTAGCCTCAACAATAGGAGCCCCTTGCTTGAAATTAGTTGGTAAGTAAGATAAATAATCTTTTAACTTCGCAATTGCTTCTTCTTCTGACTCACACAATACATCTCCGCAGCCTGAAACTGAACAGTGCATTCTAGCTCCACCCATTTCTTCGAGTGTAACTTTTTCACCAATTACCATTTCAGCCATACGAGGTGATCCTAAGTACATTGAAGAATTACCTTCAACCATAAATACTGAATCACAGAATGCAGGAATATAAGCTCCCCCTGCAGCAGAAGGTCCAAATAATAAGCAGATTTGAGGTACTTGACCTGATAGCTTAATTTGGTTGTGGAATATACGTCCAGCACCACGTCTACCAGGGAACATGAATACTTGATCCGTAATACGTGCTCCTGCAGAATCCACTAAATAAATTAGTGGTACTAGCATTTTTAAACATGTTTCTTGAATGCGGATGATTTTTTCTACTGTTTTTTCGCCCCATGAACCTGCTTTTACAGTTGAATCATTCGCCATTACACATACAGTACGGCCATCAATTTTACCAATACCTGTTACGATGCCATCTGCTGGAAATTCGTCATTCATACAGTTCGCAAAGAAACCATCTTCCACGAAACTATCTTTATCTAAAAGTTGATTAATTCTTTCTCTTGCAAAGAGCTTACCAATTTTGGCATTGCTCTCATGATATTTTTCTTTCCCACCAGAAAGTATTTGTTCTTTTCGAGCTTGATATGTTGCTTCGTTTGACATGCAATTACTCTCCTTTATATTGCGGCTTACGCTTTTCTTGAAATGCTACTAAACCTTCCATACGGTCGTTTGTATGCAGTAAAGTTTCATATTCATAAGTTTCTAATCTTAGTCCTAAATCTAATGGAAGATCGAAACCGCGTTGAATTGCCTTTTTTGCTGCACGGATTGCAAGAGGACCTTTACTTGCGATTGTTTCGCATATTTCAAGCGCCTTATTTTGTAATTCATCTATTTCAACAACATGTTCTAGAATGCCGTAGCCTTCAGCCTCATGTGCATTTAAACGTTTGCCAGTAAAGATTAGTTCTTTCGCTCTCCCAAGTCCAATTAAACGTGGAAGTCTTTGTGTACCACCAGCACCCGGAATAATCGCTAAAGATGTCTCCGGTAAACCGACAATTGCTTCTTTATGAGCAATTCTTAAATCACACGCTAAAGCAAGTTCAAGTCCTCCACCTAGGGCAACTCCATTGATTGCTGCTATTGTTGGCATAGGTAATCTTTCCACTTTTTCAAAAAGTGTCCCGATTTTTTCTACAGTTTCTCGAGCCTCACTCTCAGTCATGCCTCTTCTTTCTTTTAAATCAGCACCACTGCAGAAGTAAGATGATCCACTACCAGTAAATATGACAGCACGCACAGAAGATTTCTTTAACTCATCCATTTGTCCATGAAGAGCATCTAGTAACTCACGTGATAATGAATTAGCTGCATTTGTACGATTTAAAGTAAGAATTCTAATATGACCGATATCACTTACTAATAAACTTGATTCCATTTAAATACTCTCCTTTGAACCATTCCATACGGAAAATAGCTTACTAACTGGTTTTAAGTTCATTTGTTCAGAGATATATGAAGTAGCTTGATGAAGTTTCTTTTCATCCACATTAGTTGTAATACCTAAATTATGAAGTAATGAAACAACATCTTCCGTAGCTACATTACCACTAGCTCCTGGTGCATATGGACAACCACCTAGTCCACCATTTGATGAATCAAATTTTTCAATTCCAAATAGTAAAGAAGTATATAGGTTTGCAATAGCACGACCATATGTATCATGGAAATGCATTGCAATTCGATTAACTGGTACTTCTTTAACTAGATTTTCTAAAAATTGATTTACCTGAAGCGGATTAGCAATTCCAATTGTATCGCCTAAGGAAATTTCATCTACTCCACAATCTAGTAATTGGTTTGCCAGATTGATCACCTTCATTTGGTCTACAGCACCCTCATATGGGCAACCAAATACAGTTGAAATATATGCTCTAGTAGTCTTTTTATTATTTTTACATTCTGTAATCATTGAGCGAATATCGCTCATTGAATGCTCGGTACTCGCGTTTTTATTTTTTAAATTATGTGTTTCGCTAGCAGAAACAAAAAAATTAATTTCATCTGCATCTACTTCAAATGCACTCATTAACCCTCTTTTATTAGGAACAAGAGCTGCATAAGTAACCCCATCTTTTTTCTTAAGTCTCGTAAATAGATCTACCGAGTCACTTAATTGAGGAATCCAGTCTGGTCTCACAAACGATGAAACTTCTATATAAGACAAACCACTCTCTACTAATAAATTGATCCACTCAAGCTTCTTTTCAGTGGAAACAAACTGTTTTTCATTTTGCAAACCATCACGTGGACCTACTTCTCTTATAAAAGCCGATTGAGGTAGCTTCATCACTAATAACTCCTAACCTAGTTTTTCAACTTGAATTAAAGAGTCGCCCTCGTTTACAAAATCGCCTTCGTTAACGAACACATTTACGACTTTACATTTATAAGGAGCAGCATGCGGAATTTCCATTTTCATAGATTCTAAGATTACATAATCTTGATCACTACTAATTTCGTCTCCTACAGATACAAGACATTTCCATACGCTTCCAGCCATCATTGCAGTTAAGTTTTCCATTTTTAATTACCTCATTTCACTTTTTGATATTCGCTAATAAAACTTGTTGTATAGTCGCCTTCTTGGAATGCATTCGTTGAAAGAATATCAATCAAAAACGGCAGATTTGTTTTAATACCTTCAATTTCTACCTTTTTAAGATAATTGTGCAGTTGAACTACTGCTTCTTTTCTTGTATTAGCCGTAACAATTACTTTCGCTAATAGTGGATCATAAAATGGTGATACAACCCATCCATCATAAAGATGTGTATCAATACGTACACCAATCTCCTCTGGGAAGTTACAGTGATGAACTGTTCCTGGCGATGGGAAGAAAGTTTTAGGATCCTCAGCATACACTCTTACTTCGATAGAGTGACCATTCATTTCTACATGAGTTGGGCGAATTGGAAGTGTTTCACCAAATGTGATACGGAACTGCCATTCAACTAGATCAATTCCTGTAATTCCTTCTGTTACACCGTGCTCAACTTGTAATCTAGTATTCATTTCTAAGAAGTAAATATTTTCTTTTTCATCAACTAAAAATTCAATTGTTCCCACGTTTACATATTTCATTTGATTAGCAATTGTGAGGGCATATTCTTCAAGTTTCTTTCTACCTTGTGGAGAAAGGAATGGTGATGGTGCTTCCTCAACAACTTTTTGGTTTCTTCTTTGAATTGAACAATCTCTTTCAAATAAGAAAACAGCGTTGCCATGAGTATCAGCAGCGATTTGTGCTTCAATATGTCTCGGTTTAATAATCGCTTTTTCAATGAATACATCATCATTTGCAAAAAATTGGAGAGCTCTCGTTTGTGTTGTTAAAAATTCTTTTTCTAGCTGTGCTTCGTTTTCGATTAACTTCATACCAATTCCGCCGCCACCACTAGAAGCTTTTAACATAACAGGATAGCCAATTTGTTCTGCTATTTCTCTTGCTTCTTCAACTGATTGAATTGGGTGAGAATTTCCTTTAATTAATGGAATGTTTAATTGTTCCATTATTTGTCTAGCTCTAATTTTTTCGCCCATCATCTCTAGATGCTCTGGCTTAGGACCAACAAATAAAATGCCCGCTTCTTTACATTTTCTAGCAAAATCACTATTTTCTGATAAGAAGCCATATCCTGGATGAATGGCTGTTACATTATTTTCTTTTGCAATTTTTATAATTAAATCAGCGTTTAAATACGTATCTTTTGTATGATTCCCTTTTAAAGAAAAAGCTTCATCACTTAACTTAACATGCAAACTTTCTTTATCAGCATCTGAGTAAACTGCCACAGTTTGATAACGAAGCTTTTTACATGTTTCGATAATTCTACATGCGATTTCCCCGCGGTTTGCAATAAGTATTTTGATCATATTCTCTCTCCTTATCGGCATCCTAATTGACGTGCAATTACCATACGTTGAATTTCTGATGTACCTTCACCAATTTCAAGTAACTTAGCATCACGCACTAAACGTTCAATGCCATACTCTTTCATGTAGCCATATCCACCATGAATTTGTAATGATTCATTCGCAATTTTGGAAGCGATTTCAGATGCGTATAACTTAGCGAATGCCGCTTCTTTCGTAAACGGTTTTCCATTGTCTTTTAACCATGCAGCTTTGTGTACCATATTTCTTGCTAACTCAATTCCCATAGCCATATCAGCTAATTTAAATTGAATAGCTTGGAAACTAGATAAAGGTTGTTTAAATTGTTTACGTTCTTTTGCATATACTAATGCTTTATCAAAAGCCTTTTGTGCAATTCCTACAGCAAGTGCTGCAATTGAAATTCTACCACCATCTAATGTATATAAGAATTGGCCAAAACCTTTATCAGGATTGCCAAGAATATTTTCTTTTGGAACACGTACGCCATCTAATACAATTTGTGTCGTATTTGAAGCACGAACACCCATCTTGTCGTAAGGATCTGTAATTGTTAATCCTTCTGAATCAGTTGGTACGATAAACGCACAAATATTTTTCTTTCCTTTTTCATCAATAGAAGTATAAGCAGTTACGATAATTGTGTTAGAATACTGAGCATTTGTAATCCAGCATTTTTCACCAGTAATCACATACTCATCACCGTCTAATACTGCTTTTGTTTGTGTCCCACCAGCATCAGAACCCGCATTTGGCTCAGTTAAACCGAAAGCTCCAAGCGTTTTTCCTTGTGCCATTGGAACTAAGTATTTTTGCTTTTGTTCCTCTGTACCAAAATAGTAAATTGGAGAAGCACCTAATGAACAAGTTGCAGCAAAACTTAAACCTGTTCCTCCACATGCACGTCCTATTTCCTCTACAGCTAACGCATAACTAATTGTATCGCCACCGCTACCGCCATACTCTTCAGGGAACGGAATTCCTAATAAACCTAATTCACCCATTTTTTTGAACGTTTCAATTGGGAATTTGCTATCACGATCAAGTTCCTCTGCAAAAGGCTCAATTTCCTTCGCTGCGAAATCTCGTACCATTTCTTGAATCATTTGCTGTTCTTTAGATAATAAAAAATCCATGTGTTAGTCACTCTCCTTTTAATATTTAGGTACGTTTTAAAAAACGTAAGAATGTCTCCAACTGCAGCACATAGCAGTGGAGTCTCATATTTCGTGTATAAGAAATAAATATTTTAGTCTTACAATTGATAATATTCGATATTTTCTACCATTTTCCTTTAATCTATGTTCGACAAATTGAGACAAGAAAGGAAATGTTAGGAAAAGTGGGAGGATTGTGGGGATGTAGTCTGAATTTCTGTTGAACGGTGGGCTGTGAATAAGTCTTGGGGGAGTGCAAATAAGAAGACAGTTAGTGCAAATAAATCTCAGAGAGCTGCAAATAAGCAGTTCATCAGTGCAAATAAAAGGAGAGCTGCAAATAAAAATGTCAAATCTGCAATTAAAATAACGATATCTGCAATTAAACACACCAAAACTACAATTAAATTCGTTAAAACTGCAATTAAGATGAAAAGTTACCCATACCAGTTAAGGTATTACACACTAAAAATGGCACAACTGTTGATTTTTCAAATGGAAAAATAGCAAGTTGCTCTAATATTGTTTAAATCAATTAAAAAAACTGATACGAATCTATTAAAAACGGTTTATTTTTACTATAAATGAAAAGTATCTTTCATTTACTACTACTTTTTAACCAATTCTTAATACATAATAGCGAAAATTAAAAATGGTAAAATATTACTTTATTAGAATAAAATGGTAGTTTTATTAAAAAATACTAATTATAATAGAAAATGTTCTTAATGAGAATGACCCCTTGTTCTTAATTAAGAAACAACATCTACGAGGTGATAGAATGAAAATGAAGAATGTTTTAGGAATTTCAATTGGAGCGTTACTAGCTTTAGGTGTTCAAAATCCTACTTTTGCAGCAGCAATAAAACTTTCAAAAACAGATGCTTTAGTTTCAGAAGTTTCTAAATTTGAAAAAGGCTTAACTACTACTCAAATTTTGAAAGATGCAAAAGAGGTTGCTAGAACTCAACATATGTCAGTAGACGATGTACTAGCACAAATGAAAAAAGAATTATCCGCTGATAAAGCAAAAGCTAGTAAGGAGCGATCAAATGTTATTAAACCACTAGGAGGTTCCGGTGGTACGGTTATAATTGGCTCAAGTACTAAAGGAAATTTCTATTATACAGATTCACAAACGGCATACTTAAATCATGGTCATGTTGGAATGTACTATACAACTACTACAATTGTAGAGTCTATTCCAGACAAAGGAGTACGTACGATTTCATCTAGTTCTAGAAAGGTAGATACAGGAGCTGTTATTAAGTCAGTTAATACTACACAGGCTAAAAGAGATGCTGCAGCTAACTGGGCATACGGTGAATTAGGAGAAGATTATTCTTACAATTTTGCTACAAACCGTCAAACAAGCACTAGTGGAGCAAAAAACTGCTCTAAATTAGTTTGGTCTGCTTTTAAAGAAAAAGCAGGTTTAGACCTTGACGTAGATAAAGGACTTGGAGTATATCCGAGAGATGTACGTGATGCAAAGGATACTACTAAAGTTAAAACATTATAAGATATTATACATAGGATAAAAAGGTGTAAGTATGGGAATAGCGAATATTTAACATATTCGCTATTCCCATTTATTACTAATATCTGTTGGAGGAATTATGAAATTAAAAATTATACTATCAACCCTAATAGTGGCACTCATTTTAAGTGGAGGATATAGTTTTTATGTGTACGCATGGGACCCAAGTGAAAAGGTTTCAGTAAAAGAAGATGAAATGACAAATGTTGATTTCTTAAAAGATAAACGAGCTGTAATTTACTTTTCAACTACTGCTGATCAAGATTCAAATGATGATGGTATGAGTTATGCGATGTTCGTTGATGAGAAAGGGCAAGCGAACAGTATTAAAATGGAAGGTTTAGAGTTAGGGAATATCACTAAAAGTACGAATCAAGTCTTTATAGAGGATAAAAATCGAATACAACTTTTAGGTGGGAAGTATGAGGATTTTCATTTAAAGAAAAGTCAGTATACGGGAGAGCGCTCCGGTTATTTACCAGGTAAAGATTTATTCTTTAGCATTTATAATACGGGATTTAATAAAAAAGGCGGATATGATTCTGATGTTCGCTATGGAAATGAAAATGGATTTAAAACAGGTACCATACCTAATTACCTTGTGTCTTCTGGCGTTGTAGGAGACAATGTATACGTTTTGGCGAACGATCAAACTAAGCCAAAAGTGTTTGTGTTAAAAGAAGTAATCCTCGATAATAAATTTGATGTAAAGGATCTAGCTAAGATTGAAACTCCTAATGAAGTAGCTGCAGAATCGGAAGTGTTAGCTGATCAAAATTATTTTTATTTTATTATGGGAGCTACAACAGATGACCATAATAAAGACGACCTTTTAATAAGGGTACATAAACAAACAAAAAAACAAGATATCTTTCCACTTGTACATTATGCGGGAGTGGACGACATAATTGAAACGATCGTATTTAATGTTAGGCAATCTGCATACCTCTACAAGGATGAGTTATATTTCGTTGATGGTCTAGGTGATGTTTATACATTTAATACAAAAACAGAACAAATTCAAAAAAAATTCTCATTTGTTGATGCTGATAAAACTAAAGTTGGTTATAACGAGCAAGTTTACTTCCAAGATGATCATGTTTATTATTTTAGATTTAATCCAAAAAGCGAAAAGTACACAATAGATGTATACAGTCTTCTAACAGGGAAACAAGAATCCCAACAAGAAATCACTGGTATAAATGAGGTTATGAACCAAGTGCAAAAGAGAGGAAAATCTATTTACTCCTATGGTTTCATGATGTTAAGTAAATAATGAAAAACAAAAGGGCCTACGTTGGTCCCTTTTTTAATTCTAGCTTAAACCCAATAATTTAGGACACTATTTACATTATTGGCTACTGCAAAGAACGGAACATAACTTGAAATATATCCCCCATATTTAGATTAGAACTGTCCTTATTTACAGTATTTTGAACACGCAAACCATACATAAATGTCAGAAATATAGAAGCCATTTTTTCTGCATCAACTACTAAAGGAATTGCACCTTCCTCTTGCCCCACTTCGATCCATTTTGTTGATATCGCTAAACTATGTGAATATACATCTTTTAAGATTTCTTCAACCTTCTGATTATCCATGCGACCTAGTAAGTAAATGAAAATTTTATTCGTTACATCTTGCTCTGTCGAATGTTTCGCTACGCCGTTTGCAATTACATTGAGTGGGTCATTAATCCCTACTGTTTCTTCTTTCGAAACAATTTCAAAAAACTTTGTATTTATTTGTTCAGTACGGGCTTTCAATATCAATCCAAACAGTTCATCTTTTCCAGTAACATAATGATAAATGGCCCCTTTAGAAAGTCCTGTTCGACCAATAATATCTTGCATCGTTGTTTGTCTACAGCCTTTTTCCTCGATGAGCTGTTCTGTAGCCGATAATATCAATTGAAAACTTGAATTTAGCTGTGGATTTTCTTTCATGTTTACCTCCTGTGGTAAATCCGTTGTTATCTATTTAATTGCTTTTCCATACAGTAGTAGGGGTATTTTCGTAAAGGAAATTCGATTTCTCCCTTTTTGACGTAACCATATTTGGTATACATCCCTACTGCCCCTTCATTAGCAGAATAAACATCTAATCTAATGCTTGTATAGCCTCTTTGTATTGCCAAATGTTCCACATAATTTAATAGTAATTTTCCAATTCCTCTTCCTTGGTAATGGGGACTTACAGCAAGTCTGTGTATACAGACAGGGTTTCCATTTTTGTCATTCCAATCTATTTGTTTATACTTTTCACTCTGGTTTTCGTCGAGTACTACAGCTCCAATAATGACGTGATTTTCTACTATACCGTATAAATTATGATTACTTAAATCACTTTGAATAACGAAAACATTCGGATAAAGTAAATTCCACTGATCATTATTCATACTAAGCAAATGCTTCGTGACAGTTTTATAAAGGCTTAAGACACTTTTTTGATGTGCCTTTTGAATAGGAATAATTTCCATCTCTACTGCACTCCTTTTATAGATTACTTTGTTAACTGTGATTTAATTTCTTGAAGCCTTGTTGCTGACTTTCTTCGATAAATAATAGTCCATAAAATTGCAGCACCAATAAATCCATAAAGAACATAATTTGAGAAAAATAGATATCTTTCAGTTGATAGATTATAAACCATAATTACCCGAACGATTGCTTCTGCTAGTAGCATAATTCCCCAGACAAAAGTCATTAATCGCATAACAAAACGAAAATATCTTATACTCCAGTTTTCTGCGAAACGATTGTTTTGAATAAATCGCATTCCTAAGTAGAATATTAAAGGGCGTTTAAATAAGAGCGAAACTAAAAAGATTATTCCGACTGAAGCAGTTATTAATGATTCTCTTACAAGTAAAATCTTTTCACTACCACCTAGGAAAACTAATAAAAGTGTCAGAACAATGGTAAAAAGCATTAATCCACCAAAAACATCAAGTTTCTTATACTTCCACAGATGAACTGCATTATCTACTAATGGAAGTAGCATTGCGATCGAGAGAGCTAAAAGACTGCTCATATAGTCTGATAACACTACATAAATAACCCAAGGTAAAATACCGTTAATTACTAATGTGAAAATGACATACATACTTTTAGACATATAATCATCCCTTTGATTTATTTTTTAAATAGAGAGTTTGTTTGAGTGAGATTAGAGGAGTGACAAATATAAAGGTGACAAATACCTACGTAATAGCAAACTTCGATACCTCCATTCTAAATGAGCTATCTGAATTTAAAGACCGACTGACGGTTTGTGTTTCTATAAAATTATATTATGTACCGACTGTCGGTATGTTAATGAAAATAAGTCTTTTTTTGAAAATAGGCTATGGACACATTTAATTTTTATAAATATGGATAAATAAAAAGGGCGCCTATCCATCAAATAACGATGTAATAGACAACCCCAGTAATTTATTATTTATTAACCAGCATACTCAAATGTTCAGCCGCCGATCTAATATCTTCTTTCCCTAAAATTGCAGAAACAATTGCAACACCATCAATATTTGTTTCCATTAATTCTGAAACATTTTTTTCATTAATACCGCCGATCCCCACGATTGGAATTTTTACTGCCTCACGTATTCTTCGCAACTCATCTGGCGCTAAATATTTTGCATCTAGTTTTGTACTCGTCGGATACACTGAACCAATTCCAACATAATCCGCACCTTGTTCCTGTGCAATCATTGCTTCTTCTAATGTTGATGCAGATACACCAATAATCATATCTTCTCCAACAATCTTTCTAGCCACAGTTAAAGGTAAGTCTTCTTGACCGATATGCAATCCATCAGCCTTTATCGCCAAAGCGATATCTAAACGGTCATTAATAATCAATGGTACATTATATTTTGAAGTTACTTCTTTTACTTGCATAGCGATTTTGTAAAAATCTAGACTACTACAATTTTTTTCTCTTATTTGTACGATTGTTGTTCCACCTTTAATTGCTTCCTCAACAGATTGAACTAAATCCCTTGATCCTAATACATCTCGATCCGTTACTAAATAAAGCTTATAATCTATTTTACTTTTTGTTATAGCCATTCGATTTTTCCTCCTGTTAGAAGTGTATCAACAGAAGCTTTAGATACCTCATCAAATAAGTTTACTTTAAATGTACCGATTCCTTGCCCTTCAGTTAGTCGAGCTTTAGCGAGCTCTCCACATAGTCCCATTGTAGTAATTCCTGAAACTGCAGCAAGGAAATAATCATTCGTTGCACCAGCATAAGTTCCGATTAATGATGTACTCATACATCCAGTTCCAGTTACATCAGCTAGCATTTTATCTCCATTTGAAATGGTACATACTCGGTCTTGTTCTGCAATAATATCTACCGCACCTGTAATTGCAACTACTGAGCCTAATTTCGCTGAAAGAGATTTTGCTATTTCAACACCGTCTTCTTCACCAGCTACAGAATCAACACCTTTAATTTGTACATTTAAGCCAGCAATCATTTTAATTTCTGACATATTTCCACGAACTACGGCAAAACGTACTTCTTTCAATAATTTAGCAGTCGTTTCTGTACGTAGAGTTGTTGCCCCTACTCCAACGGGATCTAATATAACTGGTACGCCTAATTGATTAGCTTTTTTACCAGCTTTAATCATTGATTGAATTGTTCTTTCATTTAATGTTCCAATATTAATAACAAGAGCTGATGCAAAAGATACCATTTCTTCTACTTCGGCTAAATCATCTGCCATAACTGGTGATCCACCTAGAGCTAACACCATATTTGCACAGTCATTTACAGTTACATAATTTGTAATGTGGTGAACTAAAGGCTTTTTCTCTTTTACGCTTTCAAGAATTTGACTCATTTCATTCATAGTTAACATTTTTTTCTCCCCCGATTTGCTTTCGAACAAGCTTATTAATAACAAATTGAACAACAATATAAATGACACAAATTAAAATCATACTTGGAACAGTAGCTCCAAGGAAGAAGTCTAATTGTACGAATTTACGATAAATAAAAACGCCTAAAATCCATGTAATAAACGCGATCCAATCAATCTTCAACGATTTACTTATACTTGTTCTTTTTAGAATAAAATAGTCCGTTAATAAAATTGCATATAACGGCGCAAAAAATGAACCAATTGTATATAAAAATCCTTCATACTTCTCAATAGGGAAAATAACGGCCAATAACGTTCCAATAGCTGTAACGATAAGGGCGATATGTTTTCCATTTAACTTTGGAAAAATGGTTGTAACTGATATTCCTGCAGAGTAAGCATCCATGAAAGTCGTTGTAACAGTTGCTAAGACGACAATACCAACTGCAAATAATCCTAGATTTGCACTCATTAAAACAGCAACCGGGTCTACTTGATTAAATGCTAATGCTGCGCCAAGTCCAATAATATACATCCAAGAGCTACCAAACATATAGCCTATAAAACTACCGATTGCACCATCCTTTGTTGTCTTTGCAAATCGAGTATAATCACTAATTAATGGAATCCACGATAATGGCATAATCACTGATAATTCAACGGCTTCACCAAAAGATAATCCAGAAGTGCTTGGTTGTGTTAAGATTTTATCGCTTTTAAAAATGACAAAACAAAGTACAATTGTTAAAACAAACAATAAACAAACAGCTAAACTATTTAGTTTTTTTGATGCATTTTGTCCAAAGTACAACCAGATTGCTATTAATACACCGATTACTAAACACCAAACCCATAGGTGGTCAAACCCGTAATCTTTTATTGTAACTAAATTGATTGAGCGAGCTCCTGTTAAAATCATAATTGCTGTCCAGCCTAGTAACTGTAAAACATTTAAAAGCGAAAACAAATAGCTACCATAACTACCAAATGAAATTTTTGTAGATTCCATGGCCGATAATCTTTGCTGAGAACCAATGGCCCCACCTAAGATAAGTAATAATGTTCCAAGTAAATGCCCTACTAAAATGGCCGTCAAACCTTTCTTAAAACCTAGTGGTGCTACTAGGGCACCCGTCATAATTTCTGCTACAGAAACTGCCGCTCCAAACCAAAGTGTTGTAAAGTTCCACTTCGTCATTTTTGCATTTTGATTAGACATGTTGTACTCCTGCCTTTTCATACAATGAGTAGAAATGATGTACAGGACCTACACCTTTTCCGATCGAAAAAGAATGTTGGATTGCTAATGTTATATAGTTTTTCGCCTCTCTAATTGCCTCATTTAATTCAAGTTCATTTGCTAAATTAGATGTAATAGCTGAAGATAAAGTACAACCTGTACCGTGAGTATTAATTGTATTAATTCTAGCGCTATTAAAGCTTGTAAACTCCTCACCATTAAAACAAATATCAGTAGCTTCGCCTTCTAGATGACCACCCTTTACAAGGACGTTTTTAGCACCTAATGAATGAATTTGAGCAGCAGCTTCTTTCATCTCTTCAATGGTTGTAATTTTTCTTCCAGTAATAACTTCTGCTTCAGGAAGATTTGGCGTAATAACCGTTGCTAACGGAATCAATTCTTTAATTAAAGCTTCCTTTGCATCAGGACTTAATAAGTCAAATCCGCTTTTTGAAACCATAACTGGATCAACCACGACTTGCTTTGGTTTATATTGCTTTAATTTCTCAGCAATGACTTTAATCGTCTCTATTTGAGATACCATTCCAATTTTTACAGCATCTACTTCAATATCAGTGAAAATCGCATCTAACTGACTAGCAATAATCTCTGGTGTCATATCTTGTACTGCAAACACTCCTTGCGTATTTTGAGCAGTTACTGCTGTAATTACACTCATTCCAAAAACACGATGAGCTGAAAATGTCTTTAAATCAGCTTGAATACCTGCACCACCACTTGAATCAGAGCCTGCTATCGTTAATACTTTCTTCAATTCTCTTCCCCCTATTTCATGAATAGAACTCTTTGATCTTACAGATAGAAGATGAAACTTGATTTTAAATACAAAAAAGCACAAATCCCATAAGGACTTGTGCTCGAACAAATCAATGTTATGAATACAAAATATGTATTCTACCGTTCACTTTCCTACGCTGGCATTATCCAGATCAGGTTAAAGGGTCAAAGACTTATGTGTCTTAATCTCAGCCGAACATTTACGGCACCCCTAGTACTATTCAATTATTAAAGTTAATTACTTTATCATCTTAATTAATCCTTCTACTTTATTCAAGTATTTAGACAGATTACTTTAAATTTTATCTTTTTAGTTTACGTTATACTTCTATTTTGAATAATTTGTATCACAATTTGAACTACAAGTTTTTGCGATTGAACAAGAACCACATTTACCTTTTTTTGTTTTCTTTATATATCGTAAAAGTGTCCAACCTGCATATCCAAAAATAAGAGCTCCTATTATAATATTGACAATCATAAGTAGATACCCCTTTCTTTAGTAGCCTAATAGACTTCCAACCTGATAGATAATTAGCGCTAAGATATACGCAATAACTAGTGCATATCCAACTGAGAAATACGTCCATTTAGCTGAACCTGTTTCTTTACGAATTGTCGCAACAGTTGCAAGACATGGTACATACAATAAGACAAATACCATAAAGCTAAATGCAGAAAGTGCAGAAAACTGTGTCGACAATATTCCTTGTAAAGAATTTGCATTTGGCACGTGATAGATAATATTCATGGCAGATACAACAACCTCTTTAGCCAAAAATCCTGTTAGTAAAGAAGCACCTGCTTGCCATGTCCCGAACCCTAACGGTGCAAGTATTGGTGTAAGTATTCCGCCAATCATTGCTAAAAAGCTATCATCCATTGAAACACCTAAACCACTTGGTCCCATATAAGATAATAACCAGATTACTACAGAACCACCAAAAATAAACGTACCTGCTTTTCGAATAAATCCTTTACCTTTATCCCATGTGCTTCTAAACAAAGCTTTACCTTGTGGCATACGGTATGGTGGGAGTTCTACAACAAATAATGAAAACTCACCTTTTAATATAGTAGATGAAAAAACCTTAGCTAGTATTAATGCAACTACTATTCCGAGTATATACAGTGAAAAAACAACTATTGCTTGATTTTTCGCAAAAAAAGCGCCAACGAATAGTGCATATACCGGCAAACGCGCCGAACAAGACATTAATGGTGTTAACAAAATCGTGAGTAGTCTCTCTCTAGGCTGTTCAATCGTTCTAGCTGCCATAACTCCAGGTACATTACATCCAAATCCAATAATCATTGGAATAAATGCCTTTCCGGTTATACCAACCATTTCCATCGAACGATCCATTACTAAAGCCGCTCGCGACATATATCCAAAATCTTCAAGGAATGATATTAGTAAAAACAAAATAAAAATTTGTGGAACAAAGACTAAAACTCCACCAACACCGGCAACAATACCATCAAGAACAACTGCTTTTATAAAACCAGATGCATGTATTGCATTTAAGCCGTTTGTTAGCCAGTCTGTTATAGGTCCAGATAAAAACCCATCTAATGCGTCAGATAAGGGTAAGCCCAACCAATCAAAAGTAAGCTTAAACATTAAAAACATTGTCACTAGGAAAATAGGAATACCCAAAATTGGGTGTGTCACAAATCGATCAATTCGATCAGTTAACGTAACTGCTTCATTAGATTCTTTCTCCACGGATCTTCCAATTAAATTTGAAATGACTTCTTTTCTTACAGAATAAATCCATTTTGAAGGTGAGACACCTTGTTCACTGTTTAATTGTTCCTCTGTTGTTTTAGTTACTTGGTCAATTTTACTAAAATCGTAGGATGAAGCTATAAATTCTATTACCTCTTTATTGCCCTCTAAGATTTGTATTGCAGTCCATCTTTTAGGAATAGATAAAGTTGAAGGTAATAGAGTCATAATATTTTTAATACCTTCTTCAATAATTAATCCATAATCAATTTCAAACTCAACTTCAGATTGAGGAATTGTCTCTAATAATTCATTTACCTCGTTTGTTCCCTTACCCGATCTAGCATCAATTGGAATAACTGGTACTTGTAATATCTTTGAGATACTAGAAGGATCAACTGAAATTCCTCTCCTTTTAGCAACATCAACCATATTTAGACCAATAATCATTGATTTATTAAACTCTAGAAGTTGAAGTGTGAGCATTAAATTTCTCTCTAATTGAGCAGCGTCAACAATATTAATCATTCCATCAAATGTCTCATTTACAAAAAAATGTGAAACAACGGCCTCATCTTTTGAAAGAGGGCTTAGAGAATAGATACCTGGTAAATCAATTAGATTTCCAAGTTTATTTTTAATAGTCCCTACCTTTTTTTCAACGGTAACCCCACTCCAATTTCCTACGTATTGGTATGTACCTGTTAAATTATTAAATAGAGAAGTTTTTCCTGTATTTGGATTTCCAATAAGCGCTATATTTAACATATTTTTTCTACCTTTATCCCCGATGCATCTAGAAATCGAATACCAAGTGATTGTCCACAATTTTCTATCATACAAGGTCCCTTAAATGGCATTGTACATTGTAGGCAGACCATAGACCCTTCACTTATCCCTAAATCTAAAAGACGTCTCTTCACTGCATCAGCTAGTGATGACAAATCTGTTATTTTTGCTTTTTCGCCTTTTTTTAATTCTGAAAGTAACATAAGTGATTCCCCCGGATCAAAACTTATTATATATAAACAATCAATAATGATAATCTTTATCAATATCTTTATCTTAAGTCAATACTAGTTAATTGTCTACCTGCTTTTATGAAAAGGTTTACCTAAGAAAAAATTTCCAAAACAGAGCAAAAAAAACAAGAAAAAACCCACAAAGAAAATTCTATGTAGGCTTTTTTGAAAACAATGATTAATTAATTATTTATTATTTTAAGTCTTTAACTTCTTTTAATACGCTTTCTAATTCGTCACCAGCTTGGTTAAGTGTATCTGCATTCAATGGAGATACCTTTACTCCTGCTTCAATAATATGAAGTGGCGTTTCTACTTTTTCATAAAGTGATTTGTCTTTATCTTTTACTGAGTCTTCGAATTTTTCCCATGATTTTTCAAGGGCTTCTCCGCTATCTTTTGCCTTTGCTTCATCATTATTTGAAATTTGTGTTTTTAATTCTGAAATCGTTTTGATCATATCATCAGAACCAGTTTTAATTGCATCGTCTGTTTTCGTTCCACATGCAGATAAAGTTAAAGATAGTCCTAATGCCATTGCTGCGACTAGTTTTTTATTAGATAACATTTTTAGTTCCCCCTGAGTTTTTACTACTTTTTTTATTGTTTTTATTTGAGAATCTATTATATATTACGGCAATACAAGCTATTAATAACAAGATCATTTGAGGTATAAAGCTCTCCCAAGTTGAATAGATCGCAAAGAAATCAATTGTTGGAATAGGAGCTTGGGTCGCTGGAAGTAATCCAGAAAGTTGTAAACCATGAATACCCATGCCGGCAAATTTAAAGCATAAATAGAACATTAATATACTTGAGACAAGGAAAAACGGTCTCATTGGAATTTTCAGTCCAACCTTTAAGATTAAGAAGCTTAGTATTGCTAAAATTGCGAAGCCTAAACCAATTCCTATTAATAATGAAGACAGTTTAATTGATGATGCCATTCCAATAAAGAATAATACAGTTTCAGTTCCTTCACGAAAAACTGCTAAAAACGCAAGAATTGATAACGATAATAAGCTACCAGTATTTAATGCTCGATCACTCTTAGTTTTAATATACTGTTGCCATTGCTTTGTATTAGATTTGCTATGTAACCAATAACTCATATATAAAAGCATGACAGCAGCAAATACTCCAGTCCAGCCAGCGATTAAGAAGTTGTTACTTCCAAAAGTACCTGCTGAAAATAAAATATTTACAATGACACCTAGTATGATGCTGACGCCTAATCCAGCACCAACGCCAAACCAGATCCACTTACTTTTCTTTTCTTGTCCAGACTTTTTAATAAATCCTAGTAATGCAACTACTACTAGTAATGCTTCTAAACCTTCTCTAAGTAAGATTGTAATAGCATCAATCATTGTATAACTAGTTTTAGATGCTAACGGTAATAAATAATCACGCATATCAGTAATTGTTTTTGTAGCCGCTTTTACATCTGGTGTTTTAGCAGTAAGCATTGCATAGGACGTAACCATATCTCTTTCAGCATCCGTGTAAACTGTTTGAGATTGTGTTAATACAACACCTTCAATATTGATCCAAGATTTTCTAAATTGATCAATCTCCGAAGTTGCTTCTGATACATTATTATCTTTTAAATCTGCTAATGCTTTGTTTAATATTTCAATTAAATCTTCTACACTACCTGTACTTTTTGAATTTAATTTTGAACTAGCAAACTGATGAGAAATAAACTTTTCATTTACCTCTTCTAATTCTTTAAGTGCAGTTACTAGTGCATTTTGATTCACTGTTTTTTGTGCTAGGTTATACTGAACCATTCCCATAGCTTCCTCGATTTTGCCATATGCTTCAATCGATTTATTTTTTATTCCATCCTCTTTATCAAGCCACTCGTCGTTGAATTTTTTATATTCCTGCTCAGCAGATTTAAAATCTCCTTTTTGTGCAGATTGAATTGCACTTTCTACAAAAGAATTTGCATGTGTTAAATCCTCTTCAGGGCTTGCAGCAAAGGTTTTAAACGGTAAAACTAATAATAGTAAAGCTGTTAAAGTTATTTTAATAAGAGCCTGCTTCATCGTTGAATTTCCCCTTAAATATAAATGATAATCATTATCACCTCTTGATAATAAGGGTATTTCAAGTAATAGTCAATTATATTTTTATTAATTATTTCTAATGTGTATATCAACATTCGACTAAATAAAAAAAACTGAGGAAAAGTTCCCCAGTTCAGTCGATAATCAATTTTTTAAGTTTTCGCCTCAAAAGACATTCCTTCATTTACAAAGCCATACTGTTTAATTAAAGAATCACGGTCTAAATAAATTCGTTCTGGATGTGGATGACTTAGAAAATTATGATGTGAGATCGCCCAGCCATACGCTCCCGCATAGCTAAATAACAAAATGTCTCCTACCCGTAATTTAGAAATGATGACTTCTCTAGCTAATACGTCATTTGGTGTACAAAGTTCTCCTGCTACTGTAATCTTTTCATCGATAACTTCAGGTCTTTCAAAAGAATATGGCCACTTTTCTACTGGGATGACGGTAAATGGATGGCTTTGCTTCCAAGCTGCAGGAAGTCTTAAATGATGACTTCCACCTCGTAGAATACAAAAATACTCACCGTGATTTTGTTTAATGTCTAGAACTTCCGCTGCGTAATAGCCACAGGAAGAAGTAATATACCGACCGCACTCAAATAAAGTATTCCAACTTTTGTCATTATGTTTTTCAAGTACTTTTTCCAATTGTTCCGTAAAATCTTCCCAATCAAATTGCTTATCTAACTGTAAGTAATTAATACCAATTCCTCCACCAACATTTACGTATTTAATGTCTAACTCCCACTTGCTACTCCACTTTTTTGTCAATTCATAGCAATGATCTACAAAAGAAGCATGCGATTTTGAATCAGTATTATTCGACATGGCATGGAAATGGAAACCTTGTAATTCTAAGTTGGGTAATCCTTCTATTAAGGAAATTGCCATATCTATTTCTGTCTCATCAATACCAAATTGTGTTGGCACTCCAGCCATTTTTAATTTAGCTGACGGTACAGAGTGACGTAAATTAACTCGTAATAATATTGAAACGGAGACTTTTTTTTGCATTGCTATATAATTAACGAGTTTTATTTCATGTAAGCTTTCAACATGAAGCAAGGTTACTCCATACTCTAATGCCATTTCAATTTCATGATGTGTTTTACCAGGGCCGCCAAATAGAATTGGTATAGTACGATCAATATTTCTTACCTTTTCAATTTCTCCTAACGAGGCTACTTCAAAACCATTCACAATTGGTGCCAATGCTTTAAGAATCATTTCATCTGAATTTGCTTTTATTGCATAAAATAATCGACAGCTTGAAGGAAGAGTTGTCATTAATGAATTTACATGATTTCGTAATTTTGTTAGGTCATATAGATATGCACAAAATGGACGATCTTGCTCCTGACTTTGTGTTTGCACAATTTTTGCGATCATTTTCATACACTCCTAAGAATAATAAAGTTATACTTTTAAGATTTCTCTTCTTTTCAACACAATCATTAAAGTGGTTAAGATGCAGCCAAGCCCCATTACACTTCCCGCCCAAAGAATTCCCAAACTTGATGCCATTGCTCCAATTAATAGTGCACCTAGTGGAATAAATCCTCGATCCATTAAAGCTATACTCATAATTCTTCCCCGGAGATGATCTGGAACTTGCTTTTGTAGAGTAATTCGACTTAACGTTCTATATGTTTGACTCGTTAAACCAACTAGGAACATTGCCAAACCTGCAACTAGATAATTATTTGTGCCAATAAATAATAGCAGTGATAGACCGAATCCAATAATTGAATAAATTAGCCATTTACCCGTTTCAATAATCTCTTTTCCAACGGATAACCAGCTTGTCCCAATTATTGCACCAATGGAAGAAATCGATAATAAAACACCAAATCCTTCAGGACCGAGATGCAATAACTCTTTAGCAAACAGTGGCGTCATTGTCGTATATGGGAAACCAAATACCATTGGAACAATTGCTAATATAAGCAAGGACTGAACTGATGGCTTCTTCTTTACGAAATCGACAGCTTCTTTTATTGTTATTTTTGCATCTTTATCTTTATCTTTATATTTAATCGATTGGTAGTCTGCCCGAATAATAGCTAAAGAGATTAAGACAGCAAATGTACCCCATGCATTTATATAAAATAAATTTGCTATATTTGTAATTCCTAACAAGATACCAGCAATTGCAGGCCCAATAATTCGCGATAGATTAATAATCATTGTATTAACCGCAAGAGCGCTCGCCATTGAACTTTCTGGTACAAGGTTTGGTATTAGCGCATTTCGAATTGGTGGATCCATAGCTGCAAGCATCGACCGTATCGTCACAATTAGTGCAAACAGCCAAAATGCTGGACCTTTTGCAACAAGAAATCCTATCACAAATGTTAACAGCATCATTCCTACTTGAAGCCATATTAACAATTTACGACGATCTAACCTATCAGCCATGATTCCCGCTGGAACACTTAATAAAAATGTTGGAACTAATCTACAAGCGTTCATAATGCCTAAATGAATTGGAGAATTTGTAAATTGCAAGACAGCCCAATTTAATGCAACTAAATCCATCCAATCTCCAACTCTTGAAATTAAGCTTCCCGCCATAAAAGTATTGAAGGATTTTGATTGAAAAGCAAAACGCGAATTCTTTTTATTCTGTACTTCAATTTGTGCCATTTTAAATTCGTTCCCTTTTACTTAAATTCATGAAGAGGATTTGGTACTATTGCGTAAGAATATCCTTTCTTTGTAGGATCTAGTCGCATTTTTGTAAGTGCCTTGTGCTCAACCTTCATTTGATAAAGAGCTTCGCGGTCAAATGCCACATTTTCTGTCAACGTCGGGTCTGCCTTTAATTTGTCAAAAACTCGATTACAGATTTGATGAATTTCTTGCCAAAGGTAACTCTCATTAAGACCGAACTCCTTACAAACTTGTAAAATTAACTCTCCTAAATGGTTTTGAAATACTGTATAAAACAATTTATTGTGCACTTCTTTCAAATCATCTGTCGCCGTTATCGAACCGGGATAAAGCTCTACATGTAAATTGTTTTTCTTAAGCCTTTCTTTATAAATTCGTAGACCACCCCAATCACGGAATAGCACTCGGACAGGTTGACCGTTCTTAAATACCATCACACTATTTTGCAAATGTCCCTCTAAACCGATGCCATATTTAACTAATAGTGTCAAAAATCCAGGTAACGCAATATTTGCATATTCTGAAACAAATTGATAAGCAGCCTGTCTAATTGAGGATTCATTTGTAGCTTTAGCATATTGGTCAATTAATTCCGAGACGATGGTCTTTTCTGAAATTGGTGATTCTGAAAATAGTGAACTTCCGACAATTGCAACTTCATCATTGTAAGTAAATGACTCAATATTTTCGCGTAATACTGCAGATAAATTACTATTTTTTTGCTTATCATTTTCTTTTTTGAAATTGTAACCAGCAACCTCATAAACTGGTACAAACTGTTTTCTTAACACTTGTTCATTTTCCATAATGGACTTTATTAATCTAGTAAAAATTGTAGAATTATTTGTTGTATTTGCAGAAATTGTACGAACAGTTGAGGTCATTTGACTATTAACCGCAACTTTAATTGCATAGTTCATGCACTCCTGGCTCCCAAGTGGTACAACAGTTCGGAAAGAAGATGTTGATCCACAAGGAACGTGAAATGATCGGATTGGAACAATAGTCTGTTCATTCAATTCTTGCTTATAAACTACAGGAATAGCGTTTTCTAGTTGCCATGGATGCACTGGAACGATGACATATTCTTCTATACGATGGCCTTGTAGCTGAAATTGTTGCTCAACTACTTTTCTTAATTCAGGGTAAACCTTAAATAGTAGTTTATTTGCATCCTCTTCAAATTCATCTTTCACACACCATTCAACACGATCTTTTAAAATGCCGACAAATTGAATTGTAGCCACTCCACCAAACTCAGGTGCATATTGAAAAACATCTTCAGCTTTCATATCGACTTTCGTCTTTGTACCTGGATGAAGATTATGCCCTTCAACCGAAAGCTGTTCAAAAAATAAGCTACTGTCAAATGCTGAATCTAATTTTTTCTGTAACAGTACCCAGTCTAAAACATTCGTAATCTTAAATTCTGAAGCTCTCTTTTGAAGCTCTTTTTTCTTTTGATCCCAATACGCATAGGATAATGCAAGATTTGCACTCCCATTAATTAGTTCCTTAGCAAGCTGCTCCCAAGCAAACTTTTCACCTTCGTATTGGAACTCTTTTTTGTGACGAACAATTTCCAACAGTTCAACCGAGTGATTTATTGGTCTTACTTCCTTCTCAGTAACAAATAATATTTCACCGTCGACCTCAATTCGATTAAACGCATAAGTACGACTTACCGGAATAACCAAACATTCATGCTCATTAAGAGAATATAGTTTATAAGCTTTGCCTGATTGTAGGTTATAAGATTGTACCTGTTGAATAACCATTCTCCAAAAGCTTGTGATAGCTGGTACATTTAATGCATAGATCGAATCAATAACATATAAATCATGTGAGTTTGTAGAAAAATTAAGTATGTTTTCTCTTAACATTGAACCGACGAGTCGGTTTAAAATACCACGTCTTCCTTTTTCCAGGTTTACCATATAATTTGGAATTAGATTTGGCGTATGACCTACTAAAAAAGTAAGATTCTCTGCTTCATCTGCCAAAAGTTCTCCGTTACGTAGTTTTTCAAATGATTCATATAAAAAACCTTTTTCTAATAATACTTTGGTTAGACTTGTACTCATTCTCCGACTTCTCCTTTCCAGTACTTCATTGGATTTGGAACTTTCATAAATGAATAAGCAGTACTATCTCCTTGTAGTCGCATCGTTGCTAAAGCCTTTAGGTTAATCAATGGTTGAAAAAATGCTTTTTCATCCGAAGCTGCTTGTACATTAATCGAGGGGTCCTTTTTTAATTCCTTGAATATCTCTCTACTAACGTTAACAATTTCTTCCCATAGCTCTACTTCATCGAATTCTAATGTACGAACTATACAAGTTATTAACTCAGCAAAATGATTCTGCATAACTGAATACGATATGATATTATGTAACTGGCTTTCCTCATCAGTAACAATTGATGAACCAGGATAAAATTCTGCTTCAAATCCTTGTTTCCACATTCTTGACGGAAGTATTCGAATTCCACCAAAATCTCTCACTAAAATGCGTACTAGCTCACCTTCTCTAAAGACCGTAACACTATTTTGCATATGACCTTCCAAGCTAATTCCATAACGTACCATCATTGTTAAAAAGCCAGGTAACGACGTTCTTGCATATTTACGAATAAATAGTTTAGCAGCCTCGTTCAGATCATCTAAATGATTTACAATAGCTAATTTTTCAATTAACTCGATCACAATTGGCTTTTTACTTATTGGAGATTTTGAAATTAATGATGCTGCAGCCATTGGAATTTCATCCTCAAATAGAACATAGTTTTCGGGATTTTCTCTTAAAATAGATGCTAAATTTGCTTGAAGTTTCCATTGCTCTTCCTCAGAAATATTTATACTTTCGGGCTTAAAATGAATTCCCGCTCGTTCTTCTAGCACAATAAATCTCCCATCAAATCCATATTCCTTTTCTTGGATTGCTTTAAATATTTTTGAAAGTATCGGACCATTTACGACAGAATTAGGTGATACAGTACGAATAGCACTTGTTGTTTGCACGTTAACTGCCGTTTTTATATGATGTTTTTTCTCTCCTAAATTTTGAATCGGAGCTAAAGATCGAAATGACACTAATGATTGAGTTGGAATAACAAAATCACTGATTGGAATTATTTTTCCTTGCATAATCTCTTTTTCATAAAATGCATTTAATGTATTTTCAAATTGCCATGGATGTACCGGTATCAATTCAAAATCACTAAGCTGTAAGCCTTTATTATGTAAAACCGCTTCAACAACAGGTTGTAAATTTTCATACTCTTTAAATAACCAATTTGTAATAGTAGTTTCATCAATGGATGTCGTTCGACAAAAGTCTTTTGATACTGCAAAAACGACTACTTCTGGTTTGCCACCCCATTCCGGTGAGTATTGAATTACCTCTTCGACACTAAGGCCAAACTTTGTTTTTGCTCCAGGATGTAAAGGATGCCCTTCAACTACACATTGTTCAAAAAATGCAAGTGGACTAAATTTTTTGTCCTGTTTCTTTTGATGTAGAGCCCATTCTATTGAAGAATCTATCGAAAATTGTTTTGCCTTTTCCGCTAATTCTTGATGATTGATTGTAGCACCCGTTAGAGCCAACGTTAGATTAGCTACACCATTTTGAATTTCGTGCTTAAATCGTTCATACTGCTCTGTAGTTGCTTTCTCCAACATACCTTCATTCTTTAATAACTCAATCAGTTCAACAGGATGCATTAGTTCGTTAGATAATGAATTGTTAATTACACTTACATCACCAGTTAGATCGAATCTTCCAAGTGAGTGTAATTTGCCAACAGAAACTTGCAGAAGTCTTCCACTAGGTAGATTTACGTTAATTTTTGACACTTCACCATTTATCCAATTAATTCTTTCTTCTGGTATCAACTTTTCTCTTATAAACGCTTGTAAAAGACGTTGAAAAATTCCTCTTCTTCCGGCTTTCACATTAGAAAGATAACCTACCAATAATTCAGGTTTTTCACTTTTAAGATAGTTCAAAGTTTTTAACTCTTCCTGATCTAAATGATCATAATTTGTTAGTTCATCTTTGTTCTGAATATTAATCATTTCTACACATCCTCTAATGATTTTCATTTAAATTCAAGAAAATGATAATGATAATTATTATCAACACAAAACACATTATCATATTAAGTGATAATGATTATCAGTGTCAATATTTTTTATTCCAATATTTTCTAATTTATAAAAAATAAAAAAGCAAAAAGTATATAACTTTTCGCTTTTAGTGTGTAGAAAACGTTCAAAAATCAACTATACAATTGAGTGAAAACTTTGTTTTTAAGAGGTATTAGTTAGAAGATGTAACTAATACCTTCTCTTCAATATTTAATATCTTATAAAGTTCATCTAGTTTTTGGATTTCATAAGTTGGAACTACATCTGAGTCATTTGAATGCATTTTTGGATTGACCCAGCAAGTATCGATTCCTGACCCTGCCCCACCAATTATATCCGCGCTAAATGAGTCTCCAATAATCAATGTCTTTTCTAATTCAATATTTGGAATTCGATCAAATACATATTGAAAGTATTCTTTCATTGGTTTTTGATAACCAGTATCCTCAGAAACGAAAATGTCTTTAAAGAAAGGATAAATACCCGCCGCATTCAAACGTTTATATTGTGTCTTTGAAACTCCGTTCGTGACAATATATAACTCGAATTCATGCTGAAGACTTGTAAGTAATTCATACGCACCTTCAACTAATTGATTTCCCTCTCCTAAATAACTTTGGTAAGACTGTTCCAGCAGAAAACCGTCAACTTCAATACCAAACTCTTTAAATAAGGTTGAAAAACGTGTGTTCACCACATCATCTCGACTTATTTTACATTCTTCAAATGACTTCCAAAGTCCATGGTTTATTTCTTTGTACCTTGACTTAACTTCATCCGTTAATGGTAATTTTTGATCTTTAAATAGAGACTGTAATGCTACTTTTTCTGCTGCACCAAAATCTAATAATGTATCGTCTACATCTAATAATAATGTTTTGTATGTTTTCATAACATTTCCCCATCTCTATTTATTTAATTCATATTTTACTAGATTGATTTTTAACTAGCTTAATACGTTTCATACTTATTCCGCTTAATTTAAAAATTAATATACCACTTATAATAAGCAAAACACCAATTAGATGCTTAGAAGAAAACGGAACTTTCTCAAGACCTAGCCATCCCATAGAATCAAATAACATTGCAAACAATAATTGAGATGTGAGAACAATTGATATCGCATAAGTTGGTCCAAGAATTTTAGTACTATTCGTTAAGCAGAAAACAACACCTACACCGACTATTCCGCTAATCCAATACCAATTTTTCATATTATGCAAAACAAATAATTCCTTACCTTCAAATAAAAGCCCCATTCCGAAAGAGGCTAAAAAGCCCATTCCTAATACAAATGTAGTTGTCACCCATATTCCTGCCCGTTCATTAACTTTACTATTGAATATGTTTTGTAAACCAATTAGTGATCCTGCTATTAAAGATAATATTAATCCATAAAGCATAAATTACACCTCCAAAAAAATTCTGTATGAGTCCTAAAATTATCATTCGTATATATTATTCCTTGCAAGAATACTCAAACCGGCTCGATCTTTAATAAGGATACTCCCATTTTTTCGCTCTACTAGGTCATCTTTACAGAACTGTTGAATAACTCGATTAACATGTCGATAACTCGTTCCGATTAGATTTGCTGCGTCTTTAAGATTGATCGGATTTATATTATCGTTTTGTAAAGAATTCGCTTCATGGTATGAAACCGATAATAAGTAACTTGCTAGTCGAACTTCTACTGGATACATTAAATTAAAGCTCATTGAATTCGACTTAATAAGAAACTTTTCCGTTATGATTTCTAATAAAAATTGAAGAAACGGTGCATAGTCTTTACCAATTTTTTTTAACCAACGATAATCTACAGCAATCATCTCAACCGCAGATATGGCTTGAACCGTATTTATATAGTTAGAGCCTCTTACATATTCAATATCTCCAATTATTTCAAGAGGCGTTTTAAATGATAGAATTAACGTTTTACCCTCCGCTGAAGAAGTATAAACTTTGATTTTCCCTTTTACTAAAATAAACAAAGTTTTTGGTGAGTCTCCTTGAGAACAAATAAGTTCTCCTTGCATGAATCGTTTAAGAGTTAAATGAGCTTTTAAATCCTCATTAAAGACTGCTTCAATATTATGTTCAGCTAAAAAACGATTAATTTGTTCAATATCACTAGTGATTTTCAAGTTAACTTCACCTCCTGTAAATTTACTTTTAAGACCCTAACACAATCACACCGATTATCATCATACCGATTCCAATAAATTGTGACGGACTAATAGTAAGCTTTTTGACTCCGAACCAGCCTCTACTATCAATGATAAATGTTAAACTTAGCTGTGCGATTAAAAGTACAGAAATTGAAAATGTCACACCAATAATATGAATTGAGGTCACATTACAAAATATAACAAATGCTCCAAGTGCCCCACTTAATAAATAAATTGGATTCACTTTCTTAACTTCAGCTAATTTTTTATCTTTTATTAATAGTAGTACGAATAAAGCTACAATAAAACCTGTAAACTGTGTAATTGTAGCTGCTTGCCAAGTACCTATATCACTACTTATTTGAGAATTGGCAACTCCCTGTAGTGTAATGAATGCTCCGCCGATAATTGCTAATAAAATTCCTTTCATATTTTTCACTCCTGACATATTGATTTCTTCATTATTAAACGATATTGGAAGGTTGTTTGGGAAGGACATATGTCCTAAAGGAAAATTGAACGATCTTTGCAATTGTGAAAAACTTTTTAGATTATATAAATTTCTGTGGATAGTTTGTAGATATAGTTTTGGGAGTGTGAGATTTCTGTGGATATTCTGCTATTATGTGGAAAACCTCATATAAAAATGTGGAGAATTGTAACTATTAGTGGATAAATTGATGATGCATTTTTTGGGAAATCTTCTAGTTTTGTGGATATTTTGTTACTAAATAGATGAAGTCGGATACTATAAGAAGAAATTAAAATCTGATATAGTGAAAAAACTGCAAATAAAGTATATTGATTCGCAATTAAATCCCCTTAGTCTGCAATTATTTGAGGAACTGCAAATATTTTTCGATAATCGCAATTAAAATGATCAAATCTGCAATTATATTTCTGGAATCGCAAATAAAAATAGCACATCTGCAAATAAAATTAAGAAAACCGCAATTAAACGTTTATTATACCCATACCGCTTACCGTATTTCACGTGTAATTCCACTAAAATCAGATGATAATATCAATCCTATTCAAACTTTTTCATCTAAAAAGGTTAACACAGACCAATTATTACCTAGAATCAGCTATTTTTCAGAGTTAAGCATGGTTAGGCTCGAAAGAATACCCCAAAAAATAAAAAATCAGGCCACTGATCTAGCCTGATTCACTTTTATTAAATTACTTCTTCGCTTACTATACTTGATTCCATTAAAAGTTTAATTTCATTAATCTTATTTTGATTAAATAAATCAACAATTTTACTTCCAACAATAACTCCATCACAATCTTGGCTTAATTCCTTTACTTGTTCTGGGTTAGATACACCGAATCCAGCTATTACAGGTTTATTACTAATTTCTTTAACACTTTTTAAAAAAGATGATAGGCTGGCGTCTAGCTCATTTCGAACACCAGTAATCCCTTTTACTGTAACTGTGTATAAGAACCCTCTTCCTTTTTCAGCAATTTTAATGATTCGATCTTTTGGTGTAGCCATTGTGACTAAACGAATTAGTTCTACTCCAAATTCTTCAAGTTGATGAATGATAATTTCTTCTTCTTCGATTGGTAGGTCGGGAATAATACAGCCGTCCACTCCTGCTTGCTGAAGGTCAGATACGAACCGATCAATTCCATATGCTAAAATAGGATTCATATATGTCATGACGATTAAAGGTACAGAAATTAATTTACGAACTTCTTTAATTTTTTCAAGTACAGCTTTTAAAGTTGTACCATCTTGTAATGCTCGAATTCCCGCTTGTTGAATTACCGGTCCGTCTGCTACTGGGTCTGAAAATGGAATACCTATTTCGATTGCTGATGCGCCAAATTTTTCTAGTAACGCAAGTCTTCCCCCTAATACTTCAAGACCTCCATCACCTGCCATTATATAAGGAATAAATAGCTTTTCACCTTTTTTAAGTCGTTCTGAAAATTGGAATTCAATTCGATTTAACATATTATTTACCCTCCTTCAATCGCTCACGAACGGTATGAACATCTTTATCGCCTCTACCTGATAAACAAATGACTAAACTTTCATCTTTCTTCATTGTTGCTGCTAGCTTTATTGCATAGGCAACAGCATGTGCACTTTCTAATGCTGGAATGATTCCTTCTAATCTTGCTAGTAATTGGAATGCTTCAAGTGCTTCTTCATCTGTGATCGATTCGTATTTTACTCGTTCAATATCTTTTAAATAACAATGTTCAGGACCTACCCCTGGGTAGTCAAGCCCCGCAGAAATTGAATGGGCTTCTTGTATTTGACCATCTTCATCTTGTAGTAAATACATTAATGCACCGTGTAATACGCCTGGTACACCTTTTGTTAACGATGCTGCTTGCTTATCTGTATGGATTCCATGCCCAGCCGCTTCTACTCCAAATAACTTTACACTTTCATCCGTTATAAATGGATGGAACATACCAATTGCATTACTTCCTCCGCCAATACAAGCTACTACTGCATCAGGAAGCTTACGTTCCTTTGCTAAAAATTGTTGTCTTGTTTCTTTTCCAATTACACTTTGGAAATCTCGTACCATCATAGGAAATGGGTGTGGCCCCATTACTGATCCTAATAAATAATGAGTGTCATCTACATTTGCAACCCAGTAACGAAGGGCTTCATTAACTGCATCCTTTAGTGTCGCACTTCCGGATTCAACACTAATCACTTTTGCACCTAGTAATTCCATTCGGAAAACATTCAGTTCTTGTCTTCGAACATCCTCCGCGCCCATGAAAATAACACATTCTAAATTTAATAAAGCACAAACAGTTGCAGTTGCTACACCGTGTTGTCCCGCTCCTGTTTCAGCAACGATTTTTCGTTTACCCATTCGAATTGCAAGTAATGCCTGACCAATCGCATTGTTAATTTTGTGAGCACCAGTATGATTTAAGTCCTCACGTTTTAAATAAATGCTAGCTCCGTTAGCATGCTTAGTTAAGTTTTCTGCAAAGTAAAGAGGTGTTTGGCGACCTACATAATCCTTTGACAATCTTTCAATTTCCTCATTAAATGCTGCATCATCTTTAATTTTTGAATAAGCTTCTTCTAATTCAGTTATGGCTTGAACAAGCGTTTCGGGTATATATTTCCCTCCATACATACCGAAATGACCTTTTACATCTGGAAGTGTATACGTAGACATTTAAATTCCTCCTAATTTAACTTTTTTTATAAAACTTTTTATTTTTTCTTTATCTTTTTTTCCGTTTGTTTCAACCCCACTACTTACATCAACCATTATTGGTTTTACGACACTACATGCAGGTATTACATTCTCAATCGTCAATCCACCGGCTAAAATCAAATTATCTACTTTCTTTGATCTAACAAGATTCCAGTTAAATGTTGTTCCGTTTCCTCCACGATATTTTCCACTCGGGCTATCAACTAAAATATAATCACAATCATATTCTGCTATTTTTTCAACGTCCTTTTCCGATTGAACTCGTAATGCTTTGATTACTGGAAAAGATAATGAACGACAAAATTCTGGCGTTTCATCCCCATGTAGCTGAAGATGTGTTAAACCAACTTCCTGGTAAATGGATTCTAATGTCTCCTTTGTTTCATTTACAAAAACGCCAATCTTCATTACCGAATCTGGCAATGATTCGATGATTTTTTTTGCCTCGGAAATTTCAATTTGACGTTTACTTTCTGCAAAAACAAAACCAATTGCATCAGCTCCTGCATTTATTGCACTTTTAGCTGTTTTTAAATCGGTGATGCCACAAATTTTCACTTTCACTGCTTAGCCTCCTTTAGAATAGGAACCATCAGCTCTCTCATGTTTGATGATAATTCATTGCTCCTCATTAATGCCTCTCCGACTAAAATTCCATTTGCCCCAACATCTCTTACACGTTTTGCATCATACTGATTGAAAATTCCACTTTCACTAATAATGAACCCTCCATCTGCTTGAATAAGTGGTGCTAGTCTTTCTGTCACACCCAGATCCACTTCAAATGTTTTTAAGTTTCGGTTATTAATGCCATATAGACCAGGCCTAATTTTTAGTGCTTTTTCTAAATCTTCCTCGTCATGTACTTCCATCAATACTTCAAGATTTTGCTGCTTAGCATACTGATATAAATGATTTAATGCTGTAAATGGTAACGCAGCAGCGATTAGTAAAATAATGTTTGCTCCATGCTCTTTTGCGATATCTATTTGAACTGGATCGATAATAAAATCCTTGCATAATATCGGAATATTAACGGAATCACGCACGATTTTCAGATCTTTAAAGGAACCTTTGAAGAAAGTTGTATCTGTTAAAACAGATATTGCAGCTGCTCCATTTTCTTCGTATTTCTTTGCTTGTTCTGCAGGATTGAGATTTGTATTAATGTCCCCTTTTGATGGTGACGCTCGTTTAAACTCTGCAATGATCGATAAATGGTCTGCAACTTTTAATTGTTCAATTAATGATAAATTCGTTGATTGATTCTTTATTTTCCGACTAATCGCTCTTAAACTTTTAATTTCGATTTGTTTTTGAGAAATAATTCGATCTAAAATGGTTTCCATTTAAATAACCTCTCTTTTTAGTTTGCTAGTTTTTTCGATTAGTTTTTGTAATTTCTCATAAGCTGCACCAGAATCAATACTCTCTTCAGCCTTCCTAATACCATCTGTAATTTGATTGACAATCCCTGAGGTATAGATTGCTAAACCAGCATTTAATAAAACTGTATCTCTAAAAGCTCCTTTTTCTCCTTTTAATACTCGAAGAAGAATATCTGCATTCCTCTTTGCATCTCCACCTTTTATTTCTGTATTTGGATAATAAGTTAATCCGACTTCTTCTGGATGAAGTGTCATCTTTTTCAGTTCCTTATTTTCAAGTAGGATGATATGATTTTCGCCGGCTAACGATGCTTCATCTAAATGCCCTGCACCGTTTAATACAATCGCTCGTTTACGTCCTAATTTATTTAGTACTTCTGCAAATACCTCTAAATAATCTCTTCTGTAAATTCCTAATAGTTGGGTCTCTAACTCAACAGGATTTGTTAAAGGTCCTATTAAATTAAAAATGGTCGGGATTTGCAACTCACGTCTAACCTTCATAACTTTTTTCAACCTTGGATGAACATATGGAGCAAATAAAAAGGCAATTCCTATTTCATCTAAAAGCTCCTCGGAAGCTTGTGTTGGAATCGATAGCTCCACACCTAATTGTTCTAATACATCGGCACTACCTGTTTTACTGGACATGCTACGGTTTCCATGTTTTGCAATTGGAATTCCACTTCCCGCAATAACAAACGCTGATGTTGTACTCACATTAAAGCTCGATGAGTTATCTCCACCTGTCCCACAGTTATCAATGACATTATGAAACTTCCTAGTAAATCCTACCGTATGATTTCGAATTGCGTTTACTAGTCCTGCGATTTCGTTTACTGTTTCACCTTTTGTTTTTAAAGCAACTAGAAATGCTGCGATTTCACTATCTGATATTTGATCATCCTGTAGAATCCTACCGACAGCTACTTGCATTTCTTCTACTGTAAACGACTCTCGATTAGCTAAGCGTTGAAGGTACTCTTTCATCTTTTAATTCCTCCTTTATTTCATTTAAAAAATTTAGTAAAAGTTGTTTTCCGTATTCTGTTCCAATAGATTCCGGATGAAATTGCATGCCGTAGATTGGATATTTTCGATGTTTAATGGCCATGATTTCTTGATCGTCCATAGCAAATGCTAAAGTTTCAAATAATGGCGGTATAGTTTCCTTTTCAATTACCAGTGAATGGTATCGCATAACTTCTAACGGTTGGGACATGTAGGCAAATAAATTACTGCCATCATGCCTAATTTTCGATGTTTTTCCATGTTTGATTTGTCCAGCTTTAATGATTTTTGCGCCGAATGCATAACCGATTGCTTGGTGCCCTAAGCAAATGCCTAGTATTGGCACAGTCTTATGAAAAGTTTGTATGAGTTCATTCGTTTCCTGCTTCTCTTCGGGCTTACCTGGTCCTGGAGAAAGAATAATTGCTTTTGGATTCATTTCTTTTATTTCATCAATCGAAATTTTGTCATATCTAGCGATTTTCATTTCTTCGCCAAGCTCTCCTAAAAATTGATAAAGATTGTAAGTAAAAGAATCATAGTGATCAATTATTAAAATCATGATTTTCCTCCAAAAAAGCCTTTAGTTTATTAATGGTCTCTTCATATTCGTTTTCAGGTTTGCTGTCATAAACAATACCTGCTCCTGCTTGAATATAGGCCATTTGATTTTTTAAAATCATCGTTCGAATAGCTAATGCAAAATCAAGGTTTCCATTTACGGATACATAACCGACTGCACCGGAATATACCCCTCTCTTTGAACTCTCTAAATCATTAATGATTTCCATTGCTCTAATCTTAGGTGCACCCGATACAGTTCCAGCTGGTAAGCAAGCAATAAGAGCATCAAGTGAGGTATGTGGTTTTTTTAATTGCCCGCTAACTTCGGAAACGATATGCATGACATATTTGTATCTTTCAACGTTCATATATTTTTCTAATTTGATTGTTCCAAACTCGCAAACTTTGCCTAGATCATTTCTACCTAAATCAACAAGCATTTTATGTTCGGCAAGTTCCTTTTCATCCTGTAATAAATCCCTTTCGATCATTAAGTCTTGTTCATCCGTTTTCCCTCTTCGTTTCGTACCGGCAATTGGATTCGTTATGACCTGATTATCTTTAACTTTTATTAAACTTTCAGGGGAAGTACCAGCAACAACGCTATCACCAAAATCGATATAATACATATATGGTGACGGATTTTGGATTCGTAATTTTCGATAATAATCAAATGGATTCCCTTCAAATTTTGCTCCCATTCGATGTGATAGAACGACTTGAAAAATATCTCCTTTTTGAATAAATGACTTTGCCTTTTCTACTTTGGACATATAGTCCGATTTACTAACTTCAGATTCGAACGTAGAAAATACAACTGGTTTTACTTCCTCCTCTTGATTTGAGTTAGATAAAATTAGTTGCTTATACTTTTGAATTTCGCTCTTCAAATCTTCTAATGTTGTTTCATCCGTAAGCCTTGTTCCAACCAAATGAATTTTCTGTTCCAAATGATCAAATACAATAATGACTTCAAAAAACATTAAATGGAGATCTGGCATTCCGATAACATCTTCCAGTTCATCACCGATCTCTTCAAACTGGCGAATCATATCATATCCTACATACCCAATTCCCCCTCCAATGAAAGGGATATCCAATATCTTTAAGCAATCCTGCTTTGGTATTAACTCTTTCAGTTTTAAAAGAGGATTTCCAACAAACTCTTCTTTCTGGCCATTTTTATAGATGATTTGGCCACTTTGATTTGTCCCAACCAATTCAAAAGCTGGTTTTGAGCCAACAAATGAGTAACGTCCAGAATCTTTATGTTTAAATGAACTTTCAAATAAAAACTTTTTGCTAGCGGTCAATTTCTTAAATAATAAAATCGGTGTAAACAAATCCCCCATTATCGTTTCAATGACTATTTCTGCTTTGTTTTGTACTGACAATTTGTTCGACCTCCAAAAATTTAATGTTGAATATAAAAAAAGTCCCCTATACGCACAAAGATTGTGCATATAGAGGACGATTAGTTGCTACCGCGGTACCACCTCAGATTGGATCAGATTTATCTGAATCCCACTTTTCGGATACGGGAATAAGTTACTAATCTAATTCCGATACCCTATCCTTTTAACGGTGGAAATCCGTGCATCCCTACTATATTGTTCAAGATGCCTCTCGTAAGCCCATTCGATAAAGGTTCCTGTATTAGACTCCCACCATTGTCTAACTCTCTGTGACATTCACCAATATTTACTCTTCTTACTCAGCGATTTAATTTTATTTAATTTTAAAGAAATACAAAAAGGGCCCCCCGTCTTAAAAAAGGACGAGAGACCCGTGGTGCCACCTTCATTAGCTGATTAACAGCTCGCTTTGTCGGTATCCAATCAACTTTCCATTGAATACCCGTCTTTTGTAACGAGAAGACTACTCGCCAAAGCCTACTACTTATTTAAGGTTCGGTTTGAATGCTCAGAAGTCCATTCGCGATTACTTTCACACTGATTCGCACCAACCATCAGCTCTCTTTAGTTTCCGTAATCGTTACTACTCTTCGTCAACGCAAAGTAATTATAGATGTTTATTTAAATTAATTGTCCTTATATTATTATGCAAAAAATAAAAAGTCAACAAGTTTATTTCTACAAGATTCGATTTTTCTACTTTTTATAAAACTGATATTTTACGTTTTTGTTAATCTAAAAAACGGAATCGTAAATGATTTATCATATGAGTCTTCATTGCATACACAACCTAATTTTGGAAAGAATAAACCCAATTAGACCTTCCATCAAAGAGGTATCAATATGAGAACAAATACAACAACGATGAGTTCAAATAAAGATGAAGTTTTAACAAAAAATCTAAAAAATAATATTGAAATGATTCAAGATTACTTATGTCAAACAGAAGATTTAGTCGTTAAGATTATTCATAAAAATGCTCAGATTTTTGCTATTTTGTTTCTTGAATCGATGATAAAAATTGAGGCACTTCAATCATTTATTATTGAACCTATTTTAAGAGAAACAAAGGATGAAACAGGGAATATCGTCAAATCATATGAGATTAAAAACTCAACAAATATCTCAGAATTAGGGGATAGTTTATTAGACGGATTTTGTCTAATTTTAGAAGAAAATTGTTTAAATGGAATATTAGCAGCAGCAGCAGATGATAAGGAACGTACAATTTCTGAACCTGCTAATGAACAAAATATTAATGGTCCTCACGATGGTTTTGTTGAAAGTATAAATACAAATATACAATTACTAAGAAAAAGAATTCGTACACCTGAGTTAAAGATTAAGTATTTTACGATTGGTACGATTACGAATACTAAGGTTGCTATGGTTTATATCGATTCAATTGTAAATCGAAAACTTGTCGAGGTCATTGAAGAAAGAATTTCAGGTCTTAAACTAGACAGTCTTCGTTCAACAGGACAACTCGAAGAATTGATTGAGGATAATACGTTTTCACCTTTTCCACAAGTATTAAATACAGAAAGACCAGACCGAGCTGCATCCTATCTTTTAGACGGAAAAATAAATTTACTTGTAGATGGGAATCCAACTGTTTCTATTGTTCCAATTACCTTTTTCGCTTTTTATCAAGCTCCAGATGATTATAATCATAGATGGTTGATTGGTTCATTTTTTCGAATTATTAGGGTATTTAGTTTTATAGTTGCAATTAGCTTACCTGCCATATACATTGCAATCGTATCCTTCCACTCTGAAATACTACCCATAGGCCTTCTTTATTCAATTAGGGTTTCTTTAGAGTTTGTACCATTTCTCCCTCTCGTCGAAGCTTTTGCGATGCAAATCATATTAGAGTTGCTCAAGGAAGCTGCTATTAGACTGCCTTCTCCCATTGCTCAAACAATTGGTATAGTTGGTGGGCTAGTAATTGGTACAGCTGTTGTAGAAGCGCATTTAGTATCAAACACGATGATCGTCGTAATTGGTTTTACAGCAATTGCTTCGTTTGTAGCTCCAGTTAGTGAGATGGGTACTAGTATGAGGCTATTGGGCTTTCCGACGATGATCATGGCTTCAATACTAGGTTTCTTTGGAATTACACTAACTTTAATGTTAATTTTTATGCATATGTGCAAATTAAAATCTTTTGGCATGCCTTATTTTTCTCCTATGGCGCCTTTTCGAAAGGAAGATATAAAGGATACTTTCTTTAGACTCCCTTCATGGAAACAAAATACTCGACCAACTGATGCAGTTCCCCAAAAGATTGTACAGCAAAGAATATCTAGGGTGTGGAAGAAAAAATGATAACGAATAGTAATTCGATTTCTAAATTACAGCTCTACTTTTTTATTATCCAAAGTCAAATCGGTATTGGACTTCTCTCATTACCAAATGCAGTTCAAAGTACAGCCAAAGGTGATGGGTGGATTTCTACCTTAATTGCAGGAGTAGCAGTCCAAATTACATTATTCATTTACTGGCTTTTACTAAGAAAATATCCAGATGCAACATATACAGATATTACAAAAAAAATTTTAGGTAAATATGTAGGAAAGCTCTGTAACTTATTTATATATATCTATTTTATTATGATTGGAAGTCTGGCTTGTGCTCTTTTTATCAGAAGCATAACTCTTTGGTTATTACCGTTAACTCCTATGTGGTTACTATCGCTAATTATTATTTTATCAAGCATTTATTTAACAATTAGTGACCTAAGAATCATATCAAGATTTTTTGTATTAGCATCGGTTTTAATCATCCTTCTTTTTTTACTATCGTTCTTTACCTTTTATTTACCAAATGATTTTCACTATATTCAACCGATTGGCCAATCAGGTGTAAAAAATATAATTTTAGGAAGTCATAAATCATTACTCTCGATATTAGGATTTGAAAGTCTTTTACTAATTTTCCCTTTTGTGCTTGATACTGAAAAAGGAATATTAAAAACTGTAAGTCTTGCCAATTTCTCTGTGACATTATTCTATACATATTTTACCTTTATTTGTCTAATAAGCTTTAGTCCGACACAACTTCTGCAAATTAGAGAGCCTGTTTTATATTTATTTAAAGCCCTTTCGTTTGAAATGATTGACCGCTTAGATTTGATCTTTTTATCGGTCTGGATTGTACCAATGACAACCTCGGTAATCCTTTATTTATTTTTATCAGCTAAAACTATCAGTAATGAAAGATCATTTAAAAAAAATGTATGTCTTAGTGGAATCTTAATTTTTTTCATAACAAACATACCATTGGATGAGGATCAACTAGCTATCTTTGATAAGTATGTAACTTACTTAAGCTATGTAGTTGTTTTTGGACTTCCCATCATTCTGTTATGTTTATCCTTCATCATTTCAAAAACTGAAAGGAGTGAACAATTATAAGAAAATCAATTTTGATAACCTTATGTTTGTTTACCTTTTTTTTAGCTAGCTGTTGGGATCAAAATCTATTAGTAAATAAAAAAATGGTCAATGGCATTAGCTTCGATTTAGATCAAAACGATAATGTTTTAGCTACAGTTAGAGCTTTAAATATTGAAAATAAAGGTGGAGGACAGTTTGAAGTTAAGGACGAACTTGTTAAAGTAAACCGCCCTAGTGTATCCGGGATGGAAGTTGACATTAACAATAAACTACCTGGCTTAATTGATGTAAGTAAAGCACATATTATCTTAATCGGAAGAGAACTTGCTAGAAAAGGAATTTACCCTTATTTAGAGCTTTTTTATCGCCCTAGACAAGCCTATGTTTCTACTAGAGTTGTAATAGCAGAAAATAAGGCTTCAGACATTATTACACTTAATCCTGGAACTAGCCCTATAGCATTTGTTATTTTAAAAGGGCTAGAAGCTGCTGAAGATACTACAAAGATTCCTAAAGAAACTGCTTTTACAGCATGGACACAAATTACAGATACAGGTCGAGATATCGTTTTACCTTTTGTAACAAAAGACGAAAATGATAAAATTACAATCGGTGGAATAGACCTATTTAATGGGGATAAATTTTCAGGAATTAGCTTACCTAATGAAAAAGGAAGTCTTTTATTGTTACTAATGGATCGACTAAATAAATATGCTGAAATGGCTGTACAGTTAGGAGACCATCGTTCAATTTCATATAGAGTAAAAACAATGAAAAGAGATTTAGATTTAAAAGTAGATAAAAAAACTAAAAAAATAACTTGTAGAATTAATTTAACTCTTGATTTAACAATTACTAGTTACACAGGTAAAGTAGGAGAAAAGCTTAACAAAGACAAATTAAATAAAGATGTTTCAAAAATTCTTACTAAACAGTCTGATGAAATCACTAAATCACTATTGGAAGCTAATTGTGATGCTTTAGGAATTGGAGGAATCTTATCTAGCTCTTATCCAGATATATGGAAAAAAATAAATTGGGACAAAGAATATAAGAATGTTAAGTTCAAAACTTCCGTAAAGGCAAAAATTGATCGAACTGGACCTGTTTTTTAAGAATCATATTTATAAAATTTCATACTCTTGAGCAACATAATGTAAGGATTAGAATCAATCTGTTTTTTAGGAGGAACTATACTTGAGACTAGGTAAAAAAAATGATACATTCTTTGAAATGCTCTTAAATATTGCAAATAATTTAAATGAATGTTCGATTTATTTTGATGACTTTAAAATAAAAAATGCTACTGATTTAAAAACATTTTCTGCAGAAATGAAGGCTTATGAAACAAAGGGTGATACATATATTCATCAAGTTATCGTTGAATTAAATAAAACATTTATTACACCAATTGAACGTGAAGATATACTAGAACTGGCAAATAAAATGGACGATGTACTAGACGGAATGGAGCAATGTTCAGCAACATTCGAAATGTACTCCATCATTCAAATAGATGAATTCATGGTGAAGTTCGTTAAAAATATTCGCAGTGCTGCAAATGAAATATTAAAAGCAATTCAGTTACTTTCAAGGAAAAAATTATTAGAAATGCGCGTACACGCAATCCAAGTAAAGGATTATGAGTCACAGTGTGACGCGTTATTACGCACTTCCATTAAAGAGTTATTTAAAAATGAAAAAGATCCAATCAAAATCATTCAGTTCAAAGAGATTTATGAAATGCTAGAAGCAGTTTCTGATAGTGCACAAGATGTAGCAAATACACTTGAACAAATTATTATGGGTAATGCGTAATTAAATACTAACTAAAAAATACAGCCTAATTAGACTGTATTTTTTTATCTCTCATCTAATAGTTTTTTTGCAAGTTTTCTAACGATTGATCGTGGGATGAATCGAACAGATTGCGCTAAAATTTTATTCTTAATACCTGTAATAACAACCGTTTTCTTCTTACTAACTGCCTCATAAGTCAACTTCGCAACTTTTTTTGGGGTCATAATTTTACCTTTAAATAGCTTTGAATTATTTCCACCGGATGAATTTATGATTCCCGTTCTAGTTGGTCCTGGACATACAGCTGTTACACTAACTCCTGTGTGCCTTAATTCCTCTGAAAGAGCTTCACTAAATGATAGTACATACGCCTTTGAAGCTGCATAAACAGACATTTTTGGCCCTGGTTGGAAAGCTGAAGTAGATGCAATATTAATAATTTGGCCCGATTTTTTTTGAAGCATATTTGGTAAAAAGTATTTTACTATCTCTGTTAAAGTAACAATATTTAGCTGAATCAACTTTAACTCTTTAATTAAATCAGTCTGACCAAATTCCCCGTATAGGGCAACCCCAGCATTATTTACTAGAATATCAATCTCCGTTTGTGATTTTGTAACTTGATCAAAAATGGACTTAGCAGAATTTACTTTAGAAAGGTCTTCTGTAATAACTAGTACTTTTATATTGAACTGCTTCTTCAATGAAATAGCCATTTCTTCTAATTTAGTTTTATTCCTAGCAACTAAAACTAAGTTGTAATGATCTTTTGCAAATAATTTAGTTAACTCATAGCCGATTCCTTCCGTTGGACCGGTAATTAATACTGTTTTACCTTTTTGTTTTTTGACCATCATTTTGATTATCCTTTATCTTTTTATCGTTTGAACACTTTTCGTTTTACTATATGTTCAACTTAATAAAAAAAGGAATCTTACTTTATTTTTCATAATATTTCTTAACTAACTCAATAAATATTTCCATCGATTTCGTTTGCAGTTCGATTTTATCAGTGATAATTGAAAAATTCCGTTGAATAGGTGTCCCCTCTACTTTTAGGTAATCAATGGTATTTAACTGTTTTTCTTTTTTTATTGCTAGCTCGGATAGATAGGTAATTCCCATGCCAGCTTCTACAGCTTCTTTAATTAATTGTGTACTACCAAATTCAATTATATTTTTAGGACGTATCTTTAATAATTCAAATAATCGTTCAGTCGCTTCCCTTGTTCCAGATCCTTCTTCCCTAACAATCCAAGTTTCATTTTCAATTTGATTCAATGTCACAGCTTCAATGGAATATATTTCACTCTTAGTTCCAGAAATAATATACATTTCATCATTTGCAAAAGGCTGTATATTTAAATTTGAATGAGTCGCTTCTCCTTCAACTATACCAATATCAATTTGATAACTTAGTGCGGCCTGAACAATTTCTCGAGTATTCCCTATTTGTACTGATGGTATGACATTCGGGAAAAGCCTCTTCATTTCAGCTAAAATTTGCGGTAATACATATTCACCAAAAGTATAACTTGCACCTATTTTAAGATGACCACTAGCCTCATTCATCAGATCATTCACAAGAGTTGACATACGCTTGTATAAACTAGTTATTTCCTTAGCATGCAAATAAACAATTTCTCCAGCTTTCGTTAACTGAACATATTTATTCGTTCTAATTAAAAGCTTTGCACCGATATGCTTCTCAAGTAATTGAATTTGCTGACTAACAGATGGTTGAGTCATATGTAACTCTTCAGCCGCTCTTGAAAAGTTTCTTTTTTCAGCGACCGCCATAAAAACCAAAAGAATTTGATCCATACTCAATCTCCTAGTATTAGATTTACTTATTATCAATATTATCATCATTTATTTTTCTTATAATAAGAAATTGATAAAACAGGTAAATAGAAAAGACTGATTCAAAATGAATCAGTCTTCTTTGACGCCTTAACTTTTCGAATTAAGTTAATTGCCAAGTATGCTAAAACCATAAAGACAAGATAGATTGATGCATAAAACCAGTACTCTTTATTGGTAAGTTTATTACTTAGGAGACTTAATATGAAGAATGTTGTAAATGAACCTAATAATAGCCCAATTAATGTTTTTAACTTCATTACAATGCACTCCCATTAAAGTAATTTTAAGTATTTAAAGAAACCCTTTTACAGTCTATATAGTTCATTATTGGTAAGAATATTCCATTCTAACCTTTTAAAGTGCAAACTAAGCCCTTTCTATACACGATTTCCAATAAAAAAGGCTGAATTAATCGGTCAATAATCCGATACTCTTTTACTATATTGAACTCCGACATCAATTAGATCATTTATAAACTCTTTAATATTTCCTACTAGGATTCCTCCATGTCCAGTACACATAACATTACTATCAAACTGATTTATTTTTTTTAGTCCACTTAGAAAATGATCTAAGTGTTCTATTGAGACTCCACCATCTCTCAGATACTTTACCCACTCATTTCTAAGGTCATCTCCTTTAGAAACTAGCCCATCTTTTGATAAAGGATCACCGAAGAAACATAAGAAATCACCCGTAAAAACTGTTTTTGATGGGCGCTGATAAAAAACGACCGAACCTGGAGTATGGTATCCAACTAATTCATATTCAAACTCATTAATTACTTCAAATACTTCTAGGTCATTACTAAACTGAGTTAAATCAAGTGAATCCATCAAATCATTATCATTTGAATGGATAAACTTCTTAGCATTTTTAAAAATATTAGAACCTTCAATATGATCTTCATGTCCATGTGTAGCTAAAAAGAGATGGACGTCTTCTGGTGTTTTACCCAGTTCAACCAGAGCTTTCCTAAGATACTTAGAGTGGATCCCTTTTCCTGAGTCAATGAGAGTAACTCCATTATCTTGAATTATAAAATAGCAATTATTATATGACTTCCATTCAGTATCCCATATCGCTAAAGCGTATATGTTATCTACTACATGTTCAAAAGAAACTTCCACGTCTTCACCTCCAGAATAGATAGCATTCCACAATTAACAAAAAATCGGTCTAAAATACCTAAATTATAGTGTTCGATCTTTACGACTAATAACCTTTTATCAATAGGTTATATAGTCATAATGAATAAATTTTATGAAAGATTCATCAGATTTAATGGGTCTTATCCACTATATCAAAATCACATAAGACATAATTTTAATTTTTCAGAAAAAAACAGATTGGAAAATTAATATGCTATAATCTTTCTAATTTTATAAATATAGTCCTGGAAGGAGCGTTTAACGTGGAAAAAGAACTAAATTTAAAGAAAAATATTGGCTTTTTCGTATCAACGTCTTTAGTAATCGGTACAGTAATCGGTTCTGGAATCTTTATGAAACCTGGGATCGTGCTGTCTTCAACTGCTAACTCCACTATGGCTCTTCTAGCGTGGATTATCGGTGGCGTTATTACACTAGCAAGTGGATTAACAATCGCTGAAGTAAGTGTAAAAATCCCAAGAACTGGTGGATTATATGCTTATATAGAAGAGGTTTATGGTGAGAAGTGGGGATTTTTGTGCGGTTGGGTACAAACCCTCGTCTATGGACCTGCTGTTATGGGTGCCCTTAGTCTTTATTTCGGCTCTTTATTGGCAGATTTTTTCGGTTTTCAGGGAAGTAGTAAAGTTATTGGTATTATCACGATTATATTACTAGGTGGTCTAAACATACTAGGCACTCAACTTGGTGGATTTATTCAAACAATTTCTACTGCAGGTAAACTTGTTCCTATTATTTTAATTGCTGTTTTTGGTATCCTTCAAGGGGACGTATCAGTTTTTAATGCAGATAGTGGTAGTTCTACTCAAGCACTTAGTATGGGCGCAGCAGTATTAGCGACTTTATGGGCATATGACGGCTGGATGAATGTAGGTTTTATGGCAGGAGAAATGAAGAATCCTTCAAAGACTCTACCTAGAGCTATTATTTCTGGTATTGTTATTGTTATTTTAGCTTATCTTTCTGTTAATATCGCAATGCTACATGTTTTATCTGCAAGTAAAATTGTTGAATTAGGTCCTAATGCAGCTACAGCGGCGGCTTCTTCACTTTTTGGTAGCATTGGTGGAAAAATTCTTGCCATCGGAATCTTAATTTCTATTTTTGGCTGTTTAAATGGCAAAATTCTCACATTCCCAAGGGTTACATTTGCAATGGCAGAACGAAACTTTCTACCTGGTTCAAAAGTATTATCTAGTATTCACCCTAAATTTAATACGCCAGTAGGCTCAACAGTTTTTCAAATTGTTTTAGCTTTAGCAATGATGATATTCTGGAACCCAGATCGACTTTCTGATATGGCTATATTTGCAGTGTTCTTATTTTATGGACTAGCCTTTAATGCAATCTTCATATTACGTAAAAAAGATAAAGGTGGAAATAAATTATATAAAGTGCCTTTATACCCTATCACTCCGATTGTGGCAATATTAGGTACACTTTACATCATCTGTAGTACGATTATAAATGCACCAATGGATGCACTTGTATCAATTGCTATTGCAATTGTTGGTTTACCTGTTTATTGGAGATTAAAATCGACTATTAGAAGTGACGAAAAATATAAAGCAAGTTGATATATAAGTATATTTAAGATTAATAAAAAGCAGGAAAAGACTTCAGTGTCTTTAACCTGCTTTTTATGTTCTCTATTATTTATGTGCAAAAAATACTAATTGAACTAAAAATAATACTGCAAATAAATAAACAAATGGGTGTACATCTTTAAATTTACGTTTTACGATTTTCATGATTGGATAAGAAATAAAGCCTAAAGCAATACCGTTTGCAATGCTTGATGTTAATGGCATACTAACGATGACTAAAAATGCCGGGAATGCTTCTTCAAAATCATCCCATTTAATCTCCGAAATACTTTTAATCATAAAACAGCCAACAATAATTAAGCTAGGCGCTGTAATTGCAGCAACTTCTGAAACGGAACCAATCATTGGGCTAAAGAATGCTGCGATTACAAATAGGACTACAACCGTTAATGAAGTTAAACCAGTTTTTCCACCAGCACCAACACCAGCAGAGGATTCTACAGTTGCTGCAGTCGGACTTGTTCCTAACATTGCACCAACAATTGTTCCAATTGAATCAGCTGAGAATGCACTTCCTCCCTTTTCTAACTTCCCATTTTTGATAAGACCCGCTTGTTTAACAATTGCTAGTAAAGCTCCTGTTGTATCGAATAACATGACAAGTAAGAATGAGAAAATCACACTATAAAGTCCATATTGAATAATGTCTTTCACTGAATCAATTGGGTTGTATACTAAAATTCCTTTTGGTAAATGAGGCATAGCAACAAAGCCATTTGCAAAATTTAATTGACCTGTAAAATAGGCAATTAGCCCCGTCGTAATCATCCCTAGAAATAACGCACCATTTAAGTTAAGTGCCATAAATACAATTGTTATTAGTAAACCAATCAATGTAAGTGCAACCTTAGGGGAACTAAAATCACCGATTTGAACTAGATTAGTAGGGTGATCTGTGACAATACCTGATAAACGTAAGCCAATAAAGGTAATGAACAAACCAATTCCAGCAGCAATTGCATGCTTTAAGTTTGCAGGAATTGCCTGAATCAATTTTGTTCGGAAAGATGTTAAAGAAAGTAGTAAAAATAAAATTCCAGTAATAAAAACAGCAGAAAAACCTACTGAGTATGGGAGATTATGTCCCCCAATTACAGAATAAGTAAAATAGGCATTTAACCCCATTGCAGGCGCAATAACGATGGGATAATTAGCAATCAATGACATGGTTAAAGTCCCAATAATTGTTGCTAGAATAGTAGCTAGGAATGCCTGGTTAAAAGGTACACCTGCGTCCTTTAAAATCATAGGATTGACAATAATGATGTACGCCAATGTTAAAAATGTAGTTAAACCAGCTAATACTTCAATTTTAACTGAAGTATTTCGTTCTTTAAGTTGAAACATATGATGACTCCTTTATTATATTGAAATAAAAAAACTGCCCGCTTTTCATGAGAAAAAGCAGGCAGTTTTACATTGTAAAGAAAACAAAAATCCAGAGCTCTTCCTCATAGTCTAGCAGTTTACGGGCGCTAGGTAGAAACTCTTGAACCTTATTTTCAAGTTTATATGAGAAAATATTAATATATTTTTTCTATCATACGACCTGACTTACAGTCTGTCAATAAAAAACATTTTTGTTATATAATTTAGAAAATAATATAATGAATGTGGATAAAATAGTAGTAAACAAAAATAATTTAAAAGTACTTTTCGTTATAGTCGAATGGTATTCTCATTAAAAAGCTATATATGTTATTCTGAAAGTATAATTTAGAATTTAAGGGGTTGTTTAACATTCGTTTAAATAAATTTATTAGTGAGTCTGGAAAGGCTTCGAGACGTGGAGCGGATAAGTTAATTAGTGAAGGACGAGTAAAATTAAATGGTAGAGTAGCAAAAGTCGGCGATCAAGTTGAGCCTGGTGATGAAGTAATTGTAAATGGTGAACATATTAGACTAGCCCGCAATCATGTTTATATAGCCTTGAACAAGCCAGTTGGTATAACAAGTACTACTGAAAAAGGTGTTAAAGGAAATATTGTTGATCTAGTAAACCATCCATTACGTATCTTTAATATCGGAAGATTGGATAAAGATTCTGAAGGTTTAATTCTCCTTACAAATGATGGTGATATTGTAAATGAAATTTTACGAGCTGAAAATAGGCATGAAAAAGAATATATTGTATCTGTAGATAAACCAATAACTCCTGAGTTTTTAACAAAAATGTCTGAAGGGGTAAAAATATTAGGTACAAAAACATTACCATGTGAAGTTAAACAGCTTTCAAAATATGATTTCCAAATTATTTTAACACAAGGTTTAAACCGTCAAATTCGTCGTATGTGTGAAGCGCTTGGATATGAAGTTTATCGATTACAAAGAACACGAATTATGAATATCACTCTAGGTAATCTACCAATGGGTCAATGGAGAGACTTGTCTAAGAAAGAAAAAACTCAATTGTTTAGAGAATTAAATTATGAACCTAATGAATGGTGATTTTTAAAAGACTGATTCGATTGAATTAGTCTTTTTTTATGATGGGTTAGTGAGTTTCATCTTATCAATTTTTTGCTTAATCATGAACCCTTTATGAGTTACTATATTTCATTTTTTCGCTTTTTTACTTACTCATGAACCTCTTATAAGTCATTATATTTCTTCTTTTTCCTTTTTTACTTACTCATGAACCTCTTATGAGTCACTATATTTCTTCTTTTTCCTATTTTACTTACTCATGAACCCTTTATGAGTTACTATATTTCATCTTTTTCCTTTTTTACTTACTCATGAACCCTTTATGAGTTACTATATTTCTTCTTTTTCCTTTTTTACTTACTCATGAACCATTTATGAGTTACTATATTTTCTCTTCTTCCTTTTTACAAAAAACAAGGTTTCCCATAAAAAAAGAAACTACTATTAAGTATTATTTAATAGCAGTTCCTTTGGGAAATAAGATTATAAGCCTAATTGACTCTTAATCGTTTCTAATGTTTGGTTTTTGTAGATCGTTTTCGGTGTCGGCGCATTTTGTACTGATGGATTTTTCTGCAAGTAATTTTTCTCAATCAAAGCGAAATCTTTTGCATCTACTGTTCCGTTAAAATTGATATCAGCACTTCGTTTATTTGTTCCCCAGTAAGTTTGAACGTAAAGTGCATCTTGTACATCGATTACGTTATCTTGGTTAACATCTCCACCAACTAAGTCAATGTTTGTTGATTCGGATTTTCCGTATAATTCGCCTTTATATTCAAAACCGAATTTCTGTGTTTTCTTCGTAATAAAGTGCCCTGGTACATTCACTTCAAATGTGTATGCATCTTTGCTTAGAGGAAGTGGTTCTATCTCAAAACGCCCACCACTTTTAATTAAATTAGTTCCGTCAAGATTATAGGCCCCATCTGTTACCTTCATTGATGCACCTATTTTTGTCCAATCACGGTATCCAGTATATGATTGACCTTCAACTAGGTACCCTTCTGGTATTATATTACCTTGCACTCGATTAAATCTTGGTTTTAACTGGAATCGTTTACCTGCGTTTAATAGCTTCACTGATTGACCGTTAGCATCTACTATATTAGCAGATGGGTTAATATAACCTATTGGATAGAAAAGTTGGTCTTGTACTTTTACTTTTACATTTACGATTTCTGCACGATCAAATACCATCGCTTCTTTAAATGTCACTTTAATTTTATTACCAGTTACTTGAATAGTTGCTTTATCTTTGAATTTATCCGTTAAAGCAGCATCTACAAGATTAACATAAGGAATCCCCGCAGCTTGAGCATCATCAAAATTCCAAGTAACTTCTTTTACACCTTGTAAGTTATCTAATACTAGAGATGCTGACAATATATCGCCTGATCTAGCTAGCTCTACATTATGTTTAGCGTAGGAGACAGGTGTACCTTCTTTTACAAAGTAGTATTCCTTCCAGTTTGCTTGATTTCCAGCTGCATCGTAACCAATTAAGTTAAATGATAATGCTGGAACTGTTTCAATCATTTCTACTTCATCAATCCACTTGCCGTTTTTGTCCATTTTAATTGGTCCATTTGGAAAAGGAGCACCATACGTATAGACTGCAAAATTCGATGTTTCGTCTAGATCAATACCAGCCTTCTGCATTTCAGTTAAAGCGTCATCTTTTATATCCATTTCAAAAGGATATGTTTTTTGTCCCGATTTATACTCTATAAACGGTGAATCTCCATCTAATGAACTTTTTACTTTAGGTGTGTCGATATCAATAAATACATCATCAAAGCTTATTTTTTGTTTCCCACTTGGTAAAGTAGTAGCGTATTTTAATTTGTAGTGTCCAGGTTTAGCAATCGTTGTTTCTTCAGAAATAGGATGTTTTTTATCTCCAGTAAACTCGTTATATGCACCACCAAACGCTTGAAGGAAGTAGTCTTTGTCCGTTGGTCTTCCTTCTAAATTAAGAGTACCGACTAACCCTAGATCTTCATTCGTTTTTCCGTCTTGTAAAATTACATCTAATGTATTAATTGGTGAACCTAAGTTGAATTTTAACAAGGCTGTTGTGTTACGATAGCCGTCATACGCATGATTATAATAAGAAGGCGTAATAGCAGGCGTTAGTAAATCAAGCATATCAAAGCCTTCATCTGATTTTTTGAAACTAAATGGGATACGATATTGCTCTGTTTTATCTTCACTATTTGTGATTAAAACATAGCCTTCATAAAAACCTTTTTTTGCTGTGGATGGGACAGTTAATGTTGCTTTGATTGTTTTAATGGTGTTCTTGTCCACTTTAAATGAATTACTTATATCTAGAACCACTCCGTTATCTTGTAATCCATTCTTACCATTTGCATTATCTACTATTTTTACATCAAATGTTTTCTTTTTATTACTATTGTTTGTAAACTCAATGTCTTTCTTTACTTTAACTTGTGAGTCATCTTTTACTACTTGTTTACCGAAACTCAACCCACCTGTTTCATTCTCAGCTTTTAATAACTTATCACCGACGGGAATTAGTGTTTCATCTTGTACTTTTATTTCTGTTTGAGTATGAAGAGCTTGATATGGATCTACACGACCTGCTCCTACTTCAAAAACGCTATAGTCTCCATTAAGTTGATCAGCAGTGTTCATCAGAATTGATTTAACGTCTGCTGGCTCAAGGTTTGGATTCTGTCCGATTAATAATGCTGCCACACCAGCTGCAAATGGTGATGCCATAGACGTTCCATCCATTCTTTGGTATGCATATCTATAGTCTTCTGGTGTATCATGATTTGCAATATAAGAAGGAACCGTAGATAGAACACTTACACCAGGTGCAGTAATCTCTGGCTTCATTTGGAAATTACCATTAACTGGTCCTCTTGAACTGAAGTCAGCTAATTTATCTCCTCCAGTTAAGATTTCCTTCAGGTTCGTAAACGTGAACGTTGTATTTCCGCTCGCAATTTTTTCTTTTAATTCTTCTCCTGCTTTCTTTGTCATAGAGAATGCAGGAATATATTCCATTGATTCACCTAAGTTATATCCAACATGGCCATCAACATTATTGTACATAATGACAGCTTTTGCTCCATTTTGCTTTGCAAACTTCACTTTATCTACTAGAGCAAAATTTCCACGTTGAACGAAAGCAATTTTCCCTGCAACATTTTTATTCTTGTATTCATCTACTGTTCCTAAACCAACATCTACTAGTTCAAGAGATTTTCCTTCTAAACTATTGAAGGTATCAGCAAAGCTTCTTGCCATACTAACAAGATCCGTAGACCATCCACCTGCTACTTTTCCGTCAAATGTTGTAAGCGAAGTTGGGACATCACTGGCTCCAACCGTTAGAGCAAATGCTGCTGTACCTGGTGAGCCTAAAGTAAAAGCGTTAGGTCCACTATTACCCGCTGAAACCACCGCTGTTACGCCATTTAGTACAGCATAATTTATTGCCGTACTAGTTGGATAATATGGATCGTTTATTGCTGCTCCTAATGAAAGGTTAATAACATCCATACCATCTTGAACTGCTTTATCAATACCTGCAATTACATTTTCAGATGATCCGCTACCGTATGGACCAAGCACACGGTACATATATAGATCCGCGTCAGGAGCAACTCCTTCTACCGAAACTTCACTATCATTTTTATTTTGTCCAACAATTGTCCCTGATACATGCGTACCATGCTCTGTATAGTAAGAGCCACCGCCATTACTTTCAGGTTGGTTTGATGCCTTCCAATCCTTATATGTAGTTTCCATTGGATCATTATCATTATCTACAAAATCGTATCCGCCTTTATACGCGTCTTTTAAATCAGGGTGGTTATAGTCAATACCAGTATCTAGTACCCCTACTTTAACGCCTTTTCCTGTTATTCCTTCTTTATGTAGCTTGTCCACATTTAAATAAGGAATGCTATCTACTGATGAAGTTGTTTTACTAGCAACATCTGTTGGAACCTCTTCTTTAATTGGATCTACATTAAAAGTTACATCTTTATATATCGTTTTAACAGCATCTGATTTTAAAAGTTCTTTTACTTGATTTGCAGGAAGTGTAATCGCTGCACCGTTAAATGCTGTTTTATATGTTTTTGTAATAACAGGTGCCTTTTTCTTTTCTTTCACTTTTACAAACTTTCCAACGTCTTCTTTAAAAGTATTGTGCTCTTTGTCTACCTGAGCTTGTGCTGATGCTTTTGTTAATGACTTTCCGTCAACTGCTGCTTCTAATACTGCGACATTACTTGGATCTGAGTTAAACTGAACGATGACAGAGATGTTTTTATCAGAATTCAATTCACCTTCTTGAAAGCCCTGAAGCCCATCTTGATCGTTTAATTCTAATTGTTTTAGTGCTTCTCTTTGCTCTGGTGTAATTGATGCTAAAATTTCTTCAGCTTTAGAAGTTGCTGCTTTTGCCGTTAAATATGACTTTGCACTGATAGGTGAAATAAGCAGACTTGTTGAAAGGGCAAGTACTGCCGAGTGCTTTGCCAATGTTGTTGCCTTCATATTCTTCATCCCCCATTATTCTCTATATAATTAAAAAATTCTTACTATTTAAATAGTAATCGCATTTAGGAAAAAAGCATATTGTGTTATTTTTAATCGAAATTTTGGTTATTTTGTAGGATTTTTTTACTAAAAAGTATTGAAATCTGAAAGAAAATTTCATTAAATATTAAAAAAGCATGAAATTTTGATAAAAAAATTGTGTTATTTTTAATTTAAATTGAAAGTATTTGACTTTACCAATTTCTAGCTATAATGAAATTAATAGGTATTTCAAAGTCATTGTACTTTCTAGTTTCTTAGATTTGCGTTTCAAAATGAACATTCGCAAATTGTAGGAATGCAATCTTGCATTGACGAAAAAACTTCATAGTTAAGCAACTGGAATTAGAAAAGGAGAGCACATATGCTTGAAGGCGAAATCATTAAATTTTATCGTAAAAAAGCGGGATTGACCCAAGAGGAATTAGGAAAAGACATTTGTACCGCTACCCATGTAAGTAGAATTGAAAGAGGGGAAACTCGATATTCTGAAGAAATTATTCAACTGTTCTCTCAACGTCTTCAGATTGACATTAAAAATGAGATAGCCGCTGTTCAAAATATTGAAAAGAAACTCCAAAAATGGCATAACGCAATTATATTAGAGCGAATGAAGGACGTTATCATCATAAAAGAAGAATTAGAAAGCATTCACTATATTAGTGCGTCTAACTATGCCATCTATTTTCAGCTTTTATTAGCCCGATACTTTATTTTATGTAAAAGCATTGAAAAAGCAGAGCGTATTATAAAACGGATTGAAAAAGATTCTCCTCCTATGTCAACTTATGAAAAGAACCTATTCCACCATGTCAGAGGAATATATTATTTAGTCCAATATACCCGTCTAGAAGATGTAAATAAACAAATTGCCTTACAAGAATTAAAGAAGGTTAATATAGAAGAATACGGAAATAAAGAATATTACTATCATCTAGGAACAGCCTATCATTGGACACGCTCTAAGGTTATGGCATATTTCTATGGTGAAAAAGCTTTTAGATACTTTAATAAAACAAATAATTATGCAAGGGCAATTTTGGCTGAATCCTTGATGCTAGTACAATTAAAAGACAGTACACAACTAGATTTTAAAGAAATTGTAAAAAGGTATGAGAGTTTAATAGAGCATAGCGAAGCTTTAGGCCTTTTAGATAAAAGAGGAATGATCTTACACAATTTAGGTCTAATGTACTTTTGGAAGCAAGACTTTAAAAATGCACATATTTTTTATAAAAAATCAGTTGAAGAAGCCGATAAACAATCATTACCTTATTTAAATCGTTTGTATAACTATCTAGATAATGCAGAGGAAGGTAAGCTTTTATTGACGAATGAATTGCTTAATGAAGCAAATGAAGGACTTGCCCTTTCAGAAAAGGCCACAAATAATTTATATAAGATCCTCTTTACTCTTCTAATTTTACGTTTTAACGAAAAATTTGATGAGTATTATGATTACATGGAACAAACTGCATATCCTTTCTTTAAGAATCACCATCATGTTACACATGCAATTAAATATGCAAAGTTGCTTTACAACTACTATGTCGAGACTAAACAGTATGAAAAGGCAGTTCATACTGCGGATATGTTTATTAATGGTAATTAGAGAATAATTAAAAATAGACAAAAAGGGACTAATTCAGATCGAATCTGTCCCTTTCAGTGCTTTTTAGAATCTATAAATCTAGTAAAATTAGTGTACAAGTAAGTCCTTCTCTAACTGATTGTATTCATCAGTAATTAAACTAATTAACTCGTTGTAATCTGATAATTCAGAATATTTTACGAGCAACTCTTCCACAGTATGATCTTGAAGGAAGTTTTGTAGTTCAACTGCTTCATGATCATCATTATTTTTATAGAATAAAGCAACTGCAATTGCTTTAACTAAAAAGGTAGGAGTTATTCCAAAATTTATTAATTCTCTAGCTGGCTTAATAAAACGGTCATTTGCTCCTAATTTACGAATTGGCGAACGAGCAACACGAGATAATTCATCTGAAATATATTCATTATCGAATCTACCTAATATTTTACTAATATAGGCAGTGTGTTCATCCGAATCAAAGTTATATTTTTTAACTAATAACTTACCCGTTTCATCTAAAATAGAACTAACAATATTTCTAATATTTTCATCAGAAATTGCTTCTTTAATCGTTTTATATCCATAAAAATTTCCTAAATATGCAGTTGCTGCATGTCCAGTGTTTACAGTAAATAGTTTTCTTTCAATATAAGGAAGCAAATCCTCTACATAAGTCACACCATTAATTGCTGGAACTTCTTCTATCATTTTTGATTGATCAATAACCCACTCATAAAAAGGTTCTACCGCTACTAATAATTTATCTTCGTGACTTTGAATTGGTACGATTCGATCTACAGCAGCATCCGGAAAACTGACCGACTGTTCAGTTTTTTTCTTCTGAGATTCAGTCATATTTAAATAAACTTCGTCTCTTAAAAAAGTACTTCCACCTATCATATTCTCACATGCAATTATATTTAACGATTTATCTGAATTCTCAACTCTCTCAATTAATCCCTCTGCAATTAGCTTTGCTATTTTAGGAAGAATTGTGGGACCCACTGCTGTTGTTACAATATCAGCCTGTACAATTGCTTTTGCTACTTCCCCTGGATCTTTTAGACTATTGATACCTCTTACATTAGTTATTTTTATTTTTTCTTGAGTACGATCTGCTAACATGACAGTATACGATTTCTTCTCATTCAGTTCATTAATAATCTCTTCGTTTACATCAACGAAGCAAATCTCATATCCTGCCTTGTGTAATAATTGTCCTATAAATCCTCTTCCAATATTACCTGCGCCAAAGTGTACGGCTAACATCTTACTCCTCCTCGCTAAACATTAAAATTAGTTCCTCTTTTGATGTGGCTGCGACCAATTTATGTACATTTTCTTCCTCTGAACAAAGGATCGCAATTTGAGATAACAGATCAAGATGCTCATTATCTTTGCCAGCAATACCAAATACTACCTTTACAATATTTCCGTTCCCAAAGTCTACTCCATTAGGAATTTGAAGAATTGAAATTCCAGATGAGATTACCTCTTGTTTTGACTCCTCAGTTCCGTGTGGAATCGCAATAAAGTTCCCCATATAAGTTGTTAAAGACTCTTCTCTTTCAATCATCTTCTCAATATAATTTTCTTTTACATAACCGTTTTTTACTAAGAGATTTCCCGCTAAACGAATAGCTTCATCTTTTGTTTTCACATCTACATTTAATAAAACATTATCTGTTGGTAATACTGTCTGAATCATTTCATAATCCCTCAATCCTTAAATCTTTTTTGTAAGTTGTCATAAAGTGCATAGCTTAATTTGCTATATATATCTGTATAGTTATTTGATGTAAAAATCCGTGTTGATTCTTCATCATCAATAATTGTTGAACTAATTGTGCTCAATACCTCTAATTGACCTGTTTGCATATCAACTGGAGCTAGTAATAATAATAATGTATTGATTTTTATTGACGAGTGGTCCATTGCTTTGACTACCATAGGCTCATGAAGCAAAAAGGATAAAAACACCGGTTGCATAACATATTCTGAACGACAATGATACAGTGCTATGCTAGTACCTGGTATCCCTAGACCACCCTTCTTTTCTCTTTCTGTGAGTTGATTAGTCACCTCAAAATAATCACCTATTAAACCTCTAACATTTGCCTGTTTGCATACTTCCAATAATAAAATAGATGAGGTTGGAATAAACGGTAATGAAATTGTCTCAAATGTATTCAATATATGGAGTACCGTTTCTGTGTACTGCTGAATAACTTCAAGATTTTGTTTAATTAATTTTGGCGTTTTTAGCTTTATCTGCTTTTTAAACTTTTTGTTGTGAAGCTTTCTTAGTAAAGTTGCTTCCGTTGTAAGAGAGTTACGTTTTATTTCATCTCGAATCTGTTCAGCCTCTTTCTTTGGCAATAAAGGATTTACGGTAATATATTTTTTTGAAAATCCCGGCATCTCAACTGTAGATAAAATAATGTCATATTGGTCAATTTGAATATTTCTTAAGTTCGCTAAAGACGATACTTCAATCTCCGTTATTTCTTTTATCTCTTTTTTGATTCGACTCGCTAGCATTTTAGAAGAACCGATCCCACTTGAACATAATACAAGCGCTCTTACCTCTTTACTGTTATCATAGATTACTTGAGATGAACCAAAATGTAGGACAAGATAAGCGATTTCCTCAGTTGGAAAAACAATCTTTGGAAAAGCTTCACTTAAACCTTCTTGAATGATCTTAAACATTGCAGGATAATCCTCTTGAATTTGACCTGCTAAAGGATTATTTGCATCTAGCTTTTTTTGAATTCGATAGATTGCTGGTTCAATATGAGTAATTAATCCTTCAAATAGGGCTTGGTCTTCTTCAAAATTTATTTCAAGTTCTTTAGATACATAATTGATTAACTTTTTTGAGCCTACAACCATCTCTGTACTACTCTCTTTTTGCCAATCATTTTTCTCTTGACGCTGCCTTGCACCTAATAAATGCATCGTAATATACCCTTTTTCAGCAATTGGGATATTAACTTGAAACACTTCTTCTAATTCAATAACAATCTGACTTGCGATAATAAATTCTTTAGAGATACTTAATTCCTCAAGAACCTCTTGATCTATTTGTATTACTTCACCTTGAATAATTCTTTCTATGGCTAAAGATAAGTGAATTGTAAATGTCATAAATGCACTATCAGCTAGAGAATAAGGTAATTGTTGTTCAATATCTCGAATCATTTTTCCAATCATGGTGAGTTTTTCTAGTTTTATTATTTCTAATAATCCATTTGAGAATCTAGTCTTTGACTCATACTCATCTTCCACTACAGATAAAAACTCATATTCATTTAATTGCTGTGCGATTAGATGTCCTAGGGCTTTTCTTTTTTTTCGTTCCGAACCAAGTAAGGCAATGCCATAACCTTTCTTTCTTATTAGATTCAAATCGAAGTCTTTTAACCATTCTTCTACTTTATTGAGATCATTACTAACTGTAGCAACGGTGACATGCAAATCATTTGCTAGTGAGCTTAGTTTAATAGATTCTGGTTCTTTTAATAACGAACATAGAATTAACTCTTGTCTTTCTTTTTGAGTAAACTCTTGCCCACTTTTTAATATTGCAATTTGAAGCTCATTTTTTTGCTCAGGTGTCCCTTCAATATACATTCCGACACCTAATACCTTTTTTAAGAAAAGACTATGAGCTGAGGCAATACTTTCAACTCCTTTTAGTTCCCGTTGCACGGTTCGGCTACTAACATTTAAACTCTCAGCAATTTCTTGAACATTGATTCCGTCTGGATGATCCAACAACAAATTAATGATTTCTCTTTCTCTTGCTGATATATGCATTTACATACCTCTTTAAATTTTTATTATTTTATTAAAGAATTCACTAATTCATCATACTTTGGACTGTTTAAGAAGTTCTCTACTGAGATATGAACTGCATTCGGTACTTTTGCCTTTGCTCGATCAGTTAAATCTTTATGAGTTATGACAACATCTACATCACTTGGTAAATTATTAATTGCTACATTCGTAACCTCTAATTCTAGTCCCTCTGTTTTTACCTTTTTGCGTAATATTGATGCTCCCATGGCACTGGATCCCATTCCAGCATCGCATGCAAAAATAATCTTTTTAACTTCTTTATCAATACCAAGGGAACTTGCTACCTCTTTTTCAGTCTGTAATAAACTAGCTACTTTACTTTCTTTACCTTTTAATTCTTGTGTTTTTTGAGCTGCTCTTTCTAAATCTTCATCTGATGCAACCGACTTAGATGATTTCAATACTACAGCTGAAACTATAAACGAAACGGCTGTTGCAACAAATACGCCTGCAAGAATTGGTAAGTATCCTCCTTTTGGAGCCATTGCTAATATTGCAATAATACTACCTGGTGAAGCTGCTGCTACTAGACCTGCGCCAAATATATTAAAAGTAAATGTACCAGCCACACCACCAGCGATAACGGACAAGATTAATAAAGGTCTCATTAAGATATAAGGGAAATAAATCTCATGAATCCCACCTAGAAAATGGATAATCACTGCCCCTGGTGCTGTTTGTTTAGCCGTTCCTTTTCCAAATATCGTATATGCTAGTAGTACGCCTAAGCCTGGTCCTGGATTAGCTTCTAGTAAGAATAAAAGTGACTTTCCAGCTGATTTTGCTTGTTCAAGACCAATTGGACTTAAAATTCCATGGTTAATCGCATTGTTTAAAAATAAGATTTTTGCTGGTTCAATAAATATGTTTGCCAGTGGAATAACGTTTGCTTTTATCATCATATCTACACCGTTAGCTAATGCTTCTGTTAGTGTCGAAACAACTGGATTAACAACTATTAAGCCAATTATTGCTAAAATTGCTCCTAAAATACCCGCTGAGAAATTATTAACTAACATCTCAAATCCTGACTTAACTTTTCCTTGTATAGCTTGGTCAAATTTCTTAATAGCCAAACCGCCAAGGGGTCCCATAATCATAGCTCCTAAGAACATCGGCATCTCTGCACCAACAATTACCCCCATTGTTGCAATCGCACCAACAACTCCACCTCGAATATCATGGACCATTCTTCCGCCAGTAAAACCAATTAGCAAAGGTAATAGGTAAGTAATCATAGGTCCTACTAATACAGCTAATTTTGCATTAGGTATCCAACCTGTTGGGATAAACAATGCAGTTATTAACCCCCATGCAATAAAAGCACCAATGTTTGGCATTACCATACCGCTTAAAAAGCTACCAAAGCGTTGTATTTTTACCTTTATATTATTATTTTTACCTGTATTCAAATTTTTACCTCCTTTATGAAGCTTCTACTTAAATGATAAAACGCTTACAGTATCAATACAATGAAATGAATATTCGTATTTGTCGCTTACTAATGTGACAAAATTTAAAAGGGCTAAAAAAAGAAATAACCTTTTTCTATAATATCTACTTTTAATAGAATGCTAAATTTCATCAACCTGAGCAATAGGTCTCTAAACACACTCAAAAAAATGACATTCTACCTACAAAAACACCCCTACATCAGACACATAATCGGTATAAATAATAGAAATAAAAAAGGAACATATTCAAGTTATGAATATGTTCCTTTTAATTTTATAATGTAGAAATTAAAGCTTCCAACCTACAACTCTTATCCGACCTGTCCACTATATTTAGATTCTTCTTCTGGGAATAAAAATCCTAACTCATGGTGTTCACCTTCATAAACTGAAGATTGAGTTATACGGATTTCAGAATTCAAATCAACTACTTCCAATTTACAGTATGCACGATTAATTTGTAGTGCTTCATAAAACTCATTAACAGTAGAAACATTTTGTCCATTTACTTTTGTAATGCTTTCGCCTACATTAATGTTCATTTTATCTGCTACAGAGTTTGGTAGAATTCCTAAAACAATTAGGCCCGTTGATTTTACTGTAAAGTATGATGGTGTATTAATATCTCTATTTTTATGAATATAGTTTATAGCCTCTCGTCCCACTACTGCGACTGCTACAGCTATAAATGCTACAAAACCAATAAAGTAACTTACTATACCACCTACACAAACTATAATTGCTAAAGCCACTATTTGTTTACCAACAAGCTTAATTGATTCCTTTGGTAGCATCCCTTGAATTAACTGGTAAAATCCAATTCCAAATGGTACACAAAGAATGGAATAGCCACTATCACCTAAAGCAAGTGTAGGCCACCATGAATAATCACTAACGATCGAACCACTTGGTATCAGTAAAAATAATGGCACCATCCATAACCTATTTGCCTCATGTGCCCCTACTCTTTTTCCACGTTTACTCTCAATAAATAAAGGAGTTGTATGATTTGCAGCATTACGTTGAACTAAAATTCCTTCAGCCAATAAAAGTAAAGCCAATAGAATCGTTATAGCAGGAAGCATCGCATTCAGATCATTAGGTATAAAGTTTTTCAACAAAGGTAATGAATCTTGCCCTCTATTTAGTAATGGCAGTGCTACTAATGCTAGTCCAAAAAGATAAGCAGGAGACATCCATCTGAATTGCAAAATAAGTGCACAAATGATCGTTAATACACTTAGTAAATAAACCATTTCAATCGGAATACTAATTCCAGCTACCAATGTGATAACTGAAAGAATTAATCCAATCAGTAATCCATACCCTAATGAAGTTTTCCACTCGAACGTTACATTAAAATTTCGAACCGAAAAATGCTTACGTTCTCGTTTTACACGTAAATTGCCACAGAAAATTGATGCGATGAAAAATATATAAGTAAATGGATTTAAAAATAGTTTACCGAATCCAACTAATAGTTCAGATAATAAATTTGACCACATAACATTCACCACCTTTTTCTATAATAGATTGATATACTTATGTTATCGGTTTATTAATGTTTTTTCAAAGAGAATATGCTACAAAACAATAAAAAAGCACACTTCTCCATAAAGTGTACTTTCGACATACTAAACTAAAACTCCTGCATGGATTGTAATTTCAAATCTATTTCCCGGGAATTATGTCAAAAGAGGACGAAATAAAGTTCGCCCTTGGACTGGACTTTGTCTATATACAAAGAGGACAATACGATATTGTCCTCTTTGTGTATTATTATTGAGCTACCATATCTAAAGCTTTTTCTAACTGAAGATCATTCTTTTCATCTTTAATTTTATCAATTAATGATGATTCAAGTTTTTCTGAAGTTAGAGGATCAATCTCACCGTTAACAGTAATTCCAACAGCTTTTTGATAGTTTTTAACTGCTATCTCAGTTTGCTTGCTGAAATATCCATCTTTACGGCCTGGGTCGTATCCTAAACCTTTTAACATGATTTGCGCTTGTTTAATATTTTCATCATTGTCATCAAACTTAAATGTTTTCTTTTTATCAATTGGTGTAGCGTAGAAATAATCAGGTTGTTTCACAGCAACATCTGGTTTAATACCTTTTTTGTGAATCCAAGTACCATCTGGAGTTAACCATTTAAATTGCGTTAACTTAATATTGCTACCATCTTTGAAATCTAATGTAGATTGTACAGTACCTTTACCATAAGATTTTTCCCCAATTAATTCATAATGTCCTGCTTCACTTAATGCCGCTGCTAAAATTTCAGCCGCAGATGCACTTCCTTTATCAATTAATACATCAATTGGATATGGTTTCGCTTTATTTAATTTAGTATAATACTTTTCACGTTGGCCATTTCTATTTTCAACTTGTAAATATGGCTCACTTTTTACAACTAATTCTTCTAAAACGCCTTCTACAGCTTGTAAGTACCCACCAGGATTTCCTCGAACGTCAATTGTTAATCCTTGGATATTTTGATCCTCTAGCTTTTTCAATTCTTTCTTGAACTCGTCTGCTGTTTTTTCATTAAACGAAGTAATATGAATATAACCTATTTTTTCGTTATTTACGTCTTTTACTGAACTAAATACTGTATACATTGGAATATCATCGCGTTTAATTGTAAATTTAATTGGATCCGGAACTCCTGGACGTTGTATTTCAATCGTAACATTTGTTCCTTTTTTACCACGGATTTTTAACACTGCATCATATTGAGATAAACCTTTTACACTTTTGCCATCAACTGATAAAATTTCATCCTTTGGTTTCAGACCAGCTTTTTCCGCAGGAGAGTTCTTAATTGGTGATACAATAATTAACTTTTCACCATCTTTAGAAACTTCCGCTCCAATTCCTTGGAAAGAAGAACCTAATGATTCATGGAATTGTTTAGCTGTCTTTCCATCCATATAAGTAGAAAACGGATCATCTAAAGTTGTTACCATCCCCTGGATCGCACCTTCAGTTAATTTATCAGGATCAATCTTTTTTACATATTGATTTGCAATAATTTCGTAAGCTTTTTGTATTTTAGCAATATTTTCATCTTCTGAAGCCTTTACTTCTTTACTCTCAGAGAATTTCGAAACGATTGTACTTGTACCATCATTAAATGCAAATGTACCTACCCCCATACCAACAACAAATGTTGCTGTTGCAAGTAAAGCCGTTGTTTTACGATTCATACAGAACCTCCTATTTTTCGTTCCAAAGGGAACGTACCAATCTATTAAATAGTGTATGTACTTGAAAAAGCATCACACAGACGTGCGATGCCATTTCTGTTCTATTATATGATAAGCCTGTATCACTTATGTTTGCAAGTAGAACACGATTTAATAAATTTTTATTAGAAGAGTTTAATTTATTTTGGTAGATGTTGTAAGTATGGCGTTAGGTTAATACCTAATTTAGCCGCAAGTCTCTCACCTAACTTTGCATCTGCACGATAGAAGTTACAAACTGCACGAAGCTTAATTTTTTCATCTACATCTGCTAGATCTGCACTAATATTTTTAATAACAGCATCCTGCTCCGTTTTACTATATCTATTCCACACTTCCCCTGCTTGGCCGAAGTCATTTGTTTTTTCTATTTTTTTGCGCTCAGAAACACCACTTAATGGTTGAGCTACTTCAACATAATCGGCATCCTCTTTTGGTGTATCCGAGTAGCTATTTGGCTCAAAGTTAATATGATGTGTTTGCTGACTAAAAGGCATATGACCATCACGTTGACCATTCGCTACCTTCGCAAAAGGACAATTAATTGGAAGTTGTAAATAATTTGCCCCAATACGATATCTTTGGGTATCTGAATAAGAGAATAATCTTCCTTGTAATAACTTATCCTCAGATGGTAATATGCCAGGAACTAGCACCCCTGGATTAAATCCAACTGATTCCGTTTCTGCAAAAATATTTTCAGGGTTTCGATTAAGGACCATCGTTCCGACAAATTGTCGAGGAATCACATCTTCAAACCAATCTTTTGTAGGATCTAATGGATCAAAATCGAAATCATCCATATCTGCAGGATTTAATACTTGTACATATAAGTCCCATTCTGGAAAATCTCCGTTTTCAATTGAATCGTATAAATCACCGCTTGCATGATTAAAGTCTTTACCTTGAACTTCACTAGCTTCTTCCATTGAAAGATTTTGAATTCCTTGCTTTGGTACCCAACGATGTTTTATATAAACAGTATTTCCATATTCATTTACCCATTTATATGCGTGAACACTTGAACCTCTCATTTGACGATAGTTAGCTGGAATACCTTCATCAGAAAATACATGTAATAACATATTTGTTGACTCAGGTGTTAGAGACATGAAATCCCAATATCTGTTAGGTGTTTGTAGATTAGTCCTTGGATCAGGCTTTAATGAATGAACCATATCGGGGAATTTCATTGCATCACGAATAAAGAATATAGGAAGATTATTACCTACAAAATCATAGTTACCATCTTCAGTATAGAATTTTACAGCAAATCCACGAGGATCACGTAATGTTTCAGGAGAATGTAATCCATGAATAACGGTTGAGAAACGAGCAAATACTGGTGTTTCTGTTCCGGCATCTTGTAAAAACTTAGCTTTCGTATATTTTTTCATACTATTTTTAGTTATGAAAACACCATGTGCGCCGGTTCCACGTGCATGCACAACACGCTCAGGTACTCTTTCACGATCAAAATGAGCTAGTTTTTCGATTAATTGATAATCCTCTAATAAAGTTGGACCTCTACGTCCCGCTGTATGTGAATTTTGATTATCTCCAATTGGCACACCTTGATTCGTTGTTAGTCGATTATTTGTCATATCATTTCTCCTTAATTATAATTATTATAATCTAGTAATAATTATATAATAGTCTAACTTATAATGAAAATCAATATCAAATTATAATTATTATAATCTAGGTATCAATATGATTGAATTTAATTTCCTCTTAACTTAAGTAGGTATAAATTGTAGTTTTATAAATTAATTGAGATTTATAAAACAAAAATAAAGAAAAAAACCTATCCTAGTGTTTTAGGATAGGTTTTTAGTAAATTAAAAATTAATATATTTCATAGGATCTACTGCATTTGATTTAGCATAATTCCATTCACCTTTATGTAATTCAAAGTGTAAATGTTGTCCAGTAGAATGACCTGAATTTCCCATATAACCAATTTGCATACCTTTTGAAACAGTTTGTCCAGTTGATACATTAAAACTAGCCAAGTGAGCATATACTGTTGTCCATACTTGTCCATCAATATTATGTGTAATAAATACACAATTTCCATAAGAAGATGAGACATAAGCACGAATTACAACCCCATCGCCTGCTGCTACAACTGGTACAGTTCCCGCTGAGGCAATATCAACACCTTCATGGAACTCTCCACCCTCAAATGAACGTTGTCCAAATCCAGAAGAGACATAACCATTTGCTGGTCTTGTAAAGTTGCCACTAGACACGGTTGGTGTATTATCAGAACTACCGGCACTATCTGAATTATTAGAATTACCTGAACCACTTGAGCTTCCAGATCCACTTGAATGACTTGTACTTGTAGATGTCTTTTTACTTTTTGCAGCAGCTTCTGCTTTACGTTTAGCCTCTGCTTTACGTCTAGCTTCTGCCGCAGCTCTTTCAGCAGCTTGTTTCTTAGCGATTTCAAGAGCTTTTTGCATTGCAGCCTGCTGACTTGCTAATAATTGATCTTGTTCCTTTAAATCTAAAACATCTTCATGAGCTTCACTTTCTTTAGCTTTTAATGAAGCCATTAATTTGTTCTTTTCGCTAACCTGACTTGCAAGTTGATTATTTAGACTCTTTAAGTTCGCTAAATCTCTTTCGATTTTTGCTTGTTTTATAGTCAAATCATCTTTTTTAGCACTAACTTCTTTTAAGTCCAAGTTTTGCTGGTTAATTATGTCCTCGTCAGCCTTCATAATAATTTGTACGGCACTCATTCGTTGAATTAAATCTCCGAAACTATTAGCACCTAAAATGACATCAATGTATGATACCATTCCACCAGCTTTTTGAAGAGAACGCATACGGTTTTTCAATAATTCTTCACGAGATTTAATGCGTTCTTCAATAAACTTAATTTCTTCCTTTAGTTTTGAAATTTGCTTTTTCCCATCACTAACTGCATCTTCAGTTTGGTTAACTTTCTGCTTAGTCAGTTTCATCCGAGCATCAAGTTTTTCAAGCTCCGCAACAACTTCTTGCTGGTCATGCTTTATATCAGCAATTTTGTTGTTTGTTGCATCAGTCTTATCCTGAACTTCACTACGCTTCTTTTTAATGCGGTCAATTTCTGATTGGTATTTACTTTCAGCAAAAGAAACGGATGGGATAGCACCGACTATGAAAGTACTGCATAACATAATCGTTATTACTTTCGATGATTTTCTCTTACTCATCTAAGATCCCTCCTTATATGTATATAGAAAAGCCCTAGTACCTGTATCAACTCAGACAGACGTTAAATTGGGAACTAGAGCTTATCAATCGAATTACACTATTAAAACAATAGAACTACAAATGAAAAAATTTATCTTATTTACGTAAAAACTTACGAATTGACATGACAGAACCCCACATCCCGATTATTGCACCAATAGCTATTAATATTGCAGATAGCTGGTACACAAACGGTGAAAATGGCAATAATGTAAACATTGTTCCTGCTAATTTTGGCATTAGCATATTATAAATGACTTTATAGCCAGTTAATAGTAAAACAATCGGAATAACCGATCCTAACACACCTAGCAGTAAACCTTCTATTAAGAACGGCCAACGAATAAAGTTATTAGTTGCCCCTACTAATCTCATAATCTCAATTTCACGTCGTCTTGCCATGATCGTTATTTTGATAGTATTAGAGATTAAGAACATCGCAGTAAATAATAGTCCGAAAATCAGTACTAAACCGATATTGCGACCTACCGAAACTGCATTAAATAATTTTTGAACCTGTTTTTTACCATAGATTACTTCATCAATATATTTTAAGCCTTCAATTTTTTTGGCTACTGGTGCGATTTGTTCTGGAGAATCCGTTTTAACAATATACGTATCATTTAATGGATTTTGCTGTTCAAACAGTTTGAATGCTTTTCCATCTTCTCCCATACTTTTGATTAGATTGTTTAATTCTTGATCTTTCGACGAGAACTTTACAGTAGTTACATGATCTAATTTTTTGATTTCTTCTTTTAAAGTAGCTTGTTGCTCTTTGTTTGCTGTTAAATCAACTAAAACACGTACCTCTACATCTTTTTCTAAAGTTGTTCCAATGTGATTAACATTCATAATTACGGTTAAAAATACGCCAACAAGCATTAAAGTAACTGCAACAGCACTTATCGATGCAAACGTCATCCAACCATTTCGTTTTAAACTACGTAAACCCTCACGAACATGTCTTCTTGCAGTTCTAGCTTTCATAACCGTACACTCCTCTCGCTTGGTCGCGTACAATTTTTCCAGCTTCAATTGCAATTACTCGTCGCTTGATCGTATTTACGATATCTTTATTATGAGTTGCCATTACTATAGTTGTTCCACGATCATTGATTTCTTTAAATATATCCATAATCTCCCATGTAGTTTCAGGGTCTAGGTTACCCGTTGGCTCATCGGCGATCACTACTTGTGGTTTATTTACAATAGAACGAGCAATCGAAACACGTTGCTGTTCACCACCAGAAAGCTCTGTTGGTAAAAATCGAGCTTTATGTTTTAACTTAACAAGGTCAAGTACTTCCATAACTCTCTTCTTTATTGTTTTCGGGTTTTCTTCAATAACTTCAAGTGCAAATGCAATATTTTCATAAACTGATAAAGTCGGTAATAATTTATAGTCTTGGAAAACTACTCCAATATTTCTACGTAATAAAGGAACTTTTTTATCCTTCATATGGCTTAAATCCATTCCATTAATTAAGATTGCACCCTTTGATGGTTTTTCTTCGCGATACATCATTTTAATGAATGTCGACTTTCCGGCACCACTCGGGCCCACGACATACACAAATTCACCTTGGCGAATTTTTACATTAATACCATCTACCGCAAGAACACCATTAGGATAAGTCTTATAAACATCTTTTAACTCAATCATGACATTCTCCTTAATTTTTGTTCCGTTTTCTTCTATCAAACTATAAGATCCATTCTGGATGAAATTATAATTAACTTAACTTTACTTGATCTTGATCTTATTATTTCGCCTGCTATTTACATATTTCGATAATTTCAGCTAAGCTCCTCTATTATACCACTTAAAAAATGTCAAAATTGATAAATTTATGTTACATTTTAATAATAGGCTAGATTTTTTCCGAACGATTTATGGGTTTGTTTAACAAATTATGGCAAAATGTAACTAAAATGAAAAGAAACAGACCTTTTCTAATTAACAGAAAATTGTCTGTTTCTTTAATTCTTTTCGATAGAAAACATTTTATTTTTTAGTCGCAAGCCATTTCGCTACACTTTTCGCGTCATTTCCTTGAACAACTCCGCTAGGCATTGAACCTCTACCATCATGGATAATATTTTCTATTTCTTTTTCAGAATATTTCGCTCCGACCTTTTTTAAGCTTGGTCCAATTATACCTTCTAATTCTCCACCATGGCAGCTAGCACAGCTTTGTTTAAATAGCTTTTCCCCATTAGCAACTGAAACCGGCTCACCTGAATCATTATTTTTACTTGTATCATTATTTGAACCACATGCTGTAATCGTTAACAGCATACCACCAGTTATAAAAGCAAGAAGTAGCTTTTTCACAAAAATCATCGCCCCTTTAAAAATCCCATAACTATAGTCTACTACTAATGAAAATATTTATTTTACCTTTTTATGTCAAATTTGTGAAACCTTCTCCAAGAACTTCTGTTGCATCTACAACTGTAATGAAAGCATTTCGATCAACTGTCCGAACGATATCACGTAGAGAAGAAAATTCAGTTTGATCAAGTACACACATTAATACTAAACGGTCTTCATTTGTATATCCACCAACACCAGTTAGTTTTGTAACTCCACGATCTAATTGGTGAACAATTGCCGTTGTTACAGGCTCCACTTCTGAAGTAATAATAAGTGCCATTTTTGATCTAGCAAGACCAATTTGAACTAAATCAATTGTTTTACTCGTAACAAAAAGTGCAATTAGTGCATACATACCACTTTCAAGATTAAACACGATTGCAGATGTAAGAACAATTAATCCGTCAATAAAGGCTACACAAATCCCAAGTGATAAACCAGTATATTTATGAACAATTTGAGCTGCTAAATCTGTTCCACCAGTAGATGCTTTACCACGGAACACGATTCCTAGACCTAAACCAATAAATAGTCCACCAAAAATTGATGCTAAAAGTGGATTATCAGTTGCAGGTTTTATATTGTATAAATCAACTAAATAAACAACAAGTGGAATAAAGATTGTTCCAACTAATGTTTTAGCGCCAAATTGTCTACCTAAGAAAAAGACACCTGCTATAAATAAAGGAATATTAAATGCCCATTGTACAAATGCAGGATTAAATCCCATTGTACTCTTTAGAATTGTCGAAATACCACTTACCCCACCAGAAGCAATATGATTTGGTAATAAAAACACACAAAACGCGACAGCAATGATTGCAGAACCAATTAATACAAAAAAGTACTCAAAAAACGTTTTTCCCCACCCTACAGTTAGAGCAGTAGAATATCTGACCTTTTTCAAACTTATCCCCCTCAAAATTTCTCACTTACAGACAACTTTTCTATTTTATATCCTTTATATCGGATACTCTCTCTATTTTTTATTATGAAAAAAACAATAAGATTTAATTACATATAAACAAAATTTACTTTCTTCTATTTGTAAAACAACTTAAAAATAAATATGATTCATGTAACTCCTTCACATTAGTAAGGTAAAATCCTTATTAATCCTCTAAAGAAAAAAAGCTCAAAAGAATAACATCTCCATAATTAGAAGATGTCCGTTTAGACAAAGTCCAAAAAACTTGATGATCAGACTAATTGCAAGTGTTTGGCAGGCAGTCTGGTAGATGTTCTAGGTTAAAAGATGGATTTACAGCTAACGAACTGATAAAATATACCCCTTTTGTCCCCAAAGATTAGGGCTGGTAAGAAAGAAGTTTCCCCCAATCTTATCAGCCCATTTTTCAACATTAAATCTTAGAACGTAAGTAAGCATCAATAAATGGATCAAGATCTCCATCCATTACTGCATGTACATTACCAACCTCTGTGTTTGTTCGATGATCTTTAACCATTGAGTATGGATGGAAAACATATGAACGAATTTGACTTCCCCAGCCAATTTCTTTTTGTTCTCCACGGATTTCATCTAGTTGAGCTTGTTGCTCTTCTATTTTACGTTGATATAGTTTTGCTTTTAACATTTTCATTGCATGTTCACGGTTTTTAATTTGTGAACGCTCTGTTTGACATGTTACTACAGTGTTAGTTGGAACATGTGTAATACGTACTGCTGAGTCAGTTGTATTAATGTGCTGACCACCGGCTCCACTTGCACGATACGTATCAATCTTTAAATCTTCTGTACGAATATCGATTTCAATTTCTTCATTGAACTCAGGCATTACTTCGCAAGAAACGAAAGAAGTATGACGACGACCTGATGAATCGAATGGAGAGATACGTACTAAACGATGAACGCCTTTTTCTGCTTTTAAATAGCCATAAGCATTATGGCCTTTAATTGCTAAAGTTACGCTCTTAATACCAGCCTCATCTCCAGGTAGATAATCTAAAGTTTCAACTTTAAATCCACGTTTTTCAGCCCATCTAGTATACATACGTAATAACATTGAACCCCAATCTTGAGACTCGGTTCCACCTGCTCCTGGGTGAAGCTCAAGAATTGCATTATTTTTATCATATGGCTCGCTTAATAATAATTGAAGTTCAAAATCATTCAGCTTTCCAGTTAAAGATTTTACTTCAGTTACTAGTTCTTCAAATAGTTCATCGTCATTTTCTTCTTTAACTAACTCATATGTTACTTCAAGATTCTCATATCCATCATTTAAATCATTGAATTCATTAATGACTTCTTTTAAACCATTTACTTCACTTATTACTACTTGTGCAGCTTTTTGATCATCCCAAAAATCTGGCTCTGACATAAACGCTTCAAGCTCATCTAGTCTTGCTTGTTTTGTTTCGACGTCAAAGAGACCCCCTAAATGCTTGAAGGCGTTTCGCCATCTTTTCTAGTTCTTGCTTTACTTCTACTAATTCCATTACATAACACCTCGATTAAATTTTACGAACAATAAAAAGCAGGTAAAGACAAGTAGTGAAGTAAGAATAACCTTTGAAGGTTACTCTTCTTTCCTAATAACTACTTGCCCTTGCCCCTTTTCATATAGTTTCTATTTTATTAGATTCCTTTACCGTGGCAGTTTTTATACTTCTTACCTGATCCACAAGGACAATCTTCATTACGGCCAGTTTCTTCGCCTTTTACGATTGGTTTTTTCTTTACTTCACCATCACCATCATTACTTACATGAATTGCATCGCCTTGTATAGCTTCACGCTCTACATCAGCTTCAATTTCAGCTTTCATAATAATGCGAGATACTTCTTCTTCAATTGAAGCAATCATCTCTTCAAACATTGCGAAGCCTTCCATTTGATATTCACGTAGTGGATCAATTTGTGCATATGCACGTAAATGGATTCCTTCACGAAGTTGATCCATTGAATCGATATGAGCCATCCACTTGTTATCAACAGTACGTAATAATACAACTTTTTCAAACTCACGCATTTGTTCAATTGGTAAAGCTACCTGTTTTTCTTCGTAACGCTCGAATACTGTTTTTTGAATTAATTCAACCATTTCATCCGGTTCAATTACACGTAATTGATCAACTGTGATTTCATCTTCATTTAATAAGTTTGCTTCTAAGAAATCAATGATTCCTTCTAAATTCCACTCTTCTTGAAGCTGCTCGTTTGGAGTATGAGCTTGAACTACTCTGTTAATAGTACCTTCAATCATATTCTTAACGATTGGTTGTAAATCATTTGAATCAATAACTTCAGAACGTTGAGCATAAATAACTTCACGTTGTTGACGTAATACATCATCATATTGAAGTAATTGTTTACGAGCATCAAAGTTATTACCCTCTACTCGTTTTTGTGCAGATTCAACTGCACGAGAAACCATTTTACTTTCAATCGGTTGAGAATCATCTAATCCTAAACGGTCCATCATAACTGATAAATTTTCTGAACCAAAACGACGCATTAATTCATCTTCCATTGATAAATAGAAAGTTGTCACACCAGGGTCACCTTGACGACCAGAACGACCACGTAACTGATTATCAATACGACGGCTTTCATGACGCTCTGTACCAATAACAGCTAATCCGCCAAGCTCACGAATACCTTCACCTAATTTAATATCTGTACCACGACCAGCCATGTTTGTCGCAATAGTAACTGCACCACGGTGACCAGCTAATGCGATAATATCAGCCTCGCGTTCATGGTTTTTCGCATTTAATACTTCGTGTTTAACACCTTTACGTTTTAACAATTGAGATATTAACTCTGAAGTCTCGATCGCAACTGTACCAACTAGAACTGGTTGCCCAGCTTTGTGACGTTCAACGATTTCATCAACAACAGCATTAAATTTACCAGTCATTGTTTTGTATACTAGATCAGGTTTATCCATACGAGCGATTGGTCTGTTCGTAGGAATAACTAGAACATTCATATTGTAAATATTACGGAATTCTTCTTCCTCAGTTTTAGCTGTACCTGTCATACCCGAAAGTTTTTTGTACATACGGAAGTAGTTTTGGAAAGTAATTGTAGCAAGCGTCATACTTTCATTTTGAATTTTTAATCCTTCTTTAGCTTCAATCGCTTGGTGAAGACCTTCACTGTAACGGCGGCCTTTCATTAAACGACCAGTAAATTGGTCAACGATTACAATTTCACCATCTTGAACTACATAATCTACATCATGAGTCATCGTAACGTGAGCACGTAATGCCTGAGTAATATGATGGTTTAAGTTAACATTTTTCAAATCAAATAGGTTTTCAACGCCAAAAGCTTTTTCTGCACGTGAAATACCATCTTCAGTTAATAAAACTGATTTTGTTTTTACATCGTACGTATAATCTTTGTCTAGCTTAAGCATTCCAACAAATGCATTCGCTGCAATATATGATTGTGCAGACTGTTTTGCTTGTCCAGAAATAATTAATGGAGTACGTGCTTCGTCAATTAAAATTGAGTCAACCTCATCGATAATAGCATAGTTTAGTGGACGTTGAACTCGTTGTTCAGCGTATACAACCATGTTATCACGTAAATAGTCAAATCCTAATTCATTATTTGTACTATACGTAATATCACAAGCATATGCTTCACGCTTTTCATCTGGTTCCATACTATTTAAATTTAGACCAACAGTAAGTCCCAAGAACTCATATAATTGACCCATCTCACGAGCATCACGACTAGCTAAGTATTCATTGACTGTAACAACGTGAACACCTTCGCTACTTAATGCATTTAAGTAAACAGGTAAAGTGGAAGTTAAAGTTTTACCTTCCCCAGTTTTCATTTCTGAAATATTACCTTCATGTAAGGAAATTCCACCTAATAACTGTACAGGATATGGAGTCATACCAAGCACACGAGTAGCACCTTCACGAACAACGGCAAATGCTTCAACTAAAATATCATCAAGAGTTTCACCTTTTTGGATACGCTCTTTAAATTCAAATGTTTTACCTCTAAGTTCATCATCAGATAATTTTGCATACTGATCCTGTAAAGATAACACTTGATCAACTTGTTTTTGCATTTTATTTAATTGTCGCTGATTAAGATCAAAAACCTTTTTTATCATTCCAAGCATTCGTAACGCTCCTCTATTATAAAGTCATAAACTAAAATGTCATTAAGTTAGTAGATACTATTTCTAATTTTATCATTAAATGAAGATACGTGACAACCTTATGTCGAGATTGTTCTATTAGAATTAATTAATATTTTAGAAAATAAGCAAAAAAGGACTAAGCTAATTGTTCAGCTCAGTCCTTTTATTATTATTTTATTAATTTTTATTTGGCTTCAATTAAACCATAACGCCCATCTTTTCTAGCGTAAACGATGTTCGTTTTATTTGTTTCACCGTTTAAGAATACAAAGAAGTTATGACCTAACATATTCATTTGTAGCACTGCTTCTTCTGCATCCATAGGTTTTAAATCAAATTGCTTTGTTCGAACTAACTCAATATCATTTTCGTGTTCTTCTACTGCTACAGCTGATTCAGTAGTTGATGGTGCAAACATGAATTTTAATGATCCTTTTTCTCTTAACTTGCGATTTACTTTTGTTTTGTGTTTTCTAATTTGACGATCTAGTTTATCAATAACTAAATCGACAGCTGCATACAAATCTGAATGCTCTTCTTCTGCACGTAATAACATATACGTTCCAGGAATAGTTACTTCAATTCTTTGCTTGTCGTGGAATACCTTAGCATTAACTCTCGCCGTTAACTCTTCGTCAAAATAACGATCAAATCGCGATAATTTTTTATCTACGTAATCACGAATTGCTGGAGTAATTTCAATATTTTCGCCTCGGATGTTTAGCATCATATGGGTTTCCTCCTTCATCAAGCTCCAAAAATGAAAGCTGTCATACTTATATTCTACACCTCTATCTCAATTTCCTCCTTGAAATATTTGTCAAATATGAGAAAACTCTGTGTCCATTTTTTGAACTTTTATGGTTTATATCTGATTATATTTTTATAATAATTTAAAGATACTTAAAAATTTTCCAAAACAAACAAAGGCTTACTCAAATGAGTAAGCCTTCGTGGTCCGAATCTATATAAGCAAATACTTACTTATTAACGGAAAAAATTAAATTTTAGTCACATTAGCAGCTTGAGGTCCACGGTTACCTTCAACGATTTCGAAGCTAACTGCTTGGCCTTCTTCTAAAGATTTGTAACCTTCTGCGTTGATAGCTGAGAAATGTACGAATACATCGTCTCCATCTTCACGCTCGATAAATCCAAAACCTTTTTCTGCATTAAACCATTTTACTTTACCTTGCATTCAAATCCATTCCCTTCAGTCGAAAACTTGTGAATCTTCTCCACATTTCAACTATACATCATAAAACTAGGGCAAGTCAAAAGTAGCTTATCGCCTTTTTTTTCACGAATTCGACAAATAACGAAAAATTCTAATTATTTCCCTACCTATCTTATTCGCTTACCTTTTGACTTGTCCTATTATTTTTTTCCTATTTTTATAAAAAGTAAATTTATGCCATTTTTCCTGCAAAGTTTTTTTCTTCTATAAAAAACTTTACTATACCTTAAATCTATAAGGTACAGTAGTTACAATAACACTTCGTTTATGAAGTAAATACGCTCTTAGTAATAAGCTTGATTGATTATGTAAAACATTATGCCAATTTTTTCTCGTAATAAACTGTGGTATTAAAACTGTAATTTCAAAGCCTTGTGCATGAGCTTTAGCTTCCATTTCATCTATTACTTTTAAAAGAGGTCTAGTGATTTCTCGATACTCAGAATGTTCAACAATTAGTTTTACGTTAGGGTTCCAAGCTTCCCATTTTTCTCTCATTTGCTCTTCACTTTCTTTATCAAAAGAAATGTAAACAGCATAGACTTCATCAGCAATTCCTTGAGCATATTGCATTGTACGTTCAACTACTTTTGTGATCCCAGCGACAGGAACTACCATGATATTTCCACTAATTTTTTCAGGAATATCATTGTTTAATCGTAATTGGTCACCTACTGCTTCATAATGCTTACGAATTCTTAAGAATAGAATAACAATCAAAGGTAAGAAAACAAATATTGACCAAACTTGATTTAACTTAGTAGTTAAGAAAATAATCGAAACTGTTGCTGAGATAAATGCCCCAACAAAGTTGGCAGTTAATTTCGGTAACCAGCCAGCCGGTTTTTCCCTAATCCATTTAATTACCATACCAGTTTGAGAAAGTGTAAATGGTACAAACACACCAACAGCATATAATGGAATTAATGCTTCAGTTTTACCTTGGAAAGCAATAATTAATAAAATTGAAGCTACACCAAGTGTAATAATACCATTTGAATATCCTAAACGATCTCCTCGAAGTAAGTACATTCTTGGCATAAATTTATCACTTGCTAAGTTATAAGCTAGTAATGGGAATGCAGAAAATCCTGTATTAGCTGCTAATACAAGGATTAGCGCTGTTGTCCCTTGTATAAAGAAATAGATTATATTTCGTCCAAAAATATCAGAACCTAATTGGGACATAACTGTTTCTTCTGCATTTGGTACAATTCCATACCAGTAAGCTAAAAACATAACTCCCGAAAATAGTACTGCTAAAATCGAACCCATCAACAATAGTGTTTTTGCCGCATTTTTATCTGAAGGCACTTTAAAGTTCGGAATTGCATTTGAAATTGCTTCAACACCAGTTAAGGCTGAGCAGCCAGATGAAAATGCTTTTAAAAGAATAAAGAGAGAAATCCCTGGAACAACTGTACCAATCGCTGAATGTGCTGTTTGTGGTGCATGGCCTGTAAAGACATTATATAAACCTACGATAATGATAATAACAAGTGCTACAACGAATAAATAAACTGGATATGCCAAAATCGAAGCAGATTCAGTTAGTCCGCGTAAGTTTAAAATTGTAATACATATAACCAAAATAACAGCAATAAAAACTGTATGAGCGTGCAAAGCTGGGAAGGCCGACGTAATCGCGTCCGTACCTGCTGACACACTAACCGCTACCGTCAAGATATAGTCAACTAACAATGATCCACCGGCAACTAAACCAGGAATAACACCGAGGTTTTGTTTAGATACGACATAAGCGCCTCCACCGTGAGGATAACTAAAAATAATTTGGCGATAAGATAAAATTAATGCTAGTAATAAAATCAGTACGCCTATACCAATCGGAACCGAATACCAATACGCTACCGCCCCAACCGTAGTTAAAACGATCAGAATCTGCTCCGGACCGTATGCTACTGAAGAAAGCGCATCTGACGATAGAATTGCCAAGGCCTTCGTATTCGATAACTTTTGTTCACTTAACTCTGTTGACTTAAGTGGTTTACCAATTAAGTATCGTTTTAAAATCGATAACATATGTACACCTCTACATAAAAAGTAAAAAACTAAACTATTTGAGTTTATCACATTATTAGAAACAATTGTGTGATATATTAAGAAAATCTTTCCATAATTTTATTAAGTTTTTTTCAAAATAATTAATATTAACTTCCCTCCAAATCAAATTAAAATACAATAAAATGAAAGAGTACTTTAAAAACTTCAAGACACAAATAAGATAAGATTTTGATTCGTATGTAAATCCTTTTTATTTCCTTGCCTAGACACAGAAAGAACTTAACATTTTGCTAAGTTCTTTCCTATTTTTTACATATATAGCTTAACAATTTTAGTAACAATCCGGTTCGGTTGTTAACCTTTATTTCTTATTAAAATAGCTAAGCATTTTTTCAGCCACTTTCATTGGTTGAACTTTGTATGTTCCCTCGTCAATTTGTTTTTTTAATTGCTTAATACGTTCATCACGTTTTGCGATTATCTGATTGGCGTTTTGATTATCCTTTGCTTGAGGGGAGATTTCTATTTTTCCTTCTTGTTCTCGTTTATTTTGTTCATTTTTTTCTACTTTGTATCGATGTAAATGAACTTTATCCTCATCAGATGTATTACCCTTCATATTTCTCACCTCATCGCTAATCGTTTTATACCTCGGATTTAATATTAAATTACGATCCTTTATCTGTATTTTTTTTTTATTCTGTCCAATGACCACTATTTATATCGGTAAAACTCGTAGTAAAATTAAGTTCTTTTATAATTAACAAGCCGCCAAGCTTTATGCCCGAATTAATGTAAGAGAATGTACTTCAGTAGCACCATTTTGTAACAATATCGTTGCGGCATCTTGTACCGTTTTACCAGTTGTATACACATCGTCAAGTAATACAATCGGTTCGTTATCGATTTTTTCCGCACAACAATAAGAAAAAACTTGTTCTCGGCTAAGTCTTTCATAACGGTTTAACTTACTTTGTTTTTCCGTATGAATTCTTTCTAAACAATTTGTTAAGTTTAAACCTGCATATTGTGCAAGCACTTCAACTTGATTAAAGCCTCGTTCCTTTAGTCTCGCATCACTTAGAGGTATTGGAACTATTTTATAATTTTTGAAAGAATTTTCATAGTATTCCCTCAAATCATCCGCAAATATAGATGCTAACTGAACATCACCACAAAATTTAAATTTATTGAGCCACTCTTTTATTTCATTTGTGTAATGAAAGATCGACTTATTAATAATTAACGGCATTTCTAGCTTTAAACTTATATACTCGATACAATTTTTACAAAGCTTTTGATTCTCCATAATGTAACCACAACAAATTTCACAAACAGGATCAATTATTTTTTTAAATTTCGATATACATTGTGAACAAGTTAATTCATTGGTTTGAAAAAACAATTTATGAAAGGAAAACTTCTCAACAAATCGAACACCACAATATACACAAATCACTTATTATCCAACCAGCCTTTCTTGATACCTAAATGATTCATTAGAAGTATTTGCTTTTTAGCTTTGACCATTTCTTCGCTTATTCCATTATGAAAAAAGATAACTTCTCCCTTTGCATAATTTATATGCCTACCAGCACGTCCAGCAATTTGGACTAATGCACTTTCAGTAAAAATCTCTTCATCAGCACCTAATACAGCTATTTGGCTATTCGGAATCGTAACGCCTCTCTCTAAAATTGTCGTTGTAATTAAAACTTGCGTATCACCATTTCGAAAAGCACTCACTTTTTCATGTCTTTGTGGATCTTGACTATGAACTGATGCCGATTTAACTGTTATCTTTTTAACGGCCTCTTCTATAAAAATACATTCATTAATTGTAGGGACAAACAAAAAAATAGGGCAGCCTTTCTGAATAAATAATTTAATCCATTTTTCTAAAGAATTTGGGAGTTTTTGTGTTTTGCGGATTGTTTTACGCCAGTTGCCAATCCATTTAAAGCTTGGTACTGGCAGGGGTTGCCTATGGTATCTTGCGGGAACCATTACATTTTTGATTTTATTTTTTAGCGCAAGTAGTTGTTGTTCACTAGTGGGAGTAGCAGTCATTTGTACTGTAGAACCTTTAATCGTTCTTGATTCATTTGCAACCCAGTGCAAATGTGTTTCAATATTATAAGGAAAAGCATCAACTTCATCGATAATTAATAAGTGGAAGGTATGTCTAAATTTCATTAACTGATGTACTGTACAAATCGTTATCCTATTTCCATCCCATATCTCTTCACTACCTCCATAAAGTACTGCAATTGAAATAGTAGGGAAGGCTTGTCTGAATCGAATCGATAGCTCCAAAACAACATCTACTCGAGGAGTTGTAATACAAATAAATTTTCCTTGCTGTAGTGCAGCTTCAATCCCTTCAAACAACATTTCTGTTTTTCCTGCACCACAAACTGCCCAAAGTAGCAAATTCTGATTTTCGTTCACAGCTTCAACTACTTTAATAGAGGCTTCTTTTTGCTGAGGTGAAAGTTTACCATCCCATTCGAGTCCAGAAATTGAGGGATCGAATCTCAAATCATCTTCATTAATGATTAACTCAGTACATGTCGACATCTTTCCCATAGTGATGCATTTTCGACAATATGTACAATGTGATGAACATTTAGCACAAAAATGAGTAGCGAAAAAGTGTTGATTTTGATTACCACAACGAAAGCATTGATAACGATTTTTAATTTTTTGAACCGCTTGAATGATTACACTTGTTGGAGGGATTTCCTGAAGGTTTATTGTGGGGAGAAGTTGGAGTTTTCTACCGTAAAATTTGTCCATTTTTAACCTACTTTCTTATATTATTTATTTTGAGGGATGAAACTTGGGAGCTTTTAAAAAGGTTCCACATAAATATGGCCATCTTCAAATATTACATCCAATCATTCACTAACGAAGTAAAATCCAGTGAAATTTCTTTGTCAAATATATAGATATATTGTGACGAGTTTTTAAGGATAAAAATCCCTCTTCAATAATTCTACAGTTCGTTTGTAAAGTAGACTAAAAATAATTTAATTCTAGTTAAAAACGAAGCATTTTTGATCAAATTCTATATAAACTCTAAAAAAACTTTAAGTGAAATTGAATAAAATCTTCAATAATTTATCGAGTTTTTCTCTTTCATTGCGATTTCTCTGGTTTTATTTGTGATTTTCTATTTTTAATTGCGATTTTCATTATTTAATTGCGTTACCTAGATTTTAATTGCGATTCTCTATTTTTAATTGCGTTACCTAGATTTTAATTGCGATTCTCACTATTTAATTGCGTTACCTAGACTTTATTTGCGATTCTCTATTTTTAATTGCGATTTCTAGTTTTTATTTCAAATACTCACTTTTTAATTACAATAACAAATATTCACTGCTAAAAAAAAAAGCCCCTAATCAAAGGAGCTCCTACTCAAACAACATACCAACCCAATCCTAAAGCACCTTCACCAAGATGCGTTCCAATTACTGGGCCAAAATATGAAGTTTCTATTTCAACATTCGGATATGTTTCACTAAGTTGTTGGGCTAACTTTTTTGCATCGTCTTCACGATTTGAGTGAATAACAACTGCTTTCATTTTTTCGCCTTTTGATGCAACTTCGCCAAATAAATCTGTAATTCGTTTCATTGCCTTTTTTTCAGTTCGAATTTTTTCAAAGGCAACAATTTGTTTGTCTACAAATGTTAGAATTGGCTTTACTTGTAGAAAACTTCCTACAAATGCTTGTGCACTTGAAAGTCTTCCACCGCGTTTAAGGTGTTCTAAATCAAAAACCATAAAGTAAGCATTAGCAGATTGTTTTATTTCATCTAATCGCTCTATGATTTCAGTTGGTCCAGCACCATTCTTTGCCATTTTCGCAGCTTCAATGACATAAAACCCTTGGACCATGCAGCTAATTTCTGAATCGTAAGCGACTACTTCTAAGTTATCAATCATTGAACCTGCTGATACAATACTTTGATAGGTTCCACTAATTCCACTTGATAAAGTGATAGCAACTACTGCCTCATATTCTTTTGATAGCTGTTCAAATTTTTCAATAATCGTGCCATATGCAGGCTGTGAAGTTTTTGGAAGTTCCTTTTGTTCACGGACCTTGAGGAAAAATTGTTCAGCAGTAATTTCAACTTCTTCTTGGTAGGACGCGTCTCCGAAGATTACATTAAGAGGCAACATATGTATATCTAAAGAATCTCTTACTTCCTTTGGGATATAGGATGTACTATCTGTAACAATTGCAGTTCTCATGTTCATATCCTTTCTTATATATATTAACGTTTAACTATGTATTTATTGGTTTTAATTTTACACAACTAATTAAGTAAAATCATTGTATTTCATTCTCTTTACTCTTTAGCCCATTCGACAAGTCAGCTAGACTTAGAAAGACTATTATACTCAAAAGCCTATTTATTGAAAAGATAAAGTGGGCATTTATTGTTGCTATGTTTCAGACTAAAAGTGAAATATCAAATATAATGTTCTTTGTCTACAAACTAAAACAGAGTACCGATCCTCCGATACTCTGCTTTTTGTATCTAACTATTTCACTTCTACCCAAGCATTTCTAATTGCCGTCACTACAGCATGAGTACGGTCATTTACTTCTAGCTTTTGTAGAATATTACTTACATGGTTTTTGACAGTTTTTTCACTAATAAAGAGAGCTTCACCAATAGCACGGTTACTTTTACCATCTGCTAGCATTTGAAGCACTTCACATTCTCTTCTAGTAAGTAAATGTAATGGACGGCGCACTTCTACTTCGCGAGATTTAAATAATTGTTCTTTAAGTGATAGTCTTCTAAATTCTTCAACTAGGTTGTGAGTAATCTTCGGATGTAAATAACATCCACCTTTTGTAACGACTTTAATCGCTTCAATAAGTGTATCTGAGTCCATTTCTTTTAATAAATAGCCTCTTGCACCTACTTTCAGGACATGAGTTACATACGATTCATCATCATGAATTGATAAAATGATTACTTTTGCATCAGGATGTTTTTCTAGTAATGCTTTTGTAGCAGTTACTCCGTTCATTGTCGGCATGTTTATATCAACAATAAATATATCTACTTGATGTTGATCCATGATATTTACAACCTCTGTACCGTCTGAACCTTCAGCAACAACATCAAAACTCTCTTCAAAATCTAGGATTCTCTTAATTCCTTCACGAAACAATTTATGATCATCTACAATTGCAATTCTAGTTTTCATTTCATTACTCCTCTGTTTATTTGATCTAGTTTGCTAATCTATCGAAATTTGTAGAAATTGGTATTTTTTTCTAAATTATAGTATATTTTAACATATTTTCTTATTGCTTACGACGCAAATCTCCAAAAAACGTGAAATAAAATTTTACTTTTAGGAATTTTCAGACGCTTTATTTTGAAATGACATTTCTAATTCATTCTCTATTTCTACATCTAAAGTGATCCTAATTGTCGTACCTATGTCTATTATAGATTCGATTATAAAATCTCCACTTAATAACTCAACGCGTTCTTTCATTCCTATTAATCCAAAAGAGTTTTCACTTTGCCCTTTGCCAACGGGAAAACCAATTCCATCATCCTGTACGAAAACTTTAATTTTGTTTCTTAAAAACTCTAATCTTACAAAAATTGTTGATGGATTGGCATGCTTACATGCGTTTTGAACCGCCTCTTGGATGATCCGAAAGATTGCAACTTCTATTTTTGAATTAAGTCTTTTTTCGCTTTGACCGCAATAGTCAAATTTTATTTCAATATGCTTATACGACTCTAGCGATTTTAAATATTTATTAAGGGCTGGAACTAAACCTAAATCATCTAATGCCATTGGGCGTAGATCATATATAATTCTTCTAACTTCCCCTAATGCGCAACGGACTTGTTCCTTTATATCACCTAATTCTTTTCTTGCATCTTCTTCTGGTCTTTGGCGATATGTTTTTATTAAAAAGTCTGACTGCATTAATATACTGGCTAACGTTTGGGCTGGGCCATCATGAATTTCGCGTGATAACTTTATACGCTCCTCTTCCTGAGCTTGTATCAGTTGGAATCCGAACTCTTGTTTTTGTTTTGCCTCTTCATGTAAATGACTAACTTGCTTAAAGTCTGTATTAAGGTAGTTTAAAACAATTGAAATACGGGAAACTATTAATTCGGCTTTTTGTAGTTTCTCTAACAAAGTCTGAAGTCTATTTTCTAATTCTTTTCTACGATGATTTAGGACTTTTTCTTCCTTTAATGAAAGAAAGTGCTGTTCCTGAATGTTTTGGACAGTTTCATATACTGACTTTACTTGAGATTCAGTATACCGATTAAATTCCCCATCAACTTCAGTTAGTTTTTTGCGTGCCGCTCGGGCTAATAAATCTAATCTAACCGTATTTTCAATCTTCTCTACTACTTGTAATTTTACTTCTTCAAGCTCTACTCTTAATTTCTCGTATTCTGAGCGAGTATCTTCAACAATTCCAAACACATGGGACTTACTATCTATAACAGATGAGAGCATATTATCCATAATTTCGTCTAGTGTCTGATTGTCCATTTTTCTAGCTGTCATTCACCTTTTCCCCCATTAGCCTATTACTAAATGACTAATAAATTTATGTATATTTAATATTATAATGTAAATAGGATTATAATTGTACAAAAATTTGAAATAAGCAAAAATTTTAATTTTTCCGATTCAAACCTTATATTACCAATATATATTGGTATTTTATTATAAATTTTAAAAAATACATACCTTTATATAACATCCTTAACACAATGTTAACAAGTATTACAAATATATTACGATTGACCCAATAAAAAAGCTGATTCCTGTAAAAGAATCAGCTTTCTGCCTATTTATTTATTGGTACTATTTTCATTTTCAGAACTACTATCTGAATTAATTGTATTAGTTGTATTCGTTTTAGATGGTTTTTCTAAACCTAAGTGAACTCGGAATTTGCTAGTAATTTCTTTTACACTTTCCTCTTCAGGAACATAGTAGTAAATACCGTGAATCGTATCATCGTTACCTTTTAATTTTATTGTTTCTAAGTCATTTTCAGTAATATTAGGTAAATGCTTCGCAAGTGAAATACCACCGCTCATTTTCATATTCGTACTAATATTTTTACTGAACACTTTCGCATATTGATCCATTTTCATGATTGTTTCAGGTGATTTAATTTCATTTAAAATCGCTTTAATTACTTGTTGTTGTCTTTCTTCACGTCCAAAATCACCACGAGGATCACGTTTACGCATACGTGAATATGCTAATGCCTGTTGTCCATCTAAATGCATCATACCCTTTGTAAAGTAAACCTTTTTCCTTGGTGTAGTATCTGTATTTTCCCAGAAATCAAATGGTACATCAACATCAATTCCACCAACTGCGTCAACTATGTTTTTAAAGCCATTAAAGTCGACTGTAACGTAATAATCAATTGGTACATTTAAGAATTGCTCAACTGTATCAACTGTTAATTGTAAACCGCCATATGAATATGCATGGTTTATTTTAGTTTTATCTGCATGTCCAGGGATACTTACATATGTATCACGAGGAATACTCATTGTTTTAATTGTCTCTTCTTTTGGATTAAAGGTAGCAAGGATCATCGAGTCAGTTCGTCCACCCTTTCCACCGGTTGAATAGTTTTCAATCCCTAAGAAGAGAATAGATATTGGGTCTTTCGATATTGCAACTTTTTCATTTCTTAAGTTTGAAGAAATATCTTCCCCTTTTGTTGCTTTATTTAATTCAAGATATGTTCTAACGCCTTTATATCCTACAAACACTAAGGCTACTACAATGATAAGTAATAATACCCTAGCAATTATACCTCTCTTTTTCTTTCTTCTTTTCTTGGCCATTTTTCGAGAATGATTCTGATTCATATGTTCGAATAGACCTCCTTTAAAATTAGTATGATTGTTCTATTTAAAATTAGTCATAAATTTACTATTTATAAAGCTAGACTACTACATGTATTTAACAATACTTTCATTTATATGGCAACTACCATTTGTTAACTCAATCATCCAGTTTTTGAAGATATCTACTTCATCAATCTTAATCCAAAGTTCAAAGCTTACTTCTTCCATGTGGTTAACATTTTCTAAATGATAATGCGAGTTCCGTAAAGCGAACTCTACTTTACCTAACAATTTATAATTTATCTTTACGTTCATTACTTTAACTAATGAACGCTCAACAATTCCAACGGCGTTTAGCCCTTCACTGACTGCTTGTCCATATGCACGAATTAATCCTCCTGCTCCAAGCTTTTTACCGCCAAAATACCTTGTTACAACAACAACAGTATCTTTTAAATCTCTCTTTTTCAAAACTTCTAACATTGGAACTCCAGCCGTACCACTCGGTTCACCATCATCATTGGCTTTTTGAACTTCATCATTTTCACCGATTAAATAAGCTGAGCAATTATGTGATGCATCAAAATGCTTTTTTTTAATTTCTGAAATGAATCGTTGCGCATCAACTTCAGTTTTCGCTTCATTTATGTAACAAATAAATTTCGATTTTTCAATCTCAATCTCATGACTACCAAAGCCACAAACAGTGAAATAATTCGCTAGCATTTAACACCTAACCTTTCGACTAAATTAAACAAAATTTCGACTCACTTCAATATATTACTACAATTATTCATTCCATTCCTTAAAAAACACTAACATTCTTCAAAAGTAAGTATTTACTGACAAGATTTTATACAGTAACATTAGAAATAATGCTTAATAATTTAGTTTTAAATTTTAACCAACTTCAATGATCAACCATTATGATTTAATCATTTCATACAAAAAAGTAAAGATTTCATTTTCGCACGAATATCAAACTGTCTATCCACAATGCATAAAATTTATATCAATTACTGATACCACTTCAAGAGATTTCTACTCAATTTAAATTAAATTTAACAATATTGAAAACTAAGTGATAAATCCATTTCATCGTTGGTCATTTCTAGGCATATCCCCACTAATTTATTTGTTTTTTCATTTAAAAATTAAAGTTTACACCTTTTTTAAGAAGAAGATTATCCTAAATGATCAAAAATATTAGAATCATATTTCTTCTGTGGTAATAAGTTTAATAATGCGGTAATTAAAAATGCAGTTAATAAGAGCATTTTATTTACAATCATATGATAAAAAAGCAATACTCCTCTCTGAATATTAATATAGTCCTTAATGGAACTACGTAAATTATAAATTGCGCCTACTTAATTCAAAATTAAACATAACAGCAATGAAAAGTGCTAAAAGAGGTTTTCAATAAGTAAAAAAATTCTTGAGCAATTACGAAGAGGGAGCTGATTTTTGGAGAAACAAAAAACAAGGTTTTAAAGGAAGGATAAAAAAACTATATTTATTCATAATAATTATAAGGAGAATCATCAAAATATTGTTATTACATACCCAATTACAAAACTAAGGTTATAAAAAAGATTAATCCCCACAAATAGTTAGATTCTTTGTTTATTTAACAAATGTTTTTATTTACTTATTTTCTTACAATAGCGTATGAAAATAAGGGAAGACAAATAGCTGATAAAATATCTATATGGGGTTTTATTCCTTTGGGAAAGTGCTATTTTAACGCGACGTATTATTCCACTTACTTTAAGCTAAAATAATAATACTTAAAAAGTCGACCTGGACAAAAGTTTGATCAATTACTAATTATTGTAATGCCGATTAATAATTCATTCTTGCACACACTATAAGTGTAAGGTACCCTTGTGAACTTTTTATGTGGAGTAATAAGCTTGTAACATAAAAATAATTTGATTTTTTTCTGCGAACATTTATAATTGTTATGATGTTATAAAACGTAAACGTTATACATTAGGACATGTTGCAATGCACTTGCAAGGATGGGCCTAAATTATAAACTGGGGTGTTTAAATGGCCTTACAGAATACTCAACAAAAGGTTGAAAGCCGCTACTCAATTCAACAACTTGAGTCATTAAAAAAGAAAAGTATTTTTTATTCATTTATAAAAAGAACATTGGATATAGTCTTTGCGTCGCTCGCGTTTGTGATTTCTTTACCATTCGTATTGTTCTTTATCGCATTAATTAAAATTGATTCTCCTGGTCCTGCTCTTTTCATCCAAGAACGAGTTGGATTAAATGGGAAGATTTTTAATATTTACAAGTTAAGAACAATGCGTATGGATGCAGAGATAAATGGACCACAATGGGCTAGTACGGATGATCCTCGCATTACAAAACTTGGTCACTTCCTTCGAAAAACTCGTATCGATGAATTACCGCAGTTCGTCAATGTCTTACGTGGAGATATGAGTCTTGTTGGTCCTAGACCAGAAAGAGCGTTTTTTTTAGTAAAATTTAATCATGAAGTACCAGGCTTCACTAATCGCTTAACAGTCAAACCAGGGTTAACAGGTTGGGCACAAGTGAATGGCGGGTATGAATTAACTCCGAAAGAGAAGTTAGTTTTGGATTTACACTATATTGAACATCGCTCAATTATGTTAGACATTCGAATTATGTTTAAAACAATTAAAGTTGTTTTAACTGGTGAAGGTGCTCGTTAAGTAATTTAAGATAAGTTCAAAATTCTCTTATTAAAAATAATAGTTTAACACCAAAAGGCCATTTCTCAATTGGGAAATGGCCTTTTAATTTCTTTAATAATATATAGTATTGATCATAAAAATACTTTGTAAGGTAAAAAACATTTTAAATTCCGAAAATTACCCACAATTTCAGAAGTTTATTAACAATTTGTGGATAACATATAATACTTATCCACAAACCGCTTGTTTATAAATTAATTCAAGTAGGCAAGAAATATAAAGATACGACAAAATTCTATCAAAATGAAAATTGTTAATCTTTTCTTCCTGTCGATAAGTATTAATTTTATTCACAAGTTATCCACATATTAAAAACAAATTGCATTCTTCTTAAACATATTTTGTAAAAACAGATCCTCGTCTACTTAATTATCGAGCATTGGAAATGAAGCAATTGTATAGTCCGAAACAAATAAATTTACTCTTTCCAATAAGAACTTGAAAAATAAAAAAAATACAATGCAATAAGAAAAAAACTTATCGCATCGTATTTAAACTATTTTACAACTTTAATTGTACGAACACTTTTGTTTCCTGATTTATCAATGACATAAACCTTTAAATATGTGTTTGCTTTCTGTACTTTTATTGATACAGAAAATTTACCACTGGAATTAACCGAGCTTTGACCTATTAATGTGCTTCCTCGATAAATCTTCACTGAAGCATATTTCTCAGCACTACCTGTAACAGTTTTAGATTTTGAAGTAACTTTATTAACAACTGGAAGAGCTGGTGGTGTTTTATCTAATACTTTTAAAGACTTTGTTGTACTTACATTTCCAGCTTTATCCGTAGCAGTTACACTAACTGTCGTTCCACTTTTTTGCTTTGAAATTGTAAATTTGTAGCTTTTATTTGAAGCAGCTGTTGTGCTTTTTTGAAGCTTACTATTTATATATAGTTTAACTGTAGAACCTGCTTCTGCTGTTCCGGTAATAGTAGTTGATTGATCTGAAACTGTATTCATTGTTGGTGTTGTAGGTTTTGTTTTATCGATTGTAAATTTAATAGTTGTTGTATTCATCACTGAATCTTTCACTACCAATGTATAGCTTCCCGCTTTTGAAACTAAGTAGTCATTATTAATACGTGTACCATTCAAAGTTGCGATACCCTCATTAAAGTGAAGTTTTACATCTTTATTGTAGAATTTCCCATTAGCAACCCCAGTTATAATCGGGTTTACTAAATCATATTTCTTCGTAATGTATGCAGATGAAATAAATCCTATTTTTCCATCTGCTCTTTTCACTTTAAACCAAGCGAATTGGTTATCATCACTCTTAGTATCAAACTGGATTTCGTCATAAATTGTTAATGGTGTATATTTAGCAAGTCTTTCCCACTTTGGAGTTGGTTTATCTTGCTCTACCGATGTATTTGGTTCTGGTCGTAATTTAGCACCATCTACTGTTACGTATGCAATTTCTCCCTTTTTCATGAAGAAAGGAGAATCATGAAGGAGCTCTTTATTGATTGTATAAAGAGAAGTTTTAAAAATAATTGGTGCTTTACTATCTTTGTTATAATCAAAATCTGACGTTTTAAATGGATACCTAGCTAAAACCGCTGGGGCATCATCAAGCCTTAAATAGCTTTGGCCTTCTATTATTCGGAATACTTTTTCCTGATAGGCATTTACATTGACCGATCCATCTTCCTGTTTAAGTGGACTATTGGCAGGTACATTACCATTATAAGCCATAACAGGAAAATACCAGTTCTCAATAATATGACGATTAGCACCACTAATTCTTGGTAATAGGTAGTTTCCGCCTGATTTCAAATTGTATTTCTCGTTAAGAATCTCGACACCAGCTTGAATATTATATGCAATATCATTTTCTAGTCGTTGCTGATCATAAATAGGTTGATCTGTATTTTCAGTAATTTGCATAATACCAAGCCCACCATCAAGGGACTTCATTTTCTGGTTCCAACCAGATTCCCTCCAAGCAATTGCCTTTACAACCTCAGGTGGAATATCGGCGTTTATTGCCGCATAAGTCAATAAACAATTAACCTGTTGTATAGAAGGAGCTGGAGTTTTACTAGCGTCTCCACACTTTGAAGCCCAATCTGTGTTTGTTTCTGCACTAGCTTTTCCAGTAAATAAACTTACTGATAAAGCCGTTATTAAACCACTTTTCAGAAAAAAAGATTTCATTGTATCTTCTCCAATCTACTTAAATATTAAGCAATAAATCTATTTTAACATACTTCAATTCATGACTATCTATTTGTCTATAAATCTCATAAAAAAAATGGCTCAGTTTTTCTGAGCCATCAAAAATATTATTTTAATTCTTGCTTAACATAACTTGAAGATACCCATCCAAAGCTTCCATTCGCTAGTTTGATTTTATACCATTTTTTTGAACTATCCATTGTTAAAGTACCATCTGTATTTGTAACAATACTTACGTAATTATTAAGGTTTAATGTGCCAATTACATTATTTTCAATTGTAGTTGCAGTTGAGCGCACGTTTAAACCATCTGTTGTTACTCTACCTAAGTTTTTAACAGATAAAGTTTGGCTATATACATTTAATTTGATACTGTTTGTCCAAAAAACATTTCCATTTATTGATAATTTAAACCAATAATTATTTGTTTTTTCAAGAAGAAGGAAAGTTGTACCGGCTGTAATCGATTTCACTTTAGTCGTATCTCCCTTTGCGGTATATAGATCAATATTTCCTTTTGCAACCGCTTGGATATTAGCAGGGAATACATCACTACCAACAGGAGTAGTTGGACTGCCTGGAATCGTGGTATTCGGTTGAGCTTTATCATAATACGCTTTATCAAACGGTAGAATTTTTTGCATATGTTGAGCAATCAATTTACCCCAGTTTGGATCAGTCGCGTAATAAAAATTCATCCCTTCACTCGCTCCATCTATTCTTACATTGCTCATATCTTTTGTACTGAATCCAAGATATGCACCTTTATATTTCCAGTTACTTGGATTTAAGTAAGTAGATTTAATTGAACGAGCAATATACTCTACATTCTCCTGAACGCTCATAAATTTATATGATGCTATATATGGCGTTGAATCATATGAACCAAATCCAAATAAGTTATTTTTTCCTAATGAAATTTGAGATGTACCAAATCCACTTTCATGAATGGCATGTGCTGCTAAATAAAGTGCATTTACACCATATTTATTTCCAGCATCAATAAATAATTGTCCTTGACCAGTCAGAATACTCTTAACTCCACTTTTCACATTATTAGCAATATAGGTATTAATTTGCGAAGCAGTTACAGGAGATTGTGTACGCAGATCAATAAACTGGTAGCTATCTCTTGATGTCATTGGGTCACCAGTTTTTACTTGTTTGATATATGTTCCGGATACATATCCCGTTTTCCCATTGTAATTAACCTTATACCAATTGTTAGAAGTTTTATCAGTTGCAATTAAAACCATATTAACCGGTATTACCGTAAGCAATGATGAAGAAGCATCATACGTTTGACGTAAATTTAATTCTGAAGTCGTAACATACGTCGTATCTGTTATATTCGTTATCGTCACGACATCACTTTTTCCGAAATCTCCTGCTCTTACATATCCATTTACACCGTTATAAGACACACTATACCAATTACCAATTTTTTTGCTAATCGGGATAACTGTATCTTTTGGAATTTGAATAAGCTGTTTTGATGCATCGCCGAACGATTCATATAAATATGTTGCATTTAGTGCCTTATAATTCGTAGTAGTAAATGTTGTGAAGCTATTTGCAGTTACGTCTTCACTCTTAACATAAAGATTTTGTCCATTGTAATTAATTCGATACCATATCTTCCCTACTAAATCTGTCGCTTTTTGAGTTGAAGCAAAGCCATTATCTCCATTAACTGTAGTTACTACAGGTTTTGTCGCATCTGGAGTTGCATATAAGTTAGTGACTGCTTTCGTAAAATAATATGCAGTACTTGTAGTTTCATATTTTATTTCATTTACTTTAGTAAAGTTACTTATATAAACATAACCTGTTATTCCATTAAACGTAACGTTATACCAGTTACCAATACGTTTTGATGATGAAACAACGGCACCAATTGGAATATGCGCTAGCACTTTATACGAATTTCCAAATGATTGATATAGACCAGCTATATTAATTGCTTTATACTTTGTCTGTTCAAATGTAGTTAAAGCACTTTTCGTAACATCAGCGCTATTTACGTATAATGTTTTTTCATTATAACTGACGCGGAGCCAAGTTTGGCCAATGCTATTTACTACTTTTTGAGTACTGATAAATCCATTATTCGCTACTACAGTATATACTGAAGCATTTTTTGTATCAGGTGTTGGATATAGCTTTGTAGTTTTATTTGTTAAATAATAAGCCGTGTTTTGAGTAATATATGTATTAGTTACTTTAGTAAAGTTACTTATATAAACATAACCAGATTTTCCATTAAACGTAACGTAATACCAGTTACCAACTCGTTTTGATGATGTAACAACGGTACCAACTGGAATTTGCGCTAGTACTTTAGAGGAATTTCCAAATGATTGATATAGACCAGCCATTTTAATTGCTTTATACTCTGTCTGAGCAAATGTAGTTGCAGTACTTTTCGTAACATCAGTGCTATTTACGTATAATGTTTTGCCATTATAACTGACGCGGAACCAAGTTTGGCCAATGCTATTTACTACTTTTTGAGTACTGCTAAATCCATTATTCGCAACTACAGTATATACTGCAGCTTTTTTGGTATCAGGTGTTGGATATAGCTTTGTAGTTTTATTTGTAAAATAATAAGCCGTACTTTGAGTAGTATATGTATAATATTCATTTAAATAGGTACCATTTACCCAACCAGTTATTCCACTGTAGGTTACTTTATACCAGTTACCATTTTTCTGTGTTGCAGTAATTACTTTTCCTTTTGGAATAGTCAACAATGTCTTATAGGTTGCACCTGCACCTTGCCTTAAATTGAGATTTGCTGTCGTTTGATACTTCGTTTTAATATTTACGATCGCTGCACTCGCTTTTGATGTTTCCAGACCGATATTAGGACAGGAAATGCTGGAGGTGCCTACTAATATACTTGTTGATACCAAAAGTACTCTTCCCATTTTTTTCATGTATCAAATTTTCCTTTCTTACCCTTTTTACATTTAAACCGTAGAATAAAACAATCCAATTCTATTAAACTAGTAAAATTAATAAACTATAATTTTTTTTAAATGAAATTAACAAAAAATTACACTAAAATTAAGTATAAGTCATAAAATGTCGGAATTTGAATTGTTTTTTCAATAATTATATCGGTAAAAAAAGGAAATTGTTTTATTTTATCGAAAGGACAACCATTTTGTAATTAAATTGACACAATTCTAGAATAAAAGTTAAAAAGTCCATAAAGAAGACATTTATCTCTTCTTAATGGACTATGGTTTTCCTACTATATTATTTTTAAGCGGAACTAAAATCTCGAAGTACTTTGTTTTCTTCATTACTTTTTGACTATATGTGAAGTCACCATAACAATATGGATATCTGAAATTTTTCTTATTATTATTACACGTATAAAGCTCAGGATTCTTCTCCACCATCGATAGAGAATAAGTTTTAGCAAGTTGATCTGTATGTTTACCTCCATGTGTTTTTACAAAATCAATATAAGCAATCCCCATATTGTAACTTTGTATTATGGTTTGTAAATCAACGCCTTGCTTTTTACCATAGGAATACACGTCTTTAAAGTGTGATACCCCTTGCTGTATGCTTTTTGAAGTATCTTGAATACTATCCTTTGCTAGCCCTAGTGATTCTGAAGCCTGCATTGGATCTTTTCCTTTACCCTTCGTTTCTTGCATCATTAGTCCTAGTAATAAAGGTGTATATTCTTCTAAATTAGATGTCTTTAATTCAGTGTAAACTTGTGTTTCATACTTCAATACATCTTGGAAATAGTAACGATAGATCGCAAATAACCCAATAATTGATATCAGAAGTGTAAATAAAAGAAGTTTTTTAATAAATTTCCACATTCTATTCTTTTTCATTACCTCCAAACATTTCTCTTTAATACATTATAACGAATATTCCTATTTAAAAAAGCAATGTGATAAAACTACATATATTTGACATTAAAATGTGAAAAAAGAAATATTTCTTATAATAATCATTTAATAAGGATTGTGCTCTTTTAATCCTAGCTTAATAATTGTGAAATCTTCCAACTCTGAAATCAAAAAGAGTCCAACCTAAATTGGACTCTTTTCTACAATTTACTTTAACTCTTTCACTTCTACTATACGATCCATTTTTAATTCATCATTTTCTCTTGAGAAGTGGTAAGTAATTTCAAATGATTTCATTTTAGTTTTACCATGTTTATCAGTTATCTCATACGACTCATTTGTTGTAATGATCATACCCGAATCATCTTGCTTTGAATTTTTCATAGAAAAGCTTGTGAGTTTTTGCGTTGTATCTTTTTTCTTAATTTTGTCTTGATATTCCTTAGACTGTAAGAATGCTTGGCCATTTTGATTAAACAAGCCGTTGATTAGTTGCTTTTCTTCTAAATCAGAAGAAGGCTTAGGACTTGGTAAATACTTATCAAAAAATCGTTTAAGTCCTGCAAAGAAACCATCTTTTTGATCTGTAGTGTCCTGATTTTCTACTGGCGTATCAAACATTAAATCTACATATTTTCCTGTAACCGGAATATCATCCGTTTTAAATAATTCACCATTCTTTTCAATTTCTGCGTGAACTACTGTTTTACCATTTAATAAAAATGGACCAAAACGGTCTAGTTCACTTACTTTTTGCCCCGTATCTTTTCCATTTACAAATAGTTCTGCCTCAGGTTCGTTTGAGTAAATTTGGACATAACTAACATTAAAAGTTAATTCTTGTGATAACTTATTTTTTGAAGCAGACGAAAAATCTATATCAACTGAATCCTTAACATCACTATAAACACCTTTATATGAAATAGCCATAGTGTACTTTCCAGGTAAAATTTTGTGGTATGTTGTTTCATATTCGTCTTTATTCAAATGAGTAATATGATTATTTAATTTTAATTCAATGTCATCAATTGGCGAAGAAATCTTTAATTCGAATGGTTGGGCACTTATTAAATACGTTTGATAAATCCCTAAAAATTTACTACCCTTTTTAATTGAAAGCACATAATTTCCACGACCATCTATTAACTTACTATTAATTACTTTATTATTTTGAATCATATCGTCTAATTTATCTAATACATTATAGCTATTTAAGTAATCCATAAATGCGATTACCGATTCTTCATCTAAGGATGCCCCGGTACCGCCTTTTTGTAACATATGTGTGACTTCTTTAAAATTATTATCTGACACAGCTTTATCAAAAATCTTCACTAATCTTTTAGGCGAATTTAAGTAATTTAACGTTAAATGTGTAATTAATATCACGATAATTGGTATTAAAATAAACATCCATTTTCTTTTAAAACTAGGTATTCGTGTTTTTCGCATTGTTCGTATACCCGCTCTTGACAAGGAATTTTGTTCTCTTAACTGAGTTTCCATTTATTTTTAACTTCCCCTTAAATTTTCATTCTATTATAGTGCATGTTTTTAATATATAAATTGAATCTAAATAAATACTTAAAAAAGTAAACTATAGTCTATCATACTATTTTTTATTTAAAGGGTAAAAAGAAATTTTTTTATTATTTAGTGGAAGTAATTGGTTTCATTTCTCTTAAATATATGTATGACATCCTTTCCATTTACTTGTTAAACTATAGGAGTTGAGGTATAGGAGGAGAAAAATTGAAGCCGTTAGTTAATAGGAAAGAATCGATTTATTTTATATTACTTTTACTTTTTAGTATTCCAATTTATTTTTTACTTATTTTAAGTGTTGTTGGTCTTATTATTTTAGGAATTTTAATTGTTTTACCACTCTTTGCCCATTTAATTTTCACTGCCCACATACGTATAAATGGCGTTAAGATTACTGAAAAACAATTTCCAGAGGTATATTTCAGAACAAGAGAAATTTCAAAGGAAATGGGCTTTTATTTTCTACCGGATGTGTATGTAGTCCAATCAGGAGGACTGTTAAACGCCTTTGCTACGCGATTCTTTGGACGAAATATGATTGTTTTATATTCAGATCTATTCGAAGAGATTGAATCAAATCCAAAAGTAGTTGATTTCGTGATTGCACACGAACTTGCACATATTAAACGAAACCATCTTCTAAAACAGGCTTTAGTATTGCCTGCAAATTGGGTTCCTTTTTTAGGCTCGGCATATTCCCGTGCATGTGAGTATACAAGCGATCGAATGGCTAGTCATTATATAAATGATTTTGAAGCATCGACTCAAGCACTTACAATGTTAGCCGTTGGTCGGAAATATTATCAACAAATTGATCAGCGTGAATATTTATTAAATAGTAGTAATGAAAAAGGCTTTTTAATTTGGTTAAGTGAACGATTAATGTCCCATCCAACTTTACCTAAACGTATTAACGCTTTGCATCATTTTAATAATGTAGAAAGTGATATTAAATTTAAAACACCAAAACGCGTATACGGAATTGCAGTAATTGTATTCGGTTTGTCATTCGGGGTTATAGCCGGTGCAGGTTTATTAGTAGAAAAAGCGATTCCGCTAGCACAATCATTCGTTGATGGCTTTTTAGCTGCGGAAACACCATTAACGCAAGCAGTACTTGATAACGATATTGAACAAGTTAAAAAGTTAATTGACGAAGGAGCAGACGTAAATGAATTGAATGATAACTACGAATCTCCACTTCTCAAAGCTTCATATACTGATGAAGATCATCTTAACTTGGAAATTTTAAAGTTATTACTTGATAACGGAGCTAATCCTTCTATAGGAGATGCAGATGATTGGACAATCTTACACGCCGCTGCTTCTATGGGAGACAAGCAATCAATTGACTTACTACTAAAATACGGGGCAGATATAAACCAGCAAGACAGTTCAGGAGAATCACCTATTTTTGATACAACTTATGAAGTTGATGATGTAAAAACATTCCAGTATCTAATAAAAAAAGGTGCCGACTTATCAATAAAGAATGTGGAAGGAATGACAGTAAAAGAAGTAGCTAAGAAAAATGGAGCAAAGAAAATCTTAAAATGGTTAGATAGTCAAGTAACCGAGATTAAACTTTAAGACATACTCAAGTATTTCCTTATCAAAAAGCGTCAGTAAAAAAGCAAAGTTCATCAATCACTGAACTTTGCTTTTTTACTAGCTTTTGATGTAACTGTCATTTTCCAACTATTCCCTAGATTTAATTAAACTTAAATTATATTTTTCAACATCATTAAGCTCTCCGCCATATGCTGGATTAGGTTTATACCAAGACTTCGAGCTGAAATAAATCGTCAAGTCACTAGATTTAAATACTAAACCATGCCTAGCATAAATCTCATTTCTAGCTAAACGCAATTCATTAGGAGCTAATTTTATTAGATCTGCATTCGTTAGTTTTCTACTATTACTTTCCGGTAAAACATAATCTTTTGATTGCTTTTCTTCATCGGTGACTTTTGTTTCCTTAGAAGTCGCTTCCTTCTTAGTTGTTTCTTTAGCAACTTCCTTAGTTTTTGTTTCAGTCGCCTTTTCACTCTTTGCTTCTTTTTTTACTTCCTTATCCGCTGCTGCCTGTGTAGAAGCATTTTGCGGATGAATATTACCTTCATTCATTATTTTTGGGTAAACATAAAAAATTGCTGTAGCACCAATTATAAGTACTCCAGCTATCGAGAGTATTAACGAAAAATATCGTTTACTACTTAAACCATCTTCCTTATTCTTAAGTTTTCTATGTTCTGAACGACTTTCAACATTGTTTTCTGCCTTATTAGCCAAATTCTTTCACTCCCCTGATACAGTTATAAATAAATACACTTATCATATTATCTAATCTATTTGCTTAAAATCCAATTCTTTTAATAGAAGTTTAATACGTTATTAACACAATTGAAAAGACTTTATCAAATAACAAGAAATCCCTAGCTCCGCAAACGGAATTAGGGATCATTCATCACTATAATTATTTAATATTGACGCTAATATATTTACCTCCTCTAGTTCCAACAATTACTTGTTGTCCAACTACAACTGGAGACGCCTCAATATTTGCACCTAGATTGATCTTATTAATAATTTTTCCGCTACCACTTATTAAGTACAGGTTACCAACGGAATCACCTTGAATGAAGTAAGCTTTATTGTCCTTTGTATAAACCGCTACTGTAGATGACCAAGCATAGTTTGGTAACTCTAAATGCCATTTTTCTTTCCCCGTAACAGTATCATAGCTAATTAACAAGCCCCCATTCATCCTTTTATACCTTGAAATATTAAAAATAACCTGCCCTTTTAATGGCCCGGTTCCAACAATTGGCGTCGCTAACAGTCCACCATTAACAGGATGATTACCTTTTATCGAATAACCGGGTATCTTCTTCTCCCAAATTACTTTACCAGTAAGCCCATTTAACTTTTGAATGCGTGCATAGCCTTTAGTTCCTTGTTTATCGATTTCAGAACCTGTGTATAAAAACGGTGTACCATTTGAATTCTCTATGACAATTGACGCATCCGTATCATCATATGCATTATTTGCCCAAATTGGCCTTTTCTTAATAATATCCAGCGCTTGAATACCACCACCATTATCGGCGAAGTATGCAATATTTTTAAATACCGCTACTGAATTTTCAATACCTTGATAAGAATTATTTTTAAGTTTATATCGATATTTTGAAATTACTGGAGAAATTTTTATCTTTTGAGCCTTTGGATCATATTTAGTATTTAGTTTTATAAAATAAACTAGTCCATTTTCCCCGCCGACTAACATAGCATCATCTTCACGGTTAAATAACGCAGAGCCATCAAAAGCTCCCCAACCGCGAAAAGAATAAGAATCAATTCCTGGAATAAATGCTAATTGAGAGCCATCAATCAGACTAAAAATCCTCATACCTATTTTTCCGGTTTGTGGTATACCTTGTCCAACATATAAAAGAGGATAACCACGTGGATCAAGAGCTACACTACCCTTAATTGGATTTTGAATATTAATTGGATTTCTTGTTTTCTTACCTGTTGCTAAGTCTAAAAAGTAAACTCTTCCATCTAAAGATCCATAGACTACTTCTTTAAAATTTGACTTTGTTTTAAATTGAGAATATAAATTCATAATTTTTTGTTCTTGTGGTTTCCATTCAATTACACTAGGTTGGCCAGTCCATCCTGATCCCCCGCCCCATCCAGATGAAGAAGAAGTTTGAAACGACCAGCTCTTAACTAACATTTGCTTTGAAATAATTGTCGTTCCCATCGAACCGTTATTTCGGAAAGGTCCGCCTCGAAAGCTCAATATTCCATTAATCGTTTGATACTGCTCTGGGAAAGGCCTCGTAAACACTTTTGTACTATTACTGAAACTATACGATAAGTTTTTACTACTTGGGAGTGGATTCAGTTGTAGTGCTTCCCATTTTTTTGATTGATTTGTCTCAACCTTTTGAAGTGTCGATTGCTCACTACTCTTTTGATCTGTTGCAGCTTTTACTTCATTATTACTTATTAAATTGGTCTCATGTTTTGTGCCTCTATGTTTCAACGATGGTGAACTAAATATACTTGTTAAAAGTATTGCAGCAGAAAAGATTATACCGATCTTTGTCTTCAATTAAGCTCTCTCCCTCATATCTTAGTAGACTATTAATATGAAACTACTAAGATTATATATAATAGGAAGTAAGCAATTTGTCACATTTTGAAATTAACTAGTTATTTTTACTTAAAGATTGATCGCTTCATTTTGATTCCTAATGATTTTTACTTTAGTATTAATAATATAATTTTCAATCTTTTCTATAAATTCCCACTATTTACACCTTGAGTCCCGTAAAACTTATGATACATTTAAAGAAGAGGCTTGATAGATTACCAGCTCAGGAGGGAACACCCTTGATCCAGACTTTGCAAAAAATTATTGGCAATCGAAAATTAAAAGAGTATGAAAAAGTTGTTCAAGAGATAAATACAAAAGAGCCATTCTATGAAAGTCTTCTAGATGAAGATTTGCGTAAATTTACTGATCTATTAAAGCAAAAAATTTCTAATAACGAAGCCGTTACTCATGAAATTACAATAGATGCTTTTGCTCTAGTACGTGAAGCATCAAAACGTGTTTTAGGGATGCGCCCTAATGATGTTCAATTAATTGGTGGACTTGCATTACTAGATGGAAATATTGCTGAAATGCCTACTGGGGAAGGAAAAACATTAGTTTCTTCATTACCTGCCTATACTCGTGCGCTTGAGGGAAAGGGCGTGCATATTATTACCATAAACGAATATTTAGCCCGACGCGATGCGGATCAAATTGGGCAAATTCACAAATTTTTAGGTCTTACAGTAGGTTTAAACATTCCCAACTTAACTCTAGAGGCTAAAAAAGCTGCTTACAATGCAGATATCACTTATGGAATCGGAACAGAATTTGGTTTTGATTATTTACGAGATAATATGGTTACTTCTTTAGTTGATCAAGTTCAACGCCCATACCATTATGCAATTATTGATGAAGTCGACTCAATATTAATAGATGAAGCAAAGACACCATTAATTATTGCAGGAAAAAAACCCGCACAGTCACACTTATACTCGCTTTGTGCACGCTTTATTCGTACGTTTATAAACGATAGGGATTATTTTTTAGATCAAGAAACTAAAGCAATTACTTTAACTGAAAAAGGGATCTCAAAGATTGAAAAAGCCTTTATGATTGAAAATTTATATGACCTAGAACATACAACGCTTTTCCACTATGTTCATAACGCATTGCAAGCCGATTTAGTATTCCAACGCGATGTTGATTATATTATTCAAGAAGGCGAAATTAGACTAATTGACTTATTTACTGGCCGAATTATGGAGGGACGCTCATTAAGTAACGGTCTCCATCAAGCAATCGAGGCAAAGGAAGGGTTAAAAACAACTGAAGAAAATCATACGGTTGCATCAGTAACAATACAAAATTATTTCCGGATGTACCCAATTCTTTCTGGCATGACTGGAACTGCAAAAACGGAAGAAAAGGAACTCCTACAAATTTATAACATGGAAGTTATTCGAATTCCTACTAATAAACCGGTAATTCGTATTGACCATGAGGATATTGTGTTTGAAAAAACAGAAGAAAAACTCAGAGCAGTTCTAGAAGATGTAAAATTACGACATAAAAAGGGACAACCAATTCTAATTGGAACAGCCTCCATTCGTCAATCTGAAGTACTCGCAGAATTATTAGAAAAAGAATCGATAAAGTTTCAGCTCCTTAATGCAAAAAATGTTGAAGAAGAGGCAAAGATGATTGCCATAGCTGGGCAAATAGGTATGATTACCATTTCAACCAATATGGCGGGTCGAGGGACTGATATCTTATTAGCTGAAGGTGTATCAGATTTAGGGGGTCTTCATGTAATTGGAACCGAACGTCATGAAAGTGAGCGCATTGATTTCCAATTAAGAGGGCGTGCAGGGAGACAAGGGGACACTGGTTCATCTCAATTCTATCTGTCATTAGAAGATGAATTATTTGAAAAATATAATCCAGAAAAGCTAGAGAAATTATTTAAGAATCTACAGGCTGATCAATTTGGTAAAGTACTAAATTCTACGATCCAAGACTTTGTTTCATCTACACAAAAGCTCTGTGAAGGAAAACAATCTTCAATTCGTGAATGGCAGCTTAAATTAGATGGTGTTGCAAATGAACATCGACGTATTATTTATAAATTAAGAAATAACTTGTTACAAAATGAAACTGGTTTAGACTGGTTTATTGGTCAAGCTGAAGAAACTGTTAATCACTTATTAATGCAATTCTATCCTAAAGATAGTACACCTGAAGATTGGGATCTACTTGAAGGAAAAATAGCACTTGAACAACTTATACCACCACTTCGAATAGATATTGAACATTTTAATACTGAACAAGAGATTTGGCATAACGTTAAAGAAGCTTTTTCAGTATATAAAGATGTATTAAGCGGTATAGAGGAAGAGAAAAAAATAATACTTATTAGTATTTTAAAAAGCACGGCATTAAGTACGATAGATTTATATTGGACTGAACATTTAGAGCATTTACAACAATTGATTGAGGGGATACACTTAAGACAGTATCAACAAGAAGATCCAATCCGACTATATGAATTTGATGGATTTACTCTGTTTGAACATACTTATAACTCGATACAACAAGAAATATCAGCAAATCTTGCTTCAACATTCCAAGAATTATCTTGTCCACAGGGGGTAGAAAAACAAAATGTTATCATCGATTAAGCGTTTATTACAAAAGGGTAAAGATTCAACAGTTTCATCGAGTGATTTATTGCAACAAACATCTACTGATCAAGCAGTTCAAGTTGAAGAAAATGAAGTGGTTGAAATTTTTCCTAAAATTTCATTCCATCCATTAATGCATATTGAGGATGAAAAGCGTTATGTTTATCAATTTTTAAACAACGAGCTTTCTCCTTTAAAACCAAATCAATTATCATTATCTGCAATCGAACTTGAAACTAATGATGACGGAAGTGCAACTGTTACAGCATTTGTTCGTAACAGTTTAGAAAAATTAGTTCGTTTAGAAGATGCTATTCTATTATTGATTAGTGAAGAAGGAGAACTATTAGCTAAAAAAGGCTTTAGACTAGAAGAGCTTGGCGAAATGCCTCCTTGCAGTAGCCGCCCATGGCGCTTTGTTTTTGAACGAGAGTATTTACTAAAAGAGGACTTGCCTGAAAAAGGTTTTGAGTTAGCATTTGATTTATCAAAAACTATCCACCGATTAGATATAGATCCAACATGGGAAGGTCGACTTACTGAAGAACAAATTACAGAATTAAGCAATCTTGTAAATTCTTTACCTAAATTACGTATAAATGAAGTGAGCTTACATGCTTTACGAGCAAGCTATAATGAAGAAGGCAACTTAGGCGTTAATATTTTAGTTCGAAATGGATCAACACAAGCTGTTAGTCTAGAATTACTACCACTGGAAATGTTAAATGAGAATGGCGAAATAATTGCGAAAGGCTTATTCACACTACCTCCATTAACAATCCAGGCAAATACGAGTAAACCATGGACATTTATCTTCCCTAAAGAACTAGTAGAAATAAATGCGTTCTCACAATGGACAATCAGAATTCCTGAACAAGAAGTTATTTAAGGCATAATTAAAGAATAGATTCACAGTGTTTAAAGCAGGATTTACGATCGATAAGATCTTAAGGCCTGCTTTTTTGTATTTCTTGCCTCTAGCCTACCCATCAAAAGAATATCCTTCTATTAATTCCTTAATCATCATTAACTTTTCTTCATCTGATTTTAGTTTATATTCCACTTTCTGACTTAAATACATACTAATAATCTTTGTTGCTTTACTAACTTGTTTATCAAAAATGTAATAAGAAATTGAGAATATCCTCTCTTCTCCATTCCTAAACTGTATTCTTGTTTTTCTTTTTTCTTTTATATATTTATTTATTTGGATAAAATTTAGCCATTTGCAAGATATGTTATTTTGCGAAGATGTAGGAATCATAATAATAGATAATGTGGGATTAATCATAAGAGGAATCTTTTTCATAGTTGGGTATTTACTTTTTACGACTTCGAGATGACCTTTAATAGATTGATTATGGTAGAGGGCTGATTCTTTCAAGATTACTTTCATTGGCCGCTTTGAATAGATCACTCCTTTGTTTTTATCTGTTATTTTGGTTAAATACTCTGGATGATCCGCAGCTTCAATCAGCATTGTTTCATACGATACAACATAATCTAATTTTGACATATGTGCCTCCTTTGAGGATTTTTTACATATCGATTATACCAAAATTATCTTTTCTTATTTTTGAAACTTCTATGACCGTTTTTCCAGTGTTTAGTAAACTTTACTTCTTTTAAAAATATAAATAGATAAGGTTTCATTTCATTATTTCTGGCAAATTTAACGTTTTAAATTCAATACTCACGTTTCACTCTATTTTATTTATTCTTAATTGATGTATCCAAATATGATATATTTCTTATATTTTTATATAGTTACTTCACCGCGGAATACACTCAGGGGGCATGCCTTTAAGAAAGGCAGTAAGCGTGAAATATAGTGAAGAACATGTAGACTATCAAGTTGTTTCAGGAAAAATGAAGCCAAATACATTCGAGGAATGCTTAAACCAGTATTCCCGAATGATAAAAGCAACTATGAAGAAGTTACATATATATAAAAATTTTGATGAATATTATCAAATTGGTCAAATAGCATTATGGATGGCTTATCAGCAATATCAAACTGAGAAAGGGAGTTTTTCAAGTTATGCTTATATTACAGTAAGAGGCTATTTATTAAACGAGCTATCCAAAGCAATTAAATATGATGAAAGAAACGTATTCTCCGAGCAAGGTATAGAAGATTTAATACATTTTGATGAGGCATTTCCACTTGTTAATTTTAAGAGTTTTCTAGATGGAATTTCCCCCTTGCAGAAGCAAATTCTTATTGAACGTTTTTATTTCAATCACGAATTTCCTCAAATTGCAAAAAATTTAAATATGAAAGAATCTAGTGTACGATCTAGTTATCGTTATGCATTAAAAAGATTAAGAGATTCAAAATAAACTTTTAAAAATAAAGTAATCTATTTATTGGTTACTTTCAGAGTGTTGAAATAAAAAATGGTCAATAGAGAAAACGGACATTAAATGAACATTTATTAATGATGAAATTATCATTTTTTGGATGATCTACTAATGGTTTTAACTGTTAATATGTTTGAGCAGTTTTATGATACCAATAACAAAATTCAATTGATTGTTTAATTAATGTTCGATATTAATTCTTTCAAACTGATTAATAAACAGCTGTTAGGTTACTTTAAGTAAAGGCAATTTGATTAGATTTTATTGCAGACTTTTTTCGATGAATAAGTTGATTGGAGCGGAGGGGTACTCGACTCCTATGGGATTAGCGGGAAGGCTAAAGACCCCGCAGGCTTGCCGAGGAGGCTAAAGAATCTCGCCCCATGGAAAGCGAGCATCCTGTAGTGGAAATCAACATCACTCTACTCCTTTTACGAAAATTTGGTAATTTAATTGACAAGGTTGTTTTCAGCAACATGAAAGTAATCTATTTATTGGTTACTTTATTTTTTAGTTTAAGTTTATCTATCCAAATTCCAATCAAATCCAAATAAACCATTACTTTCCTCCTACTTTTACAAATTTAAGAACTATGCCATTTTAAGTAGAACTTTATACATTTTTTAACGTAATCTTCCATTTTGGCCTACTCTAGAATATTATTCTAAAATCACTAAGTTTTTCCAGTATTTTTTTGGTATTTCGACATTTTTTTTGTATATGTCGAAATGTTTTTCCTTAAAATTTTTCCTTTTATTTCAAATGTAAAAAAACACCTTGATTTATCTAATGTTTTTAATATAATTGAAATATTATTAATATTATTGTTTTTTTTGAAACTACAAATTACTACAAACTATGTATTGGATTCATTATATAATTGTTATATAAATTTTTTAAAAATTGTAATAAATCAACCAGAACTCTCTCTAGAAAAAGGCAAACCAATTGAGAGATTGGGACGCAAAGCCACTGATCTTAGTTGTAAATACAGTTAAAAAGAACTAGTTCACTGTATTTTTTTATTATCAAACGGACTAAGATAGCAGGGTTACCTAGGTATTTTATACCTTAATTTTAGGAGGCTATTATCCATGTACAGTCAATTGGAAAAACATTCTGCCGAATTAAACTGGATCGACTTACTTCTAGAGTGCATTGAAGTAGGCATAAGTCCTGATGAAGTGCGATCATTTCTTTACAATTGCGTTAAAGATTCATGTCAAAACTAGGATAACTACTCCCTACTATGATATACTTTTTGTAATAGTCAAAAAGATATGGAGTAGCTTATATGATTGGAGAACGAATTAAAAAACTACGTTTACAACATGGAATGTCACTTACAGAGCTTGCAGAACGTGCTGGTATCGCAAAATCTTACATAAGTTCGATTGAACGAAATCTACAAAGCAATCCTTCAATTCAAGTACTTGAAAAAATTGCTGGCGTCTTCAATACAACGGCAGAAAGCCTCCTGAAAGATGATATTGATCCAACAAAAATTATTGATTCTGAATGGATGGAAATCCTTCAAGAAGCAATTAATTCAGGTATACCAAAAGATGAATTATTAAAATTTATTGAGTTTAATAAGTATAAGCAAGGCAAATAAACCTTCGAATTAAAATGTTTCCATTTTAATTTGAAGATTTTTTTTCACACAATAATAAGAAGGGCGCACTTCAAAATGAAGAGCGCACTTCTTATTATTTATTTACGTAAATCATACTTTAGAGAAATGTTATCGATATAACCAGCATCTTTACTAGACCTGCCAGATTTATCCTTAGCATAAGTAAGTTTTAACACATGTTTACCTGGTTGAATAGTAAGTTTTTTATTTGTCCAATGGTTATCTGTACCTGATTCACTAACTAGTACATTGCCATCTAATGAAATCGTTAAGATATCTTTATCTAGTTGAGAAAGTACTAAATAATCAAAAGATAGGAATGCGTTATAGGCATTATCTGGTACATTAATTGTTACATCAGCAGTAGAAGAACTATTATTAGGAATGTTATTGCTAATTAAATAATAGTCAGTTTTCCCATTTACTTTTGAATTAATTCTTCCCCAATCACCAGCAATTGAAAATGGTGAACTTGCACTTTCAAAGTCTGCTAGAAAACTATTTTGGGGAGTATATAATCCACTAGCTAAAGAATCTAAATCATTAAGTGTATCATTTTTAATAGATGTAGCTTTATTAGCTAGAGCTGTTGCTTTCTTAAGCTCTAATTGATCTGTTGCAGCGTTAATAATATTTGTTACTCTTTTTATTTCATCTGATAAATATGTTTTTACAGTTGCATCAGTCGATTTTTTTTGCTCATCAATTAGTTGTCCTAAAGTTACTTTTGCAGCATTTATAGCGTCTTCTAAATCATCAAGCGCCTTAGCTTGTTCAGCAGTAATTTTTTGTTGCCCATTTGAAACTTGTGAACTAAAGTCAGGTTTTAACCCGTTAACTTCACCTTCAACTCCAGCAGTAGTTTGAGCATTTAATTGTGCTACTAGCTGCGAAAATTGGTCTGTAGTATTTTGATTAATTCCAGGTAAAGCATTGTTGATTGCTTTAATATGCTCATCTGACTGACTGTTAATTTTATTAACACCAGCTTGTTCTAACTCGCCTTGTTTATTATTAACGCCGTTTTCTGTATCAGAAGCATATGCATTTAATTTATTCTTTAATGCCCCAATCATATCTGAAGTTTTTGAACCTAATGTGCTACTAACCGTTGACTTCGCATCATTTAATAATTGAGCTGCATAATTTGTAAATAACTCCCCGGCATTAGTAGATGCAAACGCTAAACTAGAAGATGTTAAGATTCCAGCAGCCAGTATTCCAACTGCGATTTTCTTTTTCATTGATTTTTTTTCCATTTTCTTTCGTGCCTCCATTAGACAGATTACACTTTAAGTGGTTTTGCTATTTTATGAATAGGTAAAATTGAAACAAGTACATAACCTTTAATGTCATTAATAGGTATAAATCCAAAATCTTTACTTCGACTATCGAAGCTTATTCCCGGCTCTCGATTATCACCAACAACAAATATCTTGTTTTTAGGAACCGTTATTTTATCCATATCTTCAGAAGTTCCATTTGTAGAGATTTCTGGAACCGGTTTGTTATTCACATAAATAATTCCATTTTTTATAAAAACTGTGTCCCCAGGAACTCCAATTATTCGTTTTACAACATCAAATCCTTCTGCCCTTAATTTCATAATCGCAACATCTCCAAGTTCAGGATCATGAGTAAATCGCGCTAATTTATTCACAAAGACTACATCCCCATCGTTTAAAGTAGGGTACATTGAAAATCCGCTAACTTTTGTTAGTCCAACTGTGTTTAGTAAAATAACTAAAAGAATACTTAAAAATAGAAAGAACCTCATCCATTCAAATAATGACTGACTAAAAGTTTGTACGTTTTTATCTTCCACCGCTTTTTGTTCTTCAATTTTTGAAGCATTCATTACTGTTGACCTTCCCCGCTAGACTGATCTTGGCTGTTTGTATTTTGTGAATCATCATTTTTGGAGTCAGATGTTTCGTTGGATTTATTCCCATTATTTGAGTTCACCTTAGGAACCTGCTGTTTCATTTCTTCTTTTGCTTGTTCCTGAGCGTTCTGTATAATTTTATCAATTCTCGCTTTTGCTTCTTGTTCATCTTTTTCGTTCTTACTATCAATTTGTTTAATCAATTGATCTCCATACTCTTGAAGCTCCGCTTGAGATTCTAAGCTTTTTTGTGTCGCATATTCTTGTATTTCATCAGCAGATTCTTTAGCTTTTTCTTGCACCTCTTGAATTAAGCGTGCTTTTTGCTTAGTAGACTCTGCTTCGGTCATTCCAATAATATAATCACTTGCTTGTTTAGTTTGTTGGCTTGTCCATGCAGTCATTGCTGCAGGTAAATTTGTATCGGCAAATGAAAACGTCGTTGCGATGAGTAAACCACCACTTAACGTAACAGATCCAATTAAAAGCTTTTTAATTTTTTTGGAGACCCATGTTTGTTTTTCTGTTTTTTCAGTATGATTCTGCATAATTTACCTCCTAATGACTACATGAAAAAAACAAACTCTTTAATTTTATGAATTTAAAAGTCATGTTTACTACTAATAATGTAAATTATCTTATTTATTAATAGCGTCCACTAAATTTTGCATATCTTTAATAGCATCATTAGTAGTTTTTGATTGTGTATCTTCTAAAGTTTTAAATGCTGCTTCTTTTTGCGTGTCAATTTCAGTTTTTAATGAAGCTTCAATACGATCAATTTCAGAAGATAAGTGCTCTAAAACAGCTTTTTCAGAATCAGATACTTGAGTATTAATTAGTGTAGTAATTTCAGCTTTAGCATCTTGAATTTTTTGCGTTAAAGTGTTCACAGCTGTTGTGCGAGAAGAATTTAAATTAGATTGAAGTTTTGAATCCGCACTTTTAGCAACCGCTGAAAGCTGTGCGTTAAAGCTACTATTTAATGTATCTGCTAATGCATTTAAATCAGATGTTGTTTTACCATTTGTTGTTGAAACATAATTAGCAAAATCAGCAGGAATGCTCATGTTTAAAGCAGCCATAGCTTGAGAAATTGCAGTAATATGCTCATTTAAAGCCGCACTAATTTGTTGATTTGCCAATTTTGTTTGAGCGTCTCCTACTGATTCAATCGTGTTTGCAGCATTAACTTTGTAATTATTTACGTTAGTTTTCATATCTGCAACTGAAGAATCATATTTTGGTTTGTATGATGAAGATAGCTCTGTTTTTGCATCAGAAGTTTTCGAATTAGCCCAGTTTGTTAATAACTCCCCTGCGTTAGTACTTGCGAATGCGATTCCTCCAGAAATAACTAAACCAGCAGATACAATCCCTATTACAACTTTACTCTTAACCTTTTTCATCTCTTTCTCTCTCCCTAAATTGTATATAGTTTGTATTTTGTTCTCCTATGAGAACGTATACAATTTAACTATACAAAAGACTAAATAATCTAACAATTGAGTTAAATCTTTATAAAAAGTGCTATTTTGATAAAAAACGACAATGTTATTATTTTTTTTAATCAATTATTGAAGAATAATGTATTTATTTGTTGATTGTTGTTGTAAAAACAGAACTATACTAACTATCACACTGTTAACTAGTTCTTTTTATACATAAAATACGGAAATGATTAAACGTAAATACTGTTGATTCTCTATTTTTTTTCATATTTCAATGGAAAAACCAGGATTATGTACTAGGTCTATAGTAGCGTTCGGATTTATAAGCAAATATTAATATGTAGAAATTTGTAGAAACCTCAGGGGATAAATGGGAGGAGTAGTCTTTCCTTTTAGATTAGAGATCTTATCTTGAACAAAGCAAAAAACCCCGATTTGGTATATAGTTAAACTATTTACCAAATCGGGGTTCTTTCTCTTCATAAAAATTCACGCTATTGTGTTAATCCTAACTGATCGCGTAGTTCATTTGAAAGTGCTAAACGATTTTCTTCCGGTACTAAATAATAGTAGATTCCCTTGATCATTTTCCCATTTCCTTCTAGTTGCTGTTGTTCAATACTATCAGTGGCACCTCGATAGCTTTTCTGAATATCAAACATTTCATCTAGGGTTAAATTAGTTTCTAGGTTTTTACTAATCGAATTTAATATATCCTTATAACCCACTAAACTTTTAATTTTTGTTCCTTTGTTAATTACTTCTTGAATGATTTGACGTTGTCTTGCTTCTCGTCCAAAATCACCTTGTGGATCCTCGTAACGCATTCGCGAGAAACTTAACGCCTTTTCTCCATTTAGAGACAATAATCCCTTTTTAAAGTGATAACCGTCATTTGTAAAGTCTAGTGTATTCATAACCTCTACTCCACCAATTGCATCTACAATGCCTTTAAACCCCTCCATATTGACTTCTAAATAGTAATCAATAGGTATGTTTAAAAATTTCTCCACAGTGTTTACACTCATTTGTATACCACCGAATGCAAATGCATGATTAATCTTATCAGTACGATTTTTCCCTACTATTTCAGTACGAGTATCACGTGGAATACTAATAATTTTCGTCGTATGTTTTGTAGGATTTACGGTTATAACCATTAGCGAATCAGATCGCCCCTGGTCACCTGGTCGTTTGTCTACCCCTAGGAGTAAAACAGAGAATGGATTTTTTTCTTTAACGCTGACGGGTTCAACCCTTTTTTCCGTCTTTTCTATTGGGTGATAGATAACGCTCGTTGTTTTCGTTACTTCATGATAAATATAAAATCCAGTAGCCCCAGCTATAGATACCAGTACGGTCAAAACAATTCCAATGCGCAACATTATTTTTTTCCAGCTCACGGATATTGCTCCTTTTAGTAAAAATTAAAGTGTAGTTAAACAATATTTAAGAAAATATGTTTCAACGTCTTGTTAATTAATTTTTTGTTTTAATGTTAAAACATTGATTTCAGGAGGGTTAAATAAACGAAACTTTAGGAACCGAATAAAATTGCTACTTCCAAGACCTGTACTCACATATTGTTTAGTATGTTTGTACTCCCAAAGACCTTTAACGCGGTTTTGTGGAGGAAACAGACCACCCCACTTATACCATCCCTCTGGTACGAATGGTGCTCCTATAAAGGGTAAACGAATTTGTCCTCCATGATAATGTCCAGCAATAATCAAATCGTATTTCCGATCTCTAAACTTCAGACTTGCATCATTTAAAAGACTATCAATTCTCGCGTCAACTATAGGATAGTGATTAAGCGCAATTAAGACATCATTCTTTTTTAATTGATTAATACCGGACATCTCTTTAATTAATGATTTACGGTGCTCAATATACTGCTTGGTTTGTACATATTCAGGTAAGAAGATTCCATTTGTTTGTTTATCACTTTGAGAAGCGTTCAGGATTGACGTTTCAAAGTCAACGAAGTTAATTGTGGAATTGTTTTTTTTGACTGAATAAATAGATTCCAAGAATTTGACACCACGTTTTTCAATACCTTTTATGAACTTACTTTTTACTAATACATCTTTTGAATTTACATAATATGCCTCTGGATCTTCATTTCCAGGTATATAAATGGCATTCTCTTTGTTTTGTATTCCTTCTAATAATTGATAAAAAGGCTTAATATTAGTACTTTGGCTTTTAAGAATCATATCACCAGTAAAAACAATGGCGTCATAATCGGTGGAGTTAATGGATTTTAACAAACGACTTTGATTTTTACCAAACTCTTTACTATGCAAGTCTGAAATTTGAAGAATTTTATATCCCTCAAATTCTTTTGGTAAGTGGTCTACTAAGACATCTTGTTTTGCTATTGTAATTCGGTTATTATCCCAAATTATATAAATTACTAGTGCAAAGATAAATAATATGATTAACCCTGCAACTACTTTTGCTAATCTATTTTTCAAAGTAACCGCTCCATTATCCACTTTTTATACAAAGTATTGATACACCGTTCATATGAAATTAATACTTGATCGTCTGCTTTAATTCAAAAAAATCAAAGAGCTCCTCAACGCTTTCAGTTACATAAACATTCTTGCATTTATCCGCGTTAACTTTACTTTCAAATCCGTAACCATACGTCACGGCAATAAAATCAATTCCCACTTTCTCTGCACCAATTGCATCATGCATGCTATCGCCGATCAATACTACCTTCGACAAATCATTTTGCCCTATCTCTTCTAAGCACATTAAAATTAAATCTGATTTACTAAGCGTATCGGCATCATCGACCCCGAAAATAACATCAAAGTGCTTACTCAATTCGAAATTTTCCAATATTTCTTTTGCTAAATCATCCCTCTTTAGCGTTGCAACTGCCGTATTACATTTTTTCTCTTTTAATGAAAATAGTAACTCTTTTATATAGCTATATTGCTTAGCCTCAAATTTACCCTTTTCTTTATATCTACTTCGATATATTTTTACAGCTTCTCTTGCCTTCTCTTCATTAAAACCGCACTCTCGCATAAATGATTCGACAGGTGGTGGACCAATAAATCGTCTCTGCTGTTGAACTGTTAATTCAGGTGCCCCCATTAGAATTGCAGTATGATTCGCGCCAATCATGATTCCTTGGGCTGTATCTAATAATGTTCCATCTAAGTCAAAAATGATTGTAGAATATTTCATATGCCCTCCGCTTTAATATGTCTTACTATACAAATGAACATCTTTATAAATCGTCGACGTTACATAGTGAATTCCCATATGCTTTTCTACATTGGCTAAGTAATTTTTTATTTCTTCATTCTTCTTAACAAGCTCGACCATTTCAATATGGTTAATTAAATCTGTTGAATAATAGTTTTTAGCCTTGTTTAGACTGAATCCATCAAATCCAGCAAGATATACATGATCAATAAATAAACGATTTAATAAATTAATAGCCATTAATCCTGCGTTATCTGAAATTAAGGAGTTTTCTAGCAGTAAATCAGAATAATTAACGACTATTGATGAATCGACTTTTAAGTTTGTAATATTAGATGTTGTTATTAAAGTTGTTGCAAATGATAAATCTTTTATTACATCTTCCATACTCTTAAATCTCTTACTATTGCTAATAAAAATGGCGTTACAGTTAAAAGCACTTGGTAAAAAATTTATGCTAATAATAAATGGATCTTCTTCGTTTATAAACGTTTTAATATTTTCTATTTCTTTTTTGATTGATTTACCTGGTGCTACAATAAGTACTTTTTTATTACCAATTAGCTTCCTTAATCTCTTCAAATTTTCTGTATCATCTACCAATTGCATTTGATGACTTATGTATAAATCTTCAATATAATTTTCATCAAAGATATCACGTTTTTTGTTCGGGATTTGCCTCAATATTGTATTGATTGACTTAACAGAAATCGTCTGTTTATTCATTAAATAGGATGCATAGTTAGGGTGACAATTATTGATTGCCGCTATAAAATAGGGAACGGAATAACCCCATTTGGGCTCATTAAAAAATCTACTCAAATGTTCATCTACAATTTCCAATAACGGTACTATTTTATATTTTTCCTCAATATTTTCATTGATGTACTCAGAAATTAGCTCCGTGCATAAATTTCCTGCTCCTCTTCCCATACCAAATACCGAAGAATCTATTATTATCTTTCTTTTAGTATGCAGCGTTAACAATTCTTGGGCATTTGAAAAAGATAATTGTAAATTATTATGAGAATGGAATCCGATGTTAATTGTTTTATCAAGATTATGATCTAGTAGATGGTACATTCTTAGTAAATTATTTTTGTACATAATTCCAAGTGTATCTACTAAGTAAAATGCATATGGTTTTAGCTCATTAACTTTTTCGATCAAAGCTAACAGATTTGCATCAGTGTAGCTTGTAGTACCAACTGGTTGAATAAACACTTTATACCCTTTTTCAATTAACATTTTTCCATATTCTAATGCTTCAGTAATTTCTTTTTCATTATCATGGAACGTTAATCGTATTCCATCGATTGAAGTACCATCATATACTTTTATTTTATCGATTGAGATGAATGGTTGATCAATCATAGCTACGTAAATAGTATCTTTATTTTTTGGCTGAATCAGTTCTTTGATGTTTTCAATATCATTGAAAATTGTAGTGTCATTATCATAATCCACATCCCTAAGAAATCCACATTCAATAATGTCTATACTAGATTGTGTCAACTTTTCAATTACTTTTTTAACCGTCCTCTTACCAAAGTTCCAATCATTGATGTATCCACCATCGCGTAAAGTACAGTCGAGTAGCTTTATATTGTTCACTCAAATACCACGCTTTCTAAACGATCTTTTATAATATCTCGCACTTTATCTAAATCTTTTGGAGTATCCACGGAAAGAGTCGTCACATTTGCTTCCACAAATTTTATCTTTTGGCCATTCTCAATAAATCTAAACTCATCAATGTCTTCGGCTGCTTCCAAAGGGCCTCTTGGTGCTGAATAACAAAACTCCAATGCACTTTTTGTGAAACATTGTACCCCAACAAACTTTTTATAATAAAAATCGTATGTCCCCTTTGGGTAAGGAATTGGGCTTCGAGCTAAATATAATCCATATCCAAATACATCTGTTGCAATTTTTATTTTGGAGAAGTCCACAGCTTCTAAAGGATTTTTTAATTCTGTCATTAAATTTGATACATATAAGGAATTAGGGTCAACCCCATTAGGTAGAATTCTACTAATCGCTTCAGTTTCTATTAAAGGTTCATCTCCGTTTACATTAATATAAAAATCTGCATCTATTAATGTAGAAACCTCGTATAGACGATCAAGATGTGTTTTATGATTTTCAGAAGTCATAATCGTTTTTATTCCGTAGCTTTCACAAACTTCTTTAATTCGTAGATCATCTGTTGCGACATATACCTCATTTAGTCCCTCTAATCCCTTTAATCGTTCATGAACCCACCAAATCATTGGTTTTCCACAAATATCTGCTAAAGGCTTGCCTGGGAATCTTGACGAATTATATCTAGCTGGAATAACACCAATGATTTTCATAAATTATCTTCCTCCTGATATCATCTTATATATTAAAAAGATTTGTTCATTTAAAAGAACATTCACTAATAAAATTCATCCTAAATATTTTCAACTAAATAATTATTAAATTTATTTTCGTATATTTTACTTTCAAACACTTGAAAAAATTTGATTCTATCCGCTAAATACTTAAAATATTTTTGCTCCCCTAAAGGATTTTCCACTAACCTTTGTGTAATAAATTCTAAGTAAAATATATATCTATATAATTCTGAATGCTGTACTAGTACTGCTGCTAACTTAGAATTTATAAAATGATTCTCTAAATAATTGCGAATAAAAGTCTGATAAGCATTTTCAATTTCCCTACTTACTTCGTAAAGATTTTCCTCGTTTATACTAGAAATTTTATCAAATGTAATAAAGTAAAAATCAAAAAAAGCACTTCTGATTTCTAAAGTATTCCAATCTATTACCCTAGATTTTTTTCCACTTTTCAAAATATTACCTTCCCAAAAATCTCCATGTGAAAATCCTAAAACAATTTCTGATTGGGAGACAACTTTGTTCAACTCTTGATGTATTACCGAAATAAAATCTGAAATAATTTTTATATTATTTACTAAACTAACATTATGATTTAGAAAAGGACTCAATAATTGCTCAATCCTCTTTGAAACATTTTGAATATGTTGACCTAAGAATATATTTTGATGACCTTTACTTAATAAAATCTCCTTTAAAATAGGTAGAGTTTCTAAATAAACATGCTTTATATCATTTAATTTGAAAGATACGGGCTTTAAATTTAAATAACTTTCCTTCATAAACCTACTATTAAGTTCCCAATCTAGTAGTTTAGGTGATAATTTGCAATTTTGTGCTTCTTTTAGTTTATAAAACCTATTCTCCATCACACTCTTTGGAAAATCATTAGGGTATACAGTTGTAACATATTTCTTTCTAAAATTTATTATTTTGTACTCACCTTGACCTCCTAAAATGAGACAGTCCCCACAATATACTGATGATAGAGTCGGAAATAAATCAGGAGACTTTTTATTTAAGTTCTTTTTTCTTTTATATAAATAAGTAAATTGCAAAACGCGTATAAGTCTAACAATCGGAAGACACAAATTAATAATATGAATTTTTGTCTTCCTCTCAAGAAAACCAAAAGGTTTACCTTTGAAAAATAGGAAGTATATAAGACTAATTAAACTCTGATCTAGATTAACGTAGAGCGAACTATATAAAAAATTATCTACATAAATATATCTAAACTCCTCCATGTAAATCTCCCTCTATTGTATATTGTTGTAAGTAAATGATTTTTAATATTTGGAAACAACTTTTGAACAAACACTAAAAAAATGTATTAAGAAGTCTAATGAGAATGTTATTTTCTTAATTAAGAACATCTTATTTCAAAAATTTTCATCTTATTAAACGCCTTTCATTTTTTATTTGATTATAATACTTTTTAAGTGTTTTAGGATATTAAATTATGATAAAGGTTGTAAAGATTTTTCTCTTTTATTGTTCGCTATAACATCATCTAAATCAACTCTTTCAAATATCTCCAGCATTCCTCCTCTAGTAGCGTTAAAGATTTTAATATTATTTGAATCCGCATATTTCTTTGCCACACTATACGCATGAATCATTTTTATTCCGGCAACTGAATAAGTGGGATCAAAGCAATCGTAATTTTTAAAATGATGATTTAGATCACTAGAATAGTTGCAATCTGCGCCAAGCAAATAGATTTCTTTAAATCCCATATAAACTGCAATTTGTATAAGTGAATAAGCTATTGAATAACCATCATACACTACTGCAAATGCATCGTCGCTAAACTTTGTATTATACTCCGTATGCAGCCAATAATGATTTAACATGTTCATTGGATAAACATAATATTCTTCTGGGATCTCCGCTCTTTTTAAAATAGGTTCACCAATGAATTTACATTCTGAATCCAAATTTTTAATATCTTCTTCAAACCTAAGATAATTTCCAATACACTGAATCCCATAATATGTTGGTCTCCAGTCTGTTTCGTCAAATGCGAGGCAAATTGAATTCATACTAAAAGTAATTTCGCCACGAAGTTTTTCCAAATCTTCAATTTTCAAGCTTGGTCCCGTTGCTACAATAAAGCACCTTTCACCTAGATGTTTATTCTTTATGTCTTTTAATTTTTCGAAATGACTTTTTCTATTAATACAATTCACTCTTAAAAATTTATTAATACTAAACATAATATTTGGTATAATGACCGGTCTAATCATAGGAATAAAAGTATATCGAATATTTCTAATAAAATCATAAAAGTACAATGTGACCTTATTACTTTTTAAGATCTTTTTTATTGTCATAGTTCCCCATTCCCTTTTTTATTTAATTAGTTTGTTAATATGTCCCTGTCTTAGATTCGATATGGTCATTATTAATTTTTATTTCTTTTAACTTACTAAGTCTGTCTAATAGCCTATAATCCACAATACTATTATCGTATAGGTTAACTTTCTCCAAATTAGTTAGATATTGTAAACCGTCTAAATTTGAAATATTTTGACCGCTTAAATCTATTTCCTTTATCGAGCTCAATTCAGAAATAGTTATCCATTTTACATTTGGATTATGAAGATGCTGTCTGATACACCTTTCTAAGTTTTTATCTATAAAAGTGGCAATTCCAGCTAATTCAGCAGTAGTATAGAATTCAAACCCTAGCGCTTTAGCTTCTTTTATAATTTCTTCGATTAATTTTGTTGAAGTTCTCCACGTTCCAGCAAGGTCTGATTCTTCTCCCCATCCAAAATCTTCCCACTTTATATCTTCTGGTAATGTAGAATGTGACATTAAAATTAAATTTAGCCCAGTTTTCTTAACAACCCTCAAAATCCTTTTTATATACTTTTTATTCTTTAAAAATATACTGTCTATACAAACGGCAGGTGCAAATCCAGCATGGTTGAAAGGTGTTAAATGATTAGTAGATGAATGTCCCCTTACAACTTTAAAGTACTTCGGGACGATCTCGTTTATCATTTCATCATTATATGCTGCAAAAGGGAATGCATGGGTTACTGGTAATTTAAACTTTTCCTTTGTTTTAGAATGAGAGTGTTTGTCCATCCATTTAAACAATGATTCTATTTCATCTTCAACCCATTTTGCTAAACCATATTCATTAATATATGATTTAGCATTTTGGTGTTTTAAGCTATGGTGAGCAAGTTCATGACCATTTGCTTGTAATTCTAGTAACTGATCTATTTCCTTTTGATTATGTTCCCTTCCACCCTCAAATTGGTGAAAGGCATTAATATTAAATGTTACTTTCACATCATAATACCCAAATAAATCCATACCATATTTATACCAATGTCCTACTCTAAAACTGTCATCAAACGAAAATGCAATCCCAGGTTTATTTACGAAAGGAACTTCATTCTTTTCGTCTCTTGGAACTATTTTCTTTTCCATCTCCCTAATTAAATTCCCATAAAATCCATGCCAATACCAAGTTTCAGCCACTTTATTTTTTATTTTTTCTAATCCTCTCCTAAACATCACGTACCTCCTTTAATAATAGTTTAAATTAGATATTTTCCATTATTAAATAACTGAGTGCTTTAATTTATGGTCAACCGTTACTAATCTACCTTTATTCAATTTGAAAACAATATCACAGTTTTCAATTGTACTCAGACGATGCGCAATAATAATTAAAGTTTTTTCTCCCTTTAAGCCATCGATCGCTTTCATAATTTCTTTTTCTGTTTCATTATCCAGTGCAGATGTTGCTTCATCCATAAAAATTATTTCTGGATTGTGGTATAATGCCCTAGCAATTCCAATACGTTGGCGTTGTCCACCTGAAAGCCTTACTCCTCTTTCACCTACTGTTGTGTTTAATTGTTCAGGAAGTGATTTCACAAATTCCTTTAATTGAGCTTGCTCTAGCGCTCTCCACACTGCACTCTCATCAATTTGGTCCTCATCTAATCCAAATGCAATATTTCCTCGAATTGTATCATCTGATAGGAAAATTGATTGGGGAATATAACCAATTTTTTGTTTCCACAGTTCTCTTTGATTGTTTAAATCATTCCCATCAATTAAGATTTCACCATTTTCGGGATGGAATAACCCTAATATGATATCAACTAGTGTTGTTTTACCAGCACCGGATTCACCAATAAATGCCACAGACTGACCAATTGGAATAGTTAAAGATACATCCTTAACTGAAAAGTCTCTCTGATTAGGATATTTAAAGGAAATATTGTTCAATTTAATGGATTGAGTGAAAACTCTATCATTATGATCAACCACTTTTGAATTTTCCTTGCTAATTTGATCGTCAATATTTATGAGATGATCTTTATTTAGGAATAAATCTTCATAAATGATTGATAACGCAGGTTCTGAATAACGTATCGCAGTTATAAACCCTACAATACGGGTAATTGAAGGCATTAAACGAAATGCTGCCATAGCAAAGAGTGCCATAGTTGAAACTAGACTTGTAGTATTACTACCCTTAAAGACAATTATTAACATCGTGATTAGTACGATTGTTACCATAGTTGTTTCAATAAAATATCTTGGAACTTGATTTAATATATTTAATTGTCTACTATTTCCTGCACTTTTTTGACTTTGATTAGTAAAAGCATTTACAAAGAAGTCTTCTTTACCCGATACCTTAACTTCTTTACTAGCACCTAATCCCTGATTTACCCATTTAATCATAGCAGCATTTACTTCTTGTTGTTCAGTACCTAAGCGACTAATCTTTTTACGAAAATACCTAAAAAATAGGAATACACTTCCACCCAGTAAAGTCGAAGCAATTATTGTTGCTAAAGGAGCAGTAATAATTAACAAAACTAATATAAATGAAGTAACAAGAATTTCTGTTAATAACTGAAAACCCGAAATGATGATTCCTTGAAATACTTTAGTAATTTCTGTATTTATATTGCGAAGTAATTCTGATGTGTTTCTTTGTAAATGAAATATATATGGTTTCGTTAAATATTCTTTAAACAAGTTTCTTGATAATCTAACTTGTTGGTTTAAAATGACACGTACTTGTAAATGGTTAAATATTAGTAAGTATATATTTTTAATAAAAAATACTGCAAGTAGTGCTATACCTGCAAATACGATGAATCCGTTTACCGATTGAAAATGAAGAAATTTATAAATAAATGATAAAATAGCTTGTTCTTTGATTACTTTTGGATCGGTTAATATCCCTACAAAAGGGAAGATTGCTCCTATTCCAATCGTTTCAAATACTGCTGCAGCTATCATCATGAGAAATAATATTAAAAGTTTATTCTTTTCTTTTTTATTAAAAAGCATTAGTAATTTACTTAATGAAGACTTCAAATTTATCACCCTTTTAAAAATAAATAAGACTAGTAAACTAATTTTTTAAAAGTTTCTTAGTCTTTTTTGAACTAAACTATCAAATAAGCTCGTATTGATCACAAAAATAAACCAACCTATTTTTTCTTTTTTTATAAAGTATGGATTTTTTATAAATGAAAAAAGACTAAAGCAGAATTCTGATTTTAATCTTTTTAACTCTTCTCTACTATTAGGTACTTCATTTTTTGCTTTGTAATAATACCTAAAAAATAATGGTATATAACTATACTCAGCTTTTTTTTGTAGATCAAACTGATTTATTGTCATAAAAAAGTTGACTCTTTCTTTATATGCTTTAATAAAGTCTAGATGTTTAATACAAAATTCGGCTTGTGTAATGCTATTTTTTCTTTGTAAATAAAAGTGTAATTGTATAGGTATGTATGTTATCTTCGAGCTTTTATAAAGTAATTGATGAGCGATAAATTCATCTTCGTGGATTTTGTTTTCTTCAAACTCTAAATTGTCAAACAAGTGTTTTTTGAACAATTTATTCCAAACAACGACAAATTTGACTCCTTTATTTCCGTATAATTCGTTTAAAGCTTCTATGTTCGTATAATGTTCTTCTTTATATCGAAGATTAAGTTCATCTGAGTTGAGTACATCTCCTTCATTTACTTTTAAATAGTCACAAATCACAATATCTGATGAATATTGCTTTGCATTACTATGCAAGACTTCATACATTTTTAAATGGATGAAATCATCGCTATCCACAAATGCAATATACTTTCCTTTTGCTATTTTAAGACCAGCATTCCTCGCTGATGATAAACCACCATTTTCTTTATGAATCACTTTTACTCGTTGATCGGTGGACGCATAGTCATCACAGATTTTCGGACAATTATCAGGCGATCCATCATTTACTAGTATTAGTTCAAAATCCTTAAATGTCTGCCCTAGTATTGAATCGATACATTTATTAAGATAATTTTCTACCTTATATACAGGAACGATTATTGAAATTTCACAAGCCATTCAATGTCACCCTATTCTAAAATTACGATATTCTAGAGATAATTTCTTCCTCATACTTAATGTCATTGATTCCATGAACATCAGTACCTTCGGGAACTTCACCTACATATTTATTTTTAATTGCTTCCTTTTCTACAGCTTTATTTAAAAACCATTCATATTCGATATCAATATGGCCAATATCAATTGCATGATAGCCATAGTTAGCCAAGTCATAAGCTAATACCGTAGCTGTAGGTCCAAGAGCAATTAATACTAGTTTTGACTTATCGTGTTTTATTACCTCTTCAAATATTTGATCATACTTTGCAAATGCGTCGGTAGCTGGACATAAAATTCTTTTTATTGATTTGGTATTATCGAACAAATTATTTCCAATCCCTAGTCTACTTTGCTCGCCTTCGATCATAATGACCTCTTTTTGATGCCACAGTTTTTTAAAAGTCTTAAACCTAAACTCAGCCTGACTTTTATCCTTATAGTCTATATAAAGGCGAGTGACCAATGAATCATAATAGACCTTGTTCTTTTGTAGTAGTTTATAGATCTTATATCGATTTAAATTTAAGTAACGGGTCCAATAATTTCTTGATTTGTCTGTACACCAGTCAACACTTTTAAAAACATTTGGAATAAAGACTTCATGATTTTCTTGATTACTTTTGATAATTTCCCTTAATCTCAGGCTTAACTCCTCTGAATATGGCTGAAATCTTAAGCTTTTTCCGTTCATTAAATTGAATTCACCATCGCCATACCTACTTATAGAACATTTATTTTGAACAATTAGGCTTAAACTTTCATCGGTTGTTTTTATAGAAGGTTGTCTAGAAAATAAAAAAACCATTCCATTAAATAGGGTGGTAATCTGTTCAATACTTCTTATTTTTATTTTCGAACCTAACACATACATTTTTCGGTATATGCTCATCCTCTTTTTCTCCTTGATAGGAAATTAATTATTAACTTATACAAAATAGGGTGAATGCGTGTTGCAAATAATAATATTTTTACATTTGTAACATACTCTTTTAGTTTGATTGTTTCAGTGAAGTAATTGTTTAAAATCTCGGTTACTTTTTTGTATTCATTTTGATATACAATATGATTTGGATCTAGTGATATTGTGTTTAAAACAGCCATAGCATTATTAGCCAGTTTTAATGTTATGATTGGTTTTAGTTCCGGATAGTATTGACTTACATAACGATAGATGTCGTCGTAAATCAGTACTGCATCAATACTTTTATTCTTTACTGCCAGATCCATTGTGCTATTTTCACGCTTAATATAGTGATATTTTGGTTCACCTATATAGCATACTTTTTCACTCTCATTAATTACTTTATAAGTAAATGCAGTATCCTCATACATAATCCCTTCTGGAAATCTAAGGTTTTCCAAAAGCTTTCTTTTCATTAATTTCGACCAAACAACTTCATCATATAGTGCACCTTCAAATAATGCCTTCATTGCTTGACTTCGATTATGAATTGTTAATGGCTCTGATCCATTTACGATTGTTTTGTCGTTATAATGAACGATACTCGTACAGTTTGCAATATCACAGTCATTCTCAATACAAATATTATAAAGTATTTCATACATATCCGGTTCAATCCAGTCATCACTATCTACAAATCCTATATAATCGCCTTTAGCAATGTTTAAAGCAGCATTTCTAGCACTTGCTTGCCCGCCATTTTTCTTATGAATTACTTTTATTCGATTATCCTTTTTAGCATACTCATCGCATATTATTCCGCACTGATCGGGTGATCCATCATCGACAAGGATAAGTTCAAAGTCAGTTAGCGTTTGAGCTAAGATTGAATCCACACATTTATGTATATATGGCTCTACTTTATACACAGGAACAATAATACTTATTTTGGGATTCATTTGTTCACTATCCTTTCCATTATTAATATTTTACGAATATTAGAGTATGTTCTTAAAAGGTAATTTAATCCCCACATATAATTCGTAAATATAAAGTTAAACTTGTTAATATTTAACTTCGAAGTCTTAACTATAGGATAAAATTTCTTTAAATTTGGATTTACTAAAAATTCTCGGTAACTTATTAAGATTTTGTTTTTTAAATCATTTCTATATTTCTTATTTGGATCAATTTCTTTATTGTTAAGTAGTTTTTGATAAAAAAATAAAATACGAGTAAAAAAATAAGATTCTGATAAAGTAAGTAATGATTGTTCACTAACTCGTTCCCGTATAAAATGAAATCTCTCTTCGTCACACTCTAAGCCATCTAAGTTCCTTAAAGTGAATTTTTCTTGTTTTGACATTGTACTCTCGTTTCTTTGTACGTAATAATATTTACTTGTACCAATAAATACGTATTTCTTTACCAAATAATATATTTTAAATGCTAAAAAGCCATCTTCATATAACTTATTTGGAAATCTAAGATCATCAAAGATTTCTTTTTTGTACAACTTATTACAAACTGAATTTCTGTATCCATTGTTTAATAGTCCTTTTAAAGCGAATATATTATCACCAATTTCAACTTGATTATTATTTTGAATTTGTTCTACCTTATTTCCATTTACAATTTTTATGCCGCACTCAACAACATCTGCCTCAAATTTCATTGCATTCTCAATTAATGATTCAAACATATCACTTTCAACATAGTCATCACTATCAACAAATCCTATATAATCGCCCTTTGCTATATCTAATCCCATGTTTCTAGCGCTGGCCTGCCCACCATTTTCTTTATGAATTACTTTAATTCTATTATCTTTAGAAGCATAAAGTTCACAAATTTCCCCACTTTTATCTGGTGATCCATCGTTAACTAGAATTAATTCGAAATCAGCAAACGTCTGATCCAATAATGAATTTATACACTTATGAAGATAGGGTTCTACTTTATATACAGGAACAATAATACTCATTTTTGGATTCATTAATTTCACTCCATCTTATCCGATATATTGATATAACTTATCTATTTCAGAAGTAGTATCTACAATTTCGTTTAATAGATTTCTAGATAAATCCTCACTTTTTCCAGGATTATTAATTAAATATGTTATTTTTTCAAATAACTCATCTTGGTCGAATTTGACAATTAACCCATCATAATTATCAGTAATTTGCTCATATGCACCTGTAAAATTTGTAGTAACGATTGGTTTATGTAAACACCTAGCTTCAGCTAAAGTAAGACAGAAACCTTCGTGTCTAGAAGTTTGTACATAAAGATCAGCATTCGCTACATACGGATATGGATTTTGTTTTGCACCTAATAAGATAAAATTGGATTCTAACCCAAGTTTATGAATTAACGCCTCGTACTCCTTGCGATCCTCACCTTCACCAATGCAATACCATCTCACATTGTATCCATTTTCAATTAATTTTGATAATACCTTTATAGCCATATCTTGACCCTTTTCCATCGAGAGCCTTCCAACCGTCAAAATTTTTATTCCTATGAAACTATTATCAAAGTCAACCTCTGCTAAAGACATATTATTAATGACACTTGATGAAAGTATATTTTTAAATACTTCTGTTTTATTTACATCTTGTGGTAATTTTTCAATTAGCCTTTTCTTTGCTTCCTCTGAAACAACAAAGATCTTATCGAACTTTTTATGAAGCTTTTTATATAATTTCGTATTGATTAGATGTTTTGAAACATCGAAGTGAACCCATGACACCTTTTTTTTAGCAGTTACTCTGTTGGCGATATAATAATCAATGATGTCAGTAGGACCTTGATATGCTATAGCTACATCATACAAAGTTAAATCTTTTGGAACATCCTTAAAAATATGATGATAATAAATATTTCGATCTGAAGTTTTTTTTGAAATTAGGTATTTACTTAAAAAAGATAGCATTTTTACGTATTGCTTATTATGAAAGTAATCTTTCAAAGTTTTGTGTGGAGGTTGTAATATAATATCTTTAATTGTGGTAAACCATGTAGCTTCTACTACATTAACCCAATCTGGGATATTCCCAAAAAATCCCCCTTTTTTCTCTAAGAGTAGGAGCGTAATATCATATTTATCTTTTGGAATTACTGATAATAATGATAGAAGAGATTTCTCCACACCGCCTATATTCATACTACTAAGCATAAATAAAACTTTTTTCTTCATATTTCACCCCAAGAATGAGTATTAAAAAACCAAAATATCTATCTAGATGACTAATGAGGTAAATTTGTTATACATTGAGTAAGTTCAACTTCTCTATTTCCTTTGTAGTATCTACGGATTCTTTTTTTAAATTTATTTTTATTTCATTTCTTAAAATCTCATTATCTAGTAATTCTTTCACTGCCTTATACATTTCCTCTACATCAAAATTAACAATTAAGCCTGTTTCCCGATTTTTGAGCTGTTCGTTTGCACCAGTAAAATTCGTTGTAATGATTGGATTATTAAAGCATCTTGCCTCAGAAAGAGTAATGCAATATCCTTCGTGGCGCGATGGCTGCACATATAGATCGCATTGCCTCATATAAGGATATGGATTTATTTTCGTACCTAATAAAATAAAGTCTTCCGAAACATTATACTCATTTATCAATTTGAGATATTCTACCTTACCTTCTCCATCTCCAATGCAATACCATTTAACATTGTATCCAGCTTTCTTTAGCTTCGATAATACTTTGATTGCTAAATCCTGTCCCTTTTCAATTGAAAGTCTTCCAACTGTTAGAATTTTTATACCTTTAAAATCTTCATCAAATCCTGACTCTTTTTCCGCCATCTTTTCAATTAAACTTGAAGAAATAATATTTCCGAATGTATTTATTTTGTTTTTTATTCCAGATAACTTCTCTATAAGTTTTTCTTTTCCTTCATTTGATACAACGAAAATTTGATCAAACTTCTTATATAGATTAATAGCAAACTTGTTATTAAAGGAAATTTTAGTTACATCAAAATGGATCCACTGAACTTTCTTTTTGGCGTTTATTTTGTGCATAACAAAATAGCTTATTAAATCCATTGGACCTGCATAAGCTACTGCTATATCATATTCTTTTTCAAATTTGCGATAATCTTTTAATACATATTTAAAGTATGAACTTCTATCTTTCATAATCTTTGAAAGTAAATGATAAAAGATTAAATTAATAGCGCGAACCGGTTTACCATCTTTTAATATTTCCATAGCTTCGAATAATGGAGGATTGTTTAGTAAAGCTTTTATTTTGTCGTAATCTTTTACATATTCAATTTGGATATTACTTGGTAATTCATTTAAAAAACCACCAAACTCTTCTAACATAAGTACAGTGATTTCGTATTCATCCTCGTTCATCTCAGATAACATATTTAGTAGTGCTTTTTCAGTTCCACCAATATTCATATTAATTATCATAAATAATATCTTTATTTTCATAGGCTTCACTCTCTCTTCTTACATTAACCTATTAACTCATAAAATTTTTCTAATTCTTCGACATTGCCTTTTTTCTCCACTCGCAAGAATTTTACTATATTCTCTTTGAGTTCATTATCCGTGATTAATTTCAATATCCCGTTTGTAACACCTTCAGCCGTCATATCTACAACTAAACCATTTTTCCCATCAATCATTTGACTATAAACTGCGTCAAACCTAGTTGTAACTACAGGAATATTTAGCATACGTGCTTCAGCAATTGCAAGACCAAATCCTTCAAACTTCGATGTTTGAACATAAAGATCAGCATCTTTTATATATGGATAAGGGTTTGATTTTACTCCTAACAATATAAAGTTTGTATGTAACTGATGATCCTCAATATACTTTTCAATTTCTTGTTGTAACGGTCCCATTCCTAATACATACCATCTAAAGTCAATGCCCTTTTCTTTCAGATTTTTGCAAGCTTCTAAAGCAAGATCATAGCCTTTTTGGTGGGCCAATCTTCCAATCGTTAAAATTTTAATGCCATTAAAATTATCTTGATAACTATCTCCACTTAATGCCATTTGGTTAATAAATTCTGGATTATTTATATCAAAAATAACCTCCATTTTACTGGAATAACTAGGAAAGGTCTCTATGAAGATTTCACGTGTAGAATTTGATACAGCTACAATTTTTTTATATTGATCATAAAATGGTTCTTGAAAATTCCTTTCATGATCAGTTAAATGATAGCTTACGTTTACCCATGCGTATTTTTCCTTTGCTATAACTTTATCAGCGACGTAAAAAGTAGGAATACCTTGTGCATAACTTATTGCAATATCATATACTTTTTTATTTTTCTCAATCACATTGGAAACACTTTCCCAGAATATTCTTGCTTCTTCCGCTATACTATAGTTTTTTCTCCTTATTTCAAAGGAATACTTTAGCCTTGAAAATAGCATATCAAATTTAAATTTCTTTATTGAGTAGATAACTGAGTCAGTCATACTTAGCTCAGTAAATTTGGTGTATTTAAGGGGGGGTAAAATATTTACATCCTTAGGAACCAGCTTCTCGAATTCACCACCGTGTGCAAATAACATTAGATCAACGGAGTATTCTTCTAGATTTAATAAATTCAATAGTGTAGTTAAACTTTTTTCCGCTCCTGCTATGTGTAAGGAATCAATTACAAAGAGTATATTTTTTTTCACTAGAAAAACCTCCCTTATACAGGTTTATATTTAAGCAAAAGCTGTCGCAAATTATATTAAGCTATAAAGTTTGTTTAGTTCATTTAAATTACTAAAAACTGTATCTTTACAATTGGTTACTAATTGCTCTCTCATTCGGGAATCCAAGTAAAGTTTTTCAATACCATCTGCAATACCCTGGACTGAGAGCTCACAGATAGAACCATCAAATCCATCTTTTACTTGGCTTTTAGCTGTTGGATAATTTGTTATAAGAACCGGCTTCGAAAGAACTTGTGCTTCGACCACTGTAACTGCTTTTCCCTCATACCTAGATGGTTGTACGTATAAATCAGCTTCTTTTATAAATGGGTAGGGATTTATTTTTTTTCCTAAAAGAATAAACTGATCCGTTAAATTATTTTCCTCTATTAAATCTTTAATTTGTTGTTCGTCGCCCCCGTAACCGACTACATACCAACATATGTTTTTGTATCCTCGATCATTTAACATTTTCAATGCTTTAACCGCGGAATCAATTCCTTTTGCGTATGAAAGTCTGGCCACAGTTATAATTTTAAATCTAGTATCTTCCACCATTGGATTATCTGCTTCTTCATTTGCTAATGTGTTAATCAATTCTGGAGTTGTAATGTTTTCCATTACGATGACTCGGTCCTCTAATTCTGAATATTTACTTATGAATGCATTTTTGCATTCATCTGAGACTGCTACGATATAATTGAACCTACTCCACAATTTCACATCTAATTCAATGTCTGTTTCCACTGTTGAAAAATCTGTATGAATCCATGCAATTTTGATTTTGGCATCTACTTTCTCCGCGACAAAATAATGTGGCCATAGGTAACTAATTGCCACATCATATTTCTTATTTAGCTTTGGTAGAAAAGGGACTGAATACTTCCACATATATTGCATTTGTTTATATCCATTTTCGGAAGAATGATTTTTATTTGCCAAATACTTTGCTAACAGTCTAGAAAACGCAAGACTTAATTGCCCACTTTTTATGACATCTAGGACTGGCATCCGAAATGTCTTATATGCCTTACTTTCTGCGAGTAGATTTGCCTTATTGGGCAAAAGCTTCATAAATTCTCCTGTATGACTATAAAGCATTAAATCAACTGTGTAACTCTTAAAATCAAAGTTATTTAACATACTGATTAGGCTTCTCTCAACTCCTCCAATCTCTAGATCAAAGGATGCCACTAATATATTCTTCTTCATTTAGTTCACCTGTCGAATATTGGTAAATAGCCAATAAATTTGATATTCCTTTAGAAACCGAATATCCTTCCGTTTCGAATCCATTAATTATTCGGTTAATATTGCCTTCCTTATTCCAAGAATTCATTAATATTGTATTTGCCCAAAGCTCTGGTCCTTCGCTTAACATGCGCTGTTCTACCAGTCCGATATTTAAGTTTGCCTCAGGCTGTATTGCTTCAGATACAATACAAGGTATACCACTTGCTTGCGCCTCTAAAAGAACAAGTCCTAATCCCTCGTACAAAGATGGAAAAACAAATAAATCCATACTATGTAATAGCGTTGGTATGTCTTCCCTAATACCTACAAATTTAATATTCTCATCGATTCCAAACTTTTTAACTTCTTCTTCAATACCTACTCTTAATTCCCCATCACCGACTAATAACAAGGTAATGTTTTTTTGCTTTTTTAAAATGTTCTTCATTATCTCAATTAAAAACAAGTGATTTTTTGCATCCATGAACCTACCGATATGACCAATTACAAAACTATTTTCTAAATCTGCTTCTTCTTTGAATTTCTTCACTTCTTTTAATGGCGGTTCTAGAAATTTTGTATAGTCTATTACATTCGGATAATAGGAATATTTTGTTTTTACTAATTCTTTCTCTCCAAATAAATATCGTCCGGCACCATTACTACATGCCAACAATTTTGTTGAAGTTACATTGATGAGTTTTCGCATTATTCCTTTATAGATTGTTCTAATTAAAGATTGATTAGTATCTAAAGTTGTATGTGCATGTGATATTCTAATCTTTACACCTGCTAATTGAGCCGCTAAATTGGCTATACCACAATTAAATAAAGCATGTGCATGAACTACATCATACGGACCGTACTTTTTAATCGCAGTATAAACTTCTTTTACTGAGTATGTTTTTACCAATCTTATAATACGTCCGCCTAATCTTTCTATTTCTTCGTCATAGTGTGCCTCTTTTTGACTATAAGAAATAAAATCAAATTGAATTTTGGTCCGATCTATATTTCGATATATATTCATTAGCATTGTTTCGGTCCCTGCTCTATTCATTGCACCAACAACATGAAGGACCTTTAAGGGCTTTGTTTTATCCATACATAACTCCCTTTAGCATTTCTTATCAATGATTTTTAGAATTCTTCCATTTTACAAATTCAAATACCTTTTTATATTCTCTTAACTCTTCTCTTCCAATGCCAATTTCAACTAATTCCTTTATAAGATCAATATAGTCATTTTCGAGTTTATTATTTTCTATATTAGTCCCCAGTAATGTTCTAAATTCAACTCCTAATACCTTCGAAATCTTTTCTACAACTTGAATAGACGGATTATCGTTTAATTCACGCTCAATATTGCTTAAATAAGACTTAGAAATATTAGCTTTTTCTGCAAGTTCTGATAAAGTAAGTCCCTTTTTGATACGAATTTCCTGAATGTTTTTTCCTATCATTTTTGGCACCTCAGCTGTTCTGTCATAGAATGCCCTCCCTACAAGCTACTTTATAAAATAATTTTTTGATACAGCTTATTACTCTACTTTGATCGTCAAACGATAGATTTGATCCTGAAGGTAAACAAATTCCAGTTTCGAACAACCTCTCTGCAACATGGTTATTTTCTTCGTTAGGATAATAACGAACTCCTTTGAATAGGGGTTGCAAATGTAATGGCTTCCACACTGGTCTTGCTTCAATATTTTCCTCTTCTAATGCATCTAATAAATTATTTACTGATAGATTAGATTCTTCTTCTTTAATCGTTAATGCTGTAAGCCATCGGTTACTGCGTGTATTTGCTAACTCTGGCATAAAAGTTAGACCTGGTAAATCTTTTAGTTCTTCAAAATAGCGTTGAAAAATCCTTCTTCTAGCTTCAATTCGCTCCTCTAATACTTGCAATTGAGCTCTACCAACCCCTGCCAAAATATTACTCATCCTATAATTGTAACCAGCTACACTATGTTGGTAATGTCGCGCTTGATCCCTAGCTTGAGTGGCTAAAAATCTTGCTCTTTGTATTAACTCAGTATTATTTGAGACAAGTGCTCCGCCACCAGATGTCGTGATAATTTTATTTCCATTAAAGGAAAAAATACTAAAATGACCAAAAGTACCACTAACTCTTCCTTTATAAGTAGAACCAAGTGATTCAGCCGCATCTTCAATAATAGGTATATTATACCTGGAGCATAACGATTGAATTTCATCCATTTTTGCAACTTGTCCATATAGATTAACAACGATAACAGCCTTAGGAAGAGTTCCTTCTAAATATGAGTCATGCAATGCTCTTTCAAGTGCTTTTGGTGACATATTCCATGTATCAGGCTCCGAGTCTATAAAGATCGGTTCGGCTCCTTGATAAATTATTGGGTTAGCACTAGCCACAAAGGTAAGACTGGAACAAAATACCTTATCGCCTTTTGTGACATTTAATAAAGAAAGAGCCAAATGAATTGCAGCTGTTCCTGAACTAACAACTAACGCCCCATTGGCTCCTATATAATCAATAATATCTTTTTCAAATCCATCAACATTGGGTCCAAGTGGTGCGATCCAATTCGTATTAAATGCATCCTGTATATATTTTATCTCCTCTCCGCTCATATGGGGGGGAGATAAATAAATTCTTGATAAGGTCAACTCACTTACCACCTTTTCGAAAAATTTAATCTACAAATTTCAATTTTTAATAATTCTAGCTGGGCAGCCTACTACTGTACTAAGTGGTGAAATATTGTGAATAACCGTTGAACCCGCACCTACAATTGACCAACACCCTACTTTAATACCGGGAATAATAGTAGCTGATGCTCCGATATGTGCACCTTCTTCTACTAACACGTTTCCTGTTAAAGTAGCATTTGGAGAGACATGCGTATAGTCTCCGATTTGATTATCATGTTCAATGATTGCTCCAGTATTAATTACACAATGATCGCCTATTTGCGCTTCTGCATTAATAACTGCATTTGGCATGACCACTGTTCCGTATCCAATTCTAGTCGAAGTGCTAACAATTGCTGAAGGATGAATAACTGTTAAGTATTGTTCTTTTTTAATATCCATTGAAGTAACTATATTTTTTCTAAGCTTGTTATCTCCTATTGCAATCACTACTTTAGCTTCTTGATCTAGAAATTTTTTTAAAGAATCAAATGGAGCATATATAATTCCATTCTCACGTTTTTCAACTTTATATTTGTCATCTAATATAGCAACAATTTCATTTCCCTTTATCGAGTAGATGATGTCTTGGACAACTTTGCTATGTCCCCCATTACCTAAAATAATTACCTTCATACTACATCACTTCATTAGAACCAGTGAATTTTTCCATTGTCACTTGCCCCTCCTGTGAAATTCCTTCTTTCTTTATAACCTTAATAGCTGTTTTAATTAGGATTTTCAAATCTAAAAGGAGACTATTATTTTTCACATACCATACGTCCATTTTAAATTTCTCCTCCCATGTAAGTGAATTCCGTCCATTTACTTGGGCCCAACCTGTAATCCCAGGTTTTACATTATGCCTTAGCATCTGTTCTTCTGTATATAAAGATAGATATTCCATTAAAAATGGTCTTGGTCCAACTAAACTCATTTCCCCTTTAACCACGTTTATTAACTGTGGAAACTCATCAATACTATACTTTCTTAAAAACTTCCCGAAGGCAGTTAAACGTAATTCATCCGATAAAAGGTTTCCTCCTGCATCATGCAAATCACTCATTGTTCGGAATTTATACAAGTAAAATGGTTTACCATTTAAACCAGGGCGCTCTTGAGTAAATAGTATAGGAGCACCCATTTTTAATCTAACAAAAATTGCTACAACTACTAGAGGTAGCGATAGCAACAGCAATATTATCATTGAACATACTAAATCTATGACTCTTTTCATTTTTAGTCTACTCCTAAAAATTAATTACTTCATTTCTACTAAATTGTTTGTGCTAATCATAATGATCGTATTTTTCATATCATTTATAAAATCAATCGTATTCAATTCATTCGAATGGCTTCCTCTATAGTAAAAGAGTTTTAGAATATCTATTAATTGCTGTTGTGATAAATTAATTGATTCCATTTTTTCCTCCCAAACCAAAAAAAACACTGCATTATTGCACTGTTACTTGTTCAATCCCTTCAGTATATCCGTTCGGATTATTTTTTTGCCATCTCCATGTATCCTCACACATTAAATGAATTCCCTTTGTAGCTGTAAAGCCAAGTTTTTGCATAGCCTTTGTTGGATTCGCATAACAAACTGCCGCATCACCAGGACGTCTTTCTTTAATTCTATAAGGTATCTTTTTACCAGATGCTATTTCAAAAGCTTCAATCATTTCTAGAACACTATAGCCATTGCCTGTACCAATGTTATATGCTTCAATCCCAGTGTTGTTTTCTAGGTTTTTTAGTGCATTCATATGACCAATTGCTAAATCTACCACATGAATATAGTCCCTCACACCTGTGCCGTCTTTTGTTGGATAGTCATTTCCAAAAATAGTTAATTGCTCCAATTTACCTACTGCTACTTGTGAAATGAATGGCATTAAGTTATTCGGAACTCCATTTGGGTCTTCGCCAATTAAACCACTATGATGTGCACCGATTGGATTAAAATATCTCAATAATGCTATCCTCCAAGTATGGTCTGATTCGTATAAGTCCTTAAGGAATTCCTCAATCATAAGCTTAGTTCGTCCGTATGGATTAGAAGCGCCTAAGTCACTACTTTCTAATATCGGTGATTCATTCTTTGAACCATAGACTGTGGCAGAAGAACTAAAAACAAGCTTTTTTACTTCATATTTTCTCATCATTTCGCAAAGATTAATCGTTCCTGTAATATTGTTATAATAGTATTCAATAGGATTTTGGACTGATTCACCTACAGCTTTAAGCCCGGCAAAATGGATAACAGCCGATATTCTATTCTGAGAAAATATATTTTCTAACTCATCTCTATTTAATAGGTCAATATTATATGTTTTAAATGACTTACCCGTTATCTCTGACACTCTTTTTAATGATTCTGGCTTACTATTTGAAAAATTATCTAGAACAATAATTTCATTACCACTCTGTAACAGCTCTACGATTGTGTGACTCCCAATATATCCTGCTCCACCAGTTACAAGAATTGCCATTTATTTTTCCTCCTATAAAAGACTAAAAAATAATCACTTTTACCAGTTTAAATTAATATAATCGCTGAAATATTGTATTTGCAGACTAATTACATTTTCATAGTAATAATAAAAAAAGTAGCAAATTAGTATGCCATAATAGATTAACTTTTGATCTCTTACTCGAAATAATTTCACAATCCATGAAATTAAAATTAGCTGATAAAAACTAAAATAAATTGAAATTCTTGCAAAGATCCAATTTTGCGTAGAAATAAGCATAAAGACAAATCCAAGTAAAGCCATATTGACAACAATATCACTCTTTGGATTCATTTCTCTTAACTTCTCTCTTCCCACAAAAGCAATTAAAAGTGGAATTGCTGTTACTGCAACTCTAATAATGCTAGCTCCACCTTCTTGAAAGTTTTTATAGACTGCATACTGGGTATCTTGAATAGCGTTAAACAAATAAGTTGAAAGTTGATTAAATCCAATTATGAATACGATTGAAAATAATAATAGAGCGATTGTTACTTTTGACCATGCCTTAAAGCGGACAAGAAAATAAATTGGAATTAAAATAAGTGCAGTTTGATGGAATAAAGAAGCAAATAAAATAACGAGTAGATAGCGTTTAAAGCTACCTTCCAGCAATAGCCGTATACCTGCAAAAGCAATGGATGCAGCAAGTACTTGTCTGATACCATTCATAGAGACCAAAAACAAACCACCAGTAATATACACATAAACGCTCAATTCAAAAATTCTTGAATAATTATATAAAGTAAAAATAACTAATACATTTGTGATAATCGCTGTTGTAATTAACAATATTTGAGGATTTGAAGAAAAATATTTTAAAATCATTTGCAGAATGCCGAATCCAATATCCTTAGACTCTAAAATATAGTTCCATGTAAAGTCATGTCTTTTATAGATATCCACATATGCATATGTGTCCCCGATATTTGATCTAAGTCCCGATACGCAAACTAGAGTTACTAATACAACAAATGCCAACGTTTTATTAGGTTTTATATAGACCGATGATAATGTTGCGGTGCTAGATATGCTAACCCTTGAGGTTACCCGTGCCATGAATGAAAAAACAAATACAATTGCTAAATTGAACCAAAATATAGTCATACCAATATCCTTCCAAAAAACAAAACCACTTTTTAGGCGGTTTTTGTTTTTGTCGTAATATAAATATATAAAGTTATCCCAAATGGAATCGCCAAGATTGTTAAACCTTTTTTAGGCGTCTCGTCTAAAAAACTCCAGTTTCTACTCATAATGCTACTAGAAACATAATGAATGGCTTGTCTGAATTTAAACAACTGACTTGCAAATGGCAATTTCATCATTTCTTTTCGATAAAATGCAAATCCATTCGGATTTTTAATATATTGACTTAACATATTTAAAGATGATCCATCTGCAAGATACTCTACATAGCATAAAGTTTCATTCATTAATAGCATTTCGTATTGTTTATCAAGCATGTGATATTTGTATGCTAGACCAACATAACGTTCATTTTTAAATAGTGGATATGGAAATTTTTTTGTTAACTCTGTTCGATATACAAGTTTTTTATCACCAGTTACTCCAAATTTATTATATAAATCAAATAATCTAGACTGTTTTCTATTAACCGGTAACTTTGTACCAATAATTTTTCCATCTGAATATGCATCTAGACCAATAATTCCACTCACATGATCGTTACCAAATTGATTCCAGTGCTTAATAATTTTTTCAACCGCATCTAAAGGCATATAATCATCTGAATCAATACAGACATTAAGTTCTGTGACAATTTTCTGGTAAGCGGTATTATGGGCACCATGCATTCCTTGGTTTTTCTGCCAATAATACATAATTTCAATTTTATTTTCTTCGATCCAGCCTTCAACTAATTCTTTAGTATTGTCAGTTGAACCATCATCAATGATTAACCAGATAAATTCTTTGCATGTTTGATTCTTTAAACTCACGTAACATTTGTGAAGACAGTATGCTCGATTAAATGTTGGAGTAAATACAGTTAATTTCTTCATATCCTACCTCCCTAACGAGATATATGTCTTTTGGGTATTCTCCGCTGTTATGCGAATATCATATCCTTTTTGGATCAATGCACTTCCCGCATTTCCTCTTTTAAAATTTCTTTTTGCTTCTTTCAAGATTTTCTCAACCCATTTTTCACTGTCATTTAATGAACAGTATTGAATTAGTCCCATCTCCATATCAACTTCTGTTGTAATCGCATCTGAAATAATACAAGTTAAACCTGCACCTTGTGCTTCTATTACCGTTACAGGTAAACCTTCGTGTAAAGATGGGAATACAAACACATCCATTGCTTGTAAAAGTTTATGAATATCATCTCTAATACCAAGTAACTTTACATTTTTCTCTATTTGAAGTTCTTTTATTTTCGATTCTATTTTTGCTTGAAGGGAACCTCCTCCAACTAAGATTAAAACTGCACTCGGCATTTCTTTTAATAGTGAAGCAAAAATTTCTAGTAAAAAAAGATGATTTTTTTGTTGATTAAATCTTCCAACATGGCCAAGTACAAATGCTTTGTCTGAGATATCTAACTGATCCCTAATTTGTTTTCTTAAATTTAATGAGAATTGAAACCTCTCACTTTCAATGCCATTTTTTAAGATTAGTGATTCACTTGAACGTTTAGTAAATAACCACCTACTTGCTGACTCCGAACAAGCAAATAAATGGGTAGCATTGGGCTCAATGTATTTACCCGCATACCATTTATAAACCTGTGAAGCCAACCCACCTTCACTTTTTGTATTATGGCTGTGGGCAATTCTCGTGGGTATATTAGCTTTTTTTGCAGCTCTTAAAACTAAGCCACTCATTTTATCCATATGAGAATGTACGATTTTATAATTAGGATTTAGCCTAAAAAATTTATCTAGTTTTCTTATATAACCTATATGACCAACGTCCGTTATATATGGAATTCTATGAATCTTTCCACCCATGGCAATTATTTCAGAGTCATATGCCCCCTCTTTACACGTTAAAAAATCGAACTGTATTTTCGTTCGATCAATATTACGATACAAATTCATTATTAATGTTTCCGCGCCACCTCTGTTCATATTAACAACGGTATGTAAGATTCTTAAAGGGTCGCCCACATTGTATCCTCCATTTCCTTCATATAGCTCTTATATACCTCACTTTTTTCCAATAATACTTTATCAATGCTATATTTTCTCATAATGATCTTTCTACTATTAGCCCCAAGCCTCTCTTTGAGACCCTTTCTTTCGGCAAGGTCTTTTATAGCGCTTGAGAAACCAGTGGAGTCATTACTCTTTACAAGCCATCCATTTTTGTTATTAATTACAAGCTCTCTATGCCCTCGGTTATCTACTGCTATAATCGGTAAGCCACAAGACATGGCTTCCATTATATTGACCGGCAAACCTTCACGTAGACTAGACCCAACTGCAACGTCACACATAGGTAGGATTTCTTTAATATCCTTTCTAAAACCTAAAAACTCTACCATATGTGAAATTCCAAGTTGATTTGCTAACTGTTTACATTCATTTAGTAAAGCACCTTCCCCAGCAAGTAGAAGTTTTACATTCAACAATTCATCTTTCATTAGTGCCAATGAATTAAGTAGAAATTGTTGATTTTTATTTTTATTAAATTCTGCTGCATAAAAAAGCAAAAAGTCATCTGGTTGATATCCAAACGACTCTCTTACTACCTTTTTATTTAATTCATCAATTGGCTTAAAATCCTCTGTATCAATTCCAACCCCATGGATATGTACGATTCTTTTAATATTAAAACTTCTATTTGATAACTCATAATCTTCTTTATTAATCGTTATTAAACAATCTGATAGGGGTGCCATGAATTTTTCAATAGGATAATATAATAGCCAGTTTAATATAGGTGCACCCTTACAAAAATGGAATCCATGTGCTGTGTAAATCAATTTTGTTGTTCCTTTAGCCCTGGACTTACGAGCCGCAAGGCGAGCAAGTATCCCACCCATAGGAGTATGGCAATGTATGATCTCATAATTATTTTCATCTATTATATTTTTAAGGTCTTTTAGTGCCCTTATATTTTTAAAATTAAAAGGCGATCTTTGAATAGGTAGATTAAACTTTTTGTCGACATAATGAATATTGTTTTCCCCATTAGCAGCAATATGTACTTCCCAGCCATTATCCTTGAACCACTTTATATATGGCATATGAAATGCCGTAAAATGATAATCCACAGTTGCACAAAAGAGCACCTTTTTTTTCATCTTTTTCACCTATCAACATTATTTTCTAATCATTTGACCCGCTAATTAATTCTTTTTTCATTAGTTCCGTTAAATAATCTAGAACACTATGTCTCAAGTCCTCCCTTTTAAGAGCAAACTCAAGAGTCGTTTTAATAAAACCTAATTTCTCGCCTACATCGTATCGAGTTCCTTCAAATTCATAAGCATAGACTGCTTCTTGTTTGTTAAGTTCAGCAATTGCATCAGTCAGTTGAATTTCATTTCCAGCCCCTGGTTTCTGATTACTTAAAATATCAAATATTCTCGGCGTTAGTATATAGCGGCCTAAAATCGCTAAGTTTGAAGGAGCTTCTTCTTGCTTTGGTTTTTCTACTAAACTATGAACATTATAAAAATGATTATCTATTAAACTCCCGTCAACAATTCCGTATCTAGAAACCTCAGCTTCATTTACAGTTTGTACACCTAATATAGAAGCATTATATCGATTAAATTGCCCAATCATCTGCTTTAAACATGGTGTATCGGCTTTAACAACATCATCGCCCAATAACACTGCAAATGGTTCATCACCTATAAATTTGCGTGCACACCAAATCGCATGACCTAAGCCCCTTGGTTCTTTTTGGCGAATATAATGAATGTCTACCATCTTTGATGATTTCTGAACCTCTGATAATAATTCAAATTTACCTTTTTCTAATAGATTTTGTTCTAATTCAAATGAATTATCAAAATGATCTTCAATCGCTCTTTTACCTTTTCCGGTTACAATTATAATATCCTCTATTCCTGATTCGATAGCTTCTTCAACTATATACTGAATAGTAGGTTTATCTACAATTGGCAACATCTCTTTTGGCATTGCTTTTGTTGCCGGTAGAAATCTAGTTCCTAATCCAGCAGCAGGTATTATGGCTTTTTTAATCTTCATTTTTTTCTCCCTTAATTTAAAATTGGTGTTGTAGCGTTCGTTTGAGAAATAACCCTATTATTGGCCAAATTCAATAATCTCTCTCTAAGATCGTCCTTCTCTAAATCTGAAAAGTTATCAATAATTTCATGTATTTCACTTATATGCAAATCCGTTGTTTTTCCAATATAAATCTTCGGATAAATTTGTTCTTCATGAATTTCTTCTTCTTTTAATAATTCCTCAAATAGCTTCTCTCCCGGTCTCATTCCTGAGAATTCAATCTCTATATCATCAAGTGAGTTACCTGATAATAAAATTAAATTTCTAGCAAGATCTACTATTTTTACTGGATCGCCCATGTCTAATACGAAGATTTCGCCACCCTTTGCTAATGCCCCTGCTTGTATCACCAGCCTAGATGCCTCGGGAATCGTCATGAAATAACGCACCATATCTGGGTGAGTAACAGTGACAGGGCCTCCATTTTCGATTTGCTTTTTAAATAGTGGAATAACACTCCCTCTACTACCTAGCACATTTCCAAATCGAACTGCTACAAATTTTGTATCACTATTTTTATCCATATCTTGAATAATCATTTCTGCAAGTTTTTTTGTTGAACCCATTACACTCGTTGGATTGACAGCTTTATCAGTTGAAATCATGACAAATGTTTTTACACAATGCCAGCTAGCTGCTTTTGCAACATTCATAGTACCAATTACATTATTTTTAATTGCTGCCTCCGGATTTCGCTCCATTAAAGGTACATGCTTGTGTGCTGCTGCATGGTAGACAACATCCGGACTATAATGTTCCATAATTGACATCATTTTCTTTTCATCTTGTAAATCAGCAATCTCTGTTATAAATTCAATGCTAGAATCCTTAAAACTATTCTTTAATTCCATTTCAATTGAATAAATGCTATTTTCACCATGGCCAAGTAAAATTAATTGTTTAGGATTAAAGTTAGAAATTTGTCGTGAAATTTCCGAACCGATTGATCCTCCCGCTCCTGTAACTAATACAACATTATTTGTAATTGATTCAGAAATGCTGCCCATATCCATTACAACAGGATCCCTTCCTAATAAGTCCTCTACTTGAACATCGCGGAATTGATTGACTGAAACCTTACCAGTAATTAGATCTTCTAACATAGGTAGTATTTTAGTACTAGCGTTTGTTTTAGAGCATTCCTGAAAGATAATATTTAACTCCTTTTTACGTAACGAAGGAATGGCAATAATAATATTTTCAATTGAATACTTATTTACAACACTTTCAATTTTTTCAACCCCGCCTAAAACGGGAATTCCCAATATATCTAAATGATGTTTTTTTACGTTATCATCTATAAAAGCAACAGGATGGAGATGACTATAATTATCGTTACTCTTTAAAAGCTGTCTCGCAACCATAGTGCCTGCTGCGCCAGCACCAATAATTAATGTTCTCTTCTTAATAATATTTTTTCTAACGAGTGAATCTCGATATAACCTCCAAGTAAATCTTGAACCACCTATTAATATCATATGGAGTAACCAAGCGACCGCAAATAACCTGAAATATGTTTTTTGCATAATCATTTGCTGGATAATTAATGATGTAACTATCGAAGACGTTACAATATTAAAGATAATAATTATTTCGCCTATACTTGCATATTCCCATGCCTTTTTATAAAGTTTAAAAATTAAAGAAAAAATATGATGGCTTAATAAAAGAAAAAGTGAACTTATAAAAACAGGTTTAATAAAAATATCAATTGTTGCGTCTACCAAAAATCGACTAATAAAAATGGATGTGAGTACAATACATGAATCAATAATTATAAATAGAGATAATCTTTGCCTATAAGTCACTTGAGTGCTCCTCTCATAAACCATCCTACGTTATATAATTCAAGCTTTTTTCTACCATCGTCATTTACTTTATTATTTGGTAACCCGTTAGTTTCATCTAGCCATTCAAATTGTTGAATGATTTTAATTCTATTCTTTATTGTTTTAGGTGACCTATCCTTATTTTTCATATTCACATCCCCATACTGTATTAATAAAGTGCTTATTTTTGCACTCTTTAAAAAAAGCACATAAATAAACACTTTATATAAAAAACGGGCATTCAACCCACCCTCACACCACACTCTTGACGACTTGCGTCTAAGGTATATTTCAACCCACAGCATGATCGAGTGCCTACATTGATAAAGGAAAGTAGACATTACCTAAACTATTCTATTAAACGTTGTTCTTAATTAAGAACAAAGTAGTAAAAATTTTACTTACTTTTCATTTATAATTGCACCGATCAATCGTCCATGTGATAGCTCAATTACTCTACTAGCCTCAATCGTCTTTTCTATTTCAGTTTTACCACGGTTAAGTACTAAAACTACACCATCACATTGATTTGCAAGTACTCTTGTCTCTGTATAGTCTAATATTGATGGTGAATCAATTAGTACAATATCATAAGAGGTAATCAATTTTTTAAATAACTCATTAACCGCTGAATTCGCCAAAAGTTCTACAGGATTAAAATTAATTGTGCCACTAGTCAAAACATCCAAGTTTTCAAAATCTGTACTTGTTACTACATCTTTAAGCTCTATTCGTTTTGTTAACAAATCTGTTAATCCAACATTGTTTTGTAATTTAAAAATTGTATGTAATGAGGCTTCCCTTAAATTAGCATCGATCAATAAGACTTTTTCTTTCTGCTGGGCCATCGATACAGCTAAATTAGCGCTAATTGTTGAATTTCCTTCACCTTTACCAGTTGAAGTAATTAAGAGGATCTTATTTTTGATTTCCTCAGTTAAAAAGTGTAAATTTATACGTATTGTTCGAAATTGGTCAGATATAATTGAATTTGGATTTGTAAACGTTACTAGATTTCTTTTTTTAAAGGCTGTGTTTTGTTTTCTTTTATTAAATATCAACATTCTCACCTTCATTTTTTAATAATTTATATTTCTTTTTCTCAGTTAATAACTTTTTCTTATTCATATTTGGAACAATGCCAATTACAGGTACCCCTAGGATTTCTTCGACCTCGCTTCGTCTTTTAATTGTTTGATCTAAAGAATCCATTAAAAATACTAATGCAATACTAATAACAATCCCCATAACAAATGCAAAAATTATGACTTTATTACTTTGCTGATTAATTGGGATTGAAGTTTCTTTTGCAGGAAATAGTAACTGAACATTTTTAAAATTTAATATATTACTAACCTCATCTTTAAATGATTTTGCTGTTTCATTGGCAATATTTTTGGCGATAATTGGATTATTATCTTGAGCCGTAATACTAAAAATTGTTGAATCATTTATTCTTGTAACATTTAATTTTTTGGCTAAATCTTCTGTAGAAATACTAAGATGTAAGTTATTAATTACCCTTTCCAAAACAGATGGATCGTCCATCATAACCATTAACGTACTCAAATCATCTTTTGTATTAAGCATAATTCTTGTTGAAGACTCATACACAGGAACATAATTATTATAAAATTTCTGATATAGATAACCAGCTGACGTAGTTAATATAGTAAAAACAATAATAATCCAAAACCGACTTTTAATTACATCAAAATATTCCTTTATATCAATTTCCTTAGGCCTTACACTATTCATCCATTCACCTTCATTTTTTAGTATTTTTTACTGGAAATAAAACATGACGAAAGATTCTATATAACGAACAACGTTTTAATAAGCTATCAAAATAGTATGTAAGCATATAATTATGTATGATAAGTACTCTTATGACTAAATAAAATCTGAAAATTAGGGTAATTATGAACTTAATTTTAATTCTTTATAATGAACTAGTCAATAATATTTTCGCTCCAATTTATACCTATTTTACTACACTTTAATAATAGTAGATTCTAGTAAATTAATTATAAATTCCTAGTAAATTTATTGTTAATAAATTATGTTTAGTACTAAACATAAGAACAAAGACGTTCTTTTAAACGAACAATTACCATACTTAATTACTAGGAAAAATTAGGTTTTTTTAATAATTCCCCATATACTTACTAGATAGTTTCACCATCTTTTATGCTTTCTCTTAATTAGTACAAGCAATTTGGACTTAAATAAATATACTACTCCTATAAAAATAATAATTTATAAGGAGTGTCATGTTATTTGGCAATTAGTAGTCCAAAGATTAATAGTTTACCTGTTGTAACAAGTATCAACGCAAGCTCCTATACTGTAAGTGGTAGCGGAATTGCAAATGCTACTATTTATTTAACGTTTAAAGATCCTAACAAAAATACGATTTCTACTACTATTAAAGCAACTTCAAGTGGTACCTTTTCTACAAAATTTAATCTCATTACTCTAAAAGATGGCCAATTAAATTTGGAAGCTTATCAAAAAGATACAAAAGGTAATATAAGTGGAAAGGTTAATAAGACTGTTTTAAAAGACACCGTTGGACCAACGATTCTTTTAAGTGTCTCAAATATTACTTTACAAAATCAAAGTGCTTATCCAGTAAATGGAAAAGTGGAAGCAAACCAAAAAGTAACAGTAACTGTTAGTGATGGTATTCATAGCCCACTCTCTAAAGTAACTACATCTGATACAAGTGGTAATTTTTCAGTATTATTTAATATGAGTTCTTTAAATAATGGAAGTATTACAATCACTGCTGTCTCGAATGATCAATATGGCAATCAATCTACGAGTTCCACAGTTGTCACAAAAGATACTACGGTTGTATCTCCTCCAGCTGGAGTATATGAACTAACTTCGCAAGAAAGAACTAGATGGGGAATTTATAATGATAATTCTCATCCTATTGAAACTACGAATGGATTTAACCAGGCATTACAGTGGGCAACCAGTAATGGATACACTACCTTTCATGTATTAGGTGGTACGTACTTGATAGCTAAGGGCGTTGAAGATAAAGATCATAATGCTCAAATTAATATGGTAAGTAATATGACATTTTTAATGGATAGTGATACGGTTCTTCAAAAGGAAACAAATAAATGGGAACAATACGCTATTATTTCGCTAAGTAAAGACATTGTGAATGTGACAATAAAAGGTGGGACCTTGAAAGGTGACCGATATACTCACGATTACACTTATGTTGGTCCTTACACTTCAGGTACGCATGAGTGGGGATTTGGAATCATAACAGAGGGAGCAAGTAATGTCATTATTGATGGTGTTAATTTTACAGATTTTACCGGTGATGGTGTTCAAGCCGGTGGTACAACAGTCACAGGCGAATCGATTGATTCAACCAACCTAGAATTAGGTGGATTAGATGCAAATGGAAACCCTATTAGCCAATCAGGAAAAATTCGCACTAAACCTTATACGCTTAGTGATCCAGCGTATCAAAATCCTCATTTTAGAAATATTATGATGTGGAATCCTGAAGGTGTATCCGGGAAATACGATTTATATTATTATCGCTCAGATGGAAGTTTAATTAAAACTGATAAAGATCAAGATTTCAATTCATCTTTTGGATATTCTAAGATTCCAGATGACGCGGTTAAATGGCGTGCTGTTTTTAATGCTACAAGTACAGCAAATGTTGGTGTTCAAATGATGTCCGTTGCTGTTACAGAAAATTTATTGATACAAAATTGCAATATCGGCAATAACCGTCGACAAGGCATAAGTTTAGTAGGTACTGATGGTGTCAAAATACTCAATAATAAAATACACGATATAAGTGGAGTCGCTCCTGGAAGTGGAGTTGATTTAGAGCCTGGATTTTACCCGGGTATAAATACGGAGATAAGCGGAAATGAATTTTTAAATAATAAAATTCATATGGTACTCTCTTATGGTGGCCATGCAATAGCAAATAATAACTACTTTGGTCCTGATGCTGCTTTTGCTTCAACTAGCTGGGGTGGCGTTTCTGCTTCTAATAACACCTTTGACAATTCTTCATTTGTAAGTTCTGACGGCTCTTCTAATATTACTTTTACAAATAACAAACTAACAAAAAGTGGAGCAGTTTTTGACGGTGGAGAAAATATAATTGTTGATGGTCTTGTTGGTGTTGATTCAGATATCAGCTTTACTCAGACTGTTGAAAACGGCATAAGCGCATCCAATATTTCTCTTACATCTTCTGGACAAGATTCAGAATTACATGGTTTTGCTATATGGGGAGACAAGCCAATAACGTTAAGTACTATTTATCTAGAAGGAAACAATGGTCTAAGTGGCAATGGACTCGCTTCGAATGTATACTCGAATGTTACATTTAATAATACTACTGAATCTCGATTAGCTTCTGGAAACTATAACAATCTAATTGTTACAAATGGAAAGATCAATTTCTATCCTGGAAAAGTAACTATTAATCAGGGACAGTTTAAAAATAGTACTGTCATACTTGATAATGACAATGGATATCCAAATGTTACTATATCAAGCTCAACATTCGACTTCGATAAATCTGTATCAGGTAACATTATTTTAGTAAATAATGCAACAAGTTTTTCCTTTCTTAACAATACAATAAATGATAGTGTAACAACTTCTGCAGATCATCCAATCATTCAAATCGGCCGTGACGCATGGAAAAATTCTCCTACTCAAGTTAAAGGAGCAGTAATTAAAGGAAACAAAATAACATCCAAAATAAAAAGGGTTGGAATTGACACAACTAACGGTGGTATCGGTGCGCCTCCTTATGATATTGAAGACAACACATTAATCAATAATACACTTGCATTAACATCTAAAGATATTAACAAAAACAATACAGTCACTTAAAAAAATAGTTGAAACAATAGGTGCGTTAATTATTTATTAAAGTAAAATTCAACTACTATTAATTTATCTGATATTACTATACAAAAATATTCATTCTAACGATTACACATATTACTTCATACACAGTTTAAAACTTTCTACAAAGTAAGTTCTAGTTATGGATAGCTGGTTGAATCTATAATGGTCTAATCAATTTGTTTAAACGGATTGATTAGACTTACATATAAGCGTTAAATTATAAGAAGCATAATTGTTTAGCAAATGTATTTTCATATCATGAATTAATCGTTAAATAGACAGTTTTAAATTGTTAATTTAGGGGATTCTACTTATATCTTATTTTGAAAGGAAGCTACTAAATGGAACAAACTCTTTATGAAAAATATGGTGGAGAAGAAACAGTTGGAAAAGTAGTAGATTATTTTTACGATGAATTAGTCCTAAAAGATGAAACAGTTAATCATTTCTTTGATCAAACGGATATGGACAAGCAACGTCGTCACCAAACAAAGTTTATTAGTTTTGCTTTGGGTGGACCTAACAAATATACTGGCAAATCCATGTCAAAAGCTCATGAAGGAATGAATATTCAACCCGAACATTTTAATGCAATTGCTACCCATCTCCATGATGCACTAGCTCACTTCGGGGTAAGCGAAACAGACATCGATCAAGCCCTAACAAAGGTTGAATCACTAAGAGATGACATACAATATAAATAATAGTTCAATAAAAGCTACTATCTATGATAGTAGCTTTTACAGAGTGTTGAAATATAAAATGGTCAATAGGGAAAACGGACATTAAATGAACATTTAATAATGATGAAATTATCATTTTTCTGGATGATCTTTTAATGGTTTTAAATGTAATATGTTCGAGCAATTTTATGATTCCAATAACACTAGACATGTTTTTTTCAGAAGTTAAAAAATTATGAGCTTATTCTTAGAAAAACAAATTCATTTGACTAATTTAGTTTAATGTTCGATATTAAATGAACTACAAACTGATTAATAAAAACTGCTAGATTACTCTAAGTAAAGGCTATTTGATTAGGATT
>NZ_FOMF01000033.1:0-1126 GCF_900112535.1 Bacillus sp. UNCCL81 | reverse complement strand
ACTTTAATATAATAACATTTTGTTGAACTCTTTGTCAACAATTTATTATATTTTTTTTGTTGTTCGAACTTGTTTTATCGTGACAACATAAACAAATATACCATCTCGTCCAAATGATTGCAAGCATTTCTTTACAAAAAATTAACAAAAGTTGTGTATGATCTTTTTTAAGATACTTTCTATGTATATTGTTCTATTATAAATTAGGATTGATTTTAGATTTATTAAAAGGAAACGCCACTCCAAAACGCTGCTTTCCCTTCTTCATATTTTAATTAAAAACCTTCTCAATATTAGGTTTGTCAATCCAAGTCCATTCATTGTAAATCATATCTATCCCTTATTATGTCGGGTGAAGTTGCCAATAAATTACACCCTCTGTCATCGTTAACATGAAAGACCGTTTTCTTATTAATATTGATAAAATATACTCTATGAAAAACCTCGGTCTAACTCCGAATTCTTCATTGCATATTGATTTTAGCAAAGAGTTGTATTGAATTCATACGTTTTACATTTTAAACTAAACCTATACGTTATATATGTTCCTACTTCGTCATCTTCAGGAAAAACTTTAATCTATAAAGTAGTGACTTCTCTACATATGATGAAAAGTTCTTTAATTTACGATTTGTTTACCTCTATCAAAATTATTTACATCTATTATGACAAAAATATCATCCGTTGGAGAGTGAATCGCCTCTATATGAATAATTACTCTTTAATATCGGGTTTTGTATTTTCGTTACTGAAACTAGATAATTAACGAGATACTTTGTAGCTATTCTCTTAATCGGTTACTCATTGTTTCATTCGAAAATGTAGATCATTTACATTTTGGATATGATACAAACTTTTTATTACATGTTTCACTTCGTAGATAGAATGTGATGATGTTATTTCCCAGTTTTCTTAAGCGTATCCTACAAAAAACCTAATCATGTCATCTGACTTTCGATCATTCCTCGAGTTGATTTCTATTTAATAAGTAAAATTTAGAATAAAACTATCGTTTTCATATTTCAACACAAAAAAAAACATCAGCCTAATAGCTGATGTTTTTGGTAACCAGGCGACGTTCTACTCTCACAGGGGGAAACCCCCAACTACCATCGACGCTGAAGAG
>NZ_FOMF01000019.1:0-49110 GCF_900112535.1 Bacillus sp. UNCCL81 | reverse complement strand
CATTTGACTAATTTAGTTTAATGTTCGATATTAATTGAACTACAAACTGATTAATAAAAACTGCTAGATTACTCTAAGTAAAGGCTATTTGATTAGGATTTAGTGTATACTTTTTTTGATGAAAAAGTTGATTGGAATGGAGGGGTGCTCGACTCCTATGGGATTAGCGGGAAGGCTAAAGACCCCGCAGGCTTGCCGAGGAGGCTAAAGAATCCCGCCCCATGGAAAGCGAGCATCCTGTAATGGAAATCAACATCACCTACTCCTTTTACGAAAATTTGGTAATTTAATTGACAAAGTTGTTTTTCAAAGCGTGAAAAAGACGACTTAATAACAGTCGTCTTTTCCATTAGAAAAATTAATTCAACCCTAGCTCTTTCTTAATATCCTCAAGTGATTTTGATTTATATTTTTCTAGAGGTTTTGGAGCGTTTTCCACCGTTGGATTTTGCATTAAGTAATTCTTTTCGATGAATGCAAAGTCTTTTGCGTCTACGATTTTATCAAAATTAATGTCTGCACTGCGACTGTCAGTTCCCCAATTAGTTTGGATTGCTAAGGCGTCCTTCAAATCAATGACATTATCTTTATTAACGTCTCCAGGAATTGCAGCATTAAAATTTATTTCAGGATTCCAATGAGCAGTTAGTACGCCTTCATCATCTAGGAAGCCCACATGGAAAGGTTCATATATTGTGAAATGGCCAGGAATATCGAGTGATACGACCATTTCATCGAGTGTTTTTGGTAATTTATCCACGGATACTTGGCCAAATTGATTAATAACTCCTGGGTAGATGTTACCGTTTTGATCCTTTACTGATAGAACTGCACCAATCTGCGAAGGGGCTACCCTCCATGAACTCTTACCTTCTTTTTGCAATGAGACTGGAATTCCAATACTTCCTGAAATTTTTGAATAAGTTGGTTTGAACCAAATTGGTGGTATTGTTGAATTCATTGCAATTGATTGGTTAGATTCATTTATATAAGATGCAGAAGATGATTTAAAAGGCGAATAAAAATTATAAGTATTATCTTTTACTTTTAACGTTACTTCTGCAAATGGTACATCACCTGTCACTTTTCCGTTAGTCATCTCTATATTGACATTTACATTTGTATTCAATCCTGATGGAGCTGAATTAGATGTGAGTTTCGCTGAACCAAATTTTTCAATTGCTGGATTAAGCTTTACATCTACAAATTCTAATTGATTATTTGAAAATGAAAGGCTACTAGCTATTTTTTTTGCATCAGTAACGTTATATGCTGTTAGGTTCACCTTTACATTTTCACCTGCATTTACAATTTTTTGATCAACACTTCCATAAACAAGTGGAGTGCCTTCTGGAATAAATGTAAAATATTTGTTTCTTGTACCAATCTTAGCTGAATTATATCCTGCAAGTTCAACATTTACGCTTTTAGCAGAAGGGTCAATCGGGATATTATATGCAAAATTTCCTTTTGCATCAACATTGAAACCATTTGAAAAGGTAGTATTATTATTTTTTATCATCACAAAATTACCCGATTGATCAATAGAAATACCTTGCGTACGATAATCATCTTGGGTTTTATCAAAAACTGTACCTTTAATTGGATAAGATGTTGTACCAGGTTTAACCTCGATAACGCCTTCTTCTAAATCTGTTGTAAAAGTAGGACCAGTAATATCAACCATTACATGGTCCGTCATCGAAAATGTTTTACCATCTCTATTAGTACCGATCATTTTTATCTTATAATGTGCTGGCCCATAAGGTACTTTTACACTTGTAGGTGATACTGGGTTTTTCGGGTCATTAGTGAAAGGATTATAGTATCCGGTAAAGACACCAGTGACATAGTAATCAGTATTTTCATCCAATTGCGATGCAGGGATTTGTCCTAAATAACCGATTTCTTCATCTGTTTCACTATCAAGTAAAACGAAATCGATTGTTTCCATACTAGAACTTAAATTAAAGGTTGCACCTGCGTTAAATTCAAGTAATGGGTAATAATTAGTATAATCTGATGTCATCATCTTATTGTATGTAGCCGCTGAATTAAATCCTTCTTTTACATAGTGAACACCGAATGGTATTTGATACTGTTCTGTTTGATCTGCATCATTCGTAAAGACGATATACCCTTCATAAATTCCTTTTTCGGCATTTGCAGGTATTTTCAAATGAAAGTTAATCGGTTTTTGACTACTTCCATCTAGAGTTACTGAGGAAGGACTAGTTAAGGTAACATCATTTAAGTTTGCATCTTTAGAACCTCTTAATCCAGTTTGATATTTAACATCAATACTAAATGTCTTCACTTGTTCACTACTATTTTTTAGTATAATTTGTCGGTTCGCCGCAATTTCTTCGTTTTTGAAACTAAATGACCCAAAACTCATCGCACCTGTTAATTCTTTGATTGATTTTTCTTTTCCATCAATAATTGTTGGCGTACTATCTACCACATTTAATTCTACGTTTGAGTGAATTGCTTCATATGCGTCTACTCTTCCGCTACCAACTTCAAATACACTATAATCCTTCTTTAAAGGATCAGCCGTATTCATCAATATAGATTTTATATCTGCTGGCTGTAGATTTTTATTTGATTGTAGTAATAGTGCTGACACTCCTGCAACATACGGAGTCGCCATTGATGTTCCAGATAGGCGTTCATATGCAATTTTATAATCTTCCGGTTTTGATCCATCTCCTGTTTTATTATTTACATAAAATGGAACAGTCGAAAGAATTGCTGCACCTGGCGCCGTTACTTCTGGCTTTATGTCATAATTTATGCGAGATGGTCCTCTTGAACTAAATGATGTTAGTTCATCCTCAGGTGTTTTAAATTTCGTATAATCACCAAAAGTAAAGTCAGAACTTCCTTGTTTAATCGCATTTGAGATTGCTAGGCCATCTTCATTTGACATCGAAAATGTAGGAATGGCTAATAGAGATTCACCGACATACCCTTGTATGATCCCTTCAGCTTTGTTGACGTCATTATTATAAATTATTACTGCAACAGCACCTTTAGCCTTCGCTAGTTTGATTTTATCAATAAAAGAAGTATCACCTCTTTGAATAAAAGCAATTTTTCCTTTTACATCTTTTCCGTTATAATCAACGCCTTTTCCTAAACCAACATCAACTAGATTAAACGTTTTTCCTTTTAATGCTGTTAGATCGTCTGTATAGTTTCTGGCTAATTCTCTAATAGTATATTTTTTACTATTTTGAAAACCTGAAAACTGGAAAAGATCTATTGCACTAGTTGATGCACCAACTGTTAATGCTAATGCTGATGATCCTGGAGAGCCAAGTGTATACATTCCATTTCCACTATTACCAGCGGCAACTACAGTCGTAACGCCACTTAGAACAGCATTGTTTACAGCTACCGAAGTCGCAAAAAGCGGGTCATTTATTGTTGCACCTAGTGACATATTAATGATATCCATCCCGTCACTTACTGCCTTATCTAGTGCTGCTATAATGTCAGCACCTTTTCCAGATCCATATGGTCCAAGAACCCTGTATGAATAAATATCTGCCTCTGGCGCTGCTCCAACAGTTTTATATTCAGTATCAGCAACACCTCGACTGCCGATTATTCCTGCAACATGTGTACCATGTTCTGTATAAAATGTATTTGATCCCGAGATTTCAGGTTTTCCTGATTTTTTCCAATCAGCATATGTAGCTTCCATCGGGTCATTATCATTATCAACGAAATCATAGCCACCTTTATAGGCATCTTTTAAATCTGGGTGGTTATAATCAATACCTGTATCAAGAATTCCTATCTTAATGCCTTTCCCTGTATAGCCTTCAGCATGTAAACGATCTAATCCATCATAAGGTGAATAGTTTTCGATGTTAAATTCGTCTGCTTTCAATTGTTCACTTTGTTCCTTTAGATTAGGTGGATTAATTGAAAACGTCTCATCACTCCATACATTTTTTACAGCCTTCGATTTTAATAGATTCTTAATTTGGTTTGCTGGTAAGCTAATCGAAACACCGTTAAAAGAATGTTCATAAATACGATTAATCTTATAGTTTACTTTTGAATTATTTTCATCTGTTAATATTTGGTCTACATCTTCTTGAAAGGTATTATGATCTTGATCAACTAATTGTGTAGCCTCAGTTGCAGATAATTGCTGCCCTTCTAAACTAGCTTCAATTTGAGCAACTTTTGCAGGCTTATGTACAAACTCAACTATGACATTAGCTTGCTCTGTAGTATTTAAATCCTTATCAGAAGAAATTTTAAGACCTGTAGATTCATTCGTTGAAAGTTGATTTAAAGCAGCCCTTTGTGTTGGTGTTAACTTAGCGAGCATGTCCTCAACGTTTGTAGAGCTAACAGCTTTTGATACATTCGTTACATTACCAAATGAAGCTAAAAGAAAACTAGACGATAAAGCTAAAACAGTCATGCTTTTTACAATCTTACTTCTTTGTACCGATTTCCCCATTTTCTTCCTCCTAGTAATTAATTATTGCCACTAAAATTAAATGATGGCTACGATCTGTTTAACGATCATTTAATTTCTTTCTATAATTATTCAGAAAATTCACTTTTCGGTCAAATGGGTTATTTTAACCCTTTATTATCGCAAGTACTATAAAAATATTACGATTTTCGACTATATTCCCTAAAAATATTGAGCAACATAGTAGTTTTAATCAAACCTACTAGCGGCCGTTAAAGCGAAAACAAAGACGTAGTTTGACTTATACTTAATTCCTAAAACTTGGCACCACTTGGAATTAAATTTTCTCTCTCCAATTTATACTTTCATAAACAAAAAAAACTATTGAAAGATATCATTCCAATAGGACATTACATTAATCAATTAAAAAATCGATTAATATTACATAAAAAAAAGAGAGCATCCATATAGATGATCTCTTAAAACGATTGTCTCCTCATAAATTAACTACAAATTTCCTATGCTTAAAATACAAAAAACATAGAACGATCCTTCCGATCTCAGAATGGACCATAATTGATAAGATGAGCAATTATAACCGCTATTAAACCGATTGTGTATTCAATTAAAATCAAAGGGAGAATCCACTTTGCCCACCTTGTCCAGGAAATTCCTGCAATTGCCAACCCAGCCATTAGCGTTCCACCTGTCGGAAATATAATATTTCCAATACCATCCGCAAATGAAAAGGATAATACTGTTGTTTGGCGTGTAATATGTAATAAATCTGCAAGCGGTGCCATAATAGGCATTGTCAACATCGCATGACCACTACCTGATGATAATATGAAATGGATAGCCGCTTGGAAGTTGTACATTCCGACAACACTTAAAAATGCAGGAATATGTTTCATTCCTTCCGATACTTGGTGAAGTAGGGGATCTATAATATGACCTTGATTCAATACGACCAGAATGGCGCGCGATACACCAATAATTAAAGCTCCGCTGACTAAAGATGCCGATCCCTGTGTAAAAGATTCTACAGTATCTTCAATAGATATCTTGCCAAGGATTGCAATTACTATCGTTAAGATAATAAATAAGGATGCAATTTCTGTTATATACCATTCATACTTAATAACACCGAAAACAAGAATAACATAATTAATAAAAAATGCTGTTAAAATCCACTTATGTCTTGTTGTTAGCTCTACATTCGCTGTTAATAGATTGTCTGATTTATTTGTATCGAATTTTCCAAAAACTCCAGTTGATGGATTTTTCTTTACTTTCATAGCATGACGATAGACAAATGTAACAGCAATAAGATACATGACTACGAATAATACGAGGCGGAAACCCATCCCAGAATACATAGGAAGACCTGCAATCCCTTGGGCCATCCCCACTGTAAACGGATTCATAATTGCGGTTGTAAATCCGACGGACGCCCCTACCAATACCATCGCAGTTCCTGTTATCGTATCAAAACCAAGTGCAAGAGCCAATGGAATAAACAGAGGTACATAAGCCAAACTTTCTTCAGCCATCCCCATTAAGGATCCTCCAAGTGCAAAGAAAAGCATTATAATAGGAATCATCAGCTTTTCACGGTTAGCGAGATTTTTTGCCATGGTTGAAACAAGAGCCTCAACCGTACCTGATGCCTTTAATACACCAAAAAACCCTCCAATAATAAGCACAAAAAAGATAATATTAGCTGCTTCTACCATCCCTGTAGGAATAGCTTTTACCATATCAAAAAATCCAAGCGGTGCTGATGCAATCCATCTGAATGAATCTGGATTTACCGTTGTATGCCCATTTTTTTCAATATGTGCATATTCTCCAGCTGGCATTATATGTGTAATTATGGTTGAAATGACTAAAAAGACAAGTAACAGTGCAAATACGTTTATTTTCCATTCTCTTTTTTCCTTTTTTTCTCCTGACTCAGCTAAAATTACTTTTCCTGACAGTTGACTCATATTCCGATCCCCTTTTCAATAAATTTTTGGCAACAGATAGTCTGGTTACCTCGTCTGCGAAAGCATACCAGACTCTCATATTACGAATAACTCTTTATATCTTTAAGAGGTAACTGAATGCCATCGATCCTATTTCTCATGGCACTCTAAGATTTAACCACCTTTTTACTAGTTACATTAACAAAGTGATTAAATAAACGCTGCTGTAGAATATCCCTTTCCGACATCATTTCTGGATGCCATTGGACAGCTGTTACATAATGATGAGCTTTGGATTCGATTGCCTCTATTACACCATCAAACGACCAAGCACTCACTTCAAAATCTCTTCCCAACGTTTTGACTGCTTGATGATGAAAAGAATTAACCATTAAGGATTTTTGGCCAATAGCCTCATAAATTTTTTTCCCTTCAAGAACATTAATAGAATGGGAGCCTTGCCATTTACGAAACTGTTCCCGAACATGGAAATATTCAGGGCCCATCTCATGTTCTAAGTCTTGATATAGAGTCCCACCAGATGCAACATTCAACACTTGTAATCCTCGACAGATTCCTAGAATAGGCATATCTTTTTCTAAAGCTTTTCTTGCCAGGTTTAATTCAAAGTTATCTCGTTCTTCCTCTACTGTGCCTAAATACGCTTTGGGTAAATCACCATAATAAAGTGGATTGATATCCGCCCCACCAGCCAATAATAACCCATCTAATTGGTTAAGTGTGGAATCGATTTGATCAGCTTCTTCAATTGGAAGTAGTACAACCGTAGCACCCGCCCGTTGAAGCGAACGGATATAGTCATAAGAAAAGATTGCCATATCTTGACCTGGTAATCCACGTAAGCCTTCCTTTCCTATCTCACTATGGTCAACATAATATCCGGTAACGCCAATTAGTGGTTTCATTTCCTCTCACCTCATCTATTTGTTGTTTTTCACTGAGTGATTTTATCTTCTTACCTTCCTCCTTTTTCTAACAAATGATAAAGAATTGAATAGGTGGATTACTACTCTACAAATTTCATTAATTCTTTACACGCTATTTATATAAGCAAGTGTCGTGCCAACATTAAAATGTAAATAATTATTTACATTTTTTTAAATATTTCGTTGTTTTCCCAGTGCTTGCCATGTTGATTTGGATTATAATTGGTTATTATTTGGTTATTTAATAACCAAATTATTCAACCAACTTTAGACCAATAAAATTCAACTAAAGAGGTGTTCTATGACCGAATTTGAAAACAATCACATTGTATTGATTACCGTTTTAAAAGAAACACGAAAAGCACTGCATCAACAACTAGCAGAGATGTTAAGTGACCTCATAGAGATTGAAAGTTTTTCTGTAGAAGAAAGTATTCCAAAAGTATTTCATTCTACATTAATCGTTTTACCTAATAAATTTACGATAGAAACGGTCAAAGACTATATTGGGAAGAATTGCGAGGTAATCATTGCAAAACGGACATTAAATTATGAAAACGTAGATCAACTTTTATTTTTGCCAGAAGGAACACAAGCCCTGTATGTGAATGATAATCCTGAAACAGTATATGAATCGATTGAAACCATGCGTCAATTAGGACTAAACCATATTGAATATATCCCTTACTATCCAGGAAAAACTAACATACAAATGATTAAGCTTGCAATCACACCTGGCGAACTTAAAATTATCCCCAACTTTGTAGAAAAAGTGATTAATATAGGTCATAGATTAATAGATATTACAACGATTATGTCCATTTTGGAGCGATTCCATTTAATGGAGGAATACGGTAACCATGTTTCTGAAAGGTATTATCGAAAAATAGTAGATTTGACGAAGAATCTAGCGAAAGCTCATCGACAACTTCATCAAGTAATTGATAGTGTTGGTGACGGAATACTAGCTATTGATAATAAAGGAAAGATTGTTGTTTTTAATGAATTCTTGGAAAATATGCTAAAAATAGAAAACAAACATGCTATTGGTCATCCTATTCATTCCATTATTGATAATATTGATTTGTTAACTTTTATCCTTTCAAATAGTCAACAAGAAAGCGGTATATTTGTTGTAAACGGATTAGATGTGATCGTAGAACGTCTGCATATAAATGATCAATCAATTATTGTAACTTTTAGAAATGCCCTCAAGACCATTGGATATGAACGTAAATTAAGAAAAGAATTTGTTAAAAAAGGATACATAGCAAAATACAACTTTCCTGATATCGTCGGAATTAGCTCTTCCATCCAAGAAACGAAACAGATTGCCAAAAGGTTAGCTAAGAATGATTTAACGGTTTTAATTGAAGGTGAAAGTGGTACAGGAAAAGAGTTGTTTGCAAGTGCCATTCATAATGCTTCTTTTCGAAATAGCGGCCCTTTTCTTGCCGTTAACTTTAGTGCTTTATCGGATGATTTAGTTGAGAGTGAACTATTCGGTTATGCGGACGGAGCTTTTACAGGAGCAAAAAAGGGCGGAAAAATAGGATTGTTTGAGCAAGCAAATGGTGGCACTATTTTTTTGGATGAGATTGGAGATATTAGTCTCAAACTTCAAGCACGACTACTTCGAGTATTGCAGGAAAAAGAAATCATGCGTGTTGGTGGAAGTCAAATCATCCCCATTGACGTTCGGATTATTGCAGCAACCAATAAGAATCTATTGAAAATGATTCAAGAAAATGTTTTCAGAGAAGACTTATACCATAGGCTTAAGGTACTCTTTATACACCTTCCCGAATTAAGGGTTCGTCAAAATGACGTTGAATTATTGGCTAAACATTTTGTTGCGCTATCGGACCGTAAAGTCAAAATTGAACATGAATTAATTGAAGAACTTCAAGCTTATCCATGGTATGGAAATGTAAGAGAACTTAAAAATACCATAGATTACATGCTTGCAGTCCGTACTGGAAACCAAATAACGAAAAATGATTTGCCTAATCAACATTTTTTTCAAAAATCTCCTCATAGGAATACAAATAGCTACACAATCAAGAGTATACCGTCCTTTTATTCAGGTTCAACCACTCTTGATGAAGAATCACTTTTCATCCTTAACCTCATCATGAATTATGAGGAAAATGGAAAGATCATCGGAAGAAGGATTATTTCTGAGAAGAGTCAAGAAGTCGAAATGAACTTATCTGAAGCACAGGTTAGACACCGGTTGAATTCCCTAAAAATTAGAGGATATTTGCAAACAAATAGAGGTAGGGCAGGAATTAATCTAACAAGCAAGGCTAAGGAGATTCTAAACACAAACAGAGAACGAAATCTTTGATTACTGATCATCGGTGTAATACAATCTAAGGTTTTTGCCTAGCTTAGGGTTTTCATTTACACAAAATAACGGGGAGCTAATCATCAGCTCCCAAGTTTTATGTAACATATGCATGCGTTAGCCATCCATGAATCCTCAGATTCACAACAGTGAATGAAAGTTTATATCGTACTCCCATTTTAAATATCTAAGATAAAACTCAAGGAAATCGTAAATTGACTAAACGCTCTTCCAAAATCACCCGCAGCTCATTAGGAATCCTCTCAAACTCGACCCCTTTCCCCAAAAACAAAAGCCAATCCGCATAATACTCTAGCGCCTCAACATCGGTTACATCCAACTGTACATTGAAAATCCCACTCGACTGAAACATCCCAGTTAATGACAAAACAATTCCCGGCGGGTGCATACGTTTAAAGCGCTGAATACCGGTCGTATCAAGTTTTACTACAAGATTAGACTCACGTGCAAAAAGCCGTTTTTTGTTTAAAATCTCTTGCTCAGACCATTTCATCTCCTTCTCAGAAATTGCCGAATCCCGCAGCATATCAACAGGTAAATAATGAAACTCATCCGAATCAAAATCATAAACCTCAACCAGCCACTGAGCGTTCGAGTTAAAAATGTGTAGTAAAAAAACGTCCATCAACTGCGGCCAGCCAGGAGTCATCTCATAAGTCACGCGTAAATGTTTATCCCGTACTGCAAGAGAAATCAATTGGTTCAGCTCTTCAGGCGCAGCATCATCGAGCTCCAAAAGATTCGGATTGGCAGGATTTGTATTTTCAAAAAGCAAAATATTATTCAGCTCGATCAACTCGTCTTGCTGGGTTTGGGACGCGATGCCGATGAGTTTTTCAGTGATTGAGCGGCGATTTTGCAGATAAGGCAGCTGCGAATTTTTCGAGGCGATAAAGCTGATAAACATCGCCTTCAGCTCTTCTGCCGTGAAGCGGGTTGCGGGCAGATACTGATTTTGTATGACAAAGTAGCCACCACCACGACCAATCTCGGACGTCAGTGGAAATCCCATAGACTGAATCTCGTTAATGTCGCGGATCGCCGTTGCGCGGGATATCTTGAACTCTCGCTGAATTTCAGCAATCGTAAAATGTGCGCGATTATTTATGTAACGCATGATCAGGTTTACTCGTTCTATTTTCTTCATATTTTTATTGTATCAAAAATGTATCAAATAAATAACAGTAATAACAGATTTACATTAATTATTGAAAATGTAAAATGAACAAAAATCAAAAATACTTAATAGTTCAATCAGCAAAGCAGCTTGTGCTGATCAGCTCTCTAAAAAAATATGTAAAGGGAAAAGTTAGTAAAACTTTATTTATTTGATCTTCGAAAAACAGTATCATTTTTTGATACATTTGGCTATTAGAATCAATCTTGTAAAAAATAAATCCACAAAGGAGAGAATATAATGTCTAAATACTCAATCAAAACAATCACAGAAAACTACAAAATGACTGCTTTCGGTGTTTCGCTTGAAGACTACAATGACTGGGCAGGTAATGCTGCAAAAACTGCAGCGAAAAAAGCCGAAATTACTGAAAATGGCAAGCTAGCTGAACTTCTCGCGCTTGCTGACGGGCAAGAATATCAAATCAACTATGCTATCGAACACAAGGCTTGGCGCGGATTTGGCGTGATGGGTGAGTTCGACGTGGAAGGCGCGGTCGTCCTCGACTTCCTTGCTGGAGACTATCTCGTCGTGCCTGGCACAAGCACTGACAAAAATCGCCTTGCTGACGAAATCACAGGCAAGGTTTTCAGCGGCATGTTGCAAGAAATCACAGACTACAAATACGTTGGACCTGGTAACTCAACATTCGTCAAATCCGCTGAAAACGGTGAATTCTACGGCGAAATGTGGCTTCGTGTAAAAAAAGTAGAAGGCTAAACTCTGCTAACTTTGTCAAAATTAAAAAAACAAGATCTGAAAAAAAAGGAGTACTCACATGGAAAATTACACACTTGAACATAAAAAATCGTTCACATTGACCGCTTATGGTTTTTCAATCCAGTCGAATTTCCAAGACATGCAAGCTATGCAAAAGGAAAAAGCTGAGTTTTGGAGTGTTCTTAAGGCTGACGGACGTTTTGATAAGCTCAAAGACGCAGCAAAAGACGATCGCGAATGGTCAGTCAACGAAGTTTATCAAGGAAAACCTTGGAATTATTTTGCAGTAGAAGCTGGTAAATCAGTGTCTGACGCAACACGCATCATCGAATTTCCAGAGAGCGAGTACATCGTGGTCGCAGGAAATGGCGATAAGGAAACTTTGTTTGATCAGCTAACATACCGTGCTTTTGGCGAAGTCTTGACACAAGTCACTGACTATGCGTACGTTGGTGGTCCAAACGCGACTTATCGCAAAGATAACGGCGACGGCACTTTCTACGGCGAATTTTGGGTACCTGTGGTTAAAAAATAATAAGAAAAATCATGTAAAAAAGGATTTATTCAATTTGTTATCAAAGCCTCGATTTTTCGGGGCTCTTTATTAGTTAATTTCGATTCTTCTATCTGAGTACTGTGGCTGTGAATGTACCATCTGGATTTACTGGGACAGGACCTTTTTTGGGATTATCATGTATGTAATAGAAGAAAAATTCCATATGTTTATGTATTTGGCTAGTACGAAAAATAGAAACAAAAAGAGATTGTCCGAAAAGTAGGCTTGTTCATGGCTAAGACAACTCTCTTGTAAAATTATTGTTAATCTGTAAAATGGTAGCGTTGGTTTAAGCACCCACGCTACCATTTTCTATTTAATCTATTTGCTATTACTTAAGTAAATTATAAATAAGCGATTACAACCACTGGCTTCTACACTTAATTCCGGTATAAACACTTACAGAAAGTTTTTTATTAAGTACTCGTTAATTTGGTTATATTCATGCTGGTAAACTGGTCTTCCGATGGTTCCATATATAACCTTTACATTAAGGATTCCTAAATCCTTTAAGAAGTTCATATACTTTCTCGCTGATACCCTTGAAATGCCTACAACATTTGCCACTTCTTCGGTGGAAAACGGCACCTCCTTCAATTCCTGAACTGCTTCCCATATTTGCTTTAAAGTATCCTTAGTTAACCCTTTTGGCAGCTCTTCAATTATTGTAGTTTCATCCCTGTGTAAAAGATAATTATCGAGCTCTTGTTGGCTGACTGTTTCCAGTTTATCGGTAAACCGGGTCTTTTGCTGATAGCTAACAAGAGCAGCATTGAACCTTTCAAATTCAAAAGGCTTTATTAAATAATCGACAACCCCATACCTTAATGCCGTTTTGATTCGCTCTAGATCAGAAGCTGCTGAAATAATAATTACATCAACTTCAAGTTCATTTTTCCGGAGGTACGTCAATAACTCTAACCCATGTTTGCCCGGCATAAAAATATCCAGAAGTATAAGGTGTATATCTTGCTTTCTAAGCACAAGGATCGCATCATCGACTGAATTGGCTATTTTAGTTAAACGGAAACCATCAATCTTAGAAAGGTATTGTTTATTGATTTCCGCCACCATAGGGTCGTCTTCTACAATCATTACATTGATCATGCCTTTTCATCCTCTGCTTTATAAGGTATATAAACCGCAAAATTCGTTCCCTTTCCCGGCTTAGAAGAAATGATTAGGTCCCCTTCAAGTCTTTCAATACCCTGAGCTAAAAGATATAGTCCGACCCCACGGTTATCTCCTTTCGTGGAGAAGCCTTTATCGAATATTTTATTTTGTATTGCTTTTGTCATTCCCATACCTGTATCCTTAACCTCGATTGTTAAAATATCCTCTGCGTAGTCAAGCTTTAAATCAACTTTTTTGACAGGACTGTTCGCGATCGCTTCCATTGCATTATCGACAAGGTTTCCAATAATCGTTATGAGTTCTTGAGTGATTTCCGGATTCACAGGCTGGGGGATCTTGTTTGTGCAATCAAATGATAGTGATGCACCTGATTCTCTTGCAAAGCTTAGCTTGCCAATCAAAAATCCAGCTAGAACCGGATCCAGGACATTCTTTGTTACAAAACCCATTTCCATTTCCCGATGGTTAACCGTTTCACTCACATAGTTCGCAAGTGTGTCGTATTGTTCGGTACGGACTAGGCCAAGAATAACATGCATCTTATTCATGAATTCATGGGCATGGGCACGAAGGGCATCCGCATAATTACGCACCCCTGTGAGCTGTTCGGCCAATAACTGAACTTCCGTTTTATCACGGAATGTAGCGATTGCTCCAACCGGTTGATTATCCACCACTACTGGCACCCTGTTTACCAAAATAGTAACCCCATGCAGATCCTGTTCCTGATCAACCTCGGTTTCTCCAGACTGCAAAATACGGGTTAAGCGGGTCTCAGGTAAATAATCTTCTATTTTGAGTCCTTTTGGATTCCCTTTTAGGCCGGCTTTTTTAAAAAGCTTTTGTGCAGCCCTGTTTACAAGGGTAATTTTTCCTTCTTGGTCAATGGCTATAATTCCCTCACGCACCGACTGGAGCATGGAACTCCGCTCTTCAAGTAGCTTAGCTATAGCGAACGGCTCGAGGCCCAATAAGATTTTTTTGATAAACCTGGCTAAGCCCACCGCACCGGTTACCCCGATTAATATTCCGATTATTGTCCCAATCATCATCCCCATCCGACCTTTATGTACAGCCTTCGTTACGTTTTCCAAAGAAATCCCAACCGCAACAGCGCCGATTTGTTTTCCATTTGAATTCATTATTGGTGTAAATGCCCGCATGGAGGGCCCGAGAATCCCCTTTGAGATAGATACATACTCTTTCCCTCGAAGGACTGGTCCTTCATCTCCTCCCCTAAATCTCTTTCCAACTTCACTGGGATCCGGATGGGAAAGCCGGATTCCTTTCATATCCATGACAACAACAAAGTTAACATGCGTTAAATCTTTTATTTGATTAGCAAAAGCTTCTATTTCTGTCGAATTTGTTTTCCCCTCAAGAGACCCAATTACTTGCGGGTTAAGAGACACGATTTTTGCAATATTGAGTACCTTTTCTTTCTGTGTCTCTTCCACACTGGAAGTAATTCTCTTACTGATTAGCAAATCGGTTATACCTAGTGACAAAGCGACAACAAGGCATACAAAAATAATGATGATGGCTTGTAAACTATATCTGCCCTTTTTCATAATCTCCTCCAGGTTATCTGCTTAATGATAGTATGAATAAGGTTTATCCATTACATACTAAGAGACCGCAACGCTCTCTTGAAGAGCTTTGCAGTCTCTATATTAAATCAACTTATTAGTAAAATTTCACCCGCCACGATTTGGTTAAGCAAGGTGGTAAAGAAATAAAGATGGAGTCAACGTAAAACAATTGCTCCATCTTTATTTTTTTCAGTATTTAGGCTCTGTTTTATTAATAAGGACTAACTTTATTTTGCTATCCCTTGACTTCTATACTTCTAAAGGAATACTCTTAATTTCTTTATACTCAGCTTTCCACATAGCATCTTCAATCGCATTTTCAACATCTTGAATATCTGCTCTTGCAATTCCTTCGTGTATAGCTGCATAGGCTACTTCAACGGCTACGTATTTTGAGACTTCATGTAGCTTTTCAATGGATGGCAGCAGGGATGCTCCAGGTTTACTAGTGTCAGACATACTTGCAACCGCATAAGCAGCAGCTGCAAACATTCCTTTTGAGATCACTTCAGCTTTTGCAATAATCGCCCCCAAACCTAGGCCAGGAAATACAAATGCATTATTTGACTGTCCAATTTCATAGGAAACACCTTTGTATTCTACATTGGCAAACGGGCTACCTGTTGCAATTAGAGCCTTACCATCGGTCCACTTAATCAGGTTTTCCGGCACTGCTTCAGTCAATGCAGTCGGATTAGACATTGGCAAGATGATAGGTCGGTCAACGTGCTTGGCCATTTCTTTAATAATTTCTTCAGTGAATGCGTCGGCTTGTCCTGAAGTACCAATCAGGATTGTTGGCTTCACCCTTTGAACTACTTCCATTAATGAAATGATCCCTTCCTCATTCTTATCCCAATCCTTAACTTCATCCACCTTTCTTGCATAAGGCTTCTGGAAGTGCAGAACATCTGGTGTTTCATCTGTTAATAGACCCCGATAGTCTACAGCCCAGAAACGATCAAAGGCTTCTTCTCTGGTCGATCCTTCTAGAACCATGACATCTGCCATTTGGTCTGCGTTACCGATGCCAGCAGCTCCTGGTCCAAAGACAACAATGCGCTGGTCCTTCAAGGATTCTCCTGTTACTTTCAAAGCAGACATAATAGCAGCAAGGGTAACGGCACCTGTCCCCTGAATGTCATCGTTGAAGGTTAGAATTTTGTCACCATATTTGTCCAAGATATTTCGCGCATTAACGTTGCCAAGGTCCTCCCAGTGAATGAGAACTTCTGGAAAGAAATCCCTAGCAGTCTGAACGAATAAATCAATGAATTGATCATAACGATTACCTCGGACACGTGCGAATTTGTTGCCGATATACATAGGATCTGCAATCAAAGCCTGATTGTTCGTGCCAACATCCAACACGATTGGTAGAACACGGTTTGGATCAATACCAGCTGCAGCCGTGTACACGGCAAGTTTACCAATCGCTATATTAATACCGCCTATCCCTTGGTCCCCAATACCAAGAATGCTTTCAGAATCGGTCACGACAATTAAATCAACACCATTTTTTGATTTCCCAAGATTATAAAATGCCTTTTCTATTCCCTCAGGATTATCGATCGAAAGATATAAGCCATCTGAACGTCGGTATCTATGGGAGTATGACTGGATTGCATCGCCGACAGTTGGAGTGTAGATGATTGGGAGCATTTCTGCCAGGTGTTCTTTCAAAAGGCGGTAAAACAAGACAACATTACGATTATATAAATCATAAAGCAGCCCGTTTTTGAATAGATTGGTCGTCCGCATCGAATATTGTTCATAAACCCTATTAACTTGTTCATCAAGGGTTATTACTTGTGGAGGTAACAGACCTTCAAGCCCAAGTTCTTCCCTTTCCTCTTTCGTAAAAGCTGTTCCTTTATTCAAAAAAGGATTGGAGAGAACTTCTTTTCCTTTTATTGTAGTTATAATAACATTCTCAGGTACACGCTCAAGTACATTCATGGTGTTTCCTTCCTTCTATCTTAAATTAGCAATTTTAGACAATATCGAAACCATGTTAATAAAATTTTCCTTATCATACTATTTCTTTAACTAAAAACCCTTTTTTGTAACTAAAAAAAGCAGAAAGTGAAACCGCTAACTGCTTTTTCTTTGTTTCTTTTTCAAATTGGCTTAAAGCTTCGGAAGCATGGTTGCCAGGATTACAGTAAATTTTTATTTTATTGTCATGATGCTCTTGCAATTGATTTATTAGCTTTTTTCTTTTCGGACATTTTAAATACATAATTAACAATAATAGGGCAAACTATTGCTGATATTACACATGCTGCTGCAACTTGCGCAGTAGCTCCTGGTGCTATGGCAGCTAAGGTTGGATCTGCTGCTGCAACAACAGCTGGTGTAGCTACAGCATTCCCTGCAGTTGACCCTGTTGCTAAACCAACGATCGGATTTTCTTTAAATAACTTTAATAGTACATAAGCTCCAATTCCAGTGAATGCAGCTATTAATCCTAGTAATATGCCAGGACCTCCTGCTTTTATAATAGTTGAAAGATTCATTCCCGCACCTAATGGGAATGAGAAGAATGGGATTAATAATAATTTACTGCTTCCAAGGAACTTTCTCATATCAGAATCAATATTTCCTAAAATCATTCCTATTACGATTGGAATTAATACTCCTATAAGAGTTTGAAAAGGAATTGTGGCTAGGCCAGATGCACCTAATGCAACTAATGTAAAAAATGGGCCATCTTTTAAAGAAAATAAAGCATATGCACCTACATCGGTTTCGTCACCATATGATGAAGCAAGAGATGCATATAATCCACCATTAGCATTTAATAATGCTGCAAGGATAGCTAATGGTGATAATCCTAAAATTCCGGCTGGCCCAAAAAGCATCGCTACAGTTAAACCTATACCTGCACCCACTATAAATTTTCCTGTTAATAATATTGCACCTTTTTTTAATGCCTTTGGTGCTAATTTGAAATTAATTTGTGAACCAATTAAAAACATAAAACATGCCAAAATTGTAGATGATGCCTCTTTACTAAATAATGCCGTTGTAAAACTTCCAATTTGTAAAAATTGCGGGAAAAAGGTATTCGTTAATACTCCTAGAAAAAGTGGAACAACCATTAGACCACCTGGAATTTTATCAAGCGTTTTCTTAATTGGAATTTGCATTTTTAACCCTCCTAAAATAGTTTTATAATCTAGAATGAATCCATTATTTTATCAATTGTTCAAATACTAGTAGAAAGCGGTTCCATTTTTCTTGCATGATGTTCTATGTTTTAATCTCCCTATGTTTAGTTACCTGTCTATCATATTTCGATAAAAACTATTTTCATAGTTTATGAAAGTTTAATAATCCTTTTTGTAAATAAAAAAAGTAAGCAGTTTCAATAACTGCTTACAAAAAGTTTTTTATTAGGTGTTTATTGACCACATGAATAATTCCCCACCCGGTAAATCATAATGATCGAAATTCACATTCTAATTCAATAGCTTTCTTATATTGTTTATTAGCAATTAAATGCTTATATAATTTTTTTCCATATTGATTATAGTATGAAATATTATTTGTTAATTTAAATTGTGGAATTGCTATATCATTTAAGTATTGATAATATTGAATTTGGTTATTTTCACAACACAGTTTTAAAAGTTTAAATAAAGTAATATGAATTGAACTATTATTTTTTTCTGCTAATTTTATTCCTTCATTAGTAAGCTCTAAAAGTTCATCTTTAGGTAATAACCTACCCTCCAAACAAGTCTCAGTATAATTATAATATCTCCTTAAATAATAAACTGATGTCTTATCTGTTAATTGAAGTGATCGTTCAATGTAATGCGCAGCATTTTCAAAATCTCCTCTTTTAAAATAACTTATACCTAAATTATTTAATAATATCGCTTTTTGATTACTTGCCCCAACACTGTCACAATTCCAGATTAAGTCCTTATATTTTTCAACAATCTTTACAAAACTCATTTCTTGTTCCTTTTCATATTGAATTAAAATAAGGATTTGTGCATTTATAGACTGTACATAATTATGAGTAGCATTAAAATAATGTAGTGCTTTTTTCGCATTTATATAGACTAATAGATTCTCTCCTGCATAATGATAGGCTAGTGCAAAATGATAGTAAACTTCCTTATTTTTATATTCTTTAAGATTTATTTGATTTAAAATCCCTACCGCAGCTCGTAAATCTACACTCGTCGTTGACCTATATATGCTTAAATAATAGATTGCTTTAATATGTAACAGAAAGTTTTTTTCATATTCAGACAGATTTTCACTATACTTTCTCTCAACAGAATTTATTATTTTTAGTGATTGCTTTAAATTATTTTTCCAAAGATAATATCTAGCTAATATTAAAAGATTTCTTACTACGTATTGAGATGATGAGATAAATGGGATCTGTTCTAATTTTTGTATAATCTCGTCGACTTTATTTGAGTTGTGCATAATTAATGCATTCTTTAACTCTTCTAAGTAATTTTCAATCATATGATACGAATTAAGCTTTTCGTTTATATCAATCCCTAATCGTTCTGATAATAAGGCTAAAATCTTAGAAGATAAACTAACTCTCCCACTTTCAATTCTACTTAAATGAGATTTTGAGCAAATCCCTTCGCAAAGCTCATCCTGGCTAAATCCTTTTTCCTTCCTATAATATTTAATGATTTCTCTTTCAAACATTACTTCTCCCCCAAGTTATCTTTTAGAAATAATAAAATCAGCTTTAACCATGATGTTCAATCTCTAAATCTTGCCATACTATCTAATTAGAATAAAAGCACGCTTATGTTAAAAGCGTGCTTTATGCCTTGAAGTAAAATTTATAAATTATTGAATTCCTAACTCAATTTTGATATCTGCTAATGTTTTCCCCTTATATTTTTTAGCTGGTTTTGGAGCGTTATCAACAGCTGTATTTTGCAATAAATAGTTCTTTTCTACATAAGCAAAATCTTTCGCATCAACTGTTCCATCAAAATTGATGTCTGCTGAGCGTTTGTTCGTTCCCCAGTACGTTTCAATAGCTAGAGCATCATTAATATCGATCACATTATCTTTATTTATATCTCCAGCTGTTGCAGTATCTACTGTTTCAGTTCCTAGTCTCAATTTATAACCATAGATGAATCCATCGATTGTGTTATATGCAGTATCAAATTTTCCATAAGTTGTAAAGTGTCCAGGAATATCCGTAACAACTGTAAATGCATCCTTCGTTACTGGTAAACCACCGATCGTAAACTGACCTCTTGAATCCATTGTACCAGTGTATTTTTTTCCTTTACTATCTACCACTGTTACATTTGCACCAAGTTTCGTATAATCGATATATTTTAATGTTCCGTCTGCATTATTGAAACTCTCAGGATGAATATAACCAATGACACTTGAGGTATTTGATAAAATATTGATTGGTACAATAGCTGTAAGTGGTTTTGTCACTACATTATCTACACTTGTAAATGTTGAATTAACACTATAAAAACTAGAATAATTATACACATCATTTAATTCTGGTATTTTAATCGTTACATCAACCATTGGAATATCGCCAGATACATCTTGTGTACCATCAAATGTCACATCTACATTTGATTTAACTGTTGTACTTGAAAGATTTGTTGTCGTTACATTTAATTGCCCACCAAGTTTTTTTGCTTCAGGGTTTAAAGCAATATTGACAATATTTGTATCTAACGTACTCGTCGTAAAATTATAATTAGCTTTCTGTAATTTCGCTAGATTATTTGCCGTTAAAGTTACTGTAATTTTGTCCCCAACTTGAGCATTTACTTGATTTAATCTTGTCGCGACATTTGCTTGTCCGTAAACATAAGGTGTACCTTCTTTAACAAATAGATATTGCTTCATTCCGTTGAAATTTGTTGCTTGATCTACTCCAGCAAAACGAACATTTAAAACTGATAAATTTGGTTGCATCGCAATTTCATCTTTTGCTTTTCCATTTTCATCAAGTGAAAGCTTACCTGTAAGATAAAAACTATTGTAATAATAACCAATATAGTTTTGAGATTGATCAGCCTTTAAACCAATTGCTTTCATTTGATCGACAATTTTATCATTAATTGAAGCTGTAATAGGAATTGTTTTTTGTTCTGGCTTATATTCAATAAATGGATTACCAGGTTTTTCACCTTGTACTTGGACATCAAATTGATTTGGCATTGTATTATCAACGAATAAATCTTGTGCAATCGTAAAAGCTTTATCATTATCATCATAACCAATCAATTTCATTTTGTAGTGACCTTCTTTTGCTTTAACTGGTTTATTGTCAAAAGGACTACTTGAATCGGTTGTAAATGGATAATAGTATCCCATAAACGGTTGAATATTATATTGAACACCTTCATTATAGGCTACTCCATCGAATGCATTTGAAATTCCTAAGTCCTCACCAGTTGTCGCATCAGTTAGTACCGCGTAAATATATCTCATGTGCGATTTTAACGTAAAATTAGCCGTTAAGTAAGGCGAATATAATGGTGCAGATAGATTATTGCGATCAGTTGAAATTGATTGACGACTAAGGTTCAAGCTTTGGAATCCTTGTTCAACATAATGCACACCAAATGGAATTCGATAAGTTTCTATTGGATTATCTTTATTTGTAAAGACAACATAACCTTCGTAAATTCCTTTATCTGCCGTTTTAGGTATATTTAACGCTATATTTAGTTTCTTTTGGCTAACCCCTTTTAATGTAACAGATGTAGGCGCTTGAACGGTAACTCCATTTGCTACGGCAACTTTCGAACCTCGTATATTTGATTGATAATTTACTTGAATATTAAACGTTTTTGTTTTTTCTCCTCTATTCAGCAGTGTTACTGTACGAGTATCTGAAAGATCAAATCCATTGTAAGCCTTATTCCCGAAGCTAAGTGCACCAGTATCAATATTAATTTGTTCCACTTCTCCATTAATAATTGTAGGTGTACTTTCTTTTACTTTTATTTCAATTGTAGAATGAATTGCGTTATAAGGATTAATGCGACCTGCGCCTTCTTCAAATACGGAGTAAGGCTGACTTAACGAATCTGCTGTATTCATTAAAATCGATTTAATATCTTCAGGTTGTAAATCTGGATTTGCTTGTTTTAATAAGGTAGCAACGCCTGTCGTGAAAGGTGTTGCCATCGACGTACCTGACATACGTTCATATGCATATTGGTAGTTGGTTGGATCGTTTGGACTATGAATAAAGCCAGGTACCGTTGATAAAACACTTACACCCGGAGCTGTAATTTCAGGTTTTATTTCATAATTTACTCGAGTAGGTCCTCTAGAGCTAAAATCAGCTAAGTTATCACCTTTTGTTGATAACTGTCCTAAATCACTAAATGAAAACTTTGTATTACCTGATGTAATTTTTTGCTGTAGTGCAAGCCCATCAGCATTTGTTAAATTAAAAGATGGGATAAAATCAGTACCCTCACCTAAGTAGTAAGGCAAATATCCTTCATCTGGATTGTTATTGTAAATAAGAATTGCTGCAGCACCTTTTAATTTAGCTTGTAATATTTTATCGTTAATTGTACTTGTTCCACGCGCAACGAGTACCACTTTACCGGTTACATTTAGATTATTATAATTGCTTGCTTGTCCAATTCCAGGAATATTGACAATGTCGTAAGTATTGCTTAATAAAGTTGAAATATCATCACTAAAGTTTTTTGCTAATAAACGTATGTCGGAATTGGCTGTATCAAGATGACCCTTCATAGTTGGAATTTGTGAAGGTACATCACTTGCTCCTACTGTTAAAGCTAATGCTGCTCCACCAGGCGATCCGACCGTATACATTCCATTGCCGGAATTTCCTGCAGCTACCACAGCTGTCACTCCGCTTAATACTGCATTATTAATTGCAATTGCTTCTGGGAATAACGGGTCATTATAGTTCGCACCTAGTGAAAGATTCATTACATCCATTCCATCAGCTACAGCTTGATCAATCGCAGCAATAATGTTCTCAGTAGTACCACTTCCACCTGGGCCAAGAACTCGATACACATATAAATCTGCATCTGGTGCTATTCCAGTTGTTGCATAGTTACTATTATTTTTCCCTTGTCCTACAATTGTTCCAGAAACGTGAGTACCATGTTCCGTTACATATGAAGCAGCCCCAGTACTTCCGCCCGGCTTACCTGCTTTAATCCAATCAGCATATGTTGTTTCCATTGGATCATTATCGTTATCAACGAAATCGTATCCACCTTTGAATGCATCTTTAATATCTGGATGATTATAATCAACACCCGTATCAAGTACTGCTACTTTAACTCCTTTACCTGTATATCCTTCATCATGTAGCTTGTCGATCTTTAAATAAGATCGTTCTGCGGCCATTCCTTGTCCTTGACCTTCTTTTGAAGGCTGTGCTTCACTTGTTGGCTCTTCTACTTTAACAGTTGAATCACTGTATATCGCTTGAACTGCATCTGATTTTAATAAATCCTTTACTTTATTTGCAGGTACTTCTAGTGCTACACCATTAAATGCATTTTTATATTGACGTTTGATTTTAAAGCTTCCATCTGACTTTGTTTTAAAATTAGCTTCTAAATCGTTTTTAAATGTTGAATGATCTAACTCAACATTCGCTTTTGCTTGCTCATTAGATAAGGTCTCGCCCTTTACTGCAGCTTCTAATATAGCTGCTTTTTGAGGTTTATTTTTAAATTGAACAATTACAGACACTTTACTAGAACTTTCTAGGTTCACATTTTCATCTAAAAATAAACCAGATTGATCATTTGTCGAAAGTTTTTCTAGTGCTTGTCTTTGTGCCGGACTTAAATTAGCTAAAATCGATTCGGCTTTTGAAAGGCTTTCAGCTTTTGTAACGTTTGTTACATGTCCGAGTGGAGCTAAAACAACACTTGATGATAAGGCAATTGCAGCAAAGCTTTTTGACATCTTACTTTTTGGTGCAAGTTTTCCCATAATCTTTCCTTTACCCCCATTTTTATCTCTAGTAATAACGAATAAATCACTAACACTAGTAGTCTATTAATCAGTACTAGAAACTACTAAATTTGACAAAATATTTTGTCTATAATTAGTTTAAATTTTCTGCATAGTTATTTGTTAAACGAAAAATTTAACAGGTATTTAAAATTCGTGAAATTCTAGATAAAGTAATGATTTATTTAGAAAAATATTTTTGTGACGGGAGGGACTAGCAACTTTATTTAAATGTCAGCAAAAATACAGAATTCAACAATGCATCACAATTTCTGCAAATTTAAAGCATCCTCTGAAATTGAGGATGCTTTTTTTAAAATATTAAACTCTTTACTCCAAACCTAATTGACTTAAAATACTATCTAAAGTAGCTCCTTTATATGTCGTTTTTGGTTTCGGTGCATTTTCTACACTTGGATTTTGTAATCCAAAGTTTTTAATAATGTAGGCCATATCCTTTTGATCTACTACTTTATCAAAATTAAAGTCTGCAGTTGCTTTATTTGTACCCCAAAACGTTTGTACAGCTAATGCATCTAAAATATCAATGACATTATCTTTATTTACATCACCTGCAGCAGCTGTTGATAAATTGTAGTTTATTCTCTTTCCTACCATTTCGCCACGGACTTCGTCATATAAAGTAAATTGTTTATTCATTGTAAAGTGACCTGGAATATCTACTTTTAATGTATAAGGTTTTTCGTCAACTTTCAGTGTATTTGCAATATACTGACCATCCTTATTTAATGTAGGCTCCACAACTGTTTTACCGTCATACGAAGTAACGGTTACTTTAGCTCCTATTTTACTTTTATCAAGTGCATAGTTTTCACTACCAGTTACTGGATTTAAGAATCCCTCAGCTTTGATTGCACCATCTAATCTAGAATATGTTGGTTTAAACGTAAAGCTTTCCATGAAAGCATATACTCCATTTGTTGTGACATTCGATTGATCAATTGTAGATGCACTCATTGTAAACCAATCATAAGGCACAGCTTTCGTATAGATATTGGCAGTTTTTACATCAAAGTTAAAGAGTTGTAAATCTTCCGGTAATGTTTTATTACCTAAATAATTGAACGTTATTGTATATAAGGTTTTTGATCCAGAAGGGGTAGTAGTATATGAAACGTTTGCATCACCATACTGTTTCACCGCATCATTTACAACTACATTATCAATTGAACCTTCACCGTTAATTACAGGAATCGTAATTTTAGTTGTTTTTAAGTTTTTCACATTATTTGAACGAACAGTGAAATTTACTGTGTCTCCATTTGTAATACTCTGTTTATTTGCCTTTAAATAATAGTAAGGTAATGACTTGTCAACAAAAGCAACTCTGTACCTATTTGAAGCATTTAAATTAAAGTTTCTTGCTGCATCAAAACCATAAAATGATACTTCTAAAGGTTTATCTTGTTTCTTCACAAGGATCTTATCATGGTAATCGCCATTTATATCAGTATGAATTGGATTTGCAGGACGCGGACCGTTGTAAAACGAAACAACTGAATTACTTGACTGATCTACTGGGATACCTAAGCGATTCGCTTCATCCGTTTCTGGATCATATAAATGAATGTTAAAATCATATAAAAATTGTCCATTTGCATCAAACTGACTATCGTCATATTCAATTACTTTTTGATCTAATGAATCAAAGCTAGTCGTCATTTTTGGAGCTCCAGCTTCAAAAATGAAGTCTGATGCAGCAGAGAATGTTTTCCCTTTTTCGTCACTTCCTACAAGTCTTAATTTATAATGTCCGGTTTTTGCAATTACTGGTTCATTACTAACCGGATTTTTTTGGTCACCAGTAAATGGATAGTAGTAAGAATTAAAGCCATTGAAATTAGTGTAAACTTGGTCTTCATTTAAAGTAATTGGTTGATAGGAACCAACTAGCCCAAGGTCTTCACCAGTTTTTGCATCTTGTAAGATAACATCTAACGTTTTCATATGTGTTTTTAATGAAAACTCGAACGCTAGGTTGGGATTTGCATTTGCTGGCCAAATCGTATCAACACCAAATAATGGATTATCTATTTTAAATGATTTAATTCCTTCTTCTACAACTCGTCCTCCAAATGGGATCTGGTATTGCTCTGTTGGATCAGCAGTATTCGTAAACGTTACATAACCTTCATATGTTCCTTTTTCAGCCGTTTTAGGAAAATTCAAGTCGAACTTAACTGATTTTTGACTAATTCCATTTAACTTAACGGATGTAGGACCAGACAATGTTACTCCATTTGCTGCAGCATCTTTAGATCCCCTTAATCCAGTTTGAAATTTTACATTTACGTTAAATGTTTTTGTTTTTTCACTACGATTCTTCAAAATAACGCTACGAGAGTCTGTAATATCTTGATTTTCAAACCCAATTGAGCCAAAGCTCATTCCACCTGTTATTTCTTTGATCGATTTTTGCTTCCCATTAATAATTGTTGGTGTTTGATCAATTACTTCTAATTCGACATTTGAGTGGATTGCTTCATATGCATCAACTCGTCCACTACCTATTTCAAATACACTATAATCTTTTGATAATGGATCAGCAGTATTCATCAAAATAGATTTTACATCTTCTGGTTGTAAGTCCTTATTAGATTGTAATAATAAAGCTGAAACACCTGCTACATAAGGTGATGCCATTGAAGTACCAGATAAGCGCTCATAAGCATATTTATAATCTTCTGGTTTTGATCCATCCGCTACTTTATTATTTACAAAGAATGGAACTGTTGAAAGAATCGATACACCAGGTGCAGTTACTTCAGGCTTAATATCATAATTTACACGAGATGGTCCTCTTGAACTAAAAGTAGCTAACTCATCACCATTTGTTTTTAACTTTGTATAGTCACCAAAAGTGAAATCAGATTTACCTGATTTTAATGCGGCTGAGATTGCTAAACCATCTGCATTCGAAACGGAAAATGCTGGAATTGCATCTACAGATTCTCCAAGGAATGATTGGATTGGGCCTTCCGCTTTATTTGTTTCATCATTATACATTAATACAGCAATAGCACCTTTTGCTTTTGCGTTCTTAATCTTATCCATTAATCCAATTGAGCCACGCTTAATGAATGCAATTTTCCCGTTAACATCTTTCCCATTAAAGTCGGATGTATTACCTAGTCCAACATCAACAAGTTGATAGCTTTTCCCTTTTAATGTTGTTAAATCGTCTGCATAATTCCTTGCTAACTGTCTTAAAGAATAATTCGCTCCATTTTGTACGCCAGCATATTGGAAAATATCTAAAGCAATTGATGATGCTCCTACTGTTATAGGTAAAGCTGCAGCGGCTGGCGATCCTACTGTATACATTTTATCGCCTGTATTCCCTGCTGCAACAACAGTTGTTATACCGCTTAATACTGCATTATTAACAGCTACCGATGTCGCATAAAGTGGGTCATTTAATGTATTCCCTAATGACATGTTGATAACATCCATACCATCTTTTACTGCTCGATCTATTCCAGCAATAATTGCTTCAGCTGTACCACTACCACCCGGACCAAGAACTCGGTAAGAATAAAGATCCGCCTCAGGAGCAGCGCCTACCGTTTTGTATTCGCTATCCGATATACCTCGTCCACCAATAATTCCTGCTACATGGGTACCATGTTCTGTATAGTAGTCTGCTCCATTTGCAGTACCAGGTTTTCCTGCTTTTACCCAATCAGCATAGGTGGTTTCCATTGGATCATTATCATTATCAACAAAGTCATATCCACCTTTATATGCATCTTTCAAGTCTGGATGATGATAGTCAATCCCTGTATCTAATATCCCTACTTTAATTCCTTTTCCGGTATACCCTTCCTTATGTAAGCGATCTAATGCGTCATAAGGAGTATAATTGGAAACATTTGCTTCATCTGCTTTTAATTGTTCAGACTTTGATTCAGCTGGTGGATCAATCGTAAATTTCTCATTACTCCATACCGATTTTACTGCATCTGACTTTAACAAGTTTTTAATTTGGTTTGCTGGTAAACTCATTGACACACCGTTAAATGCATTTTTGTATGAATGATTTATCTTGTAATCTACTTTTTTATTATTATCATTAACTAATACTTTCCCAACGTCTTGGCTAAATGTTTCGTGGTCTTTATCCACTAAGTCCTCTGCTTCAGATTTTGAAAGTTCTTTCCCCGCTACACTTGCTTCAATTTGTGCAACTTTAGCTGGTTTGTTTGAAAATTCAACAATGACAGATGTTTGATTTGTTGATGTTAAATCAATTTGGGAAGAAATATTAAGTACCGTTTGTTCATTTGTAGAAAGTTGGTTGATTGCTGCTCTTTGAGCTGGTATTAAATTAGCAAGCATATTATCAGCATTCGTGATACTACTTGCTTTTGTAACATTTGATACATGACCAAATGCCCCAATCATTACACTTGAAGTTAATGCAAAAACTGCAACACTTTTAGAAATTTTACTTTTCCGTGCTTTTCTCATACCTTTCTCTTACCCCCATTTTTTTAGTTTTATACCCTGAAAACATATTTCTAGTAATCTATCAGAAATAGTTCCTTATTTAGACAATTTATTTGCCTATAATAATTTTAAATTTTCTGCTTATTCAAGCATAATAGGGATTATTTAATTGGTATTTAAATTTCACGAAATTCCATGTGGGACATGAATCGTAAAAAAAAAATTATTGAATTGATAAGTTTATGAAGAGAATTTTGTTTTGCAGAATAATAATTTTTAATAAAAATTACCAATTCAAATTTTGTGAAATTCAACAAATATTCTGCCTTCTCATGTATAATAAAAAATTAAATGCTGTATGGAATTCCCAAACTACCCGGAGGATCAAGATGTACTTAGAAAAAATTAACTATCTTATAGAGGTTGCGAAAGAAAAATCAATCATAAAAACTGCAGAGAAACTTCATACTTCTCCTTCTGTAATCAGTCAGTTCATTACTCAAATGGAAAAAGAATGGGGATTAAAGATTTTTACACGGACTAAAACTGGGACAATTCCGACTGAGGAAGGACAGGTTGTTATTAGAAAAGCAGCTGAAATTTTATCTAAATACGAAGAAATGAAAGAAGAGATAAATATTCAAGCTAACTTATCGAAAACTATATTAAAAATAGCTTACGTACCGAGCGTGACGAATATAATATTTGATTCAATATTAGAACTTAAAAGAGAATCTCCCGAAATTGATGTCTATATGTATGAAATGGGTCCGATGGAAGTATTGGCCAATATTAAGTCAGGTAAATCTGATTTAGGATTACTTCCGATCAATGAATTTCAGCTAAAGAGTGAAGTAGATATTAATTATAAAAAAATTTATGAAGGTAACCTATGTATATGTGTCGGTAAGGATTCTCTGTTAAGAAGTTATGAATCACTTACCCCGGAAAATTTAATTAATGAGAAATTTGCTTTATATGACGGTACGCACGTAAAGCGAATATTTGACTTATTTTTTGATGAGGTTAACATTCTCTTTTCTGCTACTAACACAGAAATAATAAAAAAAGCTGTGATCGAAGGTTTGGCAATCACATTAACATATGATAAGACTTTAGATTCAGATATAAATGTATTGACCGGTAAGATGTTCACAATTCCAATTGAATTACCTAATTTTAATCCAAATCCTATATGGTATATTCAGGCTAACAATAAACCCGTTTCAAGTATCACAAAGAGATTTCTTCAATTACTAAAAAAAGAAATAGAATAAACTAAAACAACCCCCTCATAAAAAGTTGGGGGCTGTTTTTTTTTTCTAAAATGTTGTTTTATAAACTGTGCAATGCTTGATTACTAGTATTCAAAGCTTTATCAATTAACTAAAAATCTGGGAACATCCCTCTCCATATTTTAAGTTTACGTATTGTGAAAATGTCGGTACTGAGTTTATTAATCTATTTTTTGGACAGAAGGCATTTTATAACTTCCGTTTAACACATTAAAACTAGGTTGATAAAATCTCATAATTAATTTAAAGTCACCTTCTGGAGCTGGTAACCAATTGGCTTCTTTTCCTTTCGGTGAATCGTGTTGGATATAAATGTCTAGTGACCCATCAGGATTGTATTTTATTTCATTAGAAAAATTACCAATTTTATAGCGGTTAATTGGATTTTTTACTAGAAAAAAGTCTGTACCATACATAGTTAGCGACCAAAATGCTTGTACATCTGGTAATCTACCTTTATCAAAATGAAGTACGTACTTATTTTTTCCATTTAATTGAGTATTTGTGCTATCAACTAAAGTACTGGAATAAAGCGCTTCTTCAGGTATATTTGCAACTGTACCATTATATGCAATAACCGATCTTAATAAATAGTTATGACCGTACACACCACCATCAAAACTAAAACGCCAATCTTTTGTATACGCACGCTGTTGAGTTTTATATTTAATGATGTCCATGCTATCTTTAATCGCTCTGTCCACTCCATTTAATGTATCTTGACTAATGTTTTTTAATGAATCTTTTACAGTTGAATCAATACCAATTTCTTTAAATTGATCTAATAAAGTATTCTCTTCTTGAGATGGCATGTTCTTAAGAATATTTTCATTCATTAATCTTAGGAATTCTTTTGCTGACAACGCTTCCACTTTTGAACTCGTTAATAAATCATTCCTACGTTCTTTAAATATTGGATCCTTCCCGTTTAATTTCGTAATTGTAAACTTTTTCTCTAAGTTAACTGCTTCTGCTAAGTCATCATCATTCTTTACGAATATTCGTCCTAAAGCCCAAACGTGATCAGTAGGTGCTTGAATCTTTGTAACCCCTTCTGGCAATGCACCTTTCCAATTAGGCGATACAATTGCAAAGTGACCAACTTTTGTCCCTGTCGTACGTCGACCAATATAGTTAAATGTGTTGTCCCAAGCATCAACTAGTTGAATACTATAGTAACGGTCATTTGTATCCGGTACATTTATCATAACGGGATACTTAGAAAGATTTAACCATGCATCATAATATAAAGTATCATTGTTTGGAGCCATTGCACTTTTCTCATCTGCTGTCGCTAATGTTTCGCTATATCGAAATTTATTTAATAATAACCAATCTTTTGATTGAGTAGTGGCTCTTAGTTGTTTCGTACGTTCCAACGTGAGTAAAGGATACCCATAAATAAAGGCTTGAGTTCCTAGACTATATCCAAGATTTTCCTCAGGCGACGTAATATCAGTATTCGCTTTCACTGATAATTTAGTTGAGATAACTGTGTTTTTGGTTTCTCTTTTAATTGAATCATTTGTTTTTGCAGATGCAAAAGACATAACAGACCCGAATGAAAGAAATAAAGCAAGAACCGTTGATGCATGAATCAATTTGCGTTTTGACATACAAAAATCCTCCTTGATTTACTTTTGAACAAGCGTTCATATTTTTATTTTAAATTTTCTGATAATTAATTTGTATTGTTTAATTTTTAACTAGTGTTCTGATTTTATGAAATCTATTGCTATAATCGGTTAATATAAAAAAAACACGCCATCTTTAAGTAGATAGCGTTTTAGACTAATTTTCAAATTTAGGAGTTTTGATTGCTTGCTCATTGTAAAATAATCATCACGATTTAAAATCATAATTTACTTCTTAATAGCTAGTGAATGATCTGGGTAATTGTTGGGTTCTATAATGGCACCATAATCGCTCGACCTTCCTCCCCAGCTAGAGTAAATCACTTACAAAAGTTGTTTCAATTCGAAAAAGCGACTTTTCCAACCAATTTAATTATTTCGCAATGCTAGAATCTCGAAATTTCTCTACCCTTGACGAATGTAACGACTTTTTAGTCGAACGTTTTGACTCAAAAGTAAAATTTCTAGAAAGTGAGTGCCTTAAGCAACCTGAAACGGAAGCGATTGTTTAAAACAATCAATACCATTAGGTAGTCCTTTTTTTGTTCAATTGTTTTTCATCACATAAATTCTAAAAGAGTCACTCGGCTTTCGAGTGACTCTTTTCATTTAGTTTTTATACGTCAGAATCGGCGAAAGATTACTATTAACAGTCGTACTCCCTACTGTTCGATACGCCATTACTTTATAGTAATACGTCGTTTTTGTTTTCAACGATTTGTTCGTGAAACTAACCGTAATCCCACTTGTGATCTTCCCGACAACACTGTAGGTTCCAGTTGCACTCGTTGAGCGGTACACTTTGTAGCCACTTGCCCCGTCAACTTTTTTCCAGGACAGTGTCATTGAAGACGAACTCACTTTCTTCGAAGTCAATCCAGATGGTGTAGCTGGAATCGCTTTTCCACTCGCCACACGGCTATAAGATTTGTACACTTTTGCATTATTTACAACATTGTAAGGTCGTACTTTATAGTAATACGTTGAACCAGTTGTGACACCTGTGTTGATCGCACTCATTGTTGAACCACTTGTAACCGTTGCTACTTTCGTGTAACTTCCTGTACTTGATGTAGAACGGTATACTTCATAGCCACTTGCTAATGGCATTTGGTTCCAACTCACTTTGATACTATTGTAAGAACTCGATCCTGCTTTGATTGTTGCATTCACAACAGTCGTTGTTTTCGTTGTACTTTTATTCCCTATACCATCGATTGCGTATACTCCAATAACGGTACCTGCTTTTTGTACAGGAATCGTCATGCTGTACTTTCCATCTTTTGCGGTTGTTTCAGCTAGTTTTGTACTTCCAACTACAGCAATTACTTTTGTACCCGATACAGCTGAACCTTTTACAGTATTGTCGAGATCGTATAACGCATCAATGCTTGGCGTTTTATCATTAAACGTTGCTTTAATGCGGTAAGAACCTGATGTGATCCCGCTGAAATCATTAGGTTGAATTGCTACATAATACGTCCCTTTTTGTAAGTTATATTCCAGGTTTAAGTTCTCTCCAGAATAGTCTGTGTACTCTGAATCAATCCGATTTTTGTTTTGATCAAGCAGCTCTACCCAGTACGAACCGATGGTTTTATCTAAAGATAATAATACGATACCGTCCTTATTACTCGTTAGCTGATACATATCTCGGTCATCTATCGAATAAGCAGTCGAAGAATAGCTCACATTTGATGTAATCGGCAGACTTGTTTCGACCGTGTCATTCGGTTCGAAACTTGTTGCATTACGTGTGAAAGACGACGCGTAAGTCGTTTTTAATCGGTAAGTACCAGCCGTTAGTCCGCTCAAATCACTTGGTTCAACTGTGACATAATATTTCCCTTTTGGGACGTTTAATTGAATCACCCCTGAATCACCAGAACCATCTGTGTATTCATCATCTAACTCTTCTTTATTCACATCGCTAAGTGTTATACGATAACTTCCTTTTGTTTGATCCAGCGCAAGATAGACTTCACCGTCTTTTGTACTAATGAATTGGTACACGTCTTTATCTAGCTCTGTTTCAGCAGTTGACGAGACAAACTCCCCATTTGGAACAGTCATGCTCGTTTCGGGAGTGTCATTACTTTCAAAACTTTTTGCATTTCTAGTGAAACTTGCCGCGTATGTCGCTTTTAAACGATAACTTGGCGCAGAAACATTTGTATATCCTTCTTCTTCAACTTGAATCGTGTAGGTTCCAATTGGTACTTCCACCGAAATATAGGCATCATCACCTGATCCGCCTGTCCAGTTTCTTTCCAATTCATTCTCATTTTCATCGAGTAACGATACCTTATAGGATCCTACTGTTTTGTCTAAAACAATGTACACTTCTCCGTCTTTTGTTGTTGAGAACTCAAAACGTTGTGTTGCTCCTTTTGCAATTTGGTTTGTGATCGGCACGCCATTTTCAATTGTATTTTCCTCCGCAAAGGTCACCCCGCGAAACGAAAACATCAACATCAAAATAACCACAAACGCACTCACAACTTTCTTCAAAACCAACCACTCCTTCTCCTCTATGTGTAATTTGGATAAAATTTCCTTATCCGTAGCATTCTCATTTTACACTACGAAAGTTTTGTATGGTGTAAAATTCTCATTTTTCCGTTTTTTTTCTATATATAATGTTTGGTTTCGAGAGTCTCGGGAACCCTTGGAGTCATGGTGAAATTTAATGATTTTAGTTTAAATTACCTATACATCCCACTCGCGAATTCTTGTGGGGGTTTCTTTCCTTTTCGAATTAATCCCCACTCTTCTCTAACCTATTAATGGAAGTTGGAAGTTTATTTAGTACTCCCATGGTAGTTGCATAAAGGATAGTTTATAAAAAAGTAAAAAAAGTTGTTTCTTCCTCAATCAATTATACTTTTTCGATGAAAATCAATTAAATCTGGATCAATTTCCTTTAATAAATCTTCAAAACTTGATCATCCATTTTTTAAAACAAATTCATCTTCTAGTTCGTAATGGATACCATCCAAACTTGAACAATTTGAACATCTCCATCACCTACCTCAATTTCATGAAATGACTCTGTAAAATAAACCGGCTTCTAATTTTAGTTCTAAAGTATATTTGACCATAAAAAAACTGCACCTCCCAATGTTAGTGGTGTCTAACAATTGGGGTGCAGTTCAAATATGTAATGTCCTTTTATTTATCTATCATTTTTAAAATTAGATCTAGACAATTTTTTTCTTGCCCTGTTCTTTCATATTAAGCATTTCTAGTTGCTCGAATATGATCTAAAATAGACTGTTCAACAGTCTCATTGAAATTGTTTATTCTTGAATTCAAGAAGAATGCATCTACCCAGCTCCACAATAAGGAGCATGCTGTAAAACATAGAAAAATATAAAATAATATATTAATTGTACCTGTATATAATAAAAAAATAATTGCAATTAAAGGTAAAATCATGGAAATAAACATTGCACCACCATATTTATAGTCTTCAGTATAAAAACGATGTGCTCCAAAAAAATGAAGACCAGCCCATAAACCCCAGGCAGCATCTTTACTTTTCATTTTTTTCAACATTTCTGTTTCTAAAAAACCAAGTTCTTCTAAAGTAAGATCTTTTTTATTAAGATTACTTTTGAAATGACTCATGAAAATTATTCCTTTGTAGAAGCGATTTCTGAATTTTTCTTAGCGTTTTTAATTAAACGAATTTCTGAAATGATTTCATTTTCAATTTTTTCATTTGTGTTCTTGATCATACCATTGATTAAGAATAAATCAATTAATGACCAAATTCCTAATCCACCTAATGTTAATAACATAGCAACAGCAGAACCTGTTTTACCTAAATAAAAACGGTGCCCTCCTAAACTAGCTAAAAATAACCATAATAACCAAGTTGTTCCAGATGATTTCTTCTTCTTAGTCATTTCTGAACTTAAAAGCTGTAAATCCTCAGATGATAGATCTTGTTTTTGTAAGATAGACATAAAAATCCCCCTTTAACCAAATTTTAATACAATTGTAAATTATACACTAAAAATGTAACATTTTGTCTTGTTTTAAAAAAATAAATAAATATTTTTCATTAAACCCATTTTTATGTCAAAAAAGAGAAGGCCATTTATTAAATATAAATATAGTCTACAAATTTACCAAAAAGATAAAGCCTGTATCTATGATTACCGAGTAATTATAGATACAGGCTCTTATTTTTCTAATTCAACTAGTCGAGTAGAATGGAGTCTTTTTACCTTCTACTTACTAAATCCTCTAGATTTTCTTCGAGATTGCCACTGTATTGCTCTTTCGTTGTGCCATTTATCCCAGTTGCTTTCTTATTTGGTAATTCAATGTGGCATTGAACTAATGATTGCTTATCTAGTAAATGTGTAAGCGATGTAAATTGCATTTTAGGATCAGATTTTGCTAATTCTGCTATCCTTAGTAGTTTTGTTTCCATTTGTTATATCTACCTCTGTGTGTAGTAAATGTATCCCTATTAAGGATGATAAAATAAAGTTTTTCTGCCCCAAAAAGCTGTTTCCTTATAAATCGGATACTGTTATAAAACAAAAAACCTCTTGATATACAAGAGGTTTGAGTATGATACCAACTGGACTTGAACCAGCGACCTCTACCCTGTCAATTACAGAGTACGAGTCTTATCCAGTAATTATGAATATTTTAGTTCAATTAAGTCCAGTAAATCAATGGGTGATGAAATTTTATTCATTGTAATTCGTTTATTTCTATTGAATCTAATATGTCCGTGCAATTTCTGTGCAATTGAAAAGTAATTGTTTATTTTGAGGTAGGGTGCATATTGTAATTAGTTATTGATTACTCAACTAAAAAAGACGATTGGAAAACAATACATGCAGATACCAATTCTTCTAAAAATTATTGAAGAAAGTCAAATTGAAAAAATTTTTTAATAACTTCATCGGTTACATCTGTAATTTGTTTATATTCATAGTTTGGTGGAGTTCATCGAAAAATCTCCTTTCCTTAGTGTCATAAGACAGGCAGTAATGTTGTCCATAAACTTGAGATTTTCCAAATACAAAATGGAATTCCGAAAAATAATATTACCAAATACTCAAATCTTCGAAAGAACACAAGAAGATATATACATGTTCCAAAAACAAGGCAAGGAATAAAAAATCAGTGATATGAGTTGGGAAAATGTCTGTGATTAGCTTATATTAATCAGCTATGGAGACGACCAATACATTTTGGAATTAATTTGAAGGGAAAACAGTTTTATTTTGTTATGACGGAAAGAACTTGCATAGGAAGTATGTGCAATCCACTTAGTAATAGGTGATTTTTTGTATTTAAAAGGGCTTCCCAAAAGTCAGTTCTCTTAACTTAAGGGGTAGCCCAATTTTTATTTATGCAGCTTTATTTGTGGTTCTTCTATACTATCACTCTGATTTAACTTACTGTTTTTATAACCGTAAGTAGCGTAAATTACTAAACCTATTACTAACCAAACTACAAATCCCTTCCAAGTAAATGCTGAAAGTTGGAACATTAAATATCCACAGAATAAAATTGCTAATACTGGAACAACAGGAACCCAAGGAGTTTTAAATCCACGTTTTAAGTTGGGATGAGTTTTTCTTAAGACTAAAATGCCAAGTGATACAGCTGAGAAGGCAAATAATGTACCAATATTTGTTAATTCAGCTAGTTTATTTAATGGAATTAAACCAGCAAATGCAGCAACTAATCCACCAGTTACCCATGTACTTACAACCGGTACTTGAGTTTTACCATTAACTTTTGATAATTTTTTCGGAAGTAAACCATCTCTACTGATTGAGTAGAATAAACGTGTTTGTCCAAACATCATTACGATTAAAACTGTAGTAATACCAATTATTGCACCTAGTGAAATGAAACCAGCTGCCCAATCTTGGTGGATAAATGATAAAGCAAAAGCAACAGGATCTTTAACACCAAGTTGATCAAACGGCACGATACCCGTAAGAATTAAGGAAACAACGATATATAAGATTGTACAAATTGTTAATGCAGAAATAATACCGATTGGTAAGTTACGTTGAGGATTTTTTACTTCCTCAGCAGCAGTAGCTACTGCATCAAAACCAAAGTAAGCAAAAACAACAACTGCAGCTCCAGCTGTTACACCAGAGAATCCCATTGGCATAAACGGTGTCCAGTTTCCTGGCTCAACATACCAAACACCTATAGCGATGAAAAGAATTACTACTGCTAATTTAACAATTACCATTACAGTGTTTAGTTTTGCAGATTCTTTTACACCTCTAGTAAGAACGAATGTAACTAATAATACGATAAGAACTGCTGGTAAATCTATAAAAGTTCCTTTAGAAGGATCAAATGCACTTGTTAATGCTGTTGGGAAATGAATTCCAAAACCTGATAATAAACTTTGGAAGTAACCAGACCATCCACTAGCTACAGCTGATGAAGCCAGTCCATATTCAAGTACCATATCCCAACCTAAAATCCATGCCACAATTTCACCGAATGCGACATAACTATACGTATATGCGCTGCCTGCCTCAGGAATCATTGATGCAAATTCAGAGTAACATAATGCAGCAAATGTACAGGCTAAACCTGCAATTATAAATGAAAGTATAAGTGCTGGACCAGCATAATCTGCTGCTGCTACACCAGTTAGAACGAAAATCCCGGTACCAATAATTGCACCTATTCCTAGCATTGTTAGGTCAAATGCACCTAAAACTTTATTAAGTGAACTGTTAGATAATCCACTCGATACTGATTTTTTTCGAAATAAATTCATAAAAACCTCCTCTAAATTCTTGTGCTACTTTTCCAATTTTAATTATTTAGTACTTTCATAGTTGTTTGCGAAAAAAGAAAATTCAGACAACTAAAACCATAAAAATTTAATTGTTTGAATTGAACGCGATTTTTATCTTATCATACGATTTGTAACTACACAAAGCATTTTTCAACAAAGAAAAATATTCAGAAAATGTGTAGAAAGACTATATTCATATCCTTTTCTAATATTGAATAAACAAAGACAGCATTAGCTTAATATCCGTACCCTTGTTACAACCTGACTACAATACTTTTACACTACCTGCAATTTGAAGAAACAAATTTATTGGCTAATCCACCAACTGCTTTGATTCTAAATAGAGCGATTGAATGAATTTTTTCATGTTGATTCGGCTTTGATTATTGCTTTTTTCACTTTTACCTTCAAGCTCTAACATTTTCTTTCGGACTTCCGAGAAATCGAAAAATGTGGATGAATACGCTTCGAATTTTGGATTCGTGTAATCTGTTAATCCTAATGAGGCAATATGGATGAGCACATGGTAAATAGCTCTGCGAACCCGTTGTTCGGAGGCTTTCGATTCTTTTTGTATTTCCGCCTCGGTAGCCTGTTCTCCAAGCGTTTTTTTTGCATATCCATAAAATATGTCTTTTAGAGACGGTAAGATGTAGAAGGATCCAAACTTTTGTTTTTGGTCCTGCAGGAATTCTAAAATATTCATCAAGTCTTCACTACCGCTTTCTCCGATAATCCCTAAATCCGAAATCAATGAACGGCCGGCTTCGATTATGTTTTTTGTATGAGACGAGCCGAATGGTGGCGACTGATGACCTTTTAATAAAGTTAACGATTCTTGTATGCCTCGAATTGATTTTTCCAGAATCACCCGTTCGTTAACCTTTTTTAACACTCCTGATATTTCAATGCGGTTTAACGGCTTAGTGATGTAGTATTCTGCTCCTAAACTATATACTTCCCCTATGAGCTCCTTTGCCTCTACTTGCGAAATCATCACGAATTTCCCCTTGAATTCAGAAGAAAGAACACGAATTGTTTCAATTCCATCCCTCTTTGGCATCAGTAAATCAATAAGTACTACGTCTACTTTTTTGAGCGCAAGCAAGTCATTATCTACCAATGATCCGTCTTCTGCTTCACCCATCACTTTGCCTAAATCCTCATCCTCAATCATGTCTATCAGCATCGCTCTAATAGCTGGATCATCGTCTATTATAAAATAATTCATTTGATTTATCCTTTCTGTATCATCGCATTAATTGGAAGCTCGATGACAAATACTGTTTCATTATGACTTTCTTTTAGCTTAATATGTCCGCCAAGCTTGTCCACGGTTAGTTTCACATATGAAAGTCCAATTCCTGTAGAAGGATTGCCGGAAGCATCATACTTAGATGTAAACCCCTCTTTAAAAATGACTTCTTTAAACTTCGGTGCAATACCTGGTCCATTATCACTAACATGAAATTCTACAATCCAGTCTCTTCGAATGACATACAACGATACATGTCCCTCTTGCTCAATAGCTTCCACCGCATTTGCGATCAAGTTATTGATCAAAGATAATACCCTATAGACATGATATGGCGGATGTTCCCCTTCGAGGTGCATAGAAAACGAAATGTGTTTATTCAATAACTCTGCATACCGTCTATTGGAAACAAGAATAATGTTACTCAATAACTCAATTCCCATGTAGTCCTCTTGCTTTTCAGTAGAAATCAACTGTGATAGTCCAGCATAAATTCGCTGATTATCTTTTTTTACTTCATGCACGAGACTTGCAATTTGCAGTGCGGTTTGGGAAAAATGGACATGAGAAACTTCCGATTTCAACCTACGATAAAAATCATAACTTATGCGGGTGATTTCTTCCGCATTTTGCATTGTTTTCTTAAGCTGTACCGATTCCTCATACAAATTCGAAATGAACAACAGCATTTGCTCGTTTTGTCTACGCTGCTCTTCCACTGCCAATTTTGATTCTCTCAGTTTAAAAATGTTAAAAAAGCCAAGTACGAAAAAACTTCGAATAAACGCGATAAAGATAATCTGTTCGATTGAGTGAAATGCAATCATTTTATCAGCTATAGAGTATCGAATCACCATTTCAACTAAACTTGCACCAATTTCTATGACCATTCCTAGTAACCCTATCATAAATGGCTTGTTATGCTGCTCATTCATCTTAGTAAAATGAAAGATGAAAGCGAACACCACGTAATAAAAGAGTACCGGAAAATGACTGTAAAATGCCTCATCAACTGGTATACCACTGATTAGGACCGCCAAAAAAAAACGAAATACAAACACACTTGTCCCAGTCAAAATTCCTGCAATATTCGGGTGAATGACCCTTCCCAATAACAAAAATAAGAAAAATGCCGGAGTCCCCAGGCTGACACGGAAAGCATCATTGAACGGATAGAATTTAAACTCTCCAGCGAGCGGAACGGTTATCATCAAAAATACAACTGCTAAAATTCGTTCCTTCAGTTCGACACCTCCAAACATTAAACATTTTACTCAAACCTTTGGAAAATTGAAATAGTTGTGAGAAAATTATTTATTTTTTATTTTTTATTTGTAGGTTTTTGTATGATTCGGTATGATTTCGAGTGGAATCGCTTACATTTATATTCTTAATAACCTTGAAGGGGTGTATGGGATGAAAAAACTAAAACTCGGGTTAGCTTGGCAGATTGTAATTGGTCTCATTTTAGGTATCGCAGTTGGAGCTGCCTTTTATGGAAATCCAAATATTGAAGGATACCTTAGACCGATTGGAGATATTTTTATTCGTTTAATCAAAATGATTGTTATTCCTATTGTTGTCTCAAGCTTAATTGTCGGTGTTGCCGGCGTTGGGAATATGAAAAAGCTTGGTAAACTCGGTGGTAAAACGATTCTATATTTTGAAATCATCACAACTATTGCCATTCTTGTTGGATTGCTAGCGGCAAATATCTTTCATCCCGGTAGCGGCGTTGATATGTCATCATTACAGAAAACAGATATCGGAAGCTATATACAAACAACCGAAATGACGAAAAGCCACGGTTTTGCTGAAACTTTCGTCAATATCGTTCCACCAAATATCATTTCAGCAATGACAGAAGGAAACATGTTAGCCATTATTTTCTTCTCTGTTTTATTCGGACTAGGTTTGGCAGCGATCGGTGAAAAAGGAAAACCGGTCATAAAGTTTTTCGAGGGAACAGCTGAAGCAATGTTCTATGTGACAAATCTAATCATGAAGTTTGCTCCATTTGGTGTATTTGCATTAATTGGTGTAACGGTATCAAAATTCGGTGTCCAATCACTGATCCCATTAAGTAAGTTAACGATTCTTGTTTATTCAACGATGATTTTCTTTGTGTTAGTTGTTTTAGGACTTGTTGCAAGATGGGCAGGCATTAACATTATTCATTTTATTAAGTTATTAAAAGATGAACTGATCCTTGCTTATTCAACGGCTAGTTCTGAGACTGTTTTACCTCGTATTATGAATAAAATGGAGAAATTTGGATGCCCTAAAGGAATCACATCGTTCGTTATCCCAACAGGATATTCTTTCAACTTAGATGGTTCTACGTTATATCAAGCATTAGCGGCCATTTTTATTGCACAAATGTATGGTATTGATTTATCGATTAGCGACCAAATCTCATTAGTACTTGTATTGATAGTAACATCTAAAGGAATTGCAGGGGTTCCGGGAGTGTCGTTTGTTGTATTGTTGGCAACGCTCGGTACAGTTGGAATTCCGGTAGAAGGATTAGCGTTTATCGCAGGTATTGACCGTCTTTTAGATATGGCGAGAACAGCAGTTAACGTCGTAGGTAACTCGCTTGCGGCAGTTGTTATTTCTAAATCAGAAGGTCAATTCGATAAACAAAAAGCGCAAGCTTATATTAAATCACTTGATTCCGGTAAGCAAACAAATGTAGCATAATCTTTCTTAACAAGATAATTGAGTAGACCTAGTTTCACTGACTACTAAATTGCAGGCATTGACTACATTTCTTATGCCTTCTCTTTTTTAAAATGAGATCAAGCTCTACTTCTTGTAATCAACTAATATATATAACTATTAATCGTTGAAATTAAAAGCCTGTATCTTCAAATACCAAGTAATTTTCGATACAGGCTCTTTTTATCTATTAAAATTGTTATGTTTAGACTGACAAAAAAGAGAAACTCGTAGGATAAAGAGTTTCCCTAAAAAATAGGTGATATTGGTAAAAAAGAAAAATGTAACTGTACTTTATTATATAAAAATTATTATGTATTGTATTAATTATTCACCTTACTTGTTGGAAGTCTTTTCCACCGTTATATAACTAAAGCAATACATTAGTTACACAAGAAAAGCCTTAGTTAACCCTGTATAGGCAATTTCATATTCTGATTTCTCGTTCCAAAACCTAATGCAATCGCGGCGCCAATACAGCAAAATAAGCAACCAGCAATCAAATACACTGATGGATCAGACTCACCGATTAAAACAGAGGCTACTCCACCAATTGCGGGGAAAAGGGCGACCATATAGCCACTTTGAGCTCCTCCAATTTTTTCTACTAGCTTCAAATAGAATAACCATGCAGCAAAAGAAGCGACCAGCGTTAAATATAGCAACGCAGATAAGTACGTAAAAGAAGTTGAAATAATAATTTCTTTCCCTTGAAACAGTATTATTGCTCCCATCAATAAACTGCCCACCGTAAATCCAATTGCATTTGCATAAATGGGATCAACCTTGCGATTTGCATTTCTTGCCGAGCAGGCGTCACCAACCGCTGTTAGGAGAGTACCTAGGAAAGCGAAAATAATTCCTTTTATGTCATGGAACCCTTGAAAATTTTCCAGTGAAGGATAAATTAGAATACACACTCCCACTACACCAAGAATACCTCCAATTAGAACTCGCGAATGTAATTTTTCTTTTAAAAAAATCCGGAGAGCAATCGGAGTTAAAATCACTTTTAAAGAAAATACCAGTGTTACGATTGCTGCAGAACTCAAAATTGTAGCGTAATAAAGACACAGATAGCTTAATGCAAAGTTACATATACCAAATGCCATTACAAAGGGGAGATCCTTTATTGTTGGTCTACCCTTTGGGCGAATGAACAAAACAAGAACTAAAAATAAAAAGGCTGTCATAACTAGTCGAAAAGTTAAGGATAATTCCAAGCTTATTGGAGTTCCTTGAATTTTTACAGCAATAAAATTAAGTCCCCATACAATCAAGCAAAACATATACATAAATTTTATCATTAATATTACCTCTTCCTACTGTTCCTCCAGTAATTGTAACAAATCAAACTAAAGTAGTTCAAAAGATTCTCGATTCATTTCTTTCAATAATTTGCTTTTTAGTACAATTAAAAAGCAACCTTCTATTGAAGTATCGCATTGCTTTAGTTGAACAAGAACTCACATTTCCGTTAATTTATTTGCCTTCGTGCCAAGCTATTAAGACATAATACAAAAAAATCTACTATTATAGAGTTGTCATTCACAGACTTAGAAAATCTAATTTTTAAATTCTAGGTTGGTAGTCTTAATCTAAGTCTGTCTAAAAAATGAAAAATCTCTAAATTAAAACCTTTTTGGTTTGGTGGTTTGACAGTTTCGTTCATATCAGTTGCATAAGAACGTTTAAGCATTAACTAATAACTGTTCCCCTCCTTTCAGGAAATTAAAAAGACCGTGCAAGACGGAATCCAAGGTCGTCTATGCAAAATGACGGATGGCTACGACGACGACATGAAGCGCCACAACCTCTTGCTACCTCTGCCCAGCTACCACCTCGAAAAATTCGATATGATCCATAGACCTGTTCATCATATAAATCCCAACACCACTCCCAAACATTTCCTAACATATCATACAGACCCCATGCATTCGCTTCCTTTTTTCCTACTTCATGTATTTTATCTCCAGAATTTTCATTATACCAGGCAATTTTATCAAGTTCACCGTATCTATAACCCGTCGTCCCTGCTTTACACGCATATTGCCACTCTGCTTCTGTAGGAAGTCTATAGCCATCTGATTCCCAATCACAATATATGTTTTCACCATCATTACTTATTGAATAACACTCTTTCAGTCCTGCTTTATGTGAAAGTAGATTACAAAAAGAAATTGCATCATTCCAAGAAATATTCACAACTGGTTTTAGATCGCTGACAAAAGTATTAAGTGATGTATTTGTTATAGTATTGTATATCCCCATAGTTACAGGATACTGGGCAAGAAGAAATGGTCTTATTTCAGTTTTCCATTTACTTTTTATTCTATCGTCTCTTAATTCTATATTTCCCCCTGGAATTTTTACCATTTGATAGTCAATATAACTCTTAATTTCATTTGACACTCTGTCTTCCTCCTAATGATCATGATTTAATAAAAATCACCTCGTTAAGAACTATAAGATTAATTCAAAAATTACGTTGGTTTTTTATAGATAAAAATCCGTTAGTAAAATAAGAAAGTCTGCAAATCAGCATATTCGTTATACAACAAGCGCATACGCAAGTTCAATATGATATTTATTATCTATGTGTTATAAAGTTAATAATGCTTACCAAGTTTGGGGCCCTAATCGTTTATTACATCATGCACCAACATAAAGGATCAGTTCCACCACAATGAGGACAACACCCTCCTGTATAAGTAATTCTAATTTGATCTGAATGAAGTACATAATAATCAGTAATAGGTTCAACACCAGGGATCACTATCCCACCTGGAATCTCCGGTAATTTGACCTCCCGCACTGTCATGTCAGACCACTTGCCGATCCAGGAACAAATACTGCACTTTAATATCTCTTCCGATAAGTTCGGAGCATTTTGGATGACAAAAATACATTCTCTACTATTTGTATTACAATTAGGACAATCGTGTACTTTCACGAATCTCCACCTCTCATCAAATTTAAAACTTTTCAAGTACCTTCTTCTTATTATTCTTTTTAACAGTCAATTAGTCCTTTTTAATAAAATAGAGGATAATCAAATGATTACCCTCTAAATGTTGTAAAACTAGTCGAGTAGAATGGAGTCTTTTTACCTTGCGGTAAATTGAACTCCCCCCCTCTCAGAACCGTGCTTGCACTATTAATGCACACGGCTCCTCCAAGTTATCATTCACAGAATGTAGCAATCTTAAAATTGCTAATTCTACTATCCTTAATAGTTTTGTTTCCATTTATTCTACCTCTGTGTGTAGTAAATGTGTCCCTATTAAGGGTGATACTTTGGTAGCAGCCTTTCCTCCATTGGCATTTCCCAACTTCATAGGTACTACGCTGCTATCCGACTCCCTACATCGGCATTTGGTTTCCTTACTTGTTATCGTTTGTACACCATACTCTTCTTCTAAATGAAAAGACCGGTAGGGTCTCCTTGTTTGAATTATATAGTTTACTCACATTCCAATGAAGAAATGCAGAAGAATTCAGCTGATCGATTCGAAGAGAAATTTGGTTTAGATTAAAGTACTCGTGAAGTTTCTGTGCAGTCTTTGTGCAATGAATATTATTCATAACAAAAAATAGAAGTAATTGAAAACAAAGAAAAAGCCCAAACCCTTAAAACATTTAGGTTTGAGCCTTTTATTCTTTATGATCCCAACTGGACTTGAACCAGGGACCCCTACACTGTCAATTACAGAGTACAAGTATTACAATTAAATTATCATGCCCGGTATTCATTGAACACCGGAGTTTAAACCTTATATTCTATTGCAATAGCTTATTACTTGTTTATTTTTTAAAGATGCTGTTCACATCTCTATTCGTATTTAGCAGGTCTTCAACTGATGGCAGACCAGAAATATAGCCTACGCCACCTGTACGATCAATACCGATTTCAGTTTCCATTGCTTTTATTAATTCAGCTTTATTGACAGCTGTAATGTTTTTACCCTCTAATTCATCACCTGGATGCTGGAAGTTACTCATAATATAGGAGAATCCATTACGATTATCGATGGCAGACAAACCTGTTGATTCTGCTCCTGCAGGATTCGATAAAATCCTTGATAATTCTTTAGTGTCAACATTATAAGCCCATACGAAGTTATTTGTATGCATGCTGCTGTCCTCACCAATGAATAATGTTCTTAGTGCTTCTGAGTAGCTTAAGTTGTCAGGATTCGCTATTTTCCCCACATTAGCTGTGTTCCCATATGCATCTGGACCAGGTAGATCCTCACCTTTAATTAATCCAAGCATATTGGTTGCCACATATTGACTGTAAATCTTTTGTCCGCTTCTGTCTTTTTGATCACCTGTCAAATTCAATTGATAGGTAACACCAGATTTAATTTTTGGCAGTTTTATATCATCGGAAGGATCACTAGCATTTTCAAGCATACCATTGCTTTGGTCAGAAATGGCAATATACACTTTGTTATCTTTTTCGTTGAAAGTAACACCTTCCATTTTATTAAATTCGGAGGTAGCACCAAGCATCGCTGCATAACGACGGGATTCTAAAAATGCTGCGGCCTTTTCCATTCCAGGCTTTACTTTTAGGTATTCTGTTTTTCCATATGTGTATTGCTTAATCGCTTTGAATCCTTCTTTAGGTCCTTCAGATATTTCGAAAATATCACTGAACTTCACGCCTCTATCAATTATTGCTTTTATTTCTTCGTCGGAAGCATGTCCTAAATTAATCCATTCCAGGTTTCCGGAACCGCCATTTTCCGTCCCGGTTTGATGGAATTTCGCGGCATAAAGTGTACCAGCAGAAAGATCCTTCTCTTTATCGGCTACATACATAAACATCGTTGTGTAGGAACCGTCATCACCAAAGAAAGCAGTGCGGTTATCAGGCATCATTTTCATTAATTCATGAGAAAAACGGCCGATACTGTAGTGTTTTGAAACGGAAGCTGCTCCATGATTATCTACCTTAATTTCTGGAATAAATCCATAGAAATAAGGATTTGCTTTTAATTTATCCCCAAAATAGAGCTGGGCAAAGCTTTCAACGGAAGTCCTTGCAGATGAGGTTGGATTTAGTTCAAAACTACGTGCATCCGGTTCATACTCTTCAGAACCTAAGTGGGTATTCCAAGGCGATAGAGAACCATTACAAGGGATCCAAAGACCGTTTACGCTAGAGAAATCAATTTTTTTTACACTTTTAGGAGTGAGTTTGCCTGAATTCTTATCCTGCTCGATAGTTGATAATGACATCGAAGCAGGAACGATTCCATAAGCAGAATTACCAGCGGCATCAAATGTTTGATATTCATAATGGGTGACCATATAAATCTTCCCACCAATAGGGTCTAACAGACTATTGGAATCGGGAGCATCAGATACAAAATATGTAGAGTTTCCTGGTACACTGTTATCAACAATCGGCTTCCCGTTCACATCAATTGGTGTACCAGCTGGAATTAACTCTCCATTGTTCATTGCGATTTTATCTTCAGATTTGAAAAGCCTGTTATATGAAAGCGGGAAATTCTTTACTTCACCATTACTATATTTTACTTCCAGAGATGCGTTCGAATAGGTTTGAACCATCTTATCAATAGTTTTTGGTGCATCCATCCCATTAAATTTTACAGAATCAATCGTTACATGTCCTTTATTTTCCATGGCCGAAACAGGCATTACAGCGGGAATCGTTAATGCTAGTGCTAATACTATCGTTGCTCTTTTTTTAGTCAAACGTCCTTTTTTCATAATTCTCCTCCTTGGATCTTTTCTAAAATTTATTTAACAAGATTAGAATAGTAGGAGTGTTTCATTTTAATTTAGTAATATTGTAAATATTTCTTTTAGTTTTTGTAAATTACGGTGAAGTGAATCTGACAATCGTCCATGTGACAAACAGAAGTTTTTTATCTTTCATAAATTAAAAGTGGACCATTAATGAAGTTTTAGAGAAAAACATTCCAACTGGAATTAAGGCATTCAATTTTAATTTATATGAGGGTTCAGAAGATACATATGATATAGAGCTAATTGGCTCTGATGAATTTGATGAAGAAGATCCAAATTGGGCGTGTACTGACTTTTTTACAACATGTGAAAATCTTTGTTTCATTAAAAGAACAAGTGAAATTCAAGATTGGGAAGAAGGAAAAAGTTACATTACATTACTAATAAACGCTACCTTGAAGAAGGAACGTATAGACATATACTTAAGAGTGTAGAGGCAATAGGCATAGGCTTTGTCGATGGAGATATTGAAATTATTTACCAAGTAAATTAAATATTCTTATGTAACTATCGCATGCTTTAGTTGAATAAGAACTTTTAAAATCTAAGTTATGTTACTGAAAGTTTTTCTTTAAATTTTTTTCGATAAAGAAAATAGGAATAAATAAAAAAATTATACTTAACCCCATATTAATAAACGTAACTACATCCACTGAAAAAGGTAAAAGATACAAAAGTAATATCACAATCGCAATATTACAGATGCCAAATCTAACGGAATAATAACCTAACAATTTTTGAGCATGATCCCAAGCTTTTTGTGATGCCATAGAACGAAAAGTGCGATAACCATAAAAATGATTGATTTTTTTGGGAGCCCTTACTTTATTTACAACTCCAATAATAACCATAAGAAAAGGAATTAATAAACTGATAAAATATGAAGATATATTATCCACTTTCTCACCCCTATTTAGTAAAATTATGAACCCCTACCGATATACAACTAAGGCACTGCGTTAATTGCATAAACTATTTAGTTATTAAAGTTATTATCCCTATTCTTTTTTCCGAGAGAATAAACTGAAGCAAAAAGAAATATCATAGCTAATCCAACTCCTATAATCATTGAATAATCTAAATAATCTTTAAGTGCCATACCCCCAGCAATAGATGCAACAAACAATAACAAAAAGAAAACTGTATAATTCTTTTTCATAATTTCCCATCACCTCTTTGGTATATTTTACCATAATTATGTGATTTTTTATTGAACTAACCTGCCATTT
>NZ_FOMF01000004.1:310065-549881 GCF_900112535.1 Bacillus sp. UNCCL81 | reverse complement strand
GGAGCAACAGGAGCAGACGGAGCGACAGGCCCAGCAGGAGCAACAGGTCCAGCAGGAGCAACAGGAGCAACAGGAACAGACGGAGCGACAGGTCCAGCGGGAGCAACAGGTCCAACAGGTCCAAATGTACTTTCTACAGGTTTCTCTGCGTTTATTCCAACCGTTGGTACTGCTGCAAGTACGCAGTTAACTGGATGGAGCGTTGCAAGTCCATTCTTCAATGCAACTACTTTTGATCCAACAACAGGTAATTTCACTGTTCCAGCAACAGGGCGTTATACTTTTGAAGCTACAATTAGTTACTCTACTACAGCAACTTTAACTGCATCACTCGGAGCAGGTATAAATCCTTCATTTGTATTCCGCAGAACATCACCAACGACTGATGATTTATTAAGTGGACTAGTACCAATTTTAGATGTAAATGTTGCACTAGTACTAAATCTGCGAGCAATTTTAGGTGATGGAACTGTAACGATTACTGGAGACTTAGAATTGACTGCTGGAGATGTGATTGGACTCTTCTACGAGGCTGACGGATTAACTGTACCGCTTACTTTAGGTGGAAACAATACAGCAGGTATCAACTGGTCAGTTCATCGTATTGTTTAACAATCACTTTTAGAGATTAGTAATCTATCCTAAGGTGATGACCGTCCTCGTTAACTATTGTTAGCGAGGATTTTTTTGTTTATAGTTGTTGAATTAATACTAACCAAATATTCTATCTTTGAATATGTTAATTAATGTATGTGTTAATTAATAAATGATTGGTATAGATTGAAAAAATCATACTTGCTGATGCAGTGAGATTTTAAGAAGGTGTTTATTAAATTGAAAACTAGTATTATTATTTTGACTTATAATCAGCTCGAGGTATCGAAAAAATGCTTTGAAAGTCTTGCTAAATATACAAAGGAAGATGAAGTAGAAATTATTGTTATTGATAATGGCTCGACTGATGGCACAAGAGATTACTTAAAAAAATATCCTTCCTTTATTACAATCTTTAATGAGATAAATATGGGGTTTGCTAAAGGTTGTAATCAAGGAATTGAAGTCGCTACAGGTGATAACTTGTTATTTTTAAATAATGATACAATCGTTACAGAAAATTGGTTAGATGCAATGCTTACTCTTTTATATAGTAATGATAAAATTGGCATGGTTGGACCTGTAAGTAATTATGTAAGTGGATTACAGCGAATTAATGTTGATTATCAAAATGATCAAGAAATTAATGATTTTTCATTAAGATATTGTGCAAGTGTAAAAGGAATGTCAAAGCAAGTATTAAGATTAGTAGGATTTTGTTTATTAGTTAGACGCGAATTAATTGATCGATTAGAAGGATTTGATGAAAGGTTTAAACTAGGGTCATTTGAAGATGATGATATTTGTTTAAGGACTATTTTAGAAGGATATGAATTGCATATTGCATTAGATTCATTTGTTCATCATTATGGGCACATGACATTCAATGGAAATAGTGATATTAACATAAATCACCTATATATTGAAAATAGAATGAAGTATATCGAGAAGTGGGGAAACAAATTAATAGATATTGGGTATCCGAAGACGGAAATTATTGAGATGGTACCAGGTAACACAAATAATGTATTAGAAGTTGGTTGCTTAGCTGGAGCAACAGGTCTAGAAATTAAAAATCTATATAAATGTGAATTATATGGAACAGAAAGTGATTCAGAATTATCCTCTATTGCATCACAATTTTACAAGAGGATTGATAAAATTGGAATTGGAGAAGTTTCCCACAGTTACCCCGAGGCGTTTTTTGATTTAATCATAATTGATAATATTGTCAACCAGCTTGTAGATCCTTGGAGTTTTGTAAAAGAAATTACCAATCTATTAAAACCATCTGGGTCAATTATTTGTAGAGTTCCAAATGTTTCCCATGGTGAAGTTCTCTTTCAATTATTACAAGGCCAATGGAATTATTTACACGCGGGAATATTGAAAAAAGAAAATATTAGATTTTTCACGCCTCAAACAATTAATACGCTATTTCCAACTGACCAATTTGAAGTGACGACGAAAAAGAATGAAAAAATAAATGTAGATTTAAATATTAAGTTGTTTTTTGAAGAAGTAGTTCATTTAGCTCATAGTTTTGGAATAAATCTTGAACAACTAACTTCAAATCTTGAAATATATAATATGCTCTTGTTAATAAGAAAAAAATGATTAAAAGGCAGTTGAGAGTCCTCAGCTGCCTTCGTTATTTAATCTATTTGAAAAATATTCTCTATTTGAAAGAATGCTTGGGTGTGTTGGGTAAAAATGATAGGCTAATTCATTGTGCTCATTTGCAAGGTGCAATTCACCTATTCTGTCATAGCAGACAGCTAGCTGTAAATGTGGTAGCCATGTAGTACATGATGGGTTGAGAAGAATTAAACGATTGTTCACCTTATTTAAGATTGCTTCTTTATACCAATAAATAGCCGAATTGAAATTATTTTTCTCAAAAAAAGTATAAGCCAATCTACAACATGTTTCTGGATGGGTATTGCCATATTTAAGAGCTCTTAATAACCAAGTAGTTTCTAAGTCTCTTAGATTAAACTCGTTATAACAATTAGCAATATAATGACAAGCAAGAATATTAAGTTCTTCAAAAGGCTGATCTAATCTCAAAAATTTTAAAAAATACTTTATTGATTGATCATGTTGATGATCTGAGCTTAATTCTTTCGCATAATAAAACAAATCCATTGTTGAAAGCTTGAGGTTGTTAGTTAGCATTTGTTCATATATTTGAATATTTTCTTTTGTATTTTGTGTAAAAGGAAGATCTGTAATAACAAGATTAGTAGAAAATGATTTAGAGGTTTGCTCATTTTTCATATTCGGGGAATGACTTTTTGGACTTAATCTTTTAAATAATCTATTAATTATTTGTTTACTTTTTACATTCCAACCGATTTGATAATCGACAGCTACATTATAAACTTCATTGTTTATTGATTGTTTTAGATTAGAAAATGTTAAACGATCATTTTCTAGTAAAACTTCACTATGGTTTAGTAAAAGTATAAAGTCTTTTGTTGCCAATGATTTTGAAAAATTTAATGCATTTATTTCATCCACACCATCAAAAACATGTATTTGGTCTGTAAACTGTCTTACTAGCTCAATCGTTCGATCGTGGGAAATCATATCAACGATGATAATTTCATCAACTAAGCTACTAACTGAACTTAAACATCTTTCAATTGTGGCTTCATTATTTTGTACAACCATGCATAAACTGACTGTGATCAAGCTATCACCCTTTTCTATAATTTTAATTTTGTATTAAATGATTGATAATAATTTAGTGTTGATATACTTAATTAGTAGTTTCCAAATCATCTATTATAGTTACTAAACAGATAGGATAGGAAATATAAAGTTAGTAGATAGTAAGGGTAAGTTATTGATCTTTAAAATATGAGCGGAAATACTCTTTGTTGTGAAGAACAGAAGGGTTATTCGGAACATAGCTTGCTGCTATATCATTATATTTTCTAGCAGTAAGTTGATCGCCTAATCGACTATAGCAAAGACATAGCTGTAGATTAGGTAACCAAGTGTAACATGCTTGATTAATAAAAGGACTACTTGTAGGAACATCAACAAGTGTGGCAAGTTTATACCATGAAATAGCACGTGTAAAATCACCTTTGTGAAGATATACAAATCCTAAACGACAGCAGTTTTCTCCACGTGGACCATCATATGAAAAAGATCTTAGACAACTACTTATCGCGTTTTCCAATTCGTTTAGATTTAAATAGCAGTCTGCCATTTTACCACATGCTTGAATATTATCTTCGTACCAGCCTTTTCCTTCATCAAGAAACAATTTATACCATTCAATTGCCTTTTCGTATAACTGATGATCTACGCATTCATTTGCATAATAGTATTTGTCACGCGGACTTAATTCATTACCTGAAGAAATCGCATTTTCATAAATCTTTAAATTGCGATCAGAAAACTCTTTGTCTTTTTGATGGATAATTGCAGCATCCGATTGAATAATTTCGCCGTAAACTTCTAAATATTCATGTACGAAACCAATCCATTTAAAGTTTCTTTCTCGCTTAACGATTCGATTACGTACAGAACTAAAGCTCGGATTACCATTTTCATCAAAAGCTAGATGATATTTCATTCCGACCGCGTCGACATTTTTAGATAATGACTTTTTTAATTTAAGTAATTTTTTCGCATTTTCGTCAGTGATAATATCATCAGCATCTAGCCACATAATATAGTCCTTCGTTGCCTTAGAAAAAGCAAAATTTCTTGCTGCCGAGAAATCATTGATCCAAGTAAAATCATATATTGAATTTGTAAACTTTTTAGCTATTTCTTTTGTTTTGTCTGTAGAACCAGTATCAATAATGACAATTTCGTCTACTATATTAGATACAGATGATAAACATCTGGAAAGTACAGCTTCTTCGTTTTTAACAATCATACAAAGACTTAAAGTTATTGGGTTTTTTTTCATGAATTCCACCTCAATTTTATGTTATTAAGGTTGTCAACAAATGGTGTCATTCATAAAGTTCAAAAAATATTTAATCTTGAATTTCTACATTAGATATGATTAAATGGAAAAAATGAATATTGAAAATTTTTAGATGAAGAGAGTAATCTTATTTTGAATCTTGTAGAGAGTTGGGGATGGTGGAAGCCTAACAGAGCGAATATGATGAAGCGCACTTCGGAGAAGCAGTCTGAAATAATAGTAGGACTTTGCCGGGGAAGACCTCGTTAACAAATTTTAAAGCTGGTTCAATATATTTGAACAATTAGAGTGGTACCGCGGATTAGTTAAACCCGTCTCTTATGATAGAGACGGGTTTTTTATATTTTGGAGAGGATTGATCCTAATGAATTATGTAAATATGTATAGTGAACAAATTGAAAAAGCTTTAAATGGGTCACTAACTTTAACTGAAATTAACTCACTTATTGAAAAACCGAATTATGCAGATCAAGGTGATTTAGCATTTCCTTGTTTCCAATTAGCAAAAGCATTAAAAAAATCTCCAGTTATAATTGCAAAGGAAATTGCACTACAGATTAATCATGATTTAATTAAAAAAGTAGAAGCGAACGGCCCGTACGTAAACTGCTTTTTGAATAAAAAGCTAGTAAGTAAGCAAGTAATTGAATTAGTTCTTGGTCAAGGGAAGGAATATGGAAATCAAGTAATTGGTGAAGACAAAACGGTTGCGATTGATTGTTCCTCACCAAATATTGCAAAGCCATTTTCGATGGGTCACTTGCGTTCAACAATGATTGGAAATTCAATTGCTAAAATAGCTGAAAAAAATGGGTATAAATCAATAAAAATTAATCACCTTGGAGACTGGGGAACACAGTTTGGGAAATTAATTGTTGCTTATAAACTTTGGGGTAATCAAGATGCAGTAAAAGAAAATCCAATCAAAGAACTTTTAAAATTATATGTTAAATTTCATGAAGAAGTTGAAAAAGAGCCTCAACTTGAGGAAGAAGCTAGAAGCTGGTTTAAGCAATTAGAGGAAAAAAATGAAGAAGCTTTACATTTATGGAAGTGGTTCCGTGATGAGTCCCTTAAAGAATTCATGTTAGTTTATGATTTATTAGGTGTAAACTTTGATAGCTTTAACGGAGAAGCATTTTACAATGATAAAATGGACCGCGTTATTGAACTTCTAGAGCAAAAAAACCTTTTAGTGGAATCTGAGGGTGCTGATGTTGTTGAATTAACTGAAAAGGAATTACCACCATGCTTAATTAGAAAATCTGATGGAGCTACGCTGTATGCTACAAGAGATCTAGCTGCTGCACTTTATCGTAAAGAAACATACGATTTTGATAAGGCGGTGTATGTTGTAGGTGGAGAACAGGCATTGCATTTTGATCAAGTATTTACAGTTTTGAAGAAAATGGGTTATGAATGGGCGAATGAAATGGTACATGTTCCATTCGGTTTAATCCTACAAAACGGTAAAAAAATGTCAACGCGAAAAGGGAAAATTGTTCTTTTAGAAGAAGTAATTGAGGAAGCAATTAGCTTAGCTAGTCAGAATATTGCAGAAAAAAATCCTACACTAAAAAATAAAGAAGAAGTTGCAAAAATGGTTGGAGTCGGTGCAATTATTTTCCAAGATTTAAAAAATGATCGTATGAATAACATCGAATTTTCACTAGACCAAATGCTAAAATTTGAAGGTGAAACAGGGCCATATGTACAATACTCAATAGCGAGAACAAATTCAATTTTAGATAAAGCTTCATCACAGGATTTAAATAAACAAGATGGACTGGATGATTCATATAGTTGGGACATTATAAAACATATACTTGAGTTCCCAAATAAAGTTACACGTAGTTTTGCGCAATTTGAACCATCTGTCATTGCTAAATATACAATAGATTTGGCACAAAGCTTCAATAAATATTATGGAAATACTCATATTCTAACAAATGATGACCAATTAGAGAGTAGATTAGCATTAATTAAAGTCGTTTCAATTGTTTTAGAAGAAGGACTAAGATTATTAGGAATACGTGCTCCAAAAGAAATGTAAAGTAACAGGTATTGAAGAAATTTTTATCTTCAATACCTGTTTTCTTTTTGATTTGATCGTAGTACACAAAACACAGTCTTTCTAATTTTTAGTACATATAAATAATTATGTAAGGATTACGATTAACAATGTATCCAAATCATAAAGGATTAACATGGTCTAAGAAAACAATTAAAATTTAAAACTTTTATTGAAAATGATTATCATTTACATTTATAATGAATTTAAGATATTTAGAGAATAAGGGGAAACGTTCAATGTCGATATTAAATTTTATTAAAAATAGAAGAACGATTAGAGATACAAAAAGGGATTCAATTAATATGGATGATTTAATGGAGCTACTTGAAGCAGCATCTTATGCTCCCTTCCACAGCAAAGAAGAGCCTTGGCAATTTATTATGGTATCAGAAGAAAAAGAAAAAGAATATTATGCTTCAAAAATTGTAGATAGCTATGAAAGAATGGAATTAACTGAAACATATACAGTTGAGAAAATTAAAAAATCAACTGAATTCTTTAAAACATATATCATCGACACACCAATGCATTTAATTATTACGGCAGACCACTCAGAAAATGAAAAGAAAAATCTAGAAGCGATTGGAGCAACCTGTGCATTTGTTCAAAATTTACAATTAGCAGCTTGGGAAAAAAATATTGGAATGGTATGGCGAACAAATCCTTATATTTTTGATAAACAATTTTACAAAGAGATGGGTATTCCCGAGAATCGAAAAATTTTAGGGGCTCTTCATATCGGTTATATCAATTCAATCCCAAAAGGAACAAAGAAAAGAAAACATCCAAGTGAATGGACATCAAAGCTTAGTCAAAATATTTCACTTTAAAAGGTTTGAAAAACAAAAAAGAGAGAACGAAAACAATTTTTTCGTCTCTCTTTTTTATATTAATTAAAACACCTTAGTAGTCCAGTTTTCGCCATTCCATACATCTGTAACTAATCCTTGGTAGAATTCAGGTTCGTGACAGATAATTAAAAGACTTCCTTTGTACTCTTTTAGTGCGCGTTTTAGTTCTTCTTTAGCATCTACATCTAAATGGTTAGTAGGCTCATCGAGTACAAGTAAGTTTGTTTCTTGATTAATTAACTTACATAAACGAACTTTCGCCTTTTCTCCACCACTTAAAACTGCAACTTTACTCTCAATATGCTTAGTCGTTAAACCACATTTTGCAAGTGCAGAACGAACTTCATATTGTGTAAATGATGGGAATTCATCCCAAACTTCATCGATACATGTTTTATTATTATCACTTTTTACTTCTTGTTCGAAGTATCCAATGTGAAGGAATTCACCGCGCTCAACTTCACCAGAAATTGGTTTAATATCACCAAGTAAACTACGCATTAACGTCGTTTTACCGATACCGTTCGCACCAACTAAAGCAATTTTCTGTCCACGTTCCATACGTAGATTTAACGGTTTTGATAGAGGCTCATCGTAACCAATCACTAAATCTTTTGCTTCAAAAATTAATTTACCTGAAGTACGAGCAGGTTTGAAGTTGAATTCTGGTTTTGGCTTTTCACGTGCAAGCTCAATTACATCCATTTTATCAAGTTTCTTTTGGCGAGACATAGCCATATTACGAGTAGAAACACGAGCTTTATTACGAGCAACGAAATCTTTTAGTTCAGAGATTTCTTGTTGTTGACGTTTATATGCTGATTCTAATTGTGATTTTTTCATTTCATGAATTCCTTTGAAATTATCATAATCACCAACATAACGATTTAATTCTTGGTTTTCCATATGATAAATCAAGTTAATAACACTATTTAAAAAAGGAATATCATGTGAAATTAAAATAAATGCATTTTCATACTCTTGTAAATAGCGCTTTAACCATTCAATATGTTGCTCATCTAAATAGTTAGTAGGCTCATCGAGTAATAAGATATCTGGTTTTTCTAAAAGAAGTTTTGATAGAAGAACCTTTGAACGTTGACCACCAGAAAGTTCTGTTACATCACGATCAAGTCCGATATCTTCTAAACCTAAACCACGACCAATTTCTTCAACTTTAGCATCAATAATATAGAAATCATTATTTGTTAAAGTATCTTGAAGAACACCTACATCTTCAAGCATTTTCTCCATTTCTTCCGGAGTTGCTTCAGCCATTTTTACATATAAATCATTAATTTCATTTTCCATATCAAACATATATTGGAAAGCACTTTTTAATACGTCACGAATTGACATACCTGGCTGCAATACAGCATGCTGATCTAAATAACCTACACGTACTTTTTTAGACCATTCAACCTTACCTTCATCAGGCTGTAATTTTCCAGTAACGATATTCATGAAAGTTGATTTACCTTCACCATTTGCACCAATAAGACCGATATGTTCACCTTTTAATAGACGGAATGATACATCATTAAAAATTGCACGATCACCGAATCCATGGCTTAAGTTTTTTACAGTTAAAATACTCATAGATCGACACCTTTTCTTTATTTTTCATATAATAATGTTCTTTATGAAAGAACGTAATTTAAACAGTCACCATCTAATTATAGTCTGCAACAGGGTATGTGTTCAACAGTAAATTAAGTTATAACGTATGGGGGGCGAGTTAGAAGCGAGGGGACCTTTTAAAAAAGGAAAAAAAATCCATATCCCCCTACTATTCCTATCCCCATATTTTTGTATTTAATGTATAATTCAGAAGTGTAATAGTCAAAAAGTGGGTTTAAAAGGCGTATAAATATACAATTAGCCATACCTACTATTCAGAGGAGGAAGTTTAATGTTTGGTAAAGTTGCTGCAGATATGCTTGGTTTAAGTGATGTAGGTAGTGTTATTGAACCGAAAAATTATGACAAAGTTGATTCTGACGATTATGTAATGCATGAAGATAATGAAAAAATTTATTTCTTAATTAAATCAAAATCAGATGAGTATTGCTTTACGAATAAAGCCTTAATTCATTTAGATGGTACAAGTGCAATCAGTAAGAAGCGTACACTTCATCGTTATAATTATCACACACATAAAATCACACATGTTTTACTTGAAACAGCTGGTACAATTGATTTAGATGTTGAAATTAAGTTCAATATTGGCGGTAGAGAGTTTTCGATTGATGTTCATAAAAAACATATTGAACAAGTTAAGGATCTGTATAAAGCTTTACTAATGATTGCTGAAATTAGTCATGAAAACGAAAAAGCACTAGGATATGCAAAAGAAAGCATCGAAATTGCTTCTTCAACATTAGGCCGAGTAACTTCAAATGAAAATAATTTAGTGAACAGTTTTAAAGAAATTAATGAAGCTGCTTTTGAATGGTTAATGAAGTCAAGAGAACAATACAAAGTTAAAGATTTCGGATCAGTATTTGAGAAGTATATTAATAACTAATAAGGTAAAGAAAGGTCTCGTAAGTCAAAGTGCTTATGAGACTTTTTTTGTGCTGGTGAATGTCTTAAATTAGAGAAATACGAATAAAGGATTCATGAAAAGTAAAAAAACAAAAGATGAAATATAGTAACTCATAAGTGGTTCATGAGTAAGTAAAAAAGCAAAAAGCTGAGATATAGTACCTCATAAAGGGCTCATGAGTAAGTAAAAATGGAAAAAGCTGAAATTTAGTAACTCATAAAGGTTTCATTAGTGAAATCTCCTATTATTTTTGGAGTAATCAGTTTACCAAATCAAGAATATAAAAAGAAAACTCACAAGGAACATATACCTTACCTTGTGAGTTTTCTTTGATTAAAGTTTAAAATTAATCTTCTGCTCTTTGACGGTTTAAAATAGTAGCATCTGGGCATCGTTTTTTTATTTCTTGTAAAAAGTTTTCTTCATTTTCAGGAAGTGAAAGTAAGTCAAATCCGTACTTTTTGTATTCGATTTTTAAGCGTTTAAAGGTCCAGGCAGGTGATGAAATTGGATTATTCGAGAAACTAACTGTTCTAATTTCATTATATGGAATGATAATTGTTATAAATCCAAATTTTGATTTGAATTCGGTTTCTGTTAATTCATGGTATGTGTTGAATAATGCCCAAGCTAGAACAATCAATATTGGTAATAAAAAGACAAAAACTACTAAACTTAATATGATTCCTGTACGATCAGCTTCAATTATGCTGATGATGGGTACTGAAATAATGATGGGAATTAAGCTCAGAATTAGGACGACTAATAGAGGGTTTTTCTTCACTTTAAATTTCATGGCACACCTTGATCCTATCCTAATATTTGATTTAAGTGGTGTTTCATATGGTCAATGTAGTCAGTAAATAACCAACTCAGTGTAACAGATTCTTCGTTTTGACTAGTATATTGTAGTTTCCATTGTTCTTCCGAAATGTTTGCGAGCACAATCATGAAACGTGAATTTAAGGCAGTCCATAACGTAAGAATTTCTTCAATTGTATAGCTATTTTGATAATCATTTAATTCTACCCATGAGTTTTGTTTATAAAGCTCCAAAACTAGTTCATCTTTAGAGGACAATCTATCTATAAATCTTTTATGATTCATAGTAGCAGAATCGCAAAGATGTCCGAGGATTTCTTTTTTAGACCATTTTGTAGGACTTGGTTTATAATCTGTATTCGATAAGGCTCTGATGATTTTTGGAACGGATTGGATTAGACTGCTAAATTCGTTTATTAAATTATTCATCTAAATATTCCTCCTTCGTTTCTACATGTTATGAATATGTTTAAACATTTTTCTTTATGAGTCTTTAGACAAGCCATAGGTGAATAGGTTATTAGTAGGACAATCTTGGAGGTGGCTTGATGTTAATCTTTTTACTTTATGTCGGATTGTTAGTTGGAGTGTTAGCAGTTTATAAAGATGCCATTAAGCGGGATGTTAATAATCTTGGGTTTCAAATGATCGGTTATTATGTACTAGCTTCTTTACCATTTAGGTTATTTTGGTTACCGATCCCTTTTGGATTTTTGATTTGTTTATTTTTATTATCTAAACCGATGCTTCGATATAAAAAACAAAAACAAGTTGCTAGCCTATTAGGTTTCATAATATTTATATTAGATGCTGTATTCTAAATGAATGTTTAGAATACAGCTTTTTTGATGTTTCCATATCCGTAAGAATGCATTGATGAAAATCATTTTTTAGCAATCTTTAATGCCTTTTCGGTATTAGCAAAATGTAATTTCGTTAAACTTCGTAAAGCTTCAAAACCTTTTATTTTAATTAGTTTTGCAGCGGCTTGATCAACTTTTGCTCCTGCACCTTTTGGTAAGGTCATGCCAGCTTTTTCACTTAATTGATCCATTTGTTGTAGGAAAGCATAGCGGGCTAAGATCGAAGAAACTGCAACTGAGAGATGCAAACCTTCTGCTTTTGTAGCGAATTGAACTTTATCACGAATAACTTCTTTTGTTCCTTTTAAATATCCGTAGTACAGATTTGGAGGAGTAAATTGATCAATTAAAATTGCGTCATATTTTTTATCTTCCAATTTTGAAATAGTATTTCGAATTGCTTGGTTATGTAAAAGAGCCTTTAGTTTATTCATATTATAGCCTTTTTCTTGCATAGCATTGTATTTCTCATTGTGTAGTACTAAGAGGCTGTAGGTAACGACATGAACAATTTTTTTTGCTATGCTGCATATGGCCTCGTCAGTTAGTTCTTTCGAATCTTTTACGCCTAATTCTTTTAATAATTCGAATTGACTTGGTTCTACAAAAGAAGCTACTACAGTCATCGGTCCAAAGTAGTCGCCTGTACCAACCTCATCACTACCTATTACTGCAAGACTTGAAAAGTTTTTTGGTAAAGTTGATTTCGTATTTGTTGGGTTTACCTTTTTAGTAGTTTGGCTAGCCGATTTACCTTGCCATTTACTTACTTCAGCATCACAATTTGAGCCTTGAAACATTACTTTACCAGATTTATATGCAGTGATTGTACAGCCACTTGGTTTGGCCATAAATACTCCACCTTGTGGTACTTTTGATTGAAGGCTACTTTGGTAGTGTGCTTTCATCTTTAAGAGAGTATCCTCAGAAACTGTTAATACAGTGTTTGACATAAATTTCTCCTTTATAAATGGATATTTTCCAATACTTTTGATTGTATTGAATTTCATGTTATAGTTAAGGTTAGAATGTTTATAGCTGAATGGAGGTATGAAGTTGTCCAATTCTTCATCGAAACAAAAACTAAATGTAACTATTTATGGGCAACATTATGCAATTACTGGTGACGAGTCAACAGATCATATTCGCCATGTTGCCTCAATTGTAGATGATAAAATGAAAGAAATAAATAAAAAGAATCCATTATTAGATACTAATAAATTAGCTGTATTAACAGCAATAAATATTGTAAGTGATTATGTAAAATTAAAAGAAAGAGCTGAAATGCTCGAAAAATTATTAGAAAAACAAACGAAAAGTGAGCAGAACGAGAATGATTGATTTAATTATACTTATTATTTTTAGTTTAGGAATTTTGACAGGTTGGAGAAGAGGATTTATTAGCAGCCTTGTACGATTACTAGGTTTTTTACTATCCATATACCTAGCTTATCATTATTATGAGCAGACCGCTACTTCGCTTAAAAAAATATTTCCAATTCATATAAGCGGTGGTCAAGTCGTAAACGCAGATCAGTTTGTCTATGAAATTATTGCCTTTGCTTTACTATTTATTGGGACAAGGCTAGTTATTTCATTTATTGGTTCATTATTAAATGGAGTTTTCCAATTACCTGTTTTAAAGCAGATGAACTCCTTCTTAGGTGGTATTTTTGGTTTTATAGAGGTTTATTTATTTGCGGTTTTGGCGCTTTTTATCGCTTTAATCGTACCAATAGATACGCTACATGTTTTATTACATAAATCAAATATTGCGTATTTTATGGTTCAACATACACCATTTATATCAAATCAATTAATGGAATTATGGAACGGAATTTCTAGTTCTGAGATACTTTAATCGAATTTTTAGTGAAAAAACAATTTCTATGTTAAGTAGGTGACTTAAAATGCACAAAAAAGAGTTAATTAAACTGTTAGAACAAATTGCTACTTATTTAGAACTAAAAGGTGAGAATGCTTTTAAAATATCAGCATTTCGTAAAGCGGCAAATGCATTAGAAACTGATGAAAGAAGTCTTGAGCAAATCGACGACTTTACTGCAATAAAAGGAATCGGAAAAGGGACTTCTGCAGTAATTTTAGAATATATTGAAACTGGTAAAAGTACGGTATTGGAAGAACTACAAGAATCATTGCCTAAAACTTTACTTCCTTTACTCAGACTACCAGGATTAGGTGGGAAAAAAGTAGCTAAGCTTTATCAAACATTACAAATTGAAAGCATGGAGCAATTAAAAGAAGCATGCTTAAATGGTAAGCTACAAGGGCTAGCTGGATTCGGAAAAAAGACAGAGCAAAATATTTTAGAATCAATTGAGGAGTTTGGTAAGCAGCCTGAACGCTTGCCGCTTGCAGATGTATTACCAATTGCTGATAAAATTGAAGCTTATTTAGCAGAAATGAACGATGTTGAAAAGTATTCAAGAGCAGGCAGCTTACGAAGAGTACGTGAAACAGTTAAAGATTTAGACTTTATTGTTGCATCAAATAAACCGGAAAGCATTAAAGAACAATTACTTTCGATGCCGGAAATCGTTCGAATAATTGCACAAGGTGATACAAAAGTTTCTCTTGTTTTAAAAGGTGTTGAATATGAGATTTCAGTTGACTTCCGAATTATTCAACCTAAGGAGTTTGCGACAACGCTGCATCATTTTACAGGTTCTAAGGATCATAATGTAGCTATGCGTCAATTGGCTAAAGAACGTGAGGAAAAAATTAGTGAGTATGGTGTTGAGAATGTTAATACTGGAGAAGTTCTAACATTTGATAATGAAGAAGATTTTTATGCTCACTTTAATTTACCTTGTTTTCCACCTGAAATTCGAGAGGATGGAAAGGAAGTTTCAACTTTTACAAACGATTACCCATTAATTCGTTTAGAAGATATGAAATCTGATTTACATATGCACTCTACATGGAGTGATGGTGGCTATTCAATCGAAGAAATGGCAGATGCATGTCGTGCGAAGGGGTATAAATATATTGTCATCACAGACCATTCACAATATTTAAAGGTTGCGAACGGTTTAACTCCTGAGCGCTTATGGAAACAAAAAGAAGAAATTCAGCGTGTTAATGAAAAATACACTGATTTCACAATTCTGCATGGGGTAGAAATGGATATTTTACCTGATGGATCGTTAGATTACGAAGATGATGTTTTACGTTCACTTGATTTTGTTATTGCATCAATTCATTCTAGCTTTAGTCAAGATGAAGAGACAATCATGATGCGTTTAAAAAATGCAATGAGAAACCCTTATGTTAGCATGATTGGGCATCCAACAGGACGCAAAATAGGTAGAAGAGCTGGGTACAAAGTAAATGCTGAAGAATTAATTTCTGTAGCAAAAGAAACAGGTACAATTTTAGAATTAAATGCAAATCCAAATCGTTTAGATTTAAATAAAGAAATGTTAATTATGGCACAGGAAGCTGGTGTGATGCTATCTATTAATACGGATGCACATAACATTGATATGCTAGAGCATATGACTGTCGGGGTTAGTGCGGCCAAGAAGGCTTGGTTAAAAAGAGAAAATATTGTAAATACATTTGAATTACACGAACTTTTAAGCTTGATTGAAAGGAAACGTAATCGAGTGTAAGGAGGTTACGGGGCATATGAAACGTACGTTAAGAGTTTTAGAGTACGATAAAATAAAAGAACAATTACTTAAACACGCTTCATCTTCACTAGGTAAGGAACGGATAAAAAACCTTTTACCAAGTACTAGTTATGATGAAGTTGTAGAACTACATGAATCAACCGACGAAGCTGTGAAAGTTATTCGTCTACGAGGAAATGTACCTCTAGGCGGATTATCGGATATAAGAATGCAAGTAAAAAGGGCAGATATTGGTGGAATGCTATCTCCTTCTGAGCTAATTGCGATTTCGGGTGTTACATATGCTGGGCGTCAAATGATTCGATTTATTGAGGGCTTAATTGAGAGTGAAGTAGAAATTCCATACTTAGAATCATTAAGTGAGCAAATCATTCCTTTATTAGAATTAGATAAAAATATAAAAGCTGCTATTGGTGATAATGGAGAAGTTTTAGATGACGCTAGTGTGACACTTCGAACAATTCGTGGACAAGTTCGAACAGCTGAAGCTCGAATTCGTGAAAAATTAGAGAGTCTAACTAGAGGTGCAAATGCACAAAAAATGTTATCAGATTCAATCGTAACGATTCGTAATGATCGTTTCGTTATTCCAGTAAAACAAGAATATCGACATGTTTATGGTGGTATTGTGCATGATCAATCTTCTTCTGGACAAACCTTATTTATTGAGCCACAGGCTGTCGTGACATTAAACAATAGTTTACAAGAAGCTAAAGTTAAAGAAGAGCAAGAAATTGAGAAAATTTTAATGGCATTAACAGGGCAAGTAGCTGAGGCTTCAGCAGATTTATTGCAAAATGTTGAAATTTTAGCAGAAATGGATTTCTTATTTGCCAAAGCTAATTATTCGCATTCAATTAAGGCGAGTAAACCAATTTTAAATAATGATCGATATTTTAAATTAAAAAAAGCACGTCATCCTCTAATTCCAAGGGATATAGTAGTAGCTAATGATATAGAATTAGGTAAGGATTTTACTACGATTGTTATTACTGGTCCAAATACGGGTGGTAAGACAGTTACTTTAAAAACGATTGGTATTTGTGTTTTAATGGCACAATCTGGTCTACAAATTCCGGCACTAGACGGTTCAGAAATTTGTGTGTTTGAGCAAATTTTCGCCGATATTGGTGATGAACAATCAATCGAACAGAGCTTAAGTACATTCTCTTCGCATATGGTGAATATTGTAGATATTTTAAAACATGTGAATCATAGTAGTCTTGTATTATTTGATGAATTAGGGGCTGGAACTGACCCACAGGAAGGTGCAGCTTTAGCAATCTCAATATTAGATGAGGTAAGTGAATACGGTGCTAGAGTAGTAGCAACAACGCATTATCCTGAACTAAAAGCATATAGTTACAATCGAGAGCACGTTATGAATGCAAGTGTTGAATTTGATGTAGAAACATTAAGTCCGACTTATCGACTATTAATTGGTGTTCCAGGTAGAAGTAATGCATTTGAGATTTCTAGAAGACTTGGACTTTCAAATCGTGTAATTGAAAAAGCAAGAAATCATGTAAGTGAAGAAAGTAATGAAGTTGAAAATATGATTGCATCTTTAGAAACGAGTAGAAAAGGTGCAGAAACAGAATGGAAAGAAGCAGAAGATTTCCGTAAAGAATCAGAGCGTGTATTCAAAGACTTACAAAAGCAAATGATGGAATTTTATGAACACCGTGATGAATTATATCGTGGCGCACAGGAAGAAGCGAAAAAGCGTGTCAGAGTAGCACAACAAGAAGCTGAGGAAATTATTAAAGAGCTAAGATCGTTAAAGAATAGCCAATTAGCTTCTATTAAAGATCATGAATTAATTGAGGCAAGAACTCGTTTGGAAGGGGCAATTCCTTATGCTCCAAAGAAAACCATTCCTCAGGCAGCTCCGAAGAAACAAAGAAAGCTTCGTGAAGGTGACGAAGTAAAAGTAATTAGCTTTAATCAAAAAGGGACACTGCTTGATCAAGTTAGTGAAGGTGAATGGCAAGTTCAGCTCGGTATTATTAAGATGAAAGTTAAAGAAAAAGATATCGAATATATTAGTTCTCCTAAAGAAGTAAAAGAACGAACTGTCACTTCTGTAAAAGGTAAAGATTTTCATGTTAATCTTGAGCTAGATCTTAGAGGTGAAAGATATGAAGATGCGCTAATTCGTGTTGAAAAATATATCGATGATGCATTATTAGCCGGTTATCCTCGAATTAATATCATTCATGGAAAAGGAACTGGCGCATTGAGACAAGGGGTACAAGAATACTTGAAAAAACACAGATCAGTTAAATCATATCGATATGGAGCAGCCTCCGAGGGCGGAATAGGTGTTACTGTTGTCGATTTAAAATAAGGTAATAGGGGTTCTAAGATGGAAAAGTTGGCAAAAATATTATTTACGGTTTGTGCAGTATTTTTAATTTGGGGAATTTTGTATGTAACAGTTATTAAATAAAGTAATTGAGACTAGCATCATTAATGTATTTCTATTAATTTATGTGGACGTTCAAAATCTTACATAAAAATGAACTTAGAAGACATAACCTGAGTTAGTCTCTTTTTTATTAGAAAGGTGAATTGGCTTGAAGAAAATCATTTTAGCATTAGTCATCTTTGTTATTGTCTTTGTTGGATTTAATGGTTTTCAACATAAACACCAAAAGAAGATAAATGATGTAAGTAAAGATATTATTGTGCAAAGAGATGTACGTTACACAAATCCTGCCCAAGTTCCACAAACCTTTGATATATACCGATCTAAAAATTCACATGGTCCATCACCAACGTTGATATTTGTTCATGGTGGTTCTTGGAGATATGGAAGTAAAGCGTTAAATAAACGTTGGAGTACGATTTTTAATGAAATAGTAAAAGATGGTTATACAGCAATTAGTATAGACTACACACTTTATTCAAAAGAAAATTATTCATATAACTTTCCAGTTCGTGACGTGAAAACAGCAATCGACTTTATTTACACAAATTCAACAGAATTAGGAATTGATCGAAATCAAATTGGGATCGCTGGTGCTTCTGCTGGTGGACACTTAGCCTTATTAACTGGTCTTCAGCCCGATATTCAAAACAAAATAAAATATATTATTGCTTGGTATCCAATTTCAGACTTAACGACGATGAATCAGTCTCCTTCTTCAAGAAGTTCGGAAATCGTAGATAAATATATGAATAGTACTGTTGATCAAATGACAGATGAGTATAATCGAATGAGTCCTATTCAATATGTACAAAAGACAAAAGTGCCAATCTTTATCGTACATGGTACAGGAGATAAGCTTGTTCCGTTCAGTCAATCTAAGAGATTTGCTAAAAAAAATCCAAAAATGGTTACGTTGATTGCGCTTAAAAATGGAAACCATGGATTTACAAATCTTTCGGTACAAAAATCTACCAATGATACGATAAATTATTTAAAGGCAAGATTAAAAAAGTAAGGAGTATCAATGAATCATATTAATAAAATTCAATTTCTAACGAAAGATCATTGGAATCTATTGTTACTAGCTGACCCATCAAAAGAAATGGTAGATAAATATATTCAAAAGAGTAATATTTATGAAGTACTAGACCAAAATTTACTTGTAGGTGTATTAGTATTAATGGAGAATTCAAGTGAAGAGGTTGAAATTAAAAATATTGCAATTGATCCGACCTTCCAAGGACAAGGATTTGGAAAAAATTTAATTCACTTTGGAATAAATGAATCTAAAAAACTTGGTTATTCGAAAATTTCGATCTGTACAGGAAACTCAAGTACATACCAATTAACATTATATAAAAATTGCGGATTTCAAATCAGTACTGTTTTTCACAATTTCTTTATTGATAATTATGATGAAGAAATTTGGGAAAATGGTATACAGTGTAAGGATTTAATCAAGCTAGAACAAAATTTATAGACAAAGTACTAATATATGATTATCAGACTGAAGCTACCTAAGAAGACTTAGGTAGCTATTTTTTATTCATTATAAAGTTTGACATACATCACGTAAGTATTACGGTCTTGATCAACTTCATTTGAAGTTTGTTCGTAAATTTGATGATTTATTGTTATATAAGTTGATTGAAGCCAAGAAAGTAGATCCAATTCATCTCCGCTCTCATAGAAATGAATTTCATCAAAAGTATCGACATCTCTAATTTCAATGCCTAAAGGTCTATTTAGATGGTAAAAAGGAGTATTTTCCATATCCGATTCAATTACTTCAATTACATACCGATCTTCCTCGATATAAGAGCCCCTATTCTCGTAAACGAAACCATTTAAAATAAAGTAATCGCAATATCTTCTTGTAAAGATTTGGACCTTTGATAAAAATGGAAAATGGTAAATAGGTCGTGTAAATTCTCCATCAAGTAATCGATATTCAAGAACAAAGATGTTGTCTGTATTAAACATTGTTCAAACTCCTTTAATAATTGTATATACATTAGTATATAACACAGTTTAGGATAGAAATGTATGTATTTATATATTGAACTAGGAGAATACAATGTCAAAAACATCAAAATTAATGAAAAAAGTGAGTATTACCTTAACAAGTGGTATTGTAATCAGTTCATTAACCGGGTGTGGATCTGAACCAGAGTCGATTGAGACAACCGATAATTCTCAAGATTATTATGAAACAAGTCAACCGGTCTATGAAAATACAAACCAAGTAAATGAGGTTGATGAGGAGACGACGACTGAAGATAGTTTAGATGAGACTGACTATACTGATAGTGAGGAAACAGAATTTGTATATACGGATTCTGAAATGCCTGATGATGAAAATTGTAGTGATTGGGAATTTGACTATGAAGACAATATTTGGATTTGTGATGATAATTCAAGCTCATTTTATCGGAATTTCTTCTTTTTAGGCTCATTCTTTGCAACAAAAAGTATGTTATATAGCAACAATGATTTTAATCAATACAAATCCTCTGGCATTATTAAAGGAACAAATTCCTCAGCTAAAAAAAGTGGTTTTGGTAGTGGAGTATCTGGAGGATTTGGAGGTTAGTTTAATAGTTAACGAGAGATGCTAAAGCTAAATTCTATATACTTTAAGAGAGAGATTAGTTTAGTATAGATTAGAATAATTTAATTCTTGAAAGGAGATCCCAATGTCAAAAACATCATTATTAATGAAAAAAGTTAGTATCGCATTAACCAGTGGATTAGCAGTAAGTACATTAGCCGGCTGTGGTTCTCAAAATGCTGATAGACCAGACAAACCAAAAAATGACGATTGTCGTGATTGGGAGTTTGATGATGACGAAGGTGTTTGGGTTTGTGATGATAGCACTAGTCATTACTACCATAGTTATTATCATGGCGGAATATTTTATCCAACAAGAACTGCACTTCATGCTAGTAGTTCTTATAAGAGCTATAAATCTTCTAGTAAATATGCAGGGCATACTTCGTCTTCTAAAAGTGGTTTTGGAAAAGGTTCATCTGGAGGATTTGGTGGTTAATAATGGATAATGTGAATTTACAGAATCATAGACGAAAACGCAAAGAAGTATATCAAAAACTTCCAGATTTTTGGGCGGATCTACAAGATTCATATTATGCTTTATTAGACCATTATCCATTGACTGAAAATGAGGTTGATGAAATTCATACAATTACGGAGCAAATTGGAAAAATCTATGATAAGACTGCTCGGTTAATGAGACAGTTACCCGATGATATTTTTTATATGCTTGGTTATTCAAAGGAAATCGTACCTTTTTTACGTTATAAAACGATTGAAAGTGAAGGTATCATTAGAAGAATTGACCTTGTTCGTACAGTAGATGGTTGGAAACATTATGAATGCAATAGTGACACCCCAACTTTTATTATGGAGACCCATCATGTCAATGGTTACATTACGGATTATTTTAACTTGAAGAACCCTAACGCTGAAAGTGAAATGAAACTTTCGAACGTCATAAATCATGTTGTCAATAAAAGCATAAAAGGGTTAGATAAACCAATTATCGTTTTTACAGCTCATGGTGATCATGAAGAAGATTGGAAGACAGCTAAATATATCCAATCCCTATACAATGGTAAGAGTCAATTAATAGCGCTAGAAGATTTACAGATTATTGAAAACGATGGTCTTTATACACCTAAAGGGGAAAGAATACACATTCTTTACCGACAGACCTATCCAATTGAACATCTTGAACTTGATCAATCTTCAGATGGAACAAAAATTGGCCTGGCACTATTAGAACTTGTAAAAGACGGTAAATTGATTATTTTCAATCCATTATCTGCATTTTTACTACAATCCAAGGCTGTTCAAGCATTAATTTGGAATTTACATATAGAGGAATCAGATGTTTTTACTGAAGAAGAACATGATGTAATTAGAAAGCATTTTCTACCAACATTTTTAGAGCCAGATTTCTTTATAGAAAACAATCTTCCATATGTTGAGAAGCCTGCATTTGGCCGTGAAGGAGATTCAATTAAGATTGTTAACGGAGAAAACCGTCAACAAAGTAAACAAAATAACTATCATGATCAAGTTATGGTGTTTCAACAATATTCACCTTTACCTATGAGAAAGGTTATGACACCTGATGGAATGCTAGATTTACATGTATTAATAGGTAGTTTTTTAATTAAAGAAGAATACGGAGCAATTGGTGTCCGTGCCGGGAATATTATTACCGGAAACGAAAGTTGTTTTTTACCTGTAGGAATCGTTGAAGAAAAGAATTAATTAATGAGGGGATGAGAAGATAGATGGATAGTATTGTTAGTACGTTGATGTATTTAGGATCGGGACTTATTCTTTTATTTATTGGATTTTTAGCTTTTACTTTTACCACTAAGATGAGTGAACAAAAATTAATTTTAGAGGATGGTAATATTGCCGTTGCACTGAAATTAGCGGGAAAATTAGTAGGGTTAGCAATTGTTATTATGTCAGCGGCAAAGTATTCAGTTAACTATGGTGATTTCATTATTTGGAGCTTAGTTGGTATTATTGCTCAAATGGTTACATATTGGATTGCAGAATTTGTATTATTTCCAAAAATTTCGTTTGCTAAAAAGGTTGAAGAAGGAAATATTGCAGTAGCTGCATTATTGTTTACATTAAGTGTAACAGTAGGTTTATTAATTTCAGGTAGTATTTCATATTAATGAAAAAAATGAGAATGCTAGAGCGGCATTCTCATTTTTTCAGAGTGTTGAAATATAGCATAGTCAATATTAAAAATAGATAACTAAATAAGATTTATTGATAAAGTTGTAATCTTCATTGGTGCAGTGTTAGTTATTTATGTTTATATATCGGTAAGATTTTTGATAAAAGATTAAACCGTTTTTTTTATGAACACGAATTGAGAAGATTTAATTTTGTGTTTACATTTTTAATTTAATTTCTTCTATTTTTATAATTCGTCTATTCTTTTTCTTTATGATTCATGGTCATTTTGTAGATTTCCTAATTTTATTGAAGATAAGGCTGTACTTCCTCAAAAAGCTTATTTTAAAGTTTTTAAAGATAAACTTTTTTAGATGAATAAGTTGATTGGAACGAAAGGGTGATCGACTCCTGTGGGATATGCGGGAAGGCTGAGACCCCGCAGGCTTGCCGAGGAGGCTAAAGAATCTCGCCCCGCGGAAAGCGAGCACCCTGTAGTGGAAATCAACATGATATTACTTATCTAATTGACAACTTCTTTTTACTACAACGTGAAATGAGAATGCTAGATTGGCATTCTCATTTTTAAAATTCAATTTAGAATGCAAGTTGGATAAACAAGCAAAGTAAATACGATTTTTACCTTTTATTAAAATTCTTTTAAATGTATGCTTAATGTATAGGAATTACATTTAATTATCTTTTTACTTAAACTTCAAAAAAGGGGGAAGAGCATTGACTTTAGAAATAAAACAGCTTTCTAAAAATTTTGGAGATACTATTGCCGTTAACGAATTATCATTTACTTTGCCTACCGGAAGAGTATTAGGTTTATTAGGTAGAAATGGAGCAGGTAAAACGACCACCATTAAAATGTTATTAGGTCTTCTTACACCTACAAAAGGAGAAATAACTTGGAAAGGGAGCCCATTTAAAACTGATAAAGTAAAGGTAGGGTATTTACCTGAAGAAAGAGGATTATTTACCAAAAGCAAGGTTGTTGATCAACTTAAATATTTCGGGAAATTAGAAGGTATGTCTAATAAAGAGGTTGATATAGCAATAACATATTGGCTTGACCGTCTAGAAATACCACATTATCGAAATAAAAAGGCCGGGGAGCTTTCAAAAGGTAACCAACAAAAAATTCAACTAATTGTAACTTTATTACATAACCCTGAATTGATTATTTTAGATGAGCCATTTAGTGGACTAGATCCAGTTAATGCGGAGTTAATGGCTTCAATTATTACTGAACAAATTCAGAAAGGGAAAACGGTTATATTATCAAGCCACCGTATGGATCAAGTGGAGGCTTTTTGTGAGCATGTTTGTATACTTAAGAACGGTAATGTAGTCGCGGAAGGTAGTTTAAGTAGCTTAAAAGAAGACTATGGGTATAGAAATTTAATTTTAGAAGATATAACATCGATTAAACAAATCCTAGATTCCAATAATGTTAGCTATGAACAAAAGCAATTAGGAATTTACGTAAAGGTAAAAAGTGATGAGGAGGCTTTTACGATTTTAAATCGTATTAAGTCAGACTTGGGTTTTATTAAGAAGTTCCAATTATTAGAGCCTACACTAAATGATATCTTTATAGAGAGGGCGAAATAAATGAAAAAGTTTAGTACGGTCTTTTTATTTCATTTACGTGAAGGTCTTTTGGCGAGAGCAACGATGATTATGAGTATTATTTTATTTGTATTGGTCGTTGGAATGTTTGGCGTACAAAAATATTTTGCTGGTACAGAAAAGAGTAGTAAGGATAAAGATAAAATAGTATTGATAAATAATTCGAAAAACTATTCGGTAGATCTTGCTAGTTTAAACAAAACGATTAAATCCGCAAAGATTGAGCAGAGTGATGCGTCAAAAGAAAAAGATTTAAAAAATCAAGTTGAAGATGGATCAAAAGATGGACTGCTTATTCTTTCCGAAAAGAACAATGTCCCGTCCATTCAATATACGTATAAAAAGTTTTCAAATAGTGAATTGCTTTCAGTCGTAAATATGACTTTACAGCAAAATTACTTAAATAAAACTGCCCTAGATTTAAAGCTATCGCCTGAATCTGCAACAAAGTTATTGCAAAAAGTAGAAGTAAATGAAAATGTTCTAAAAAATCCTATGGCTACATTTGGAATTGCTTACTTTTTTGGTTTCTTATTGTATATGTTTCTATTAATTTATGGAAACTCAATTGCAACGGGAATTGTTGCTGAGAAGTCTTCTAGGGTAATGGAGGTATTGCTACCAAAAGTAAGTCCTGTCGTGACTTTATACGGAAGAGTCATTGCGGTATTTTTTGTAGCTTGTGCACAATTAATTGTATTAGGAATAGGATTTCTTTTTGCTAATTTATTAGGCTGGGTTAATACTAATGCGATATCTTTTTTCGGAATGAAAATAGATTTAGAGGCATTAGATACTACAACCATCATTGCATTTATAGTTTATTTCTTATTAGGCTATTTACTTTATGGATTACTTTACGCTGCAATTGGATCAGTTGTTTCAAGAACAGAAGAGCTTCAAATGGTCTTGATGCCAATTACTATTTTAGTCGTAGCGGCATTCTTTATTAGTATTAATGCATTAGTAAATCCAACTGGTACATTTGTTCAAATTAGCTCATATATTCCATTTTTTGCTCCACTTGTAGCATTTTCTAGATTTGTAAGTGGAGAAATGAGTTTTATAGAAATAAGTGCTAGTATATTAATTTTACTAGTTTCAATTATGATTTTAACTCGTGTTGCTAGCCGTATTTATGTTAATGGGGTAATGTATTACAGTGAAAAAGTAAAGTGGAAAGATGTAGCTAGATTATTAAAAAGACAATAAAAAAATAGATCTCATAGGTCAAATTGATGACACTTGAGATCTATTTTTTTATTTGTCTAATTTTCTGTTGGTTGATTAGTATCCTCTTCTTCTATACTACTTTTAACATCTTGCTGTAGAACTTCTAACGCTCCAATTACAATCTCTGAAACACGTTTATATCCTCTAGTTTTATTTGGATGCATACTATCTATTAAATAATATTCACCGTTCATTCTATTCCACCCAACATTAGAGTATAGGTCGATGCATGGCAATGCGTAAAATGTAGCTACATCTTTTACAGCTCTAGCATAATCAGATGTTAAATAACCGGCTTTATTTTTATCTTCATATTTTCCGTTGTGGTATCTAGGTACAGGCGTCATAAGAATAATCCAACAATTTGGTAATCTTGTTTGTATTTTTTCAATCATTGAACATAAAGCACCGATAAATGTAGACTCGTCTAAATTGGGTCGTTCATTTGTTGGGAATCCTTTTCCTAAAGGAAGACCTCTACCAAAGTCATTTGTTCCACCCATTATTGTTAAAAGTTGAGTATCAAGTGGAATCGTAGCATTGATCCTTTGACTGTTACACATACTTGATAAAATTTCTATCGTTCCATTTGGCTGTGGTTTAGGTGGTTGACCTTTGTAATTTCCATTTTGATCAATCCAGGCAATCGAACCATTTTCAGTTATAGTTGTGCCGCCAATCCCTCTATTTACATGAGTCAAGCCTAACCTTTTCGCTACAGCCGGCTGCCATCCGTTAGACGAAGTGATACTATCTCCGTAACTAATCCATTTTTTTGATTTGTAACCGGTTATTTTTTTTCCTTTTGTCTCAGCTATATTGGTTAATGTATTAAAAATGCGTTTTACAAAAGAGGTTAATCTACCCATAGAAATCACCCTTTTTACACATATTTATTTCATAAACATGTAAAGCCTATTTACTAAAAATGAAATTACAATAGTATAGGATTTTTTTGCATGTAACATTTTATATATAAAAATTATTCTATATTACATTTATTCAAATAAAATCAACTTAACAAAACTTTAAATCAATTGTTAAAACTGTTTATTTAAAGAAAGTTGGACTTCCATTGTTAGCCAAAACAACAAGCCAGTATCTTAATTCTAGTCTAAGATACTGGCTATTCTTTTAGGTAACTAATGGTACTTGTAGTTATTTTTATCGGAGCTTTTTTTCAAGAAGATCCCTATAATTAACTGAATGAGACCAATAACAAATATGATTGGATACAATACCCACATCAGCAGCCCTGCCCAGCCATCTCCTTTGATAATAGCGTACGTAATTCCAATGGCAAATGACAAAAATGGCCCAATGGCTACCATATTCACGATACCCCAGATGATGAATTTACGTTTTCTAGATTGCCCTATAGTGAAAACGAGAGCAAGAGATGCGCCAAAAAAAGCGATCAAAATTGCTATAAAAATTGCCAAAAAAGTCACTCCTCACTTAGGTAAACCAACATATTTTGATGTGGTTTTATAATTTAGTGTAGGCTAGTTAGTTGACTGATCCTGCGGAATTTTATCAATTAAATTAGTGTATGAATCTTGAATTCTCTTTGTTATTTCTCCACGCTTTCCTAAACCGATAGAATAGGATTTTTCATCAATTAAAACTGAAGTAACAGGTAGGATATCAGAAACTGATGCTGTTGTAAAAGCTTCATCTGCATTTAAAAGTTCATCAATTGAGAATGGAATCTCTTTTACTTCGAGTTTTTCTTTTTTTGCAATTTCAAGTACCACTTTTCGAGTAATGCCATTTAGAATTAAGTGATTGGCAGGATGAGTGAAGAGAGTAGAGTTTTTTACGATAAAGACGTTTGTTGCTGATCCTTCTGTAATGATCCCATCTCTATGCAAAATTGCTTCTTTTGCGCCTTTAGCGTAAGCCTCATTTTTTACTAAAACACTACCTAATAAGTTTAAACTTTTTATATCACAGCGAAGCCATCGAATATCATTTGTTAGATAAGCAGTTATTCCTTTTTCCATTTGCTGTAATGGTCTATGATCTTCTCTTACTGTGTAAGCAACTAGTTGTGGCTTTAAATTAGCTTCGTCTTGGTAAATATGATTGCGGTTCATTACACCTCTACTAATTTGGATATAAACATATCCATTATCGTAATCGCATGTATTCATTAAATAAACTAAATCACTTTCAAGTTTTTTTAGGTGCATTTTAAAAGGTATTAATATTTTTTCACAGCTTTCCTTCAAGCGAATTAAATGTGCATCGAGTTCAAAATATGACTTATTGAAAAAACGAATAACCTCATAAACGCCATCTCCAAATTGATAACCTCGATCTAAAATATTTACATTTGCAGATTTTAAATCGACAATACGGTTGTTTAAAAGAACCTTTGTTTTCATATGAACTCCACTCCCTTTTATCATTTAAGTCTGTTTGATTAAAAGCTTTCAAATAGTCTGGACTTTAAATTTATGAACTATGTAAACACTGTTTATTATGATACATTCAATATATCACAAGTTTATTAAATATTTTGTAAAAAGGAGAGAGACAATGAAATTATTAATTTTAGGTGCTAGTGGACTAGTTGGGAAGGCTTTAATAAAAGAATTTTCTCCTAATTATGACGTTTATGGAACGTTCAATCAAACAAAATTAGATTTGAAAAATGATCATCAATTACAGTGGGATATTAATGATTCAGAGAAAATTTTGGACTGGATTGATCGTATTTGTCCAGATGTAATTGTTTCTTGTTTACGTGGTGATTTTACTGTTCAATTTGAGGCGCATTCTAGAATAGTAGAAAAAATAAAATCAACATCAACGAAATTTTTATTTTGTTCTACAACAAATGTTTTTGATGGAGAAGTTTCAAAGCATCACGCTGAAAACGATCTTCCTATTGCCGAATCAGATTATGGACAATTTAAAATAAAATGTGAAGAATTAATTAAGAATGAGATTGGTGATAATGGGATTGTATTAAGATTGCCAATGGTTTGGGGAAAACATTCACCAAGACTAAATGAAATAAAAGATAAAATAGAAAAGGGTCAAGAAATTGAAGCATATGATAATATTTTTTTGAATCATGCAATTGATACAGGAATTGCTAAGCAAGTAAGAAAAATTATTGAAAATGATTTAAAAGGGATATTTCACCTTGCAACAACTAATATTGACTCGCAATACTCATTTATATTTAAACTTGTAAAAAGTTTATCCAATGAGGGGAAAGTCAAATCTCTCACTTTAGAAAACTATGATGAATACAATTTTGGATTATTGACTAATCGCAGCGATTTTTCACCTGATTTTTACTATGATAGCGATGAAGTAATTAAACAATTAGTTCATTAAATTCTAAAACAAATTCAAAATCCACTGGTGATTAAATATTCTTAATATTTTGATTGTATAGCTGAAATTTGTAACATATACTAATTTTAGTATGAACATACTTTTAAAATACTGGTGGTGAATGGTATGGAGGAACCAAGATTAAGGCCTTGGGTGAGTCAGTATCCAGAGCAAATACCAGCTACATTAGACGAACAGTTTGATTTATTACCAACATATTTAAAGCAAACAGCTTCAAAATATCCAGCTAAGAAAGCGCTTAATTTCCTTGGGAAATCAATGACGTTTAATGAAATTTATATTCAGTCTTTAAGATTCGCCAATTTTTTAAGGAATTTAGGAATTAAAAAAGGCGATCGCGTTGCAATTATGCTTCCAAATTGTCCTCAAGCAGTGATTGCTTATTATGGGATTCTTTTTGCAGAAGCAATTATCGTCCAAACAAATCCGCTATATACTGAACGAGAGCTTGAATATCAAATGAATGATAGTGGTGCAACAGCTATTATTTGTTTAGATTTATTAATTAATAGAGTGTACGAAGTAAAAAAATCTACTAATCTTCAACATATTTTTGTTACTGGGATTAAGGACTATTTACCATTTTTTAAAAAGCTGTTATATCCTTATTCAAAACAGCCAAAGGCACCTGAGATACCTAATGATCACTCGATTCATCAATTTAGTTTTATTATGCAAATATCTGCACCGCTTGAACAGGATCTCTCAAGTAGTAGTATAGAAGATGTAGCAATCCTTCAATATACTGGAGGAACAACTGGATTTCCTAAAGGTGTAATGCTTACACATAAAAATTTAGCATCAAATACGTTAATGGCGGAGAAATGGTTATATAAAAGTAAGAAGGGCCAAGAAAAGATTTTGACTGTCTTACCATTTTTTCATGTATATGGAATGACGACATGTATGAACTTATCAATCATGTGTGCGTATGAAATGATTATCGTTCCGAGATTTGATGCAACTCAAATGCTTAAAGCAATCAATAAATATCGACCTACATTGTTCCCGGGTGCACCAACAATGTATATTGCATTATTAAATCATCCTGATTTAAAGAATAATGATATCTCATGTATTCATGCTTGCCTAAGTGGTTCCGCAGCATTACCTGTTGAAGTTCAAGATCAATTTGAAAAGGTGACAGGTGGAAAATTAGTAGAGGGCTATGGTTTATCAGAAGCTTCTCCAGTTACACATAGTAATTTCCTATGGGATAAGCGAGTGACGGGCAGCATTGGAGTTCCTTGGCCAAGTACAGATGCTAAAATAGTATCTCTAGAAACTGACGAAGAATTACCTTATCGTGAAATTGGGGAATTAATCGTTTCAGGACCACAAGTAATGAAGGGGTATTGGAATCGACCAGAGGAAACTGCAACTACGTTAAAAAATGGCTGGTTATATACAGGTGATTTAGGCTACATGGATGAAGAAGGCTTCTTTTATATCGTTGATCGTAAGAAAGATATGATCAATGCAGGAGGGTTTAACGTTTACCCTAGAGATATCGAGGAAGTATTATATGAACACGAGGCTATTAAAGAAGCAGTTATAGTTGGTATTCCTGATGCATATCGTGGAGAAACAGTTAAAGCTTATATTGTATTAAAAGAAGGAAAATCAGTGACTGAGGCTGAACTAGATGATTTTTGCCGGAAATATTTAGCAGCCTATAAGGTTCCGAGAATATATGAATTTAGAAATGAATTACCAAAAACAATGATTGGTAAAATCTTAAGAAGAACATTACTAGAAGAAGAAAAACAAAAGAATATGAAACCTGAGGATTCAGATGAAAATTTAATATAATAATATATGGGGGATGATAACAGAAGCATCCCTCTTTATTTTATGAACCGTTATAAAAATACTATGCTAAAATAAATTTAAAGATTGATTAGAAAAAAACCTGATAAAATTAAATATAAGTACAAAGATTAAAAAGAATAGTAAAAGCTTTTGTAAGAAACTTTATACATAAAAATATTACAGGACAATTGACAATTTTCTGATAAATTTGTATTATGAGAATATGAATGATTATTCATTCACTGTAAGAAGGGGTTAATAAAAAATGAAAAGAGATAAACCAAAATATAAACAAATAATTGATGCTGCAGTTGTTGTAATTGCTGAAAATGGTTACCATCAGGCGCAGGTTTCTAAAATTGCAAAACAGGCTGGTGTAGCTGACGGAACAATCTATTTGTATTTTAAAAATAAAGAATCCATCTTAATTTCACTGTTTGAAGAGAAGATGGGAAATTTTACTGAAAAAATTCGTCAAAAAATTGAAGGTAAACCGGACGCGATATCGAAATTATTAATGTTGGTAAAAACTCACTTTTATGAAATGTCTAAAGATTCGCATTTGGCAATCGTTATGCAATTGGAAGTAAGACAAACAAATATTGACCTGAGATTAAGAATAAATGAGGTACTAAAAGAGTATCTACATATCATTGATTCAATTTTAAATGAAGGAATCAATAGTGGTTTGTTCGACAAACAATTGGATATTCGTACAGCTAGACAAATGATCTTCGGCACGATTGATGAAGTGATGACCCATTGGGTAATGACCGGTCAAAAACAAGATTTAGAAGCTAAAGCCGATAAAGTCCACCAACTATTAATAAGAGGATGCGGGTACCAAAATTAACGTTCTAGTACATTTTGAAAAATAGGGAGGAATAGTTGTGAGTTTAATTCAATGTAAAATATCCGATGGTATTGCATTATTAACAATTCAAAATCCACCAGCAAATGCAATGTCTTCGGTTGTATTTGCTGATTTAGTTAAGCGTTTAGATGAATTAGAAAATAACAATGATGTAAGCGTTTTAGTTGTTCATGGAGAAGGTAGATTTTTCTCTGCAGGTGCAGATATTAAAGAATTTACTTCTTTCAAAAATGCTGAAGATGCAGCAGCTGTTGCAAGAAGAGGTCAACTAGTTTTTGATCGTGTTGAAAATTATTCTAAGCCGATCATCGCAGCAATTCACGGAGCTGCATTAGGTGGCGGACTTGAATTTGCAATGAGCTGTCATATTCGAGTTGTTGCAGAAAACGCAAAACTTGGTTTACCTGAATTAAACTTAGGAATTATTCCAGGGTTTGCTGGGACACAACGATTACCACGTTATGTAGGTAAAGATAAAGCGTTAGTTATGCTTGCGACTTCTGAACCAATTTCTGGTGTTGAAGCTGGGAAAATTGGATTAGCTACAATTGTAGTGCCAGAAGAAACTTTATTAGATGAAGCAAATGCATTAGCGGCTAAAATTGCTAATAAAAGTATGCAATCAATTCAATATATTCTACAACTACTATCTTCTACTAGAACTAATTCATATCATGAAGCGGTGGAAGAAGAGTCTAAATTATTTGGAGAAATTTTTACAACTGAAAATGCAAAAGAGGGTATTTCGGCATTTTTAGAAAAAAGAAAACCAGTGTTTAATAAATAAGTAGTTTAATATTTTAAAAAAATAGATGTAGTTACATTTCCTGGGAGGGTATAACAATGAACATTTATGTACTATTAAAAAGAACATTTGACACTGAAGAGAAAATTACAATTTCAAATGGTGCAATCCAAGAGGATGGCGCTGAATTTATTATAAATCCATACGATGAGTATGCAGTTGAAGAAGCGATTCAAATTCGTGACGCTCATGGTGGCGAAGTAACTGTCATAACAATTGGTAACGAAGATAGTGAAAAAGAACTTCGTACAGCACTAGCTATGGGTGCTGATAAAGCTGTATTAATTAACGTTGAAGATGATGTTACAAATGCTGATCAATATACAACTTCAAAACTTATTGCTAAATACTTAGAAGATAAAGATCCTTCAATTATTTTAGCAGGTAATGTTGCAATTGATGGAGGTACTGGTCAAGTAGGTCCACGCGTTGCTGAATTATTAAATATTCCTTACGTGACAACAATTACTAAAATTGACATTAATGGTACGACAGCTACAATCGAACGTGATGTAGAGGGTGATACAGAAATCATCGAAACATCTTTACCATTATTAATCACTGCTCAACAAGGCTTAAATGAACCAAGATATCCTTCTTTACCTGGTATTATGAAAGCTAAGAAAAAGCCTTTAGATGAATTAGAATTAGATGATCTAGATTTAGAAGAAGATGAAGTTCAAGCAAAAACGAAAACAATTGAAATTTACCTACCTGCTAAGAAAGAAGCGGGCAAAGTTTTAACTGGTGAATTAAAAGACCAAGTAAAAGAATTAGTTTCATTACTACGTTCTGAAGCAAAAGTAATCTAATTTTATTGAATATTAGAACTTAAATAATAGATTAATATCGTAATAGAAAATTTTGGAGGGAAATAACATGTCACGTAAAGTATTAGTATTAGGCGAAGTTCGTGAAGGATCACTACGTAATGTTTCATTTGAGGCAGTAAGTACGGCTAAAACAGTTGCTGAGGGCGGAGAAGTAGTTGCTGTATTAGTAGGTAAATCAGTTAGTGCATTAGCTGCTGAAATGATTCAATACGGTGCAGATCGTGCAATCGTTGTTGAAGATGAAAAATTAGCATCCTATACTTCTGATGGATATTCTCAAGCACTTTTAGCAGTTATTGACCAAGAAAAACCAGAAGGTCTAGTATTCGGTCATACAGCTTTAGGTAAGGATTTATCTCCTAAACTTGCTGCTCGTATGCAAAGTGGTCTTATTTCAGATGTTACTGCAATCGAAGTAGCTGGTGGAAATATTGTTTTCACTCGTCCAATTTACTCAGGTAAAGCATTCGAGAAAAAAGTTATGGTAGATCCATTTATTTTTGCGACAATCCGTCCAAATAACATTTCAGCATTAGAAAAAGATGCTTCTCGCACTGGTGATGTAGCAGCTGTTTCGGTTGAAATTAAAGACTTACGTTCAATCGTCAAAGATGTTGTGCGTAAAGCGAGTGAAGGTGTAGACCTTTCAGAAGCGAAAGTGGTCGTTGCTGGTGGCCGTGGCGTTAAGAGTGAAGAAGGCTTTAATCCATTAAAAGAATTAGCTTCAGTACTAGGTGCTGCTGTTGGTGCATCTCGTGGTGCATGTGATGCTAACTATTGTGACTACTCTTTACAAATTGGCCAAACTGGTAAAGTGGTAACGCCTGATTTATACATTGCATGTGGTATTTCAGGAGCTATCCAACATTTAGCTGGTATGTCAAACTCTAAAGTAATCGTTGCAATTAACAAAGATCCAGAAGCTAATATCTTCAAAGTAGCTGATTACGGTATCGTTGGTGACTTATTCGAAGTATTACCTTTATTAACAGAAGAATTTAAAGCTGTATTAGTTAACTCTTAATATAAAAGCTATAAATGATAGCCCACAAGTTAGTATCTTGTGGGTTTTTTGTGTTTTTCAAGTGTACGTCTTGAAAAAAAATTTAAAAAAGAGGGGTTCAAAAGTACTTTAACTTTTGTGACACCTCTTTTATAGTTCTTCTATTCGTTTACAAGCCATTGTCCTTACATCCTAACAATGACTGATCCACCGCCACTTGTTACAACTTGATTTTGTTTTTGTTCAAGTTGTCTAAGTAATTCATTATTTGCTTCGATTGCTTTTACAAGGTTTGTAATCTGATTTTCAAGATTCATGAACATTTGCATGATTGATTGATGATCAGTTTGTACATGACCTTGAACACCGTTTCTCATAGGATGTTGGGGATGATGCGGATGTAAATTCCAAAATGGATGATGCATACTTTTACCTCCAATTTCTAGACCAATGTACTATATAGTACGTCTTATTATCATAAGAGTTCGCCTATTTTAGTTGAATCAGTAATTGCACTTTATATATAAGAAAGAAGTGATTTTTTACAGCTTGTATTTGCTTATATTGGAGAAGTTGAACATTGTCAAATAGGTAGGTTCAAAAGAGAGGAAGAAATTTTTTAGAACAACACAAAAAAAAGTAATCCCTCTTAAGGATTACTTAAAATTTATGATATAGCTTTGTTTAGTTTGTTTTTTTCAGATAATAATTCGTGGCGCTTTTCAATTTTACTTTCAATTTTTTCAATTTCTTCTTTGTTTCGTAATAAAGATTGTTTATTCTCATGAACTAATTGATTAAACGATTTACGTAAAGGTTTTCTCATAAATGCCACTCCTATCGTGTTAAATTTTTTGAATATTATTATTATATTCAACAATATATTAACATAAAAATCTGGCATTATTTCGAGTAAGATTTTACGAAATTGTGACAAAAGTATCGAATTGAATTGTTACTCATGGACTAAATCGATAATCTAGAAGTCTCATGAAGCAGACAATCAATAATTTAACATTTAAATATGAAGATTTTATGAATAAATCTTTTCATAAATCTCTACTTCAATACCATCTGCATTCGTTTTATTTTCTATATATTTAAATCCCTGTGATTTCCAAAAAGATTTTGCTTGTTGGTTTTTAATTAACACTCCTAATCGTAAACCGTTAATATTTCTTTTTATAAGTAGTTCTTCAAATAATATAAATGCGTTTGTTCCAAATCCATAACCATGGTAATCATGATGGATCATTAAAAGTCCTAGCCATGGGAAACCATCTTTAGGATTTAGCGCTAAAAAATCAATTAATCCTATATAGGTATCATCTAATTTAATAAAATAAGTTTCCGTTTGATGTGAGGAAAAAAAATATTCCTTCATTAGTTCTTCTTTTGTTCGTGTTAAACGACCATTCTCCATTTTATTGTAATTTTGATTTGAATTTGTAATTTCTTCAATTACTTCAATTAAGTCTGTTGTAATTCTTTCAAATGTTATCACTTTTTTAGTCCTTTCATTGGTATATCAACTATTTGTTTGGAAATAGTAAGTTTGAGCAAATAAATAGAAAATGCTAATTCTCATATGGTATACTTTCATTAAAATTATAACAAATTATGTGAATCTACATATTTTACTTATGTAGCTTGCGCAGGTAGGAGGAAAAAATAAATGGCAATTGTTAATGCAACAAACGCAACGTTCGCAGAAGAAACAAAAGAAGGTGTAGTATTAGTTGATTTTTGGGCAACTTGGTGTGGTCCTTGTAAAATGATTGCTCCTGTATTAGAAGAATTAGCTTCTGAATACGGAGAAAAAGTTAAAATTGTTAAAGTTGATGTTGATGAAAACCAAGAAACAGCAGCTAAATTTGAAGTTATGAGCATTCCATCATTATTCGTTCTTAAAGACGGCGAAGTAGTAGAAAAAACTTTAGGTTTCAAACCTAAAGAAGCTTTAGAAGAATTAATTACTCCACATATTGGTTAATTATAATTTGTAAGAAATGCACTCATAATATGAGTGCATTTTTTTTTTGTATTTTTAAATAAAAAAAGCTGGCTAGGACAATATTTATAAAACCAATACCGTAAGCCAATGTAAATGTTTTCATTATAATGATCAATATTAAAAATTAGAGTTATGTTAAAAATTTCTAATTTAAATAAGATTGACTATTTTTCTGTCACGTTTTATATTTAATAAGCATTAATATTTAACAGACATTAAATATTTAATTTGATTAATTTTTAAAGGAGGTTAACTTTCTTGGCTAACAAAAATGAGTACATTGAACGGATTCAGATTGCACTTCAAAGTACTATTCATAAAATGCAACCAAAAGTGACAGAAAGCATGAATAGTCATGGGGTAACAGCTACTCAATTTTTTGTTTTAATGTACTTACGAAAAAAAGAAAGCTGTAAAATATCTGAAATAGCAGAGATGATGGGTGTAAAACCAAGTGCTGTATCATTTATGATTGATCGACTTGAACATAATGACTTTGTATATAGAGAACATGATAAAAAGGACCGAAGAGTTGTAAATATTATGTTAACTAAGGAAGGTATTAAAAAATTAGAATCAGTGATAAAAGATCGAAAAGAAATTTTTGAAGGTTTCTTGTTTAACCTTTCTGACGATGAGTTATTACAATTTGCAAAGATTACTGAAAAACTTGCAAATGCTGCAGCAGATTTATAGAAATTTTTACAAGATACTTTTTTGTATTAGTAATTATAAAAAGAAAAAAGATATGGGAGAGAAGGGAGAAATATATTTTGACTACAAATACAGTTGTTCAAAAAGAAGGCAATCGTAAACTATTGCTAATTGGACTAATAATTGCAATGTTTTTCTCGGCATTAGATGGCACGATAGTTGGTACTGCAATGCCTAAAATTGTAGGGGACCTTGGTGGTTTAAGTATGATGACTTGGCTTACAACAGCATACTTATTAACTTCAACTACTGTAGTGCCGATCGCAGGTAAATTAGCAGACTTATTAGGTCGTAGAAGTGTTTATATTGCAGGTTTAGTTATATTTATGGCAGCTTCAGCATTATGTGGTATTGCCCATAATATGACTGAATTAATTATTTACCGTGGTATTCAAGGTATCGGTGGCGGTGTAATGATGCCGATGGCGATGATTGTAATCGGGGATTTATTTACAGGTAAAGAACGTGCGAAATTCCAAGGGGTTTTCGGTGGTATTTACGGTTTAGCTTCAGTAATCGGACCACAAATTGGTGGATGGATTGTTGACTCATTAAACTGGAAATGGGTATTCTACATTAATCTTCCTGTAGGGATTATCGCAACAATTTTTATTGCATTAGGTTTAAAAGGAAGAAAAAACACTGGACCAATCAATTTCGATATCGCTGGTATGGTGACTATGATTATTGGTGTTGTAAGTTTACTTCTTGCTTTAAGTTTAGGTGGAGTTAAATATGATTGGAATTCTTGGCAAATCATTAGTTTATTTGTATTAGCTGTAGTTGGAATCATTAGTTTCGTTATTGCAGAAAATAAAGCTAAAGAGCCAATTCTACCAATGCATTTATTCAAAAATAGAACTTTCGTAACATTAAACTTAATTGGTTTCTTTATGACAATAGCGATGTTTGGTGCAATTATGTTCGTACCATTCTTCATGCAAGGTATTGTTGGAGTAAGTGCAACACAATCGGGAACAATTATGACGCCAATGATGATCACTATGATTATTGCAAGTATTATCGGTGGTCAGGTTGTATTTAAAGTAGGAATTAAACCACAGATTATTACGGGTATGTTCGTAATTGCATTAGGTTTATATTTATTAACAACTTTAGATATGAATTCAAGTAAAACAATTGCAACTATCTTTATGGGAGTTATGGGTCTAGGTATTGGGTTAGTAATGCCGACAATTACACTAGCTCTTCAAGAAGTATTTGATAAGAAGGAATTAGGGATTGTAACATCTTCTAGCCAATTCTTCCGTTCAATCGGTGGTACTTTTGGAGCAACTGTTTTAGGTGCTGTAATGAACAGTAAATCAGGAACACTTTTAAACCATGATTTAGTGCCATTTTTAAATAAATTACCAGCTCAAGCTGCACCATTAGTAGACAAATTTAAAGACATGATTAATACAACTCCTCAATCTGTATTTACAATGTTATTTAATGCGGATGCTAAAAAGCTAATTCCAAAGCCAATTTTAGAAGGAATGTTACCAATCATTAAAACATCATTAATGGATTCATTACACCAAGTATTCTTTGTTGGTTTAGGATTCATCATAATTGGTGCAATCGTAACATTATTCCTAACACCAATTAAATTAACGAATAGAAAAGCTGGAGATAAAGAAGGTAATGAGCAAGAACAAGTAAAAGTGGAAACTGCGACTTCTTAATTTCCGATGCTGTCATAATAAAAGTGAAAACCATCCAGAATTAATTGAAGTGCACCTCCAAATGTTAGACGTATCTAACATTTGGGGTCACAACATAATTTGGATGGTTTTTATTTAAATTAAATATGCCAATTGACCACTGATTGCCATATGAAGAAAAAAGAGAGTTCCCAAAAAGATTTACTTTTTTGGCCCCCCCTTTGTTAAATAGCCATTGATACTTTTTCTTTTCTTTTTTTCATTTTTCGTTTATTACTCCACAAGATCCAAGATAATGCTAATCCTGTTCCAGTAAGTATAAAAAGACCGATACCACTAATTAAACCAATTATGCCGGTATGTAAGCTTTTTACTGAAAATGCAGACTGCTCAGGTCTTTTTCCAAAATTTTGAAATGGGGTTTGTGTATTATCGCCACTTTGTCCACTTTGAAGCACTGTGTTTTGATCGCTATTTTGAGATTGTTGATTTCCATTAAACTGTCCACCGGATGGAAACTGTCCTTGCATAGAAAATCTACCTTTTTCTTCGCCACCTTTATTGAAATACAGGATAATTCCTGTAGTAGATTCGATTAATAGGAAAACCGAAACAATCACACCAATCCAAAAATGAACAACTCTTACTTTTTTCATCTTAACATTTCTCCTTTTCTTCTCTTGATGAAATTAAAGTTACAATAGAAAACTTAATTTTTACTTAATAACATTAAAGTATTTTCAGTTTTTATATGTGGAGATTATAATATTAAGTGTACAATTGCACGAAAGAGGTGAGAGGAAATGGACAATCACTTAAAAGAAAAATTAGCGCTTCTACCCGATCAGCCTGGTTGCTATTTGATGAAAGATATTCAAGGGACGATCATTTACGTAGGAAAAGCTAAAGTATTAAAAAATAGAGTTCGATCTTATTTCACGGGATCCCATGATGGTAAGACATATCGATTAGTTCAAGAGATAACTGATTTTGAATATATTGTTACTTCTTCTAATATGGAAGCTTTAATTCTTGAGATGAATTTAATTAAGAAATATGATCCGAAATATAACATCATGTTGAAGGATGATAAATCATACCCCTTTATTAAAATAACTGCTGAAAAACATCCTCGCTTATTGATTACGCGAAATGTAAAAAAAGATAAAGGAAAATATTTTGGACCATTCCCTAATGCTACTGCCGCTAATGAAACAAAAAAATTATTAGATCGTCTATACCCATTAAGAAAATGTTCTTCATTACCAGATAAAGTTTGTCTATATTATCATATTGGTCAGTGTCTGGCGCCTTGTGTAAAAGAAGTAACTGATCATCAAAATTCGGAAATAGTTAATGAAATTGCCCGTTTTCTAAACGGTGGGGAAGACCAAATACGAAAAGAGTTAGAGGCAAAAATGATTGCTGCATCTGAACAATTAGATTTCGAGCGCGCAAAAGAGTATCGAGATCAAATTGTATCTATTGAAGCGACTATGGAAAAGCAGAAAATGATGAGTAGTGATTTAGTTGATCGAGATGTATTTGGATATGCGGTTGATAAGGGATGGATGTGTGTTCAAGTATTCTTTGTTCGAAGAGGGAAATTAATTGAAAGAGATGTATCATATTTTCCAATTTACGATGAACCAGAAGAAGAGTTCCTATCATTTATTGGGCAATTTTATGAAAAACCACACAATATAAAACCAAAAGAAATATTTGTACCAGATAAAGTTGATACTGAAATTTTAAAAAGTTTACTTAAAATTCCTGTATTCCAACCTAAAAGAGGCCAAAAAAAGGAACTTGTTGTTTTAGCAAATAAAAATGCCAAAATTGGACTTGGTGAGAAGTTTAAATTAATTGAGCGAGATGAAGAAAGAACAGTTAAAGCAATAGAAAAACTAGGAGATATTTTAAATATTGAAACTCCGTATCGAATTGAAGCATTTGATAATTCAAATATTCAAGGAACAAATCCTGTTTCAGCTATGGTTGTCTTTATAGACGGAAAACCTTCAAAAAAAGATTACCGCAAATATAAAATCAAAACTGTTGTAGGACCTGATGATTACGATTCAATGCGTGAGGTAGTACGTAGAAGATACTCGAGAGCATTAAAAGAGAATTTACCTTTACCAAACTTAATAATTGTGGATGGTGGTAAAGGCCATCTAGCTGCAGTTGAAGATGTACTCCAAAATGAGTTAGGTCTATTCATCCCAACAGCTGGACTTGTTAAAGATGAAAAGCACCGTACTTCAGAGTTATTAATAGGACAACCACCTCAAATTGTCCAACTTGGAAGACAAAGCCAAGAGTTCTTTTTATTACAAAGAATTCAAGACGAGGTACACAGATTTGCGATTGAATTCTATCGTCAGCTTCATAGTAAATCAATGGTTCAATCTGCTTTAGATGGCATAGCAGGTGTTGGTGGAACAAGAAAGAAAGCCCTTCTTAAACATTTTGGTTCAGTAAAAAAAATAAAAGAGGCATCAATTGATGAGTTGATAGCAGCTAAAATGCCAAAAAATGTTGCAGAAGAAATTTATCAGCATTTCCATAAAGAGTGAGATCGTTACCAAAATTTTTATCTTGACACTATTTTCAAAATAATTTATATTTTAGTTAAAATTAAATGATTTTCTCTCGTAATAGAGGTGCAAAACTTAAAAGTATGCTGTCATAGACGTGTGGCGTTGTAATGGACAGTTGAAAGGAAGTTTTGCCGAAATAAAATGAATCCACAATTCATTTTGTTGGGACTGCATTTAAGAAATGTAGTACTGTCGCATAATAATTATGCGGGGAGCTATTGAAGAGATGTTGATGATTTGTCTATTTTATTTATTTGTAAATTAGGCGCGTGAACATTGCTTCACGCGCTTTTTTGTATTCTTTTTTAAGTAAAAAGTGAGGATGAGAAAAATGGGAATTATTGTTCAGAAATTCGGTGGTACTTCAGTAGGCTCAATTGAACGAATTCAGCATGTTGCTGAAACAGTAACCAAATCATATAAAGAAGGAAACCAAGTAGTTACAGTTGTATCTGCGATGGGACATCATACAGACGAACTAGTTAGTTTAGCAGCTCAAATTAGTCCACAAAACAGTAAACGTGAGTTAGATATGTTACTTACTACAGGGGAACAAGTTTCGATTTCTTTACTAGCAATGGCAATCCAGGCAAAAGGTTTTAAAGCTATTTCACTAACTGGTTGGCAAGCTGGAATTCAAACTGAATCTGTCCATGGAAATGCACGTATAGAAACCATTCATACTGATCGAATTCAACAATTACTAGATGAAGGGTATATCGTAATTGTTGCTGGTTTCCAAGGTTTAGGTGACAACAATGAAATTACGACATTAGGTCGTGGTGGCTCAGATACAACAGCTGTTGCATTGGCAGCGGCTTTAAATGCAGAACGTTGTGATATTTATACGGACGTATTAGGTGTTTATACTACGGATCCAAGAGTTGAACCAAATGCATCTAAATTAAGCCATGTCTCTTATGATGAAATGCTAGAGCTTGCAGCTCTAGGAGCAGCGGTTTTACACCCAAGAGCAGTAGAATTCGCAAAAAATTATAATTTAATTATTCAAGTTCGTTCAAGTCAACATGATGAAATCGGTACATTTATTGGGGAGGAAACACAAATGGAACAACAATCAGTCGTAAGAGGAATCGCATTCGAATCTAATGTAACAAGGATGACATTAAATGGTTTAAATAACCATGTAGATTTATTACCTAAAATCTTTACTTTATTAGCAAGTGAAGGTATTGATGTTGATATTATTATCCAAAGCGTAACATCAGATAACTTAGTAAATCTTTCATTCTCGATCAAATCTGAAAATATGATGGAAGCAATAACGGTTCTAGAATCAAAGAAAGAGTTTTTAGGTTACCGCTCATTTGATTTTGAAAGTGAACTTGCTAAAGTTTCAATTGTAGGTAGTGGAATGGTTTCAAATCCAGGTGTTGCTGCAAAAATGTTTAAATTTTTAGCTGAAAGTGAAATCCCTGTAAAAATGGTAAGCACTTCTGAAATTAAAGTTTCAACAGTTGTACCAAAATCAAAATTACAAGAAGCAGTTCACGCTCTTCATAAAGGATATGAATTAGATCGTATTAATGAAGAAGTAGTAGTAGAAAACTAACTATTAAAATAAACCCTTTTAGGCGTTCAAATTCTTAATATATAGGCTTTGAAATATTGATTTTTTCAATATTCATCACGTTCAGATATACCGAGCCGTATAGTATAGAGATAGCGCTTTAAAGGGTTTTTTATTCGTTAAGCGAATAAATTATATAAAGATTCTGTAAATTTAATATAAGTACGGCGAACGGCTAAATGGTAAATAAAAGAAGGAGGTATTAATAATGAGGCATAGCATACTTGCCTACGGATATGGAGAAATTGTGCTACAGTTCGTTCTATTAATACTCGCCATTTTGTTTTTTGTTTCTATTTGTTTATTCTTGTTAAATTCTATTATTAAAGGAGTTAAAAGAAACAAGAATTTTGAGGGAATTAGGAGGCAGGATCAAAGTAAGGAAAGGAAAGAGAAGGGGTAAGGAAGTAAACTGATCTTTTTCCTTAAATTAAATTAGAAATTTAATCTTAATGATTTATTTGAAAATCCTCATGGTTGTACCCGTCTTTGAACTTATATTTAAATATTTCAAAAAAAAAAGAAAACACCACAAGGGACCAAAATTCCTTGCGGTGTTTTTTGTGTTATCTTCTTGTAATTGGATCCTTTAAATCCCATTTTACTTGGAACTTTACTTTGTCGCCTCTTTTGCTTTGCTCTTCATACGTTTCAGCTATAACATCGATTTGTTGTTCAATTTGCATCGCTAGAAATCCAGCTTCTAATTGGTAAGACACGTTCTTTTTTTGTTGATTTCTGTATGTAATTAATTCTGAAGATAATGTTAAATGAACTTCTTGCTTCTTTTCTTCTTCAACAGTAAGAGTACCCCAACCAGCTTGATCAAAAAACTCTATAATTTCTTCAAAGGTTGCTAAAGGATATTTTCTGGCAATCATTTTACCCGCCCAATATAAAATATCATTTTGCTCTTTTCCTAATAAATCATTCAATAGATCGTTACGTATTAGCTCATAGCCAAAACCAGAAATATTTCCTGGAATATTTAAATTTTCAATGCCGTTCGTCATGGTCGGATAACTCTCCCTTTCCTAAAAAACATGTTTTTATTATATACAATATTGAATAGTAAAAACAATAATTCGACATATGTAGATTACAAGGATTACCAAACTAAATGAGAAGTTTTTTCAGTAAAGAAAAATGTACGCGTTTTCTTGACCTGCTATATTATCAGGAGTAAAATGGGTTGTAGATAAATGTCATAAAAATTTCGACTTTTTATGCGTATTGCTTATTTATTCTATTTTTTTAGAATAATAGAGGAATTAAATTTTCATGTGCACAAACTAAAGGGGGCAGGGGTTTACATGAGCAACAAGAATGGAAGGGAGTTTTTCTTTAGAAAACTTCATTCATTGCTAGGAGTTATTCCAGTTGGAATCTTTTTAACACAGCACTTAGTTGTCAATCATTTTGCGACAAATGGAGCGCAATCGTTCAACAAAGCTGCTGAATTTATGGCGAATTTACCATTCCGCTATTTTTTAGAGGTTTTTGTCATTTTCTTACCAATTTTATACCATGCAATTTACGGATTATACATTGCGTTCACAGGAACTAGCAATGTTAAAAATTATGGATACTTACGTAACTGGTTATATTTATTCCAACGTATTTCTGGTGTAATAACTTTAATTTTTATTACATGGCACGTGTGGCAAACACGTATTGCTGCTCAAATGGGAGCAACTGTTGATTATAATATGATGGCTGATATTTTCCAATCGAAATTTATGTTAGTTTTCTATATAGTAGGTGTAATTTCAACAATTTTCCACTTTGCTAATGGATTATGGTCATTCTTTGTATCATGGGGAATTACTGTAACACCTAGATCACAACGTATTTCAACATATGTTACATTAGGTGTTTTCGTTGTATTATCATTCGTTGGATTAACTGCTATCTTTGCATTCATTGATCCACAACTAGCGTACAAGTAAGGAGAGAGAATCATGAGTGGTAAAATAATTATCGTCGGTGGCGGATTAGCTGGTCTTATGGCAACAATTAAAGCCGCTGAAGCTGGCACAAAAGTAGATTTATTCTCATTAGTTCCTGTAAAGCGATCACATTCAGTATGTGCTCAAGGTGGAATTAATGGTGCGGTTAATACAAAAGGTGAAGGTGACTCTCCTTGGGAGCACTTTGATGATACGATTTATGGTGGAGATTTCTTAGCAAACCAACCACCAGTAAAGGCAATGGCAGAAGCAGCACCTGGCATCATTCATATGATGGACCGCATGGGTGTAATGTTCAACCGTACGCCTGAAGGATTATTAGACTTCCGTCGTTTCGGTGGAACGCAACATCACCGTACAGCATTTGCTGGTGCTACGACTGGACAACAATTATTATATGCATTAGATGAGCAAGTTCGTCGTTACGAATCTGAAGGTCTAGTTCAAAAGTATGAAGGCTGGGAATTTTTAAGAGTTGTAGTTGATGATGAAGGAGTATGTCGCGGTATCGTTGGACAAAACTTAACATCAATGGAAATCGTAAGTTTCCCTGCAGATGCTGTAATTATGGCATCTGGTGGCCCTGGTATTATCTTTGGTAAAACTACAAATTCAATTATCAACACTGGTTCAGCTGCTGCAGCTGTATATCGTCAAGGTGCAGTTTATTCAAATGGTGAATTTATTCAAATCCATCCAACTGCAATTCCTGGAGATGATAAAAACCGTTTAATGAGTGAAAGTGCTCGTGGTGAAGGTGGACGAGTTTGGACTTATAAAGACGGTAAACCATGGTATTTCTTAGAAGAGAAATATCCTGCATATGGAAACCTTGTACCAAGGGATATTGCTACACGTGAGATTTTCTCTGTATGTGTTGACCACAAGCTTGGTATTAATGGTGAAAACATGGTTTATTTAGATCTTTCACATAAAGATCCACATGAACTTGATGTAAAACTTGGTGGAATCATCGAGATTTATGAGAAATTTACAGGTGATGATCCGAAAAAAGTTCCAATGAAGATATTCCCAGCAGTTCACTATTCAATGGGTGGATTATGGGTTGACTATGACCAAATGACGACAATTCCTGGTTTATTTGCTGCTGGTGAGTGTGATTACTCAATGCACGGAGCTAACCGTTTAGGAGCTAACTCATTACTTTCTGCTATTTATGGTGGAATGGTTGCTGGACCAAATGCTGTAAGATACGTAAATGGTTTAGCTAAATCTTCAGATGATGTTTCAACTTCTGTATTTGAATCAAATGCAAATGAAGAAAAAGAAAAAATGAATCGTATTTATAAAATGGACGGTAAAGAAAATGCATACCTTCTTCATAAAGAGCTTGGAGAGTGGATGACAGACAACGTTACTGTAGTTCGATTCAATGATCGCTTATTAAAAACTGATGAAAAAATTCAAGAGCTTTATGAGCGTTATCAAAACATTAATATTAATGATACAGCTAAATGGAGTAACCAAGGTGCTTCATTTACTCGTCAACTTGAAAACATGCTTCACTTATCACGTGTTATCACATTAGGTGCATATAACCGTAATGAAAGCCGTGGAGCTCACTATAAACCTGAATTCCCAGACCGTAATGATGAGGAATTCTTAAAAACTACAATGGCTAAATTTGATGAGAAATCAAATTCACCATTATTCCATTACGAAGATGTTGATACATCATTAATCGAGCCAAGAAAACGAGATTATTCTAAGAAAAAGGAGGACAAAGCAAATGCATAATGGAACAATGACTGCTGAAAAGACAATTACTGTAATTGTAAAACGTCAAGATTCACCAAATACTGCGCCATATGAAGAAACATTTACTGTCCCTTATCGTCCGAATATGAACGTAATCTCGGCGTTAATGGAAATTCGTAAAAATCCAGTTAATTCAAATGGAAAAGAAACGACTGCAATTTCTTGGGACATGAACTGTCTTGAAGAAGTTTGTGGAGCGTGTTCTATGGTTATAAACGGTAAACCAAGACAATCATGTTCTGCGCTTATTGACAAATTGGAACAACCAATTCGTCTTGAGCCTATGAGCACATTCCCAGTAGTACGTGACTTACAAGTTGATCGTAGCCGCATGTTCGATTCTTTAAAACGCGTTAAAGCATGGATTCCAATTGATGGAACGCATGACTTAGGTCCTGGACCAAGAATGCCTGAAAGAAAACGTCAATGGGCTTATGAATTATCAAAATGTATGACTTGTGGTGTATGTTTAGAAGCTTGTCCAAACGTTAATAGTAAATCTAACTTTATTGGGCCTGCACCGCTTTCACAAGTACGTTTATTTAATGCTCATCCAACTGGAGAAATGAATAAGGAAGAACGTCTTCATGCAATTATGGGTGACGGTGGACTATCAAACTGTGGTAACTCACAAAACTGTGTACAATCTTGTCCAAAAGGTATTCCTTTAACAACTTCAATTGCAGCGTTAAACCGTGCAACTACAATCCAATCTTTCAAAGACTTCTTTGGAAGCGACGAAATTTAATAAACTTAAAAGCATGTCCTTTCGGGACATGCTTTTTTTGCATTTTTAAATCAATATCTTCTAATAAACTCCATTTTTAAATCATATCAATAGTAAGGGCAGCAAAGGGATGTGCGGTGTCTTACCCCTTTCGAACGGAGGTTAACTTAAATGCAACAGTTTGAAGTGACATTTGAGACGAAATGCTACGAAAAAGATTGGGAAATACTTTTAAAGACAGACCGGATCGAAAAAATGATTGAGTTTAATCAATTTCAATTTAAAGAAAAAGTTTTATATATTAATAACGTACAAGATGTAAGGGAAGTCAGTCGTCATGCAGACAAACTTGTCGCAAGGGATGTCTTATCGTCATATGTAATAGTTGATGATTATTCAAATGAAGCACTTAATTATTTTGAGGTTACTAAGGAGAGCTTCAAAGGTGGTTATTACTATTCAATCTCAGAACTTGTTAGTATTTATCTTTGTAAGACTGAGTATCTACTTCATTTTTCAAGTGATTCTATTTTAGAAAAGCCTTTTAATTGGATTGATTTATCAATACTAAAACTTCAAGCTGATGAAAGAATCAAAGTAGCAAATCCAGTATGGAATGGAAATAGTTTTGAGGCAAAACAAGAATCAATAGATGAAGATGAAAACTTTTATATTGGTTATGGATTTTCAGATCAATGTTATTTAATCAGGACAAATGATTTTAAAAATAAGATATATAATGAAAAAAATCTTATTTCTGAAAGATACCCAATATATGGGGGAGAGCTTTTTGAAAAACGTGTAGATGCATGGATGCGAAATAACCATTTCAAAAGAATCACATTTAAACATGGAAATTATATTCATCAAAATTATTAAATGTTAAGGATGTTTGTTATGACTTAATAGGGTTAGGGTAAAGAAAGAGTCCTTTATTTCCTTCATCCTGCCCCCCTTGGAACTGAATGAATATTCATTCTTTAAAGGAATTAATGATATAATATAGATAGTAAGGGGGCAAATTCGATGGGGAAAATGAATTATGTATCTAATATACAGGAGTGGCAATCTGAGTTTTCATTTAAGATAACTATTAAAGTTCGATTTAGTGAAACGGACATGTTTGGACATATGAATAACACAGTTCCATTCGTTTATTTTGAAGAAGCACGAATTGAGTATTTAAAATATTTAGGGCTTATGCAAGAATGGACGGCAAATCATAGTGAATTTATTCCAGTTGTTGCTGATTTACAATGTGATTACTTACGACAAGTATTTTTTAATGAGATCATCGATGTATACGTAAAAATTGCAAAAGTAGGAAATTCATCAATCGATTTACACTATATGGGAGTTAATCCTCAAAGTGAAATTTGCTTTACTGGACGAAATTCTTTAGTAAATATAAATCGTCATACAGGGCGAAGTGAACAATGGAAAAAAGATTGGAAAGAAAAATTTTTAAATGAAATAAAGAATTCGATCGTTAGTGTTTAAAACAATTAATGTTGTCACATACTGAATAAAGATTGAATAGAATGATAAAACAATTAAATTTATCTTAAGATGAGTACTTGAAGAATTCAATGACATTCTATATAATACTTTTATACGAATAAGGAAAAGCAAAGATCAAGGACACGAGCGTTCAAGACGATAGTAAGAGAGGAATTCATTTGGTGCGAGAATTCTCTATACGTTGAATGACTTACCACCTTGTAGCTATAGTGGGGAACGTAATTTTTTTACAAGTAACTACTATCGGTGTAGACCGTTAAAACGTTGAGATTTTGTATACATATTTTTTGTGTACATTAAATTAGGGTGGAACCACGAGCACATTCGTCCCTACGAGTGTGCTCTTTTTTTATTGTCAAAATTAATTTGAAAAAGGAGTGAACTTAAATGATTTCAATTAAATTACCAGATGGATCAATTCGCGAGGTGGAACAAAATACAACAGTTGAAGATTTCGCGGGTTCAATCTCCATTAGCTTAAAGAAAAAAGCGCTTGGTGGAAAAATTAATGGTAAATTAGTGGATTTAAATACACCTATTACTGAAGATTGTGAAGTTCAAATCATTACTCAAGATGATCAAGATGGATTAGAAATGATGCGTCATAGTTCTGCACATATTTTAGCTCAAGCAGTAAAACGTCTTTATAAAGGTGAAAAAGCTGCATTTGGGGTTGGACCAGTAACTGCTGACGGTTTCTATTATGATATTGATCTTCCTGTTTCAATTAAAGTAGAAGACCTACCTAAAATTGAAAAAGAAATGGAAAAAATTATTAAAGAAAACTTACCGATTACTCGTTCAGAGGTTAGTCGTGAAGAGGCAATTAAATTCTTCACTGAATTAGATGATGAGTTTAAACTAGAATTAATCCGTGATCTACCAGAAGATGCAGTTATTTCAATGTATACTCAAGGTGAATTCGTAGACCTTTGCCGTGGACCACATGTTCCTACAACTGGCCGTGTAAAAGCGATTAAATTATTATCAGTTGCTGGTGCATATTGGAGAGGCGATGCGAATAATAAAATGCTTCAACGAGTTTATGGTACTGCTTTCCCAAGTAAGAAGGAATTAGAAGAGCATTTATTCTTATTAGAAGAAGCTAAAAAACGTGATCACCGTAAATTAGGTAAAGAGCTTGAATTATTCATGTTCTCTGAAGAGGCACCTGGTATGCCATTCTTCTTACCAAAAGGTACTATTATCCGTAATGAATTAGAACAATATGAGCGCGGATTACAAACTTCAAAAGATTATAAAGAAGTTCGTACACCATTCATTATGAATCAAAGATTATGGGAGCAATCAGGTCACTGGCATCACTACCATGAAAACATGTACTTTACTGAGGTTGATGAAACAAAATTCGCATTAAAACCGATGAACTGCCCAGGTCATATGTTAGTTTATAAAAATAAACTACATTCATACCGTGATCTGCCGGTTCGTATGTGTGAAAATGGTCAAGTTCACCGTCATGAATATTCTGGTGCGTTAAATGGTATGATGCGTGTTCGTACTTTTACTCAAGATGATGCACATATCTTCTGTCGTCCAGATCAAATTGAAGGCGAAATCATTGAAGTAATTAACTTAATTAAAGAAATTTACGGCGTATTCGGATTCACTTACAAAGTAGAATTATCAACTCGTCCAGAAGATTCAATGGGTTCAGAAGAGTTATGGAACTCAGCAGAGCAAGCGTTAGAAAATGTTCTAAAATCTGAGAACTTAGACTTTAAATTAAACCCAGGCGATGGCGCATTCTATGGTCCGAAAATCGATTTCCATATTCAAGATGCATTAAAACGTAGCTGGCAATGTGCTACAATTCAATTAGATTTCCAAATGCCTGAGAAATTTGATTTAACTTATGTTAATGAAGATAACCAAAAAGAACGTCCAGTTGTTATCCACCGTGCAATTTATGGTTCAATTGACCGTTTCTTAGGAATCTTAACTGAACATTTTGCTGGAGCATTCCCATTATGGTTAGCACCAGTTCAAGTAGCAGTATTACCTATTTCAAGTGTTCACAATGAATATGCACAAAAACTTGCTGATCAATTAAAAGCTGCAGGAATTCGTGTTGAAGCTGATTTACGTGGCGAAAAAATTGGATATAAAATCCGTGAAGCACAACTTCAAAAATTACCTTATATGTTAGTAGTTGGTGACCAAGAGGTTGAAAATAATACTGTAGCTATTCGTAAACGTGGCGAAGGCGACATTGGTACTCAACCATTCGATAGCTTCTTAGAAATGATTAAACAACAAAAATTAGAAAAAGTTCTATTTTAATTTTAAAAATCCTCTATTTTTATAATAGAGGATTTTTTTTACTTAACCGATATAATTAAAAACGATTGTTTTCTAGTAGAAAGTGATTGCCTTTATTTTCTGGGAAATATGACGAAATTTGCAAAAAACAGACTTCATAAGCAATTTTTTATAGGATAAATCTTAGGAAATAGCGAACTTATATGAAGGATGTCTTTTCAGTTATTTAGTCTTAATAAAATACATAGTTATGATAAGAGGTGATGCAGTTGGATAATCAGAGTCAAGATCTTCAAAAAAAGGTAGAAAAGCTTGAAGAAGAAGTCAGAGAAATGAAGAAACAAATTGAATTTCTCTTAATAACGAAAGAAACTTCAAACGAGATTAAACAAATAAGTCAAACTAAAGTTATTAATGCTAAACCACAAAAAACAGTTAGTAGACAGGTAAAAGTAACTGTTGAAAATGAAAAGATTGATTATGAAGCACTTATTTTCCAAAAGTGGTTACCTAGATTTTTTATATTTATTTTCATTCTTGGCGTAATGTGGGGATTTAAAGCGGCATCAGATTATGGGGTATTAAACAAGTATGCAAAAGTAGGAATTGGATTTGTTATAGCCATTGCTTTATTCTGGTACGGTAATCGTCAAATGAAAGCTAAGCGGTCAACACTTGGCCAATCATTAATTGGTGGCGTGTTACCCGTATTATTTTTAACTACATTTGCCATGCATCATTTATATCACATGGTTGGGTCAACGATTGCATTTACCCTTTTAATTATTTGGGTATGTATTGGTTTTTATTCTATGAATAGATACAAATCAGAAGTTATTGGATTAATAAGTATAGTAGGAGCCGTTTTTGTCCCTTTCCTAGTCAAAAGTAATTCGCCAAACTATTTATTTTTCTCTGTCTATGAAACAGTGATTTACTTATGCTTTATGTTTTATGCAGCATTTAAGAAATATAAATTCATCTATCTTTCGTCTGCAATATTATTGCACTTATCATATTTAATTGTTGCTTTAGTCAATTTTAATACGAATGGAATTAAATATTTCGCACTAAGTATTATCGTTCAACATATTAGTTTGCTAGCTATATTGATCAAATCTAAGCTTACTATTAAAAAGCAAGTATTAATTCTTCACACTAGTTTTATTTTAACAATTGGTTGGATCTTTAGTGCATTTGAAGATCAGACTAGAACAATGATTTTAATCTTTTTATGTGTAGGATATTTATTACTGACCTTTTATTATAAAAAGAAATCGGATTTTTTCTTTGGATTTTCGACTAATTTTATATTAGCCATTTCATTCCTTTGTTTGGATAGTGTTTCAGAAAACTTACTATGTACTGTATTAATAATTCAAGCGGTATCATCTTATTTATTTTATTTAAGATATCGAGATCTACTGAAATTAATTATAGCTTCCCTTACATTTATTCCTGTAGGGATATCCATTTTATCAGTTGGAATAGATTCTTTTTGGTCTTTTGAAACGATGAATTGGCTAATGTTAATTCTAGCACTCATTACGATTGCAATTTTGGCATATAAAAATGAAGATGAAAAACAATTTATCTTATTAAGCAGTTCTTTATTAATTACAGTTATATTGATTGCCTTTATAACACAAATTGTTCAAATACTTGCTGTAGATCAATCTGATAATATGATTCGATTATTAATTAATATAAGTTGGATCTTACTTTCAATTTTAGCTATGATACTTGGCAACATTAAGAAGTTTAAAGTTTGGACATATACTGGGATCGGTTTATTATTGCTGACACTAGGAAAACTTGTATTAATAGATTTACCAAATATTACATTGATGGTTAGAGCCGGTTTATTTATACTGCTTGGTTTGATTGGATTAGTAATTTCGAGAATATTTTTTAAGGGAAGCAGTAGTCAAAAAAACTATAAAATTTAGTATACAGGAGTCAGTTAATGCTAATCACTGAAACTAAAAACTTACTATTAATGACTTTTACAGCAGAAGCGATGGTTTCTGTTTTAAGTGGAAATAAAGAGTTAGAATTTGAAAATCAATTTTATAGATTCGCTCATGGGTGGCCAATTCTCGTATATAAAAATCTTTTCCCTTATAAAATCTCTCGTTTTCAAAAGCATCCTAACGAAGAAAAATATGAAGGGATTATTATTCATAAAAAAGATCAAGTAATTATTGGGGACATGGGATTTAAAGGTGGCCCTGACGAAACTGGTATTATGGAAATAGGTTATAGTATTGCACCTAGTTATCAAGGTAAGGGCTATGCAACTGAAATGGGTAGGGCTTTTTGTGAGTGGGGATTAAAGCAAAATCATGTTACAAGAATAACTGCTATTTGTTCCATTTATAATCATGCCTCTATTAAAGTTTTAGAGAAAATTGGCATGATAAAAGTAAAAGAAGAAATTGAAAAATATTATTGGATATTTGATAAAAAATAAATTAGCGATTTTCATTTATTAGAATGATCAATTTTTCTAGAAGAAGGTGGGCTTATTCTAACAACAAGAAATCCAACTATCATCTTTATGGTCATAACTAAACGAGAATTTGGTCGATTCTTTTTGTACGATCTTATGATAAGTAGCTTAGTATATGGCACTCTAAAAAAATACTACTCAAGTGACCTAATCGCAATTTTTGGTAGCTTTACAATACCAACAATTTTAAAAAAAGTGGCTGTATTATTAGAACAGAAATGAAAAAAGATGCTCTAAATTGAGCATCTTTTTTAAGTATTAGCCTTGATGTACAGGGCTTTTAGGTTCAGTATCTAAACTCATTGCTGGTCCGAAGAATTCATAATGAATTTGTGTATCATTAATACCCAATTCTTTCAAACTTGTTATAATAGCTTTTAAAAATGGAACTGGTCCACATACGTAATAATCTGCATTGTCTGATTTAACATTGTTATTTAACCATTCTGCATCAATATAACCTTGCTTTTTAAAGTTGTTATTTTGAACATCTTCCTCAGATGGATTTTCATAAACAAATGATAAATTGTAATTTGTTAATTGCTCTTTTAATTGGTTTAGTTCATTTTCAAATGCTTGTAATTTACCATTTCTTGAAGCGCTTATGAAGCTGACTTGACGTTTTGGTTGATTGCTTGCAATTGATTTAGCCATGCTAATTAATGGTGTAATTCCAACACCACCACTTAAGAAAACAACATCTGAATCAATTTCAGTATTTAAAGTAAATTCACCTGCTGGAGCAGTAATTTCTAATGTATCACCAACTTTTACTTGATTGTGCAGGTAGTTTGAGAATTTCCCAAGTGGTTGGTTTTCTTCAGCTTCTCTTTTTACTGAAATTCTAAAGTAATTTTTACCTGGTGCATCAGATAAACTATATTGTCTGTTTGATAAATATTCTTCACCAGGAATTTGTGAACGAACAGTAATATATTGACCAGGTAAGAAAGTAGGAACTGAAGAACCATCTTTAGGAGCTAAGTAGAATGATGTTATTACATCGCTTTCCTCAACTTTTTCGATCACTTTAAACTCTTTAAATTCAGACCAACCGCCTTCTTGAGAAGATGCTTCTTTATACATTTCTTTTTCGATATCGATAAATACTTGTGCAATAACTCCATATGCTTCCGCCCAAGCACCTAGTATTTCATCAGTTGCAGCATCACCAAGTACTTCTTTAATTGCCCCTAGTAAATGTTGCCCTACGACTGGATAGTGCTCTGGTTTAACTTGAAGACTGCGGTGCTTTTGCGCAATTTGTTTTACAACAGGAATAATTGTTGCTAATTTATCAATGTTCTGTGCAGCAGCTAAAACAGTGTTTGCAAGAGCAGTTTGTTGTCTACCTTGTTGTTGGTTTGTTTGATTAAATACATTTAATAGTTCAGGATGATTAGTAAATAAATTTTTATAGAATACTTTAGTGATTTCTGTACCCTTTACTTCTAAGACTGGAACTGTTGACTTAATAATATCAATTGTTTTTTGAGATAGCATGAAAAATCCCCCTAATCACGATTTAAAGTAGTATTGTAAATGCATCTTTATCTTAGACCTAGGATTTATTTAAAGCAATATGTAAAATACATCTATTGTGAATTTTTTCGCAAAAATACATAAAAGTTTAAAAAAAGTTCACAATTATGCTATGATTAATCTTAAATAAAACAGTGAGGACAAGTTATGCGTTTAACAACTTATTCGGATTACTCTCTTCGTGTACTAATATTTCTAAGCTCTGAGCCACGTGAAAAATTAGTTAATATTAAGGACATCGCTGAAGCTTATGATATTTCTAAAAATCATTTAATGAAAATAATTTATAATTTAGGAAAGATGGGTTACATCGAAACGATCCGTGGCAGAAACGGTGGAATCCGTTTAGCTAAATTGCCAACAGAAATAAATATCGGCGAAATAATTCGTAAAACTGAAGAAGACTTTAATATTGTAGAATGTTTTGAACACGGTAATACTTGTGTTATTACACCTGTTTGTTCTTTAAAACATATATTTAATAATGCATTAGAACAATTTTTACAAGTTTTAGATCAATACACATTAGATGATATTGTAAAAAATAATGCAATGCTTAAAGATTATTTTGCAAGTAATAAAAAAGAATAAATTTTATGAAATAGAAGAGCGTTCGCAATTTAAAAACACAAAAACCAACAAAGGTTTACTTTGTTGGTTTTCTTCATTTAATGTCGTCTATTGACCTTTATAGTTTAATATACTTTACGTTTTCCATCGGTTCCTGGAATAAAGATGAAGCTATTTTACTAAAAATGGTTGGATCCCCAGTTGTAAAAAATTCATGGGAAGTGATTTCAGAGTTAGATAATATATTTTGTTGATCCAAAATTGCACTTACTTCTAAAGCCGTTTCATCTCCAGAGCTGATAAGTTGGATTGATGGACCCATCACTTTTTGGATGATTGGACTTAATAATGGGTAATGTGTGCAACCAAGTATTAGGGTATCAATATTTGAATCAATAAGCGGTGAAAGAGTATGTTTAACAATCTCAAATATTTCAGGTTTATTGTAGTCTCCATTTTCAACAATTCCGGCAAACTCTGGGCATGCCAAACCTTCAATTATAACTTTGTCATTAATCCGCTTTAGTGCAGAATGATATGCTTTACTATTAATAGTAGCATTCGTTCCTATGACACCGATTTGGTCATTTTGGGTTAATTTTATTGCTGCTCTAGCACCTGGGCGGACAACTCCAATGACTGGGATTTGAAGTTTTTCTCGCATTTCATTTAAAACGACTGAAGTTGCTGTATTACAGGCGATGACTAACATTTTTATATCCTTTTCCATTAGAAAATTAGTCATTTCCCAAGTGAATTCTCTGATTTCCGAATATGGTCGTGATCCGTATGGACATCTTGCAGTATCGCCTAAGTATAAAATGTCCTCTTTAGGTAATTGTCTTATAATTTGTTTGGCAACTGTTAAGCCCCCAACACCTGAGTCAATGACTCCGATTGGTTTATTCAAAAAATCCCCTCATTTTACTTAATAATTTGTTGATGTAGTATATTCTTTATTCATTTAAGATTTTACTATAAGAAATGATATTTTTGTTTATCATTCTCTTTTTAAAAATGTTAAAATTTCATAGTTTTATTACGCCTATTAACAGAGTATTAAAACATTTAAACACAAGTTAAAAATAATTCGTAAATTAAATCATTATCTGTTATATTAATGAGGAAAAGTTTATATATGAGAAAAAATGTGGAGGAGCCAGTGTTGCTGGCTGAGATAGCATCCTTAAGATGTTGACTCTTAGAACCTGATCTGGGTGATGCCAGCGTAGGGAACAGTATCTCTTTTTAGATATGTTTTTTACAGCGCATTTACGTCCGGGTCAGTATCCGGACGTTTTCTTTTTGTATAAACCAAAAACAAAAAGGAGATATAGATAATGAAAAAACTAGTAGTATTTTTAGTAGCTATTTGTTTAATGTTAACCGGGTGTGGTCAAAACAAAACTGCTACTACTAAAAAGACAAAGAAATTAAAAAAGGTGACTGTCGTACTAGACTGGACGCCAAATACAAATCATACTGGGCTATTTGTTGCTAAGGACAAAGGTTACTTTAAGGAACAAGGACTTGATGTAGATATAATCAGCCCTGGAGAAACAGGTGCAGACCAATTGGTGGCATCAGGTAAAGCAGACTTTGGTGTTTCTTATCAAGAGTCAATTACGCAAGCAAGGGTTCAAAATGTACCGATTGTTTCAATTGCAGCAATTATTCAACATAATACTTCTGGATTTGCATCACCAGTGAAAAAAGAAATTAAATCTCCAAAAGATTTCGTTGGAAAAACGTATGGTGGATGGGGTTCACCGGTTGAAAAGGCTATTTTAAAATCACTTATGTCAGAAGAAAATGCTAATGTTAATAAGTTAAATATCGTTAATATGGGTGATGCTGATTTCTTTACAGCGGTAAAAAGAGATATCGATTTTGCGTGGATTTATCAAGGATGGACAGGGATTGAAGCAGAGCTACGTGGAGAAAAATTAAACATGATTTATTTAACTGATTATAGTAAAAAGCTAGATTACTATACTCCAGTTTTAGCAACGAACGAAAAAATGATTAGTAAAAACCCTAAAATAGTAAAAGCGTTTGTGGCTGCAGCATCAAAAGGATATAATTTTGCGATTGATAACCCAAAAGAAGCTGCTTCGATTTTAATAAAGGATAATCCTGATCTAGATAAAAAATTAGTGGAAAAAAGCCAAGAATGGTTAGCATCTAAATATAAAGATGATGCAGACCGTTGGGGTGAGCAAAAGTTATCAGTTTGGAAAAACTATGCTGATTTCTTAGCTGAAAATAAATTATTAGAAGGAAACTTTAAGCCAAAAGAAGCATTTACGAATGAATTCTTACCAGCGAAATAAGGAGGAGCAAAAATGCAAACTACTTTAATGAGTGTCCAAATTATACCGAAAACGAATAATATTGAGGATGTTATTCCAGCAGTTGATGAAGCAATTAAAATTATTGATGAATCAGGCGTAAAATATCAAGTTCAACCATTGGAAACAACTATGGAAGGCGACTTGAATCAATTATTAATGGTTGTTCAAAAAATGAATGAAAGAATGATTGAAATAGGTTGCCACAATGTAATAACTCAAATGAAAATTCTTTATCAACCACAAGGTATTACAATGGATGTGTTAACGGAGAAGTACCGTTAATGAAATCTAAAAATATAAAAGGATGGCAACCGATCGTTGTCATCCTGCTTTTTTTAATTTGTTGGCAGCTAAGTATTAAAATTTGGAAAATCGAATCTTGGTTATTACCAGGACCAATCGAAATCTTTAAAGAAGGAATGAAATCAACTGATTCACTACTTCCTCATATTTCTTCTACAATTCAATTAACGATTATTGGTTTTTTAATTGGTAGTTTATTAGGATTTTTAATCGCATTTCTATTGCATTTAATTCCAGGTGTTAGGGAAGCTTTTTACCCATTATTAATTCTTTCACAAAATGTACCAATTATCGTATTGGCACCTCTTTTAATTATTTGGTTTGGATTTGGTGTATTACCTAAATTAATCATTATTTCTCTTGTTTGTTTTTTCCCAGTTACAGTTTCAGCTTTGGATGGTTTTCGACAAACACCAAGTGAATTAATTAATTATATGAAAATGGCGGGAGCATCCAAATCACAAATTTTTTGGAAAGTTGAATTGCCTTTTTCTCTACCTTCCATTTTTTCTGGCTTAAAAATTTCAGCGACTTATAGTGTTATGGGGGCAGTTATCTCTGAATGGCTAGGAGCGAAATCTGGAATTGGGGTGTATATGACATTAGCTTCATCTTCATTTAGAACAGATCGAGTATTTGTTTCAATTTTTATCATTATGTTTTTAAGTATGCTTTTCTTCTTCCTAATAGTTGTAATTGAACGGTTTACTGTTAAATGGAAAGTTAAAGGGGAGAAACGAAAATGACATTACAAGTGGAACAATTATCAAAGAGTTATAGCGGTTATAAAGTATTAGATAATATATCCCTTTATGTAAACGAGGGTGAATTTGTATCGATTCTAGGTCCATCTGGTAGTGGGAAAAGTACGTTGTTCCACCTTATAGGTGGTTTAGTAAAAGCAGATTCTGGAGAAGTAAAGTTAAATGGATCGATAATAAATGGAGAACTTGGTCATGTTAGTTTTATGCCTCAGGATCATTCTTTACTACCATGGAGAACAGTATTAAAAAATATTGTTTTATCACAAGAATTGAAACATAAACCCGATGAAAAATTGGCAAGAGACTGGCTTAAAAGAACTGGTTTAGAAAACTATGAAAATGCTTACCCTCATGAATTATCTGGTGGTATGAAACAAAGAGTTTCATTTTTAAGGTCTCTACTAGCACCGCAGTCGTTCATGTGTATGGATGAGCCGTTTTCAGCTTTAGATGAGTTCACTAGACTTGATATGCAACAATGGCTTTTATCAATTTGGGAGGAGCAACGACGATCAATTTTATTAGTAACGCATAATATTGATGAAGCGTTGTTAATGTCTGATCGAATATATATATTTTCTGACAAACCCGCCAAAATAAAAGAAGAAATTGTCGTGCCGTTTCCAAGACCACGTAAAAAAGAATTATTATTAAGTGATGAATTTACGGAGTATAAAAGAAAAATCTATTTGGCTTTAGAGAAGGAGTAAAACGATGAAAATGATAGATGCTCATATTCATTTAGATTCTTATGATACTAGTCAAAGAGAAGAAATAGTAACTAATTTAGAAAGACACGAAATCGAGGCGCTCATTTCGGTATCGATGGATTTAAAATCTAGTAAGAAAAATTTAGAGTTAAAAAATCAAAATAATAGTGTATATCCAGCATTCGGATTTCATCCTGAACAACAAATCCCTTCTGATGAAGAGGTTGATAAATTAATTGAATGGATTAAGAACCATCAGGATGAAATGGTCGCAATCGGAGAAGTTGGATTACCATATTATAAGAATTTAGAAGAACAGCTTGATTACGTACCGTATATTCAATTACTAGAAAAATTTATCTCACTTGCAAAAGAGTTAAATAAACCGATCATATTACACGCAGTGTATGAGGACGCCGAAACAGTATGTAATCTATTAGAAAAATATTTTATTAAAAAAGTCCATTTTCATTGGTTTAAAGGAGACGAACGTACAATTAACCGGATGATGAAAAATGAGTATTTTATCTCAATTACACCTGATGTACTCTATGAAAATGAGATTCAAGACTTAGTGAAAAAGTATCCTTTAGAATTAATGATGATCGAAACAGATGGTCCTTGGCCATTTGAAGGGCCTTTTGAAAATGAGTGGACACATCCTAAATTTATGCATCAATCGGTTGCAAAGATAGCTGAGTTAAAAGACATAAATCTATCAAGTGCATATAAAACTTTATATGAAAATACTAAGAAATTTTATAGTATATAAAATAAGAAAATCGTTTTCCAACAGGAAACGATTTTTTTTTCAAAGTGTTGAAATACAAAACGCTCTATAGGGAAAACGAAATTAGATGAAACATTATCGACGTTAAAATACATTTTTTTATATTTATTAACGATTTTAACTGTTAAAATGTTTCAATAATTTTGATATACAATTCAAACAAACTATAGTAATTGGAACTAAGAGAAAAATTTAGATTTATCGTTTTAAATGATAGGTTTATAATTTGAGGTTCAAACTCAATTGACCTACAAGCTGATTTATAAACAACTGTTAGATTACTCTAAGTAAAGGCTACTTGATTAGAATTTATTGCAGACTTTTTTTGATGAATAAGTTGATTGGAACGGAGGGATGCTCGACTCCTATGGTATTAGCGGGAAGGCTGAGACCCCGCAGGCTTGCCGAGGAGGCTAAAGAATCTCGCCCCATGGAAAGCGAGCATCCTGTAGTGGAAATCAACATCACTCTACTCCTTTACGAAGATTTGGTAATTTAATTGACAAGGATGTTTTTCAACAGCTAAATCGTTTTCCAACAGGAAACGATTTTTTTATTTTAGTTTTAGATAGGTAAAAAGAGCTAAAATAATATCCCCCTATAGCAGAGCATCTATCCAAATTTACAGATAGGCTTTTTATCTACTATAAGTAGGATATAAAGTAAAACTTTCAATTTAGATAAACAGATTCCTTACAAGCAATAAATAGAGAAATGTAAAACTTTAGTTTCAATGTAAATACCAAAACCGGCATTTCGATTAGAATGCCGGCAGTATGTTGGTTTGTAGAAGTGTTCCTACAAAAGAACTACAGTTCAAGCTCTCCCATACGAAGAAGCTCAATAACTGCTTGTGATCGCCCCTTAACCCCAAGCTTCTGCATTGCATTTGAAATATGATTTCTCACAGTTTTTTCACTTATAAAAAGTTCTTCAGCAATTTCTCTTGTAGTCTTATCTTGAACAAGAAGCTCGAATACTTCTTTTTCACGCTTTGTGAGTGTGTGCTTTGTTTGATAGTCTCTATCCTTCAACTGTGCTAACCCTCCTTGCTTGACCGAGCTGTTCTTCGGATGGGTATTCATTTAGTCTTTTTATCATATGAACGATAGGTCTTTTAGGTGAATATTTCCAGTAAATTTAGAGCTAGATTTAAATTATTTATTTTTTTCTATTTAGCTTGTTCTAAAAAATGTACAGGCTCGTATAAATAGTAAAAAAGCGTGGGGGGAGTATGGTGATGAAAAAAAGATTGTTAGTAACAGCGGCAGCGGTATGTGGAATTGCAACAATGAGTGGATGTAGTTTACTTCCAACGAAATCTTCAACTGACATTGATCCACCTAAAACAGTAGTTTATAAAAGTGATCAACCTTCAAAAGAAGTAGCAAAGAAAGAGGAAACTGTAAAAAGGGAATTATATTTAATTGACCGTAACGGGTATGTTGTACCGCAAACATTCCAATTACCTAAGTCTACTAGCTTGGCTAAACAAGCGTTAGAGTACTTAGTAAAAGATGGTCCTGTTACAGATGAATTACCGAATGGTTTCCAAGCAGTTTTACCTCCGAATACTGAAGTTTTAGGTGTTCAAACTCAAAAGGATGGTACGATTATTGCTGATTTTTCACCAGAATTTAAGCAATACCGTGCTGAAGATGAATTAAAAGTGTTTCAAGCTGTTACTTGGACGTTAACTCAATTTGATAATGTGACAAAGGTGAAAATTCGAGTAAACGGAAAAGAGCTTGCATCGATGCCAATCAATAAAGCTCAGATTGGTGATGGGTTAACAAGAGATGACGGAATTAACTTTGATAAAGGTGACATTGTAGATATTATGAACTCCAGACCAGTTACGCTATATTATGTTTCTCAAGGGGAAATGGGAGACACTTATTATGTACCTGTAACGACTAGGATTTCAAATGCTCAAACAGATTCATATTCGGCAATCGTAAATGAACTAGTAAAAGGTCCTTCTGAATATTCAAATTTAGTATCTGATTTTGGAACTGATACGAAACTAGTTAGTCAACCTGTTTTCAAAGGCGGTAAGCTAGTACTTAATTTTAACGATGGTATCTATGGAAATATTGCAAAAAATATGATCAATAATGATGTATTACAGCCGCTTGTACTTTCTCTAACTGAGCAAAAAGGTGTTAAGTCTATTGAAATCCAAATCAATGGTAAATTAACTGCGTTGGACCAACAAGGTAAGCCTTTAAGCCAACCTGTTTCAAGACCTAAGGATGTAAATACGAAGAAATTGTAAGCCAGTCGTTAAGAAAAGATAATGATTGCCTATTAATAAAATGTTTTAAATATCAACCTTGTACAAAAATTGTGCCGATTTTTGTACAAGGTTTTTAATTTTATCTTTAAATTATACTTAATAAGTAGAAATGAAATCACATTTTTGTCTATACTAGTATTTGGAAGATTTTGTAGGAGGAACAATCATGACAAGAACAGATGGAAGATTAAATAATGAACTTAGACCAATAGAGATTATTACTCACTATACAAAGCATGCAGAAGGTTCTGTGCTTATTAGTATTGGTGATACGAAGGTAATTTGTAATGCAACTGTTGAGGACCGTGTACCACCATTTTTGAGAAATAGTGGAAAAGGTTGGATTTCAGCTGAATATTCAATGTTACCGAGGGCTACTCAAGAGCGTACGATCCGTGAATCATCAAAAGGTAAAGTTACTGGTCGAACAATGGAAATTCAACGATTAATAGGAAGAGCGTTAAGAGCAGTAGTTGATTTAGAAGCACTTGGTGAAAAGACAATTTGGATCGATTGTGATGTCATTCAAGCAGATGGAGGAACACGAACTACTTCAATTACTGGTGCATTTGTTGCAATGATGCTTGCTTTTGATAAATTAATTAAAATGGATAAATTGAAATCGTATCCTGTAAAAGATTATTTAGCCGCAACTTCGGTTGGTATTTTAGAAGACCTTGGACCAGTACTAGATTTATATTATGTAGAAGATTCGGCTGCAAGTGTTGATATGAATATTATTATGACTGGAAAAGGACAGTTTGTTGAACTTCAAGGAACTGGTGAAGAAGCAACATTTTCTAGAGAAGAATTAAATGAGTTACTATCTTTAGGTGAATTAGGAATTAAATCTCTAATTGAAAAACAAAAAGAAGTGTTATTACAAGAAGGTATTAAATTTCAATAATCATTTCGAGGAGAGACTTTAAGGATGGATACAATCATTATTGCTACAAATAATCAAGGCAAAGTGAAGGATTTTGAAGCACTTTTTAAGCCGATGGGATTTCAAATTAAGTCTTTAAAAGACTTTCCTGAAATTCAAGAAGTTGAAGAAACAGGAACTACATTTGAAGAAAATGCGATCTTAAAAGCTGAGTATTTAGCTAGTGAGTTAAATACGCCAGTCATTGCAGATGACTCTGGTTTAATTGTGGATGCACTTGAAGGTAGACCAGGCGTTTATTCTGCTCGATATGCCGGATTACATAAAAGTGATGAAGATAATTTACAAAAAGTATTAAGCGAACTAGAAGGCGTTTTTCCTGGAAAAAGAACTGCGCGATTTTATTGTGCTTTAGCTTTAGCGGTTCCAGGTAAAGAAACAATCACTGTTTATGGTACAGTTGAAGGGTTTATTGCCAATGAAAAAAGAGGAACAAACGGTTTTGGCTACGATCCAATATTCTTTTTGCCAGAATTAGATAAAACGATGGCTGAATTAACAACAGATGAAAAAGGTGGCTTAAGTCATCGCGCAAATGCAATTAAATCATTAATGGATGTAATAAATAAAGAAGATAAAGACTTTTTATTTAGAGGATCAAATTAATGAAAGTACTAATTGTAAGTGATAGCCATGGATTGACAAAACCATTACAAGAAATCGCCGAACGATATCGTGATAGTGTAGATTTAATGATCCACTGTGGAGATTCGGAATTAGAAGTGAATGCTAAGGAACTAAGTGATTATAATGTAGTAAGAGGAAATTGTGATTTCAGAGGAGAATTCCCTGAAGAATTTATTCACCGTGGAAATGAATATACAATCTATGCAACACATGGTCATTTACATGGAATAAAACAGTCATTGCAAAAGCTGTATTATCGTTGTAAAGAAGTTGGAGCAACAATTGCTTGTTTTGGTCACTCACATGTACTAGGAGCCGAGGTAATAGATGATGTCCTTTTTATTAACCCTGGCAGTATTCTATTACCGAGAATGCGAAAAGAAAAGACTTATGCTATTCTTGAAACAATTGATAAGAAAGCTAATGTTACTTTTTATAATACAGATGGAACGGTACTTACTACTACTTCATTTGAATTATCATGAATTAATGGAGGTTAGTAGCTTATATGCTACTAACCTTATCTAAAACAAAAAAATTCAGAGTACTAAAAGCCCGAAAGCCCTAATAAACTAAGGTAATTATACAACTGTAAACTTTTTTTCTTTATTTTGGAAAAAAGTTTTAAAAAAGTGTTGACTTTAATTTGCTTAACGACTATACTAAATTATGTCGACAGGGTGATGTCGCAAAGAAATAAAAAAGAAATAACAAATATGCGGGTGTAGTTTAATGGTAAAATAGAAGCCTTCCAAGCTTCGGTCGTGGGTTCGATTCCCATCACCCGCTCCATATGTCCTGGTAGCTCAGCAGGATAGAGCAACGGCCTTCTAAGCCGTCGGTCGGGGGTTCGAATCCCTCTCAGGACGTCCAAAAGACACTTGTTTTACTTAATGTAAAATAAGTGTCTTTTTTTTGTGTTTTAACTACTTTTAATTGAAGTACTAAAGAAATAAAATGATGAATTACGTTTACTCTATAAATTAGGACCGATTCATATGAATTAATAGAGGCTTTATTCATCATGAAATTTATACTAGATATGTTATTCTAGTATAAATAAAAGAGTGGAGTGATATAAATGAACGAAAAAGAATTTTGGAGCTTAATATCCAAAATGCATATTGTTGAAGAACCTTATGAATGGGTAATAAATCATTTAGCTAAACAATCAGAGGAAGAGATAGCTAGTTTTGAAATACATTTTGAAACTTATTTTTCCAAAGCGTATGCCGCAAATCTTTTAGGAGCTGCATGGATCATCATGGATGGCTGTTCTGAGGATTCGTTTGCACATTTTAGAGCTTGGTTAATCGGACAAGGAGAACAAGTTTACAAGAAAACGTTAGATGACCCAGATTATTTAGCTGAATACATTTTTCCTATTTATGAAGAAGAAGGACTTACGCCAGAATTGGAAGATATGTTAGATCTAGCTTTACAAGCGTATACAATCAAGCGTAAAGGCGATGATGATTGGAATGATCAATTGTGGAATGAGTTTAATTCCCTTATTGAAAGCAAAGGCTATGACTATCCTCAACAACAATTAACGATCGATTGGAAGTCAAAAGACGAACTAAAAGCTAAGTTTCCAAAGCTATGGAAAAGATTTGGCAATAAACCGTTAGGGTACTAAACCTAAAAACAGATTCATCCATACATGTATCTTTAATATTTTAAATAATTTTAATTCATGATACACTTTTTCATAACTAGTTTGTGCAGGAAATAACAAATGTTAGGGGAGAGTAACATGGAAGACAATATTGTCTTTTTTCCTAAACTGAAGGATCGGATAATAAATTTAGGTAAAAAAGCATTAGAAGAAAAAGATTTTAGTAAAGCTTTAATGTTATGTAATCAATTAAAAGAAATAAATGAGCATAATTCACAAACAGAGCTTGCGGCAGTCGCGTGTCTTTTAGAAGGAAATCGGGCTAGGGAAGCTAAGGAAAGATGTGAGGATTTAGTTTTCGGGCCATTTGAGAGTGATGAAGCAATTGAAGTGTACATAAGCATTTTATTTCAATTAAAAGAATATGAAGAATTACAAAAAAATATAAAAAAATTACTCACTCAAAAACGGATTGATGAAAATCAGATGGATAAGTTTCAAGCGATGCTCTCATTATCAAAGAAAGTAATTTCAGATCGTGAAGGCATTAAGGGTGAAGTTCTTAATTTACATATGATCGTTGAAAATTCTGAACCGATTGATAAGCAACTTGAATTAATTAATGAATTAAGAAGTTTAGATTGTAATCTTGTCATCGATCAAATTAGCGAAATATTAAAAAGCACCAAAGCAAATCCGTTAATTCAAAGTTTTATTTTGTTTATTCTACAAGAACAATCAATCGATAAAGATTTTGAACTTAACAAAGTAAACCAAAGGATGATTTGGAATACATCTGTTTCAGTCGATGAACATAAAATCTTTGTAGATGCTATATTAAAAAAATTAAGTGATGTATTAGAAAGTGAAGACCCTTCTGCTTTCGAAATCGCAAAAACACACTTCCAACACTTTATAACAATTTACTTCCCGTTTATCCCAATACCAGCGGATATAAATACATGGGCAGCCTGTTTTTATTGCATCGTCCAACAATTTTTTGATCGCAGTGTAGATGAAGAGGAATTAAAAGACTTATTTAATGTAGAATATTTTCCTGTGAAAAGTGCAATTGCTTTAGTAAAACGGTTTGAAGATGAAGGATACTTTAACATAAAATGAGATGTTAGACTTCCCGCTAAACGCTCGCTTTCTTCATTGCTTCGCCTGCCTGCGCGGTGCTCATTACCGCTTTAGGGTTACTCCGCTCCTCACCAGGCTTCGCGTCTCGAAAGACAAGCGCTTGCAATCAGTCTGATAATCAAGTTTGTAGAAATTTTCTATACGCTAAAATTAATTTAAAATGAAATAGTTGGAAAAAACATAGATGTTCTATTTGAGTTTCTATGTTTTTTTTATGTAAAAAAAGTATTTTAATGAGATGGAAGTGGCGATAAAATCGAGTTGTAATTGGAGTGAATGCGACGAGGGGCTTAGGTCTCGGCTTACGGAAAGCAAGCAATAGTGAAAGGAAGTCATCGTTCTTATTTTTATTGGTACTAAACTGATTTAAAATTCGAAATTAAAAATCTCTAATATTTTCTCCTTATAAAAATAGGAAATATTGAAACAAAAAAGGAATGTGTTATAATAGAATGGTTGTAACGACTATTTACTTAATTATACATGCATTTTCTTTATTAAAAATGGACAGGCATGTATAGTACGAAAATACGTAAACACATATATTTTTTTAGATAATTTTGGAGGGAACTAACAATGACTGCTAAATGGGAAAAATTAGAAGCTAACGTTGGTCTATTAACTGTAGAAGTTGAAGCTTCTGAAGTAGATAAAGGTTTAGATGCAGCTTTCAAAAAAGTTGTTAAAACTATCAATGTACCGGGATTCCGTAAAGGTAAATTACCTCGCCCAATTTTCGAACAAAAATTTGGTATTGAAGCACTTTACAATGATGCTTTAGACGTAATTTTACCAGAAGCTTACAGCAAAGCTGTTGTAGAGGTTGGTATTGAGCCAGTTGACCGTCCAGAAGTTGACGTTGAGCAAATGGAAAAAGGTAAAACTTTAATCTTCAAAGCAAAAGTTACTGTAAAGCCAGAAGTAAAATTAGGCGAATACAAAGGCTTAGAAGTTGAAGAAATGGATGCAACTGTAACTGACGAAGACGTACAAGCTGAATTAACTACATTACAAGAGCGTCAAGCTGAGTTAGTAGTTAAAGAAGATGGTACTGTTGAAAACGGTAATACAGCTGTAATTGATTTCGAAGGTTTCGTTGATGGCGTAGCTTTCGAAGGTGGAAAAGGTGAAAACTATCCACTAGAAATCGGTTCAGGTTCTTTCATTCCTGGATTTGAAGAAGCTTTAATCGGTACTAAATCTGGTGTAGAAACTGATGTTAATGTAACATTCCCAGAAGAATACCACAGTGCTGAATTAGCAGGAAAAGCTGCTACTTTCAAAGTAACTGTTCATGAAATTAAAGCTAAAGAACTTCCTGAGTTAAACGACGAGTTTGCGAAAGACGTAAATGACGAAGTAGAAACTTTAGAAGATCTTAAAGCTAAAATCAAAAATGACTTAGTTGAATCTAAAAAATCTCAAGCTGAAGGTAGCTTACGTGATGCTTTAGTTCAAAAAGCAGCTGAAAATGCTGAAATTGAAATCCCAGACGTAATGTTCGAAAGCCAAGTTGACCGTATGGTTAAAGACTTTGAACAACGTATTGCACAACAAGGATTAAACTTAGAGCTTTACTACCAATTTACTGGTACTAAAGAAGAAGATCTTCGTGCTCAAATGCGTCAAGATGCTGAAGCTCGTGTAAGAATCGACTTAACAATCGATGCGATCATCGAAGCTGAAAAAATCGATGCAACTGAAGAAGAAATGAACGAAGAATTAACTCGTTTATCTGCAATGTACAACATTCCTTCTGAGCAATTAGTAACTATGCTAGGTGGAACTGACGCTGTACGTGATGATATTCAAATCCGTAAAGCTGTTGAATTATTAGTAGATAGCAGAAAAAAATAAGCGTTAAATAAACATATATTGACTTAAACAAGGCGCGAGATTTTTCGTGCCTTGTTTTTAAATAATGAAATATTTGGTAAAGTGAACTGATTCCTTTAAAATACACATATACATATGTTAGAATCTGTTATACAGATTTTAAAAAATTATTGTGGCTATACTAAAAATAATTCTTCAAAAGAAGGATTATTAGCTTAAGATTAGAATATATATATTCTAAAAATTTAAACAATTTTAGAGTAGTAATTAATTGCTTTGTTTATTTTGTATGCTATTATATAGCTACAAGATACATATTTTTGGGATTACATACATATTGAGTGTTTTTAGAAATTTTTAGAGGGAGTGAACATATGTTCAAATTTAACGAAGAAAAAGGACAGCTAAAATGTTCGTTCTGTGGAAAGTCACAGTCTCAGGTTAGAAAATTAGTTGCAGGACCTGGTGTATATATTTGTGACGAGTGTATTGAGCTTTGTACTGAAATAGTTCAAGAAGAGCTAGCAAAAGAAGAGGAAGTAGAGTTTAAAGACGTTCCGAAACCGAAAGAAATTTGCGAAATTCTTGATGAATACGTTATTGGTCAGGACAATGCGAAAAAAGCATTATCTGTTGCTGTATATAACCACTACAAACGTATTAATTCAAATAGCAAAATTGATGAGGTTGAGTTATCAAAAAGTAATATTGCAATGATTGGGCCAACTGGTAGTGGTAAAACATTATTAGCTCAAACTTTAGCACGAATTTTAAATGTACCATTTGCGATTGCAGATGCAACTTCATTAACTGAAGCTGGATATGTTGGGGAAGATGTTGAAAACATTCTTTTAAAATTAATCCAAGCAGCAGATTATGATGTAGAACGCGCTGAAAAAGGTATTATTTATATCGATGAAATTGATAAAGTTGCACGTAAGTCTGAAAACCCTTCAATTACACGTGATGTGTCAGGTGAAGGTGTTCAGCAAGCACTTTTAAAAATTCTTGAAGGAACTGTGGCAAGCGTACCTCCTCAAGGTGGTCGTAAGCATCCACATCAAGAATTCATTCAAATTGATACAACAAATATTTTATTTATTTGTGGTGGAGCATTTGATGGCATCGAACAAATTATCAAACGCCGTTTAGGTAAAAAGGTAATTGGTTTCAGTGGTGATTCTGAAAAGAGCGATTTAAACTCAAAAGAAATCTTAAACCATGTATTACCAGAAGACTTATTACGCTTTGGTTTAATTCCAGAGTTCATTGGTCGTTTACCTGTTTTAGCTAATTTAGAGCAACTTGATGAAGCATCATTAGTTGAAATTTTAACTAAACCAAAAAATGCTTTAATTAAGCAATATCAAAAATTACTAGAGCTTGACCAAGTTGAACTTGAGTTTGAGGATAACGCTTTAACTGAAATTGCTAAAAAAGCAATTGAGCGTAAAACTGGAGCTCGTGGACTACGTTCGATCATTGAAGGGCTTATGTTAGATATTATGTTTGAATTACCTTCACGTGAGGATATTCAAAAATGTATTATCTCAGCAGAAACCGTTAAAACTGGTGCAGCTCCTAAGCTTGTACTTGAAGATGGAACAGAATTAGAGTTAAAGAAAAAAGCAAATAAATTAGCTTAAGTACGGAACCAAATGCATTTGCATTTGGTTTTTTATTTTGACTTTTTTTAAGTGGTTTTTTATCTTTCTTTAAATACATAGGAACTTTACTCGGTAAACCTTGCCTTTAATTTTTAAAATTTGGTTTATCCTTCCATATAGAGGGCGATACTAAAATTAATTTCTACTTCAGTGGAGGGGTAAAGAATGAGTTTAACAACAATTATATTATTAGCTCAATTAGCATTAGGAACAATCGTTGCTTTGTATTTTATTCATTTATTAAAGGGTCAACGAACAACAAAAGTTTCGATTGACAGGGAATCTAAAAAAGAAATGGAGCAGTTACGTAAATTAAAGTCAATCTCTTTAACGGTTCCGTTAGCAGAGAGAGTTAGACCAACCACTTTTGATGATATAGTTGGCCAAGAGGATGGAATAAAAGCGTTAAAAGCTTCACTTTGCAGTGCTAATCCTCAACATGTAATTATTTATGGGCCGCCTGGTGTCGGAAAAACTGCAGCGGCTAGACTAGTATTAGAAGAAGCAAAAAAGAGCCCGAATACACCTTTTAAACAAGATGCAGTATTTATTGAATTAGACGCTACAACTGCCAGGTTTGATGAAAGAGGAATTGCGGATCCTTTAATCGGTTCCGTTCATGATCCAATCTATCAAGGTGCAGGTGCGATGGGGCAAGCAGGTGTTCCTCAACCTAAAAAAGGAGCAGTAACCGATGCGCATGGTGGGATTTTATTTATTGATGAAATTGGCGAACTTCATCCAATTCAAATGAATAAAATGCTGAAAGTACTTGAAGATCGTAAAGTTAAATTTGAGAGTGCTTATTACCAAGAAGAAAATCCTTCTATACCAGCACATATTCATGAAATTTTTAAACACGGTTTACCAGCAGATTTCAGATTAGTTGGTGCAACAACAAGATCACCAGAAGATATCCCACCGGCAATTCGTTCTCGTTGTTTAGAGATATTTTTTAGAGAATTAGAACAGGATGAAATTCAAGCAGTAGCTAAACGATCTGCTGAAAAAATAGAATTGAGCCTATCGGATAAAGCCTTAGAATTAGTAGGTACATATGCAAAAAATGGTCGTGAAGCGATTAACTTAATTCAGTTAGCTGGCGGTATGGTTTTAACTTCTGGTCGAAAAGAATTAATAGAAGATGATATTGGGTGGGTTGTTTCTGTAAGTCGTTTATCACCAAGACTTGTTAACAAAATTCCAGAAGCTCCAACTGTAGGATTGGTGAACGGTTTAGCCGTCTATGGAGCAAATATTGGAGCGTTATTACCGATTGAAGTAAGTGCAATGAAGGCAAAAGAAAGCGGTAAAGGATCAATTACAATTACTGGAATTGTTGAGGAAGAAAGCTTAGGTAATCAAGCTAAATCCATTCGTAGAAAAAGTATGGCAAAAGGCTCTTTAGAAAATGTTACAACAATCTTACGAAAAATTGGTGTACCAATCGATGACTTTACGATTCACATTAATTTTCCAAGTGGCGCATTAATTGACGGACCATCTGCAGGGATTGCCATGGTAGTTGGTATTTTTTCAGCAGTTAATAATGTTCCAGTATTAAATACAATCGCTATGACTGGTGAAATGAGCATTCAAGGTGATGTAAAACCAGTTGGCGGTGTACCAGAAAAAGTAAAAGCAGCTGTAAAAGCAGGGGCAACTAAAATTATTGTTCCGAAAGAAAACGATCAGGCTACATTACATCAATATAAAGATGTAGAAATATTAGTAGTAGATCGCATAGAAAAAGTTCTCCATGAGGTCTTTAAAGATAATTGGAAATTTGAACTACCAGCTCAAACAAAAACTGATTTCCAACAATTAACTTTGTTTGAAGAAAATCAATCGCAATCTATGTAGATAAAAATAAGTGTTCGAATCATTTCATTTTGAATAAATAAAGAATACAAACTATTTTTGCATTCTTTTTTCAATGAAGTGAGCGAACACTTTTTATTTTGTAGAAATACATTCTATATGATTTAATCTTATTACAAGTCTTACTTCTTATTTTTAGTTAAAATCAAGATTATCGAAAAAACTTATTATATATGTTATGTTCTAGTCAGTTTTTGATTGATTGTGCTGCTTCTTTATTTCTTTTAATGCATATCATTGTAAATGATATATATGTTAAGGTAAAATAACTAAATAGAATGAAAAACATGGAGGTGTAACGTAATGAATGTTACAAAAGAAAAAGTTGTACCCCTCCTACCTTTAAGAGGAATTAGTGTATTTCCTGCCACTATTGCACATCTAGATGTAGGAAGAACGAAATCGATAAAAGCTATACAAGAAGCTGATGAGTTAGATCAGTTAATTTTTGTTGTTACTCAAATAGATGCAGATACTGAAAATCCAAAGTTAGACGAATTGTACCATTTTGGGACTTTAGCTAAATTAACACAAAAAATTACACTTCCAAACGGCACTGTTCGTATTACTGTTGAAGGATTACACAGAGGAAAAATCAAATCAATTATTGATCAAAATGATTTCTTAACTGCAAAGGTAGAAGAATATCCAGATGTAGAAGATGAATCTAAAGAGCTACGTGCTTTAATGAGAACTTTATTGCAGCATTTTAAACAATACAGTAAATTGTCAAAGCGAATTTTGCCAGAGACAATTGCTTCAATCGTTAAGCAAGACCGCCCAGGTAAACTTGCAGATGCAATGATCGATTCAATTCCATTAAGAGAAGAAGAAAAACAAAAAATATTAGCAACAATTGATGTTACTGAACGAATACATATTATCTTAAATTTTCTTCAAGATGAAAAAGAATTATTAAAGCTTGAGGAAAAGATTGGTCTACAAGTTAAGAAAAATATTGATAAAACTCAAAAAGAATATTTCTTAAGAGAGCAATTAAAGGTTATTCAACGAGAACTAGGTGATCGTGAAGGTAAGACTGAAGAAGTTGATAAGTTTTTAACAAAAATTGAAGAGGCAAATATGCCTGAAGAAACAAAGGAAGTAGTACTAAAAGAGTTAGCTAGATATGAGAAACTACCTCCTAATGCTGCAGAAGCAGGTGTAGTTCGTACATATTTAGATTGGATGGTAGCTCTACCATGGTCTAAGCAAACTGAAGACACACTGGATATACACCGTTCCGAAAAGATACTGAATAATGAACACGAAGGTCTTGAAAAAGTAAAAGAAAGAATATTAGAATATCTAGCTGTTCAACAACTTACGAATTCATTACGTGGTCCAATTCTATGTTTAGCTGGTCCTCCTGGAGTTGGTAAAACTTCTTTAGCGAAATCAATCGCAAACGCTTTGTCTAGAAACTTTGTACGCGTTTCTCTAGGTGGCGTAAGAGATGAATCAGAAATAAGAGGACATAGAAGAACATACATCGGAGCTATGCCAGGTCGAATTATCCAAGGTATGAAGAAAGCAGGAACAAATAACCCTGTATTCTTACTTGATGAAATTGATAAAATGTCTAGCGATTTTAGAGGGGATCCAGCATCAGCAATGTTAGAAGTATTGGACCCAGAACAAAATCATACATTTAGTGATCATTACATCGAAGAACCATTTGATTTATCTCAAGTTTTATTTGTAGCAACTGCAAATGATTTATCAACTATACCAGGTCCATTACGTGATCGTATGGAGATTATTACTTTATCTGGATATACTGAACTTGAAAAAGTTAATATAGCTAAAAAACATTTATTCCCTAAAAAATTAGCAGAGCATGGCTTAAATAAATCTACTGTACAAATTCGTGAAAGTGCATTAAGTGCAATTATTCGTCATTATACACGTGAAGCAGGAGTAAGATCATTAGAGCGAATTCTAGCGACACTATGTAGAAAAGCTGCTAAGTTGATCGTTTCAAACGAAAGACAAAAAATAATATTTACCGATAAAAATATTGAAGAATTTTTAGGTAAGAAAACATTCTCTTATGGTCAAATGGAAAGTGAAGATCAAATAGGTGTAGCTACAGGTTTAGCTTATACTGCATTTGGTGGAGACACACTTTCTATTGAAGTATCACTATATCCTGGAAAGGGTAAGCTAACTTTAACTGGTAAGCTAGGGGATGTAATGAAGGAGTCAGCACAGGCTGCGTTCAGCTATATTCGCTCAAAAGCAGAAGAGCTGAATATTGACCAAAATTTCCACGAGAAGTATGATATTCATATTCATGTTCCAGAAGGTGCGGTTCCAAAAGATGGCCCTTCAGCAGGTATTACGATGGCAACAGCATTGATTTCAGCATTAACAAATAAACCAATCCGTAAAGAGGTTGGAATGACTGGTGAAATCACTTTACGTGGTCGCGTATTACCAATTGGTGGATTAAAAGAAAAAATGCTTAGTGCGCATCGTGCAGGTTTAACGACTGTTATCATACCTAAAGAAAACGAAAAAGATTTAGAAGATGTACCACCAATGGTGAAAGAAGGTTTAACTGTTATACCTGTTTCCCATTTAGATGAAGTGCTTGCGCATGCAATAGTAGGAGTGAAAAAATGAAAGTAACAACAGCGGATATTGTCATTAGTGCAGTCCGACCAAATCAATATCCAGATACACAATTTCCTGAAATCGCTTTGGCAGGTCGTTCAAATGTTGGGAAATCTTCATTTATTAATAAAATGTTAAATCGTAAAGCATTAGCCCGAACATCATCAAAACCTGGAAAAACGCAAACATTAAATTTCTTTCTAATTAATGAACAGCTTTTCTACGTTGACGTACCAGGTTATGGATATGCTAAAGTTTCCAAAAAGGAACGAGAAGCATGGGGGAAAATGATCGAAACATATATTACAACTCGTGAGCAATTAAGAGCTGTTATTTTATTAGTTGATCTACGTCATTCACCAACAGAAGATGATGTAATGATGTATGATTTCTTAAAGCATTACCAAATCCCAGTCATTATAGTAGCAACAAAAGCAGATAAAATTCCTAAAGGGAAATGGGATAAACATGCAAAAGTAGTTCGTGAAAAGTTACAGATTGAAGAAGGGGATGAATTAATTTTATTCTCATCTGAAACTGGTATGGGTAAAGAAAAAGCTTGGTCAGTAATTGATCGTATGTGTAAATAAAAAATGCTGGTGGCTAAAAGGCCACCAGCATTTTTTTTAGGTCTTCTTCCCTCAAACAACGATGATACTTGAAAAGGAATTACCGTAGCCTTCTGTCGTCAAGGGAGTCATTGTCCACCACAAACCATCAAATAAAGTTGGAAAGGTTTGTGGTTCTAAACTATGTATAGTTATTGAATCAAAAGAAACAATTAGAAAAGATAGAGTTAAAATTGAAACATAATTAAATGATACAATTTTCTATAGTGTTAGGAAGCCTCCATTTAAAACTGCTAGTTATGTATAAAAAAATATGTTTATTTTTTAGAAAATAGAAAATATAAACCGATAACAGCAATCAATATTGGCCAATAGTTCTGGAAATAAGAGACTTGTGATTGGATCGAACTAAGCATTGTTGCAAGCTTTTCATTAAAAAGGAAAAATAAAGACATAATAAATAATAGTAAACCAGGCAATAGCTCACCTTTTCCTTTTCGAGATTGTAGTAACATTCCGATTGAAATGATGAGTGTTAGAACGGACCAATGGCTTGGCCAATTTTTAAAATGTTCGATGGCATAAAAATGAATTCCAAATCCAAGCACGACAATTCCCGGGAATACATAATGAGTTTCTCTTCCTTTAAAGGCTTGAACGAGAAGTGCAATACCAGTTACCAAGATGGGAGTCGTCCAAAAGGTGAAAATATGTAAAGCTGGGACATGCCATTTTGAAATAAGATAATAAATGCCAAAGCCAATTAATAAGATTCCAATAAATAATCGATTTTTTTTCATAGCAACTCCTGTTTAACATTATTTGTAATCACTTTTATTTTAAAATTATTGTATAATAAAATTTGTGTACATTTAATAGTATAAGTCGGTTTAAAAATTCTACAAAATACTACATTTATGATAGCATATTGATGTAGAACATAGATATGATATTTTGCAAAGCAAAGATAGATATAAAACACAAGTTTGTACAAAGTTTTTTAGGGGGGCTTTAGGGCATGCACATCATTACAATAGGGATTAATTATAAAACTGCCCCAGTTGAAGTGCGAGAAAGGGTAGCGTTTGCTCCAAATGAACTACAGGACGCAATGAACTCATTAAAAAAAGAAAAAAGCATTTTGGAAAACATTATTGTTTCTACTTGTAATCGTACGGAGATTTATGCAGTTGTCGATCAAGTTCATACTGGTCAATATTATATGAAACGCTTTTTATTACAACGTTTTGACTTGAAAGACGAGGAATTATCACCATATTTAATCATTAAAACTGGGAATGATGCAATCAACCATTTATTCACTGTAGCTAGTGGTTTAGATTCAATGGTAATTGGTGAGACTCAGATTCTTGGACAAGTAAAAGATAGTTATTTACTTGCTCAAGAGAATAATGTAATTGGTACGATTTTTAATCAATTATTTAAGCAAGCAATTACATTTGCAAAAAAAGTTCACTCAGAAACTGGAATCGGTGAAAATGCTGTTTCTGTAAGTTATGCTGCTGTAGAGCTATCAAAAAAGATTTTTAGCAATTTAAAAGGCTGCAAAGTACTGATTGTTGGAGCAGGGAAAATGAGTAACTTAGCTTTACAAAACTTGTATTCACAAGGCGTTGGAAAAGTTACAGTTATTAACCGAACAGTTGAAAATGCTGTTAGACTTGCAGACCAATTTAATGGAATCGGAAAAGGGTTAGAATCACTTGAAAATGCTTTGAAAGAAGCAGATATCGTTATTAGTTCAACTGGATCAAAAGAATACGTTATTACGGAAAAAATGATTCGTCGAATTGAAAAATCAAGAAAAGGTAACCCATTATTCTTAGTTGATATCGCTGTTCCAAGAGATATTGAACCATCTATTCATCATATTGATAGTGCTTTCTTGTATGATATTGATGATCTTCAAGGAATTGTTGCTGAGAATTTAGCAGAACGTGAACGTGAGGCAGTAAAAATTAAGAAGGCAATAACAGAAGAAATTGATATTTTCCAATCTTGGTTATCAATGCTAGGTGTTGTTCCAGTAATCTCTGCATTACGTGAAAAAGCGTTAGATATTCAAGCAGATACAATGAGTAGTCTAGAAAGAAAACTCCCTCATTTATCTGAAAGAGATTTAAAAATTATCCAAAAGCACACAAAAAGTATCGTAAACCAACTTTTACGAGATCCAATTATGAAAGCAAAAGAAATGGGTACATCTAAACACTCAGAAGCACAAATTGCCCTTTTTAAAGAAATATTTAGTCTAGATGAAATTTTACAAGAACCTAAAGATGAAAAACTCATGCAAACTAATCAAGAAAAAGAGACTATTTCTTTAAAACAAAACTTAGGTTTTTTATGAGGTTTAGCTAGTGGCGCTTTTGGAAAGTAGTTTTATCTATCACTTATTAATCTTATTGTTTGCATGGAGTATCGTTTTTTCTTTTATAGATTTTATAGATACAAATAGGATGGCAAGTCGGGTAGCATTTTATTTGCTAGCAATTGTTTGGGTGTTTTCTTCTGTTTTAATGATTTACACCATTAGCCAATACAGTTTATATTCCTTTATTACTTCCAGAGAAGGGCTATATATTTATGTATGGATTATTATATCGCTATCATTGTTTATTAATTGGGTAGTAAAACTAGAGTACTTAGTTTTCTTTACAAATGTTGTTTCATTTTTAGTATTTTCATTATCAATTTTAATTCCGAAGGCGGGTAAAACAGCAACATTAGTCGATCAGTTAAAATCGGAATTATTATATATCCATATTGGACTTGCTTTCTTAGCATACGGTGCATTTACCCTGTCCTTTATTTTTTCGGTTATGTACATTTTTCAATATGTTTTATTAAAAAAGAAGAAATGGTCTACTCATTTAAAGAAATTGGGGAGTTTAGGTAAGTTGGAAAAAATGTTTATTACATTTAACTTATTTGGGGTTCCACTAATGCTAACTTCCCTTATTTTAGGTGTAATTTGGGCAAGTATTCGATTACACACATTTGTTTGGTATGATATGAAAGTAATAGGCTCATTTTTCGTTTTAATCATGTATAGTACATTTATGTATTTAAAGGTAAGCAACCGTTTCTATGGCAAATCTCTTTGCATATTTAACATCTGTTGCTTCTTAGTTTTGTTCGGAAATTATGTTGTTTCAAATCTATATTCAAAGTTTCATTTATGGAGTACGTAAGGAGATGTAACAATGCGTAAAATTATAGTTGGTACAAGAAGAAGTAAACTAGCACTAACACAAACTAAATGGTTTGTAGAAAAATTAAAAGAAGTAGCACCCGATTATAAATTTGAGTTAAAGGAAATCGTTACAAAAGGTGATGTAATACTTGATGTAACGCTTTCAAAAGTTGGAGGAAAAGGTTTATTCGTTAAAGAAATTGAACATGCGATGTTAACGAGTGAAATAGATTTAGCTGTACATAGTATGAAGGATATGCCAGCTATTTTACCTGAAGGTTTAATGATTGGATGTACTCCAAAACGCGTTGATCCTAGAGATGCACTACTTTCAAATAGTGGAAAAGGATTAATGGAACTTGAAGAAGGATCAATTGTCGGTACAAGTAGTTTAAGAAGAAGTGCTCAAATTAAAGCAGTTCGTCCAGATCTACAAATCAAATGGATTCGTGGAAATATCGATACACGTATTCAAAAGCTTAAGGATAATGAATACGATGCAATTATTCTAGCAGCAGCTGGTTTAACTAGAATGGGTTGGGCTGAAGAAAGTATTACTGAATACATTGACGAAACAATCTGTGTCCCAGCAGTAGGTCAAGGTTCGCTTGCTATCGAATGTCGTGAAAATGATACTGAAATCCGTGAATTACTAAATAGACTGAATGATGAATTAACATATACAACAGTAGAAACTGAACGTGTATTTCTTCATAAAATGGAAGGTGGTTGCCAAGTTCCGATTGCTGGATTTGCAACGATCGACGACAAAGATGAAATCTCGTTAACTGCATTAGTAGCTAAACCAGATGGAACAATCATCTTAAAAGAAACTGTTAAAGGTACTGATCCAACTGAAATTGGAGAAAAAGCTGCAAATCTATTAATTGAACGTGGAGCAAAGGATATTATTGATTCTGTAAAAGAGGCAGCGGATGAATAATTCCTTAAATGGAATGAAAATATTAGTGACAAGGGCAGAGCAACAAGCTGATGAATTCAATCAATTAATTCATCAGTTTGGTGGATGTCCTATTAATCTTCCACTTCAAAAAATAGTTAAAAGTGATATTTCAATTCATGAATTGGAAAAATTAGTTCTTGATTCAGAATGGATTTTATTCACAAGTGTTAATTCAGTAAATTATTTTGTGCAAAAGATTACAAAGGATCTTAAACAAAAAATTCTTCAAAAAAAAATTGGTGCTGTTGGAGAAAAAACAAAGAATCGATTAGTTGAAGAAGGATTTGAAGTAACTTTCATTCCAAGTCAATTTACTGGTAAAACATTTGCTTCTGAGTTAAGTTACATAGTAGAAAAAGGAACAAAATTTTTATTTTTACGTGGCTCTTTAGCGAGTGATAATGTAACAAAAATATTAGGTGATAATGGTCATATCGTTAACTCATTAACTGTTTATGAGACCATTGCAAATCTAGGAATTAAAAATGAACTGTTAAATTTATTAATAAATAAAAAACTGGATGTGATTACATTTTTGAATCCATTTAGTGTAGAACAGTTTTGTTTTTTGATTGGAAATACAATTAGTATGGAAGATTTAAAAAACATTCAGATTGCTTGTATCGGTGAAGTAACCGCACAAAAAGCTAGAGAAAAAGGTTTGAATAATATTATTGTTCCTAGTAAATTTACAACAGAGGCTTTAATTAAAAAAATAGTAGATGATATTGATTAATCAGATCGTCTTTAAAAAGAAGGAGAAAAAAATGACTTATTCTATTCCGTTTGATCGTCACCGTCGTTTAAGAAGTACACAAGCATTACGCTCTATGGTTAGAGAGACTCATTTACATAAAGAAGATTTTATTTATCCTCTTTTTGTTGTTGAAGGACAAGGCGTAAAGAACCCTATTAGTTCAATGCCGGGTGTATTTCAATTTTCGTTAGATGAATTAAAAAAAGAAATGGATGAAATTGTATCATTAGGTATAAAATCTGTCATATTCTTTGGTATTCCTGATGTAAAAGACGCAGTAGGTTCTGAAGCTTACTGTGCAACTGGAATCGTTCAACGTGCGATTTCACAAACGAAAGAACAATATCCTGAAATGGTTGTTATTGCAGATACATGTTTATGTGAGTATACAGATCATGGACATTGTGGAGTTTTAGAAGATGGGTATGTTAATAATGATGAATCGTTAATACTATTAGCAAAAACAGCAGTAAGTCAAGCACAGGCTGGTGCAGATATTATTGCTCCTTCAAATATGATGGATGGATTCGTAGCAACAATTCGCCATGCTTTAGATGAAGCTGGATTTGATAATATTCCAATTATGTCATATGCAGTAAAATATGCTTCAGCATTTTATGGACCATTCCGCGAGGCAGCTCAAAGCGCTCCAGGACAAGGTGATCGTAAGGCATATCAAATGGACCCTGCAAATCGTTTAGAAGCGTTCCGTGAAGCAGAATCAGATACAGTTGAGGGTGCGGATTTCTTAATCATTAAACCAGCTCTTTCGTATTTAGATATCATTCGTGATATCAGAAATAACTATCACCAACCAATCGTAGCCTATAATGTTAGTGGAGAATATGCAATGGTTAAAGCTGCTGCTTTGAACGGTTGGATTGAAGAAGAAAATGTTGTAATGGAAAAATTAATTAGTATGAAACGTGCTGGTGCAGATATGATTATGACTTATCATGCTAAAGATGCTTGCAGATGGTTATCAGAAGGGAAGTAATAATAAATGAGATCATATAACAAGTCAATTGAAGCTTTTGAAGAGGCAAAACAAGTACTTCCTGGTGGAGTAAATAGTCCGGTACGTGCATTTAAAAGTGTTAATATGTCACCAATTTTTATGAGTCATGGAAAAGGTTCTAAAATATATGATATAGACGGAAATGAGTATATTGATTATGTATTATCTTGGGGACCTCTAATTTTAGGACATTCAAATGAGCGTGTAGTTGAAGGCTTAAAGCGAACTGCAGAAACCGGAACTAGCTTTGGGGCACCAACATTAAAAGAAACAGAATTAGCTAAACTTGTTATCGAAAGAGTGCCTTCGATTGAAGTTGTACGAATGGTTAACTCAGGAACAGAAGCGACAATGAGTGCTTTACGTCTTGCTCGTGGATTTACTGGTCGAAACAAAATCTTAAAATTTGAAGGTTGCTACCACGGACATGGTGATTCTTTATTAATTAAAGCAGGTTCTGGTGTAGCTACACTTGGATTACCTGATAGCCCTGGTGTACCTGAAGGTGTTGCATCAAATACAATCACTGTTCCTTATAATGATTTAGAAAGTATAAGATATGCTTTTGAACAATATGGAGATGACCTAGCAGCGGTTATTGTTGAGCCGGTTGCAGGTAATATGGGTGTTGTTCCGCCAGTTGAAGGTTTCTTAGAAGGCTTAAGAGAAATTACGACTCAATATGGTACATTATTGATTTTTGATGAAGTTATGACTGGCTTCCGTGTAGGATATAATTGTGCTCAAGGTCATTTTGGTGTAACACCTGATATCACTTGCTTAGGAAAAGTGATCGGTGGAGGTTTACCAGTAGGTGCATATGGTGGTAAAGCTGAAATCATGAATCAAATTGCTCCAAGTGGCCCAATTTATCAAGCTGGAACTCTTTCAGGAAATCCTTTAGCGATGACAGCTGGTTATGAAACATTAAGTCAGCTATCTAAAGAAGATTATGTAGAATTTAACCGTAAAGCTGATATGCTAGAAGCTGGTTATAAAACTGCAGCTGAAAAATACAATATTCCACATTGTATTAATCGTGCAGGTTCAATGGTTGGTTTCTTCTTCACAAACGAAAAAGTTGAAAATTACGAAACAGCAAAAACTTCTAATTTAGAAATGTTTGCTAAATACTATCAACTAATGGCTGAACAAGGTGTCTTCTTACCACCATCACAATTTGAAGGTCTATTCCTATCAACTTCACATACAGACGAAGATATTCAAAAAACGATTGCAGCTGCTGAATACGCATTTTCGCAATTAGTTTAATTTAAAGTGGTGTCCTATTTTTAGGGCACCATTTTTTGTTATAGCAAATGAAGATGGTAAAGTTTCAGTAGAACTGATTGTACTAAAAAAATAGAGAAGTTCAATGAAAAACACCCTCAAGTTTCCTATTCTCCTAATTAGTAAATAATTTCAATGACATAGTTGCTCATTTTTACTTCAGTTTTTTCTGATACGATTCGTCCAGTGCTTCTAAAATACCACTTTTGATTTTACTTTTTCTATTCCCTTATTACTGTTTTTCTTAAATTCTATGATTATTAAACCTTTCTTAATATAAAATAACAATCTTTTCTTCATAAATTTTTCGTTTCTTTCATAAAAATGTAATGTCATAGACCAAATTGGACGATGAGAGGAGGACATTAAGGTGTCTTCAGAAAATCAAACAAATATTCGCTTTTCATTGAAAGAAACTGTCTGGTTCCAAAAAGGACAGGAAGTTAAAGAGGTAAGGTCACTCTCGTTAAATCCAGACATTACTATACAGCAATTTGAAGAATATGTTCAAGTGAAGGGTGTCTTAACCTTAGAAGGTAATTACACACCTGATTTATCAAATCAAGGTGATTATTACTCATTAAGAGAATTAGCACCTTCAAGAATGATTGAAAATGTAATCCCTCTTGAAGATGGTAGTTGTGAAATGAATCATCAGTTCCCTGTAGATATTTCAATACCATTAACTAGGATTACTGATCTTGAAAATCTATGTGTTTCAGTAGAGACATTTGATTATCAAATAGCTGAAAAAGGTAGTATTCAAATTGCTGCTGATTTATGCATTTCTGGTTTACATGACCATAATAGAGCAGTAGAAACTTATCAAGAACAAAGAGGCTATGAGCAATATAATAGCTACGCATACGAAAACGAATATCGCTCAAGTAATGAAGGAAATGAAGGATATGAGTATCAGCAGTATCAGGAAGAAAGAGAACAAGAAGAACAATTCCAGTTCTTTCATCAGCCAACTTCGGAACAGGAAACAAGTGCACAAGATAATCTTTACGGCAGTGATTGGATTCAATCCCTTGAAGAGAATGATGAGCAAGAAGAACAAGACACATATCCTGGGCAACCTACTTACTTAGAGGTTTTTCAGCCTGAAGAAGTAGTTGAAGATCGAGTCGAAGCAGTTGAAAATGAAGTGGAACATTATTTTGAGTTAGAGGAAAGCAATGAACAAAGTTATGAAGAGGAACAACAAGTAGAAGAACAATCTAATTTTGAAATTATGGCTCAGTCAGAGCAGTCAGAACAGTTAGAAGAACAATCAGAGGCTCAAGAGGAAGAAGAATATGAAGAAGTATTTAGAGGCTTTAATATATCAGCTGAAGCAATAGAGCCGCAAGCAATGGAACCGCAAGCAATGGAACCGCAAGCAATGGAACCGCAAGCAATGGAACCACAAGCAGTGGAACCACAAGCAATGGAACCACAAGCAATGGAACCACAAGCAGTGGATACAACCCCGAGCTTCTTAATGAATAATAATGATGCAGAAGCTAGTCAAAGTGAAAATGATACACAGGTATCTAACAATGTAAATAATACGTATAATGAACGACCAAGTTTCTTGAATAATGATTTTAATGTACACAGTTATTTAAACAATTCATTAAATAGTAGACCTAGCTTCTTAGATAATGATTTTAGCACTTTGCAAAATGCTACTAATGAAAACAATGCACAAAAAGAAATAGAAAAATATGAAGAACTATATAATCGAACTTTAGAGCAAAACTATCAACCATATGTTAACCAACAATATCAGCAAGCGCCATTTGCATATAATCAAAATCAAGAACAATTCTATCAAAATCCATTCCCTCAAGTAAATCAAGAAAATAATTTCGAAAGTCCAAATGATGCTCGTCAAACACCACCATATTATGCGGATTATTACCAAGCACAAGTGGAGCAGCAAGAAGCACCACCACCACCTGAATTACCAATAGTTGAAATAAAAGCTGATCCAGTTGGTAAAAAGGAAGTAAAAGAAGAAGTAAGCGAAGCAAGAAGCGTTAAAAGTGACAATCTACTTTCAAGTTTGTTTACTGGCGAAGGAAGAGAAGATTCTTATACTAAATTAAAATTATATTTAGCTCAAAATGGAGATACAATTGAATCTGTAGCTAAAAAATATAATCTACAAACTCAGCAGTTGAATCGGGTTAATAACTTGAATGATGAATTTTTATCAGAAGGGCAAATCATTTATATTCCTGTAACTGCTATAAAACAATAACAATATGGTGAGAGCTTTGTATTAGTTAAGACACTTGTCTACTAATACAAGGCTTTTACGCATTTAGAAAGTGAGAGTGACGCATCTTGTATAGAAAACCTAAAGATGAAATAAGCGTCATTTTAGCCCAGTATCATATTGTACCAAATTATTTTGAAACTGTTGGTAAGGTAGTTAAAATCTATACGAATCAAGGTGTATTCGCACTAAAAGAGGCAAACGTAAATCGAGTTTATAGAAATAATTTGATTGAAAATGTGCGTTCTTTACAAGATAAAGGCTTTCGAAATGTTGTACCAATCTATCATACCCAGAGTGGAGATTATATTGTTGAATTTAATACGAAGCATTACTATTTAATGCCGTGGATTGAAAGTGTTGATGAAAAGTCAGATGAGAATTTACATTTTCAACGAATGTTTACTTCACTAGGTAAGATGCACAACAGTACACAAAAAGAGAAAAAGGTAGATAAAGATCAATTACAAATCCATTATGATACGTTAACAAAAAGGTGGAGTAAAGATAAAGAAGTATTAGAAAATTTCATTGAAGTTGCAGAAGATAATTGGTATATGTCACCTTATGAACTAAGCTATTGTACTTATTTTCATAAAATATTAAGTGCACATCAATTTGCTAAGGGACAGTTAGATGAATGGTTTAAAAAAATGAAGGAAACTGAAAATACTAGAGTTGTCATGAACCATGGAAATTTATCTATTTCCCACTTTCTTGTAAATAAAAGAGGTGAAGGAGTCTTTATCAATCTAGAAAATGCACAAGAAACTACACCAATTCAAGATTTAACGAATTATTATAAGAATTCTTTTAAAACATATCCTATTCAGCAATCTGATCGTAATACTTGGCTTAAAATGTATGAAAAGAATTTTTCATTAAGAGAAGAGGAAAGAATGTTATTTTTAAGTTATATGGCATATCCAACTCAGTTTTCTTCCAAAATTTCTAAATATTTAAAGCGATCTGGGGTTAATAATGAAAAAGACAATGTAAGAGATTTATTAAATGCATACTGGCATATGATTAATATTGAATATTTTGTCTCTAAAATACAAGAGGATATTGAAGCAGAGAAATCTATAGATGGTTTATGAGTTCAAACTGATAATTAAAAGAAAATATAAAAACATCTATCCAATAAAAGTATCACTGCAATGGATAGATGTTTTTTTGTTTATTATTTTACATGACGTTTAATTGCATTTACTACACTTTTACGTACAAAATCCTTGTCCGTAATATGATCCTTTGAAAAAGAGATTCGAACATTATTTTCATCTGTTCCAAATAACTTTGAAAACTTACTAGTTGTTTCTTTTTGATTTTGATTAAGTTGAAGGATTAAGTCGACTGTTTTGTCAAAGCTTAAATAGTTCACTTCAACCTCTTCTAATTTACCACGGAATTCGCCATTCATTGGGTAAAATTCAAATTCTTGAATGATCTTTCCATATTTCTTTTTGTTTTCACTATCTCTTAATACAAATCCTTCTTCTTGAAGTGCCTGGATAACTGTTTTTAAGCCTACTGAAGGAACAACCTGAACGCCATCAGCATCATATTGGTCAACAGCTTTTTCTATTTCTAAATGAGTTTTAATCCAAATATGGGATTTGTGAAGTGATACTGGTGTATTTTCAGATAAAGTGAAAAAGAAAGGAATAACAACTTCTTCATTTGCATTTATTATACGATCAACTGATACGATAAATTTTTGTAAAGTACCATTCTTGTTAATAATTTTATCATTTGATTCAACTTGATATTCAGTCATTACATGTAAAAAGACGGAATCTAGCTCTTGTTTAACTCGACCACCTTTTATATATAATTCACCTTTTACTCGTTCACCAGCTTGATATTCTGTTTTTTCAAGCTTTGTATCAATTCTCGTTCCACCGATTCCGAGAACACGAGCTAATGTATTTTTAAATAAACCCATGAATATCCCCCTAAAAATTATATCTACATACTATATAATTATCGCATAATTAAATAAGTACTAGTATACCAGAATGTTAAATAATCATTACAATTATTTTTCGTATTTTTTTTATGTATTAAAAAATGTGGTACTATATTGACACTTATTGAATAATCTAGAAAGAAATTAGAAATAATGTTGACTAAGCTTAAGAAAATTTTGTAGACTATTACATATATTCATAATGAAATGCAATGATAGGGAAGAGTACAACGAACTAGTTCTTCAGAGAGGAAACCATTTGGTGGGAGGTTTCTAGAAAATAGAGTTGGAATGTCGCCCTTGAGCAGTGACTTCGAAAGCAAAGCTTTTGGTGATTAGAAGTTACCGGATGATCCGTTATCTTTTTTAAGTGTGTCAGTTAAACACAAGTTTTTTCTGACAAAAAAAGGTGGTACCGCGAATTCAACTCCATTCGTCCTTTTCAAGGATGAGTGGAGTTTTTTTATTTTTCAATAATTATTAGAGGAGATGAATCCGAATGGAAACTACAAAAAAATCATTACCAACAAAATATGATCCGAATTTAGTTGAAAAAGATCGTTACCAATTTTGGTTAGATGGGAAATTCTTTGAAGCACAAGTGGAATCAGAAAAGCCGAAATATACAATCGTAATTCCTCCACCAAACGTAACTGGAAAATTACACTTAGGTCATGCTTGGGATACAACATTACAAGATATCTTAACTCGTACTAAACGAATGCAAGGTTATGACGTACTTTATTTACCAGGTATGGACCATGCTGGTATTGCTACACAAGCAAAAGTTGAAGCGAAATTAAGAGAAGAAGGCTTATCAAGATATGATTTAGGACGTGAAAAGTTCCTAGAAAAAGCTTGGGAGTGGAAAGAAGAATATGCTTCTCACATTCGTTCTCAATGGGAAAAAATCGGTTTAGGTTTAGACTACTCCCGTGAACGATTCACATTAGACGAGGGTCTATCTGATGCAGTAAAAGAAGTATTCGTTAAGCTATACAACAAAGGCTTAATCTATCGTGGTGAATATATCATCAACTGGGATCCAGCAACAAAAACAGCTTTATCAGATATCGAAGTTATTTATAAGGATGTTCAAGGTGCATTCTACCATATGCAATATCCATTAACAGACGGAACTGGAAAAATTCAAATAGCAACTACTCGTCCTGAAACAATGCTTGGAGATACTGCTATTGCGGTTCATCCAGAAGACGAAAGATATAAATCAATGGTTGGTAAAACAGTTACACTTCCTATCGTTAATCGTGAAATTCCAATTATTGCTGACGATTATGTTGATATGGAATTTGGTACTGGAGTTGTAAAAATTACTCCTGCCCATGACCCGAATGATTTTGAAGTTGGAAACCGTCATGACTTACCTCGTATTCTTGTAATGAATGAAGATGGTACGATGAATGAAAAAGCAGGAAAATACAATGGTATGGATCGCTTTGAATGCCGTAAACAAATCGTTAAAGATTTACAAGAGATGGGTGTTCTTGTTGAAATCGAAGAACATATGCATTCTGTAGGTCATAGTGAACGTAGTGGAGCGGTTGTTGAGCCATATTTATCAACTCAATGGTTTGTTAAAATGCAACCACTAGCTGATGCCGCTGTAGCATTACAAAATTCTGATGATAGCGTAAAATTTGTACCGGATCGTTTTGAAAAGACGTATCTACGTTGGATGGAAAATATCCGTGACTGGTGTATTTCACGCCAATTATGGTGGGGACATCGTATTCCGGCTTGGTACCATAAAGAAACTGGTGAGATTTATGTAAATCAAGAGCCACCAGCTGATATTGAAAATTGGAATCAAGATAACGACGTTTTAGATACTTGGTTCAGTTCAGCATTATGGCCATTCTCAACATTAGGTTGGCCAAATGAAGAAAGTAAGGATTTCCAAGCTTACTTCCCAACAAATGTATTAGTAACTGGTTATGATATTATTTTCTTCTGGGTATCTCGAATGATTTTCCAAGGAATTGAATTTACTGGTAAACGCCCATTTAACGATGTTTTAATTCATGGTTTGGTACGTGACGAGCAAGGACGTAAAATGAGTAAATCACTTGGTAATGGTGTTGACCCAATGGATGTTATTGAGAAATATGGAGCAGATTCATTACGTTACTTCTTAACAACAGGAAGTTCACCAGGTCAAGATTTACGTTTCAGTATTGAGAAAGTTGAGGCTACTTGGAACTTTGTAAACAAAATTTGGAATGCTTCTCGTTTTGCTTTAATGAATATGGAAGGCTTCACATATGAAAATATCGATTTAACGAAAGAAAAATCTGTTGCTGATGAATGGATTTTAACTCGTTTAAATGAAACAATTGAAAGTGTAACATCTTTAATCGATCGTTATGAATTTGGTGAAGTTGGCCGTGTACTTTATAACTTCATTTGGGACGATGTTTGTGACTGGTATATTGAAATGGCAAAGATTCCTTTATACGGTGACAATGAAGATGCAAAAAATATGACACGTTCAGTTCTTGCACACGTACTAGAAAGCACAATGAAACTTTTACATCCATTTATGCCTTTCGTAACTGAAGAAATTTGGCAATCTCTACCTCACAAAGGGGAGTCTATTACAGTTTCTGCTTGGCCAACAGTTAAAGAGGAATTAACAAATAAAGAAGCTTCTGAAACAATGAAAATATTAGTTGAGTTAATTCGTTCAGTACGTAATATTCGTGCAGAAGTAAACACACCAATGAGCAAAAAAGTTCAACTAATGATCTCTGCAAAGGATGAAACGATTGCAGCTGCATTAGAAGAAAATCGTTCATATATTGAGCGCTTCTGTAATCCAGAAGAATTAACAATTTCTACTAACCTAACTGCACCAGAGAAATCGATGTCAGCAGTAATTAGTGGGGCAGAGCTTTATCTTCCTCTAGAAGGTTTAATTAATCTTGAAGAAGAGAAAAAACGTTTAGAGAAAGAATTAGAAAAATGGACTAGTGAAGTTGAACGAGTTCAAAAGAAATTAAGTAACCAAGGATTTGTAGCGAAAGCTCCTGAATCAGTTATTGAAGAAGAGCGTCGTAAAGAGAAAGATTATCTTGAAAAACAAGAATCTGTAAGAGCTCGAATTGCAGAACTAAGTAAATAAGTAATTTAAGCAGTTAATCTGCAATAGAAATTAGTTAAAAAAAACGACGAATTGAGTTAATGATTCGTCGTTTTTTACTATAAAGGTAGGGTTAAGATGGTTAATACATATGAGGAAGCACTGAAATGGATGTATAACAGAACAAAATTTGGCATTGTACCTGGACTACAAAGAATGGATGAAATGCTAGTTAGACTAGGTAATCCTCAGCTAAGTGTCAAAGCAATTCACGTCGCAGGAACGAATGGAAAAGGCTCTACAATTACTTTTCTTCAAAGTATTTTATTAGATGCAGGGTATACTGTAGGAACTTTTACATCACCATATATATTAGATTATCGTGAACAAATCATGTTCTGCGGTGAAATGATTAGTAAACAAGAATTTATTCAACTAGTAAACTGTATGATTCCAGTTGTTGAAGAAGTTGAACAGTTACCATGTGGTGCGCCAACTGAATTTGAAATCATTACAACTATGGCTTTTTACTTCTTCGGAAAAATAAAAGAACATGACATGTTTTTAATTGAAGCTGGTTTAGGTGGGTTAGAGGATTGCACAAATGTAATGACACCTCTAATTAGTGTCATTACGAGTATTGGCCACGATCATCAACAAATTCTTGGTGAAACAATAGAAGAAATCACTAAGCATAAGGCAGGAATTATTAAAAAGGGAATTCCAATTGTTACAGCAGAATTGAAAGAAAAAGCTTTAACGATTATTCAAAATGCCGCAATCAAAAATGAAGCTGATTATTTTGAGTATGGTAATCATTTTTTTGCTTCTCCATTGAAAGATTCACTTTATGAAATGTTTAATTACAAAGGCAATGGTAGGTTAATTGAAAATATTGAGTTATCAATGCTAGGGCACCATCAAATTAGGAATGCTTCTTGCGCAATCTGTGTTGTTCAATTATTACAAAATCAATATGGAATGAAGTTTAGTGAAGATAATATAAAAAGAGGATTAAAAATAGCACTAAAAGCAGGAAGATTAGAACGAATAGCTTCAAATCCTATCATTTATATTGATGGCGCACATAATGTTGAAGGAATTAAAAGTTTAGTGGAGACGATGAATAACCGTTTTCTTGATAAGGAAATAAAGATTCTGTTCTCTGCCCTGAAAGATAAAAATACTCGAGAGATGTTAAAAGAATTACGAGAAATAACAAATAATATTGTCATGACTACTTTTGATTTTCCTAGAGCGATGAATAAGGAAGAATTAATTTCGAATGCTAGTACACTTAATATAAAATATGAAAGTGATTTATCTGTTGCAATCGATAAGAATATAAAGGAAATGCAGGAAAACGAGATATTGTTAATAACCGGTTCTTTATATTTTATCTCGGTAGTAAGAAGATATTTACTAAAAAAATTCGCTTAGAATTGTAAAGGAGGGCCCATAATCTTGATTAGTAAGCATAGTAATAGGTTGATTTGGATCGCATGGATTGTTCTAATGCCAATCATAATTTATTATGCTAATATGGCTAGCCCTCTTAGACAAATAGATCGTTCAAATTTTTTAATTATAATCGCGTTATTTCTAATTGTAGCCAATATGCCGATTAAAATTAATGATGCTACATTTTCTTTTATTTTCGGAATCTCAATATTGGTGTTTTTATCGTATGGTTTAGTTGCAGAACTTTTAATAAGTCAATTGGCCTATTCGATTCTGTATATAAGATTAAGTATTACAAAAAATACTCTCTACCGAATGCCGCTTAATTCGTTAATGTTTGCATTATGTTCTATTGGTAGTGCACTACTTTATTATTTAGTTGGGGGAAAGATTGAACCTACTGGAACTAAAGAAATATTGAATAGCTTATTTCCAATCCTCATATACACACTAGCATCTTTTTGGATTAATCAAATCGTTATTTATTTTATTACGATTTATTTATATAAAAGAGAAATGAAATTGATAAATAGGGAATTTAAGTGGGATTTGTTTATCTATTTATTAATGTATCCAATTGGAATAAGTCTTTATTTAATGCTAGAGACAAAAGGATATATTACGATAATCTACATAACGATTTACTATATCATTTTAATGATTATTCTAAACTCTTTATCCTCTGCTTTAAATATGAACAAATATTTAAGGCAAACAATGAAAATCAGTCAAAAACTTTCTCAAAGAATGGAAGAAGAGCAAGTAATCGATGAGTTTTTTGAACAATTAACTACTTTAATTCCAGTTTCATATGGGAATTTATTTATAGTCGAAGATAAATCACTTAAATTAATAAGATATTTTCAAAATAAATGTGATGAAAAAATATTTAGTTGTCCTTACTTTGATACGCTTGAAGGGTCAATCTCTCAAAAAGTATTTTTTGAAAAAAGAAGATATAGTTTTAACAGACGATCACAATGGTACACCAATGATCATTTGAAATTTTTAGAAGCAGAAAGTTTATTATCAATCCCAATTATAAAAAATCAAGAAGTAGTTGGTGTACTCACAATTGCATCGGAACAAAAAAATGCATTTGAAAAATACCAAGTAGTTTTGATCGAAATCCTTGCATTATATCTCGTAATTGCAGTTGAAAATGCAAGGTTTTACTTACAAACAAAAATCAGAAGTGAAACTGATGCTTTAACCGGCTTATATAATTTTGAATATCTCGAATCTAAAATTAAAGAAGAATTTGAACGGTTGAAAACATTCAAGATAAAGACAATTTCATTACTTCTTATTGATTTAGATTATTTTAAAAGAGTGAATGACAGGTACGGTCATCAAGCAGGTAATGAAGTATTATTTGAAGTTGCAAGTCGGATTAAAATGGTAGTGAAGAAAAGTGGTTTAGTTGCTCGTTTTGGTGGAGAAGAATTTTCAGTACTGCTTGTAAATCATAGTGACAGAGAAACATATGATTTAGCAGAAGAAATTAGAAAATCGCTAGAAACTATTCCATTTTACATTACAAATCATCTGACTAACGAAGATCAAAAGATTAAGTTAACAGTAACAGCAAGTATAGGTGCAGCAGTTGCACCATTTGTGGCGATAGAACCGTCAGACTTAATTCGATGTGCAGACAGAGCTATGTATTCAAAAGCAAAAAATGCTGGAAGAAATAAAGTGGCAATGTATAGCAAATAACCACCGGGAATCCTACGGTGGTTATTTATTTATGTAGATAAGAAATGAGCAAGTTTTTGTAATTTTTTGTTGCACGATACCTGTTTGTCCTCGACAAATGTCGGCGTGTTTTTCTGGGATTATATGTTAGTATTTTTTTACGTTTTAAAATAAAGTAGTAGGAGGATTCATATGGACAAGTCCTCAAAGATATCAATTAAAATTAATGGCGAGGAAAAAGCGTTTAAAGAAGGTTCCGTTAATTCCCAAAATCAGGTAGAGGAGAAGAACGGGGAATTTGGATGGGTTTTACCAACTCCTGATGGGTTAGGTAAAAAAGTAATCGTTTTAGATGATGTTAAAAAGAAGAAAAAGAATAAGCCAGAGCAAAAGGTGAAGGAGAAAAGGAAGATTTCTTTTTTCACAAAGAAGTCACCTTCAAAAAGTATTATTATTTCTATAATAGGAGCAAGTTTAATAGGACTATGTTTTGGGTTTGTATTTTTAGGGATATTTAAACAATCAAAGCCAGATGCACTTAACACAACTAAAAATAGTGTATCGGTTTCTGGTACAGCAACGAACCAAGTCCAAATGAAGATTCCAGCAGTGAAGTTTGATCTAGCACAAGTTGGAATGTATAAAAGCATGGAATCAGCGAAGAAAAATGAAAAAGAAGTATCTACAAATGGCTTTACCCCCGTCATTTATGAAAAAAATAATAATTTTTTCGTCGTTATTGCCTTGAGCGGGAAAGATAGCACGTTTCTAGCAGATGAAGTTAAGAAAAAATTTAAAAGTACTTATTTAAAAGAAGAAACAGTTGGAGGGCAAATATACAAAGGCCCAAAACAATCAGTAGATATGTATAAAGCTGAAGTGGAAACATTTAATTTTATGTTATCGTATTTAACAGATAATAACTTTAATAATGAAAAACAACTTGAACAAATAAGCTCAACGATGTTAATTCTAAGTAAGCAAAAAGATTATATTAAAAATAAACAATTACTAAGTGGACTTAAGCACTTACAAAACATCGAAAAAGTAATGTCCTCAAGCAGTAAACAAAATCTAAATAAAGTAACCCAATCAGTCCAATACGACATGTTATCCTTATTTAAAATATTAAAAGAACAAAAAAATACACTAACAAATTAAATTTTTGTTAGTGTATTTTTAGTTTGTTGAAATATAAAATAGTCAATAGAGTAAACGTACTCTAAGTGATCAGTTATTATTGATTAAATTATCATTTTTTGATGATTTATTCTTGATTTTAAATTTTAAAATGTTTGAGCAATTTTTTATTTCAACAACACTAGTAATGTTTTTTTTGAAGTTGAAAATATTATGAGCTAATTCAAAAAACAAATTCGATCTATTAGATTGTAAATTAATTAGTTATTATTTGACTACAAACAGTTTATTAAACAGCCGTTATATTACTTTAAGTAAAGGCTATTTGATTAGGTTTTTATTGCAAACTTTTTTTGATGAAAAAGTTGATTGGAACGGAAGGGTGCTCGACTCCTATGGGATTAGCGGGAAGGCTGAGACCCCGCAGGCTTGCCGAGGAGGCTCAGGTCTCGCCCCATGGAAAGCGAGCATCCTGTAGTGGAAATCAACATCACTCTACTCCTTTACGTAAATTTGATAATAAGTTTGAAGATTATTTTTTAGCAGCGTGAATGCACTGACAAATTATTTTTGTTAGTGTATTTTATATTACAAATTGAATGAAAGAAATTAATATTTATCATTAAAAATTTCTTATTGTAATTTATATCTATTCAAATTTTAAGCAAAATTTATTCTGAAAAGACTGGATTTAGACATAAAATATATAAAAATGAAATTTTAATATTAGGGTATTTTAATACTTAACAAAACTTTCATTTTTATTACATTTTAATAACGAATAGACAACGAAAAGTGTTTTTTACTAATTTGTGTTATAGTGATTACTTGGGTAGGATAGTCATGTATCCTTCCTTTTAAAAAAAAATAATAGGTGAATGAAATGAAAAAACTTATATTAGCCTCTGCATCTCCTCGAAGAAAAGAACTTCTTAGCATGTTAAATATCCCTTTTATCATTGCAACTAGTGATGTTGAAGAAGTAATGGAGCAGAACTTGCAGTCTTCTGAGATTGTATTGAAATTGGCGGAAGAAAAAGCTATAGATGTATCTAATAAATTTCCAAATGCAGTAGTAATCGGTGCTGATACGATCGTTACTTATAATGATAAAAAACTAGGTAAACCTACCTCAAAAGAAGATGCATTTGCCATGTTAAAAATGCTATCTGGAAAAACACACGAGGTTTTTACTGGAGTTTCAATTATTAATGAAGGTAAAAGTAGTAGCTTTTATCAATGTACAAAAATTACCTTTAGTGAACTAAGTGATCAAGAAATAATTGATTATATCAATACGAATGAACCGATGGATAAAGCTGGTTCTTACGGCATACAAGGATATGGCGGAACATTTGTAGAGAAAATAGACGGCGACTATTATTCTGTTGTTGGACTTCCGATCAATAAAGTTAAGAAAAAACTAAGAGAACTAAATTTTTAACTTTTGATTTGAGGTGATACTTTGTCAAATTCGGTTCTCATTAAAGATTTTCCGAAAGATGAAAGGCCAAGAGAGCGATTGTTAACATTTGGTCCCGGTAGTTTGTCTAACCAGGATTTACTTGCGATCTTATTAAGAACTGGGACAAAAAATGAATCGGTTTTAAAAGTTTCAAACGAACTTTTATTGAAATTTGATGGACTAAGATTATTAATGAATGCGTCTGTTGAAGAAATATCTGATATTAAAGGTATCGGTGAAGCAAAAGCTGTACAGCTAATTGCTGCCTTTGAATTAGGAAAAAGAATTAATCGACTTCAATATGACGAAAGATTTATTATTAAAAGTCCAGATGATTGTGCAAAATTTATGATGGATGAAATGCGATTTCTTGAACAAGAACATTTTGTATGTTTATACTTAAATACGAAAAATCAAGTTATTGCCCGCGAAACTATTTTTAAAGGTAGTTTAAATGCATCGATTGTTCATCCTCGTGAAGTTTTTAAAGAAGCTTTTCGTAGATCTGCAAGCTCGATAATTTGCTTACACAATCATCCGAGTGGGGATCCTACTCCAAGTCGAGAAGATATCGAAGTAACAAAACGATTAGTTGAATGTGGAAAAATAATTGGAATCGAATTACTAGACCACATCATAATTGGTGAACATAAGTATGTCAGTTTAAAAGAAAAAGGTTACGTTTAAGGGTGTTCATTAGTAACTAATTGTTTTATAATGTAAGTTATGGATAAAAACCTGTTATTTACTAACGATAAGAGAATATAGTATAGATACTTTAAATATGAATTTAAGTTGTAAGTTTTAGAAAGGGAGATACATATGTTTGGATTAGGTGGATTTACTCGTGATTTAGGAATAGACTTAGGTACGGCAAATACTTTGGTCTTTGTAAAAGGAAAAGGAATAGTGGTTAGAGAACCTTCTGTTGTTGCTTTAAGGACGGATACGAAACAAATTGTTGCTGTAGGTGGCTCAGCAAAACTAATGATTGGTCGTACTCCAGGAAATGTTGTTGCAACTAGACCAATGAAAGATGGTGTAATTGCTGATTTTGAAACAACAGCAACAATGATGAAGCATTATATTGATCAAGCTCAAAAAAGTAACGGATTTTTCTCACGTAAACCTTACGTAATGGTATGTGTACCATCAGGTATTACTGCTGTTGAAAAAAGAGCCGTTATCGATGCAACAAGACAAGCTGGTGCACGCGATGCATTCTTAATTGAAGAACCGTTTGCTGCTGCAATTGGTGCTAATTTACCGGTTATGGAACCGACAGGTAGTATGGTTGTTGATATCGGTGGAGGAACAACTGAAGTTGCAATTATCTCATTAGGTGGTATCGTTACAAGTCAATCGATACGTACTGCCGGTGATGATATGGACGAAGCGATCATTCAATATATTAAAAAGAACTATAACTTATCAATCGGTGAACGAACTGCCGAACAGTTAAAGCTTGAAATTGGTTCAGCTATTAAAAGTGAATCAGATGAACAAATGGATATTCGTGGTCGTGATTTAATTTCAGGTTTACCTAAAACAATTACAATCCATGGAGAAGAAATTGCAACAGCATTAAGTGATACAGTTGCGGCAATTGTTGAATCTGTAAAAAATACATTAGAGAAAACGCCACCTGAGTTATCAGCAGACATTATTGATCGTGGAATCGTACTTACAGGCGGTGGAGCACTTCTTCGTAATATTGATAAAGTAATTGCTCAAGAAACAAATATGCCTGTAATAGTTGCAGAAGACCCTCTTGACTGTGTTGCAATGGGGACAGGTAAAGCGTTAGATAATATCGATATTTTCAAAAAGAATTTCGGTGCAAATTCAAATCAATATCGATAAAATTGAATTGAAAATGTTTTAAAAAATAAGCTAGTTTTCTAAAAAAAGTGAACTACTATATAAGTTCTTTAATAAGAAGATTAGTTGAAATTTGTAATCCTCACTATAATTAGTGAGGATTACATTCATGAAATCGTTAGAACAAAAAGTTGAATTGTTATAAGAGGGTGTAAGAATGCCACAATTTTTTCAAAATAAACGTTTAATGATTGTCTTAGCTGCTATTATCTTACTAGTGGCACTTCTAGGTTATTCTTTAAGAAGTAATAGAAACCTTTCAATTCCTGAGCAGTTTATTAAAGATACAGTAAGTCTGACTGAAAAAGTATTTAATAAGCCCGCACAACTTATTGCGGGTTTATTTAATAATATTGCGGACTTAAAAGATACATATGATGAAAATCAAGTTTTGAAAAGTAAGCTCGATAAATATGTTGAATTATCTGTACGTGAGAAAGCATTAGAAAAAGAAAATAAAGAATTAAAAGACATGATTGGAATTAAAAAAAGCTTAAGTGATTATGATACATTTCAAGCTACAGTAACGATAAGAGATCCGGATAAATGGCAACAAATTATTACCATTGATAAAGGATCGATAAGTGGTATTGAAAAAGAAATGGCAGTTATCACTTCTAAAGGCTTAATTGGTAAAGTTAAAAATGTTTCTAAATTTTCATCCACTGTACAATTATTAAGTTCTTCAGATCGCACAAATCGAATTTCTGCTAAAATTCAGCAAAAAGATACGGTTTTTGGTTTGATAGAAGGTTATGATGTTGAGAAACAAGCTTTATTATTCAAACGAATTCCTTCAAATGCAAAAGTAAAAAAAGGACAAATTGTTGTGACTTCAGGTCTTGGTGGTGTTTTCCCAGCTAATCTTCCAATAGGTAAAGTTGAGGAAGTTGTGCCTGATGAACATGGGCTAACACAAACAGCTTATATTAAACCGCAAGCAGATTTTAATGACATAAATCATGTGCTAGCTGTAAAGCGTTCAATTGATCAGCCACAGAAAGGAGAGTAATTAGTAAATGAGTAAGTATGGTTTACCTCTCCTTTTAACATTTCTGTTTATATTAGAAAACATTTATGTATCAACTGTATCGCCAAACATTCTTGGTCATAATGCGATTATTGTTCCACATTTTTTATTTTTTGGTTTATTATTTATTACATTATATTACGATCCGAAGAAGGCACTTTTTTATGGTGTTATCTTTGGATTCATTTATGATATTGTTTATACAGAGATTATAGGTATATATTTAGCTGCTTTTCCGTTATTTATCTTTTTAATAAGTCAAGCAATTAAAATACTTTATGCGAATTTATTCGTTCGAAGTATTCTTGTTTTAATATGGACTGTAGCCTTAGAATATTTAGTATACGGATTAAATGCGTTGTTCGGATTTACTAATATGAATAATCTATACTTTTTGAATCATCGATTATTGCCGACATTATTACTGAATGCACTATTTATATTAATTTTTGCATATCCTTTTTCATCATTATTAAGAACAATTAGTGAAAATAATGAGGAAAAATAAAGGATTTTTCGGGTGCATGTCGAATTATACAATCGGGGTGAACACTTATCATGGAACAGAGGCAACAATATGTTACAATAAAAGGAACGAAAGATGGTCTAACACTGCACCTCGATGATACATGTTCTTTTCAAATTTTAGTAGATGAAATTGAAGAAAGACTGTCTACCCACTTGTTTGAGAGCAATGATCGTCCCTTACTTGCAGTTCGTTTAAAAATAGGAAATCGTTTTTTATCTCCCGAACAAGATGAAATTATTCGTTCAATTGTTCGTAAAAAGAATAATCTTGTGGTTGAAACAATCGAAAGTAATGTGATTTCGAAACAAGATGCTATTGAATGGATGAAAAGGGAGGAAATTGTACCTATTTGTAGAATGGTAAGATCCGGTCAGATTCTCCAAGTGAAAGGTGATTTACTGTTAATCGGTGATGTTAACCCAGGTGGAACTGTTATTGCGGGTGGAAATATCTTTATTATGGGTGCACTAAGAGGTACTGCTCATGCCGGTTTTAATGGTAATAAGGAGGCAGTTATTGCGGCATCAATAATGAGACCAATGCAGTTGAGAATTTGCAGCATAATGAACAGAGCACCGGATCATTATGGTGATGAAGGCAATGAGATGGAATGCGCGTATATAAACGAAGACAGCCAAATCATTGTCGATCGCATACAATTTCTGACTCATCTTAGACCTAGTTTGACAAGGTTAGAAAGGGGCATGATGTAACTGTGGGAGAGGCTATAGTAATTACATCTGGTAAAGGTGGAGTTGGTAAAACAACTACATCAGCAAATTTAGGAACAGCATTAGCGATGTTTGGAAAAAAAGTGTGCTTAATTGACACTGATATCGGCCTACGTAACTTAGACGTTGTCATGGGATTAGAAAATCGCATCGTCTATGATTTAGTGGACGTTGTTGAAGGGCGCTGTAAAACGCATCAGGCATTAATAAAGGATAAGCGTTTTGAATGTTTATATTTATTACCTGCTGCACAAACAAGCGATAAAACTGCTGTTTCTCCTGAACAAATGAGAGAGCTTGTTGATGAATTAAAAAAAGACTATGATTATATATTAATAGACTGCCCTGCTGGTATTGAACAAGGATATAAAAATGCAGTAGCAGGTGCAGATAAAGCGATCGTTGTCACAACTCCTGAAGTTTCTTCAATTCGTGATGCAGATCGTATTATTGGATTATTAGATCAAGAGGATATTGAACCTCCTAAACTAGTAATCAATCGTATTAGAAGTCATATGATGGAAAATAGAGATAGCTTAGATGTTGATGAAATTACTTCAATGTTAGCTGTAGATTTAATTGGTATTGTCCAAGATGATGAAAACGTTATTAAGGCAACTAATAGTGGTGAACCTGTAGCGATGAATCCAAATTCAAAAGCTTCTATCGCATATAGAAATATTGCAAGAAGAGTGCTAGGGGAATCTGTACCATTACAATCATTAGAGACTGAAAAGAGTATTTTCTTTAAAGTGAAAAAATTATTTGGCATCCGATAACACTTCGTAAAAAGCGAAGTGTTTTTCTTTTTTATTTCTCAAATTTCCTCTTTAATCACTTCCAAAATCCTGTCTAATACCTTGGTCCACTTTTCAAATTATCTACTCATAAGTTGTCCTATCGATTCATATAAATTAAATAACTAGGTTGCGAGGAGAGGTGACACTTTGAGTAAGCGCGTAGATGATATAAGAAAGCGGATCGCTAAACGTCGTGAACAAGAAGAAAAATGGGGAAATCCGAATCAATTGATGAGCAAATTTCCGGTAAAAGAAGTGCAAAATACTGAGGGTGGATACACTTATACTTATGATGACTTGGTAGAAGAGCAAGGTAAGAAAATAATGAATAACTCTAACTTTATGTTTAGAAGTTTATTATGTGCGATTATTGTACTAGCTTTAGCCATCATCTTAAAAAGTAACTCACCTATGGCATCTCAAGTTCGGCATGGTCTTTCACAAGTTTATGAAAGTGAATTTCAGTTTGCTTCCTTACAGAAATGGTATGAAGATCGGTTTGGGAGTCCTATCGCTTTTTTACCACAATTAAATGATCACAAAGAGAATGTAGGAAATGATAATTATGCTGTTCCTGCAAGTGGTAAAGTACTGCAAAGTTTTAAAACGGACGGTCAAGGTATATTGATTCAAACTGAAGCTAACCAAAAAGTAGAGTCAATCAAAAAAGGTCGAGTACTTTTTGTAGGAAAGAAAGATAATTTAGGGAATACGGTCATTATTCAACACGCAGATGGTTCTGAATCTTGGTACGGAAAATTAGGAACAACTAATGTAAAAGTTTATGACGAAGTAGATAGTAAAAAGGTTATCGGAACGGTATCATCCAATGATGAAGGGAATCTAGGAACTTATTATTTCGCAATTAAAATGGGGGAAAAATTTATAGATCCGAAACAGGTGATTCCATTTGAATAAATGGCTAATTCTTCCTTCCAAAATTTCTGTTCATCCACTGTATTTATTAATTGCATGTATTGGCATTATGACAGCTAATTTTTGGTCAGTATTGTTTGTATCAATTATTATTTTCTGCCACGAATTAGGTCACGCCATTGCTGCTACTTCATTTAATTGGAGAATAAATAAAATTACGCTACTTCCGTTTGGGGGAGTAGTAGATCTTGATGAACATGGGAATCGACCAACTTACGAGGAGTTTATTGTTACAATTTCTGGCCCCATTCAACATTTAACTTTATATATAATCGCTAACTTCCTATTTCAAATGAATTTAATGCCTGAAAACCTCTATACACTTTTTATCAATTATAATCTTAGTATTCTTTGTTTTAATTTATTACCAATATGGCCATTAGACGGAGGAAAATTAATCTATCAGTTATTTTCATTGATCTTTCCGTTCGTTAGAGCTCATATATATAGCTTGTACTCATCTTTTGTATTTTTATTGTTATCCTCATTACTTACAATCATAATTCAGCCTATGAATATTACAATTTGGGTTTGTCTTTTATTTTTAATCGTTTCCTTATGGGGTGAGTGGAAAAATAGGCATTTTGTTGTTATACGTTTTTTAATGGAACGGTTTTATGGAAACGAACAATATATCCAAAAAATCAAATCGATCTCCTTGAATAAAGAAACAAAATTATTTCAAGTTTTTTCTAACTTTCAAAAAGGCTATAAATACAATGTTGTCTTCTCTCTTGATAAAAAAAATCAACAAATGTTAGATGAAAATGAATTATTACATGCTTACTTTACTGAGAAGAAAGCAACCTACTCGCTTGAAGAATTAATTAGTTAGATTTCATTATTTTATACATTTTTATAAACTGAGATAGCTTGATATGAAGCCAGCTTTATAGTGTTGAAGCCAGTACAATTTCAGCTCAGAATAGAGTTTAATATTAAGTTTGCAAACAAAAAGATGGTCTCTAGTGAGGCCATTTTTTGTTGTTTTTATTCAAACATACCACGAAGAATCTTTTGGAATATAGTCATAATAATACAATATTGAAGGTATCCTTTTTTGAATTATTATATCGTTTGAAACTCGTCTGCCCCATTCATCGTCTTCTCCAAAACTGATATTAAGAAATTTATGTGCAGAGGCAATCTTTTTTGAATAGCACATTAAATGATTTGGTTTTCGATAATAATAATTTTCATCTTCCCCATGTGCAAACTCTTTCCCATATTTACAAACTTTAGAATATTGGTTATTAAAATTTACTAAAACGTCAAATACAATACAGTCAACATTTGGCGTTTCATTGATTGCTGAGCAGAGTGTTTCGATATAATTCGGTTCTATCCGATCATCGTCATCTATAAAAACTACATAATCTCCTTTTGCTTGCTCAATTAGAACATTTCTTTTTTCACCAATGCTTCTTTTTTTATTTTCCAAAAGTACTAATATTTCAACTGGATATGTTTTACTTTGTTTATCTAATTCATTAATAATTTTATTTAAATACCCCATTCTTTCGGGGACGGTTGGAATAAGAATTGATAGAATTATATCCATATAATCGCTCCTATCTATATCAGGATTAAGTAAAAGAAAGGGTAAAATAAGGTTTCTTTAAAGAAGAATGTAACAGAAATCTTAATATAATATTCAATTTCTAATATTCATGTGAGTAGACTAACTAATTAGATTATATTAACTAGCTTTTTTCTATTTAAATGAATAAAATGTGATAGATACTATACATAGTTAGGAAGATGAATTTGAAGAAAGTTATTATGAATGTAAAACATTCTGAGAAAAGAATTGCTGTAACTGAAAATGAACAGCTAGTTGAATGGTTTTCTTCTGCAGACCAAAATACATATGTAGGAAATATATATGTAGGACAAATCCAAGAAGTAATGCCTAAATTAAATGCAATTTTTGTAAATATAGGTTTAAATAAAAATGGCTTTATGAGATTCGAAGATACAATTGAGGGTAAAGAATCAGAAATCAATAAAGACGAATTAATAAGAAAAAAGTTCCAAAAAGGACAATATATTTTGGTTCAAGTCATAAAGGATGCGTTTGATGAGAAAGGTCCTAAGCTTACAAATAATCTAGAGTTCTCTGGTGATTACGTTGTATACTTCCCTCTTACAAAACAAGTTGCTGTTTCAAATAAAATAAAAAAAGAATCGAAACGAAATAAATTATACGCATTAGGCCGAGATCACACAAGTGATAATGAGGGGCTAATTTTCAGATCTTCATGTGAAAATGCTGAATCAGATGTGATTTTAAATGAGTTAAAAGGCTTTCAAACATTTTATGATTCATTAAAAAATCAAAGCTTTAAAAAAATCACTTGTTTATGGGAAGCGAATTCCTTGTTTACTAAGTTTTTTAAATTACATCCTAAAGATACAATTAGTGAATTAATTATTGATGATTTAGCTTCTTATAAAAATTATTTGCCTGAAGATCTTCAAATCATTAGTTACAGAGGAAATGAAAATATTTTTGTGGCATTTAAAATTGAAGAACAAATAGAAAAATCTTTTAAACAAATTGTATGGTTAAAAAATGGTTCATTTCTACTGATCGAGCAAACTGAAGCGATGACAGTGATTGATGTAAATACAGGTAAATTTAGCGGGAAAAATAATCGTGAAGAAACTGTGTATCATACTAATCAATTAGCTGCAATTGAGATTGTTCGTCAATTAAGACTTCGTGATATTGGTGGAATGATTATTATTGATTTTATAAATATGAAGTCCGTTGAACAGCAAAAAAGTATAGGTGATCAATTAAAGGAAGCCTTTAAAAATGATCGAGCATATACAAAGCTATTTGGATTTTCTGACCTTGGTTTATTTGAACTTACACGTAAAAGAACAGCTCATTCACATATCGAAGCAACACATCAAAAATGCCCAGAGTGTAATGGTAGTGGGCTTGTAAAAAACACAGTTCAGACAGTTTTCGAGCTTGAAAGGACGCTTTGGGAGCTCTCAACAAGTCGTGATATTGAGGCTTTACTTGTTGAATGTAGTGAAGATGTCGCAAAAGCATTAAATGGAGATCAGAATAATCATGTACAAAGACTAGAAAAAGCAATGTTTATAAAAATTTGTTTGAAAATTATAGCTTCAAAAACACCATTTTATAATATCGTTAGAACTGGTACGACAAAGGAAATAACAAGCTATTTAGAAACAGTCATTAACTGAAGTAGTTGTTGACATTCGACATGCCCCGTGGTAACATCATAATGTTATTGTTTGTAGCGCACCCGTGCTACAACCGCACATAATAGGTATTAAATTGCTTTTTTAGCATGCCTATTTGTGGCGAGTCTTAGACTATTGAGGAGGTGCAATTATGTACGCAATTATTGAAACTGGTGGTAAACAAATCAAAGTTGAAGAAGGTCAAGCAATCTACATCGAGAAACTTGATACTAACGCAGGTGAAACTGTAACATTCGACAAAGTTTTATTCGTAGGTGGCGAAAACATCAAAGTTGGTAGCCCAACTGTTGAAGGAGCTACTGTAACTGCAAAAGTTGAAAAGAACGGTAAAGCTAAAAAGATTCTTGTATTCAAATACAAATCTAAAAAGAACTACCGTCGTAAGCAAGGTCATCGTCAACCTTACACTAAAGTTGTTATCGAAAAAATCAACGCTTAATTTTAAGTAATGACTAAAATAACAATTGAACGTTTAAAAGATGGACGTATAGGTTCCTTTAAAATAAGTGGACATGCATTTTTTTCTGATGCTGGGACTGACATTGTTTGTGCCGGTATATCAGCAGTTTCAGTAGGAACTGTAAATGCTTTGGAAGCAATTTGTCGTATAGATTCCGAATTAAATACAGTAATTGATGAAAAGAAAGGTTTCTTGAAGTATCAATTACCGATTGATTTAAATGAAGATTATATGCAAAAAGCGCAACTTATCCTTGAAGCGATGATCGTATCTTTACAAACTATCGCTGCAAGTTACGGTGACTATGTCACTATAAACGAGTAAAACAGGAGGTGTAACCATGTTAAAATTAAATCTTCAGTTATTTGCTTCTAAAAAGGGAGTAGGTTCTACAAAAAACGGTCGTGACTCAATGTCAAAACGTCTTGGCGCTAAACGTGCTGATGGACAATTCGTAACTGGTGGTTCAATTCTTTACCGTCAACGCGGCACTAAGATTTATCCAGGTGTAAACGTTGGTCGTGGTGGAGATGACACATTATTTGCGAAGGTTGATGGCGTAGTTAAATTCGAACGTTTAGGCCGTGACCGCAAACAAGTAAGTGTATACCCTGTAGCTCAAGAAGCTTAAGAAACTAACTTAGAAACTCTAACCTTTTAGGTTAGAGTTTTTCTGTACTTAAGACATTTTTATATATAATAAATTGCTATAAAAAATGTTGTTATAGCAACCTCTCAAACAATATGCTCCAAAGACTCGGCATTTTACAAGCTACACACTAGTTTGAGACTTTCAAAATGATCAATCAAAATGTCGAGTCAAACTTTTATATTACCTTCATAAATACGAAAAATGTAAACCTATAGGAGAATACAATGCAGGAAAAATGGGACGTTCTAGAGGTATTAAGACATTCACGTCATGATTGGTTAAATCGAATTCAATTAATAAAAGGATACATGGCCACAGGTCAATCTGACCAGCTAGAAGAAACGATTACGAAAATTGTTGCTGATTCTTTGAATGAAGCTAAAATCTGTTCGTTACAAATTCCAGAGTTTGCAGAATTTATCATTACCTATAACTGGAAGCCTCGTACAATTGTGCTAGATTATGAAATTTTAGGAGAACCATGTTCGCTTAAAAATTTAGACGAAGTGATGACAGTATGGATTCAAAATTTTTTAGAAAAACTAGAATCTTGGGTACATATTTATGAGGAAAATTTTGTTAGTTTAACAATTGAAATAAATGATAAAACAGTTAGTTTCTTTTTTGACTTCAGAGGTAAACTAACAAAGAAAGAAGATATGTTGAAGTGGATTGTTTCATCATCAAATGACAGCTCAAAAATCAGAATGATGTCATATTTTTGTGAGACAGAAGAGTGCAGTATCGAATTTAAAATGGAAAAATAAAAGAGTGGTGGATGTATGTTTATTGATCAAGTCAAGATATATGTAAAAGGTGGAGACGGTGGAAACGGTATGGTAGCCTTCCGTCGTGAAAAATATGTTCCAAAAGGTGGCCCTGCTGGTGGAGACGGTGGTAGGGGAGCTAATGTTGTATTTAAAGTGGATGAAGGCTTAAGAACATTAATGGATTTCCGTTATAAACGTCATTTTAAAGCTGATCGTGGTCAACATGGTATGTCTAAAAATCAACATGGTAAAAATGCAGAAGATATGATTGTAAAAGTACCACCTGGGACGATCGTAACAGATGCTGATTCAGGTGAATTAATAGCTGACCTTACAATGGATGGTCAAACAGCTATTATTGCACGAGGAGGCCGTGGAGGCCGTGGAAATAGTCGATTTGCAACGCCTGCAAATCCAGCTCCAGAAATAGCTGAAAATGGTGAGCCAGGTAAGGAAAGAAACATTAAACTAGAACTTAAAGTTTTAGCTGATGTTGGATTAGTTGGTTTCCCAAGTGTTGGTAAATCAACATTACTTTCTGTTGTAAGTTCTGCTAGACCAAAAATCGCTGAATATCATTTTACAACAATTGTTCCTAATTTAGGTGTTGTAGAAACTGAAGATAATCGTAGTTTTGTAATGGCCGATTTACCAGGGTTAATTGAAGGAGCACATCAAGGTGTTGGACTTGGGCATCAATTCCTACGTCATATTGAAAGAACACGTGTAATTGTTCATGTAATAGATATGTCAGGTCTTGAAGGCAGAGACCCATATGATGATTACTTAACAATTAATCAAGAGCTAAAAGAATATAATTTACGTTTAACTGAACGACCTCAAGTAGTCGTTGCAAATAAAATGGATATTCCAGAAGCTGAAGAAAACTTAATTAAATTTAAAGAGCAAGTTGGAGATGAAGTTCAAATTTTCCCAATTTCTGCGGTAACACGTCAAGGTTTACGTGATTTACTATTTACAGTTGCAGATTTAGTTGAAACAACTCCAGAATTCCCACTTCATGACGAAGAGGAAGACAAACCATTACGAGTTCTTTATAAATATCAAAAAGAAGAACCTACTTTTGAGATTACTCGTGAAAGTGATGGAACGTTCGTCGTTAAAGGTGAAGAGCTTGAAAAGATATTCAAAATGACTAACTTTGAACGCGAAGAGTCAATTCGTCGATTTGCACGTCAAATGCGTGGAATGGGGATTGATGAAGCACTACGTCAACGTGGCGCGAAAAACGGAGATATCGTTAAAATTTCTGAATACGAATTCGAATTTATCGATTAATAATTCCTTTATAAAAAGAGGGTGTCCAAGTGGAACACCCTCTTTCTTATTTATTCATAAATAAAATGCTGTAAATATGACTTGTAAGATCGCAATTAAGAAGTCTCTCTCGCAATCGAATAGTGAAATGCAAATAAATTTCGAGAATCGCAAATAAAATTGACACAATCGCAATTAAAATTCAAGAATCACAAATAAACTTAGCAAAACTACAAATAAATTCCCACAAATCGCAAATAAGATAAAGTTTTACTCATACTAGTAAAGGTATTTTGACTTAAAATTGAACAAAAATAAGACCCATTAAAAGGAAAAGGATCAAATTCACACAGATTTTTCTATTTCGACTAAAAAAGTGTTTAAAGCTTGCTGAAATGATCATCAACAAGATCAAAAACAAAACTACAATAAAAGCCTGAATGTGATACCCCAGATCTACAATAAAAAAAGGATGCCCATATGTCCCTTACTCTGACACATGAGACAACCCCTTTATTGTTTAATCAAAGAAATCTACCAATTCAAACCACTTAAACCTTCACTTAAGGTATGTCTACCAAAAAACCTTCATTTTTTAATTGTAAGATCGCACTATCAAGTTGCTGTTCACTATCTGCCTCGATCGTATGAAGATGTGTTCCATTTGTTAAATTAGAAAGTGGGACGGAGCTAGTTTCTCCCATTTTTTGAAGAAATAAGCTTATATCATAACGGTTCGCAATTTGTAATTGGGCTGTGATATATCCATAGACGGGATGTTCAACCATTACATCCTTAACTGTAACACCGTGATCGACTAATATTTCTAGTTCTTTTTGCGTGTCTTCAGCTGTATGGTGACAAATAATTACTTTTCTAATTTTGTTCGTTTCCTTATTAGGATGTATATAAATATAACCTTGTGCAGTTGCTAGTATTGGCTCATTTTTCGCTTTTAAAAGTGTAATATCACCTACAACAACTTGTCGACTAACATTTGCTCTTTTAGCTAAGGAATTGCCTGATAAGGGCGACTCAGACTCCTTTAACCATTGTAATACTTTCTTTCTTCTTTCTTCCCCTAAAAGTTTTTTATTCATTTTAATTTCCTCGATTAAAAGTTTTGATTAATGATTAATTTTAACACAGATGAAAATTTGACTAAGTCTTCTTCTGTTGTTTGTTTCCCGACTGAAACTCTGAAGAATTGTTTTGCTTCATGAGGGTCTCTTCCGATTGCTAACATCGTTTCTGAAGGTTTCTGCATGCCAATTGCACAGGCACTTCCTGTTGAAATGGCAAATTGATGTCGATTGCATTCAAGCATGACAAACTGGCCTTCAAGTCCAATGATCCTCATTCCAATTATATTTGGAATACACTCTCCATCAGAACCTTCAAATTTTACAAGATGTTGAACATCTTGTAATTGTGATTCTAAAACATTTTTTAAATAGTGACATCTCTTTTGCTCTTCGTCTTGATTTTTTATGATATGACCAGCTGCTGTTACGAATGATGCAATTGCTGGGACATTAACAGTACCGGGACGAATCCCACTTTCATGAGATGTACCGGGATAGATTGGTTGACAAGTTAATTTAGGATTTAAATAAAGGGCTCCGATCCCTTTTGGTCCATATAATTTATGACCTGAAATACTAAGACTAGAAATTTCATATTTTGAGACATCTATTGCTATTTTTCCAAATGATTGTACACAATCGCAATGAAGTAAAATATTTGATGAATTAAATAAATTTGCAATCTCGTTAATCGGTTGAATAGCTCCAATTTCAGAATTGACATGTTGAAAAATGCCCAATACAGTATCTTCGCGAATTGCATTTTCAATCACTTCTAAGGATATAATCCCGCTATTTGTAACTGGTAAATAAGAAACTTCATATCCTTGTTCTTCCAGTACTTTTAAATAATTGCTAATTGAAGAATGCTCTAATGTTGTGGTTAATATGTGTTTTCCGACTTTTTTTGTACTCTTTAAGAGGGTTTGAATAGCAATTAAATTTGATTCAGTTCCTCCACTTGTAAAGTAAATTGAAGCGGGGCTAGCATTTATAAATCCTGCTAATTGCTTGCGGCATGCTTCAAGTAACAGTGATGCCTTTGAGCCAATATCATGTAAACTTCGCTCATTTCCAAAGTAATTTTTAGAGGCAGTGACAAATGTCTCAATGGCTTCTTCACTCATTGGAGTTGTAGCAGCATAGTCTAAATAAATCAAATTATAGTCTCCTTTTTTACTCATTAAAAAAAAATTTCTTGTCATTAGTTTAAATATATGTAAATATAGGTGTCAAGACAGCTTTTTTATCTATAAGATAAAATTTAAATAGATGAACTGTAAATGGAGGGGGCAACTATGCGAACTGCAGACGTTGTCATTATTGGCAGTGGGATTGCTGCATTAATGGCTGCTGAGGAAATTTGTCAGTCTAAAAATGTGATTCTATTCACAAAGAAAAAAATTTGGGACAGCAATTCGATGCTTGCACAAGGTGGAATTGCAGCTGTAATGTCTGATGATGATTCTTGGGAACTTCATAAACAAGATACGCTCGAAGCGGGTTGTAATGTAAATAATATAGAAGCAGTAGAAGAACTAGTAAAGAACGGAACAACATCTATGAAGGATCTTGTTTCTATTGGCATGGAATTTGATAAAGATGAATTAGGTCAGTTTCATCTTGGTAGAGAAGGAGCGCATCGGAAAAATAGAATTTTACATTCTGGCGGAGATGCCACTGGAAAGCATTTAGTTGAAACTGTTTTTGCACGGATAAAAGAGAAAATAACGATTATTGAAAATGAAATGGTAATTGATTTAATCATACAAGATGGAAAATGTAAAGGTGTTTATATACTTAATGAAAATGGGGAATTAGAATCCTGTTTTGCAAACACAACACTTCTGGCGACTGGCGGTATTGGGGCAATGTATCAATTTAGTTCTAATAATAAGGCCATAACCGGAGATGGAATTGCTATGGCATATCGAGCAGGTTGTGAGATGGCTGATTTGGAATTTATTCAATTTCATCCTACCATGCTTTATATTAATGGGGCATGTAAGGGTCTAGTATCAGAAGCTGTTAGAGGTGAAGGAGCTTTTTTAGTAACGAAAACTGGTCGTCGCATTATGAAAGGAATTCATCCATTTGAAGATTTAGCACCAAGAGATGTTGTTAGTAGGGCGATTTTTAATGAAATGCAAAACGGGGAAGAAATCTATGTATCGATCGAAATGATTGATGGATTTGAAAAACGTTTCCCAACAATTACTGCCAATCTTATTAATAATGGAATTGATTTACAAAAAGGATTGATTCCTGTTGTTCCAGGTGCACATTTCCACATGGGTGGGGTAAAGACATCTGCAAATGGAGAAACGACTATTCCAGGATTGTATGCAGTAGGAGAGGTTGCTTGTACAGGTGTACATGGTGCAAACCGACTTGCTAGTAATTCTTTATTAGAAGGGATTGTGTTTGGTAAAAAGGTTGCGAAATTTATAGCTGACCTTCCTTTATCTAAAATAAATGAGAACCCACCAAAATACATGATACCAAGATTTAGAATCTTACCTAAAAAAGATGAAATTAAAGAAATAATGATGAAATATATCGGTATTGTAAGAAATGAAGACGATCTAAATAAAGCAATCACATATTTTTCTTATTTCTTAGAGTCTAAAACAGTTGATTCACGCCCGATGAACAAAGAGGAACTAGAAAGATACAATATGTTAATGACTGGAAAACTAATTGCAGAAGCTGCTATAAGAAGAAAAGAAAGCATCGGCTCACATTTTATAGAATATATAGATCAACCAGCTAATATTTGAGGAGAGAAATTCATGAATACATTAAAAGCTAAAAAAATGATTGAGCAATTTTTACTAGAGGATATTGGGGAAGGGGATCTATCCTCAATTCATATTTTTCCAATGCATGAAAGAACAACTGGAAAAGTACTTGCTAAGGCAGATGGAGTAATTGCGGGTACGGAATTAATCGAAATAACGTATAAATTACTTCATGATGATATAAAAGTAACACTGCACGTTAAAGATGGTGAATCTGTTCAGGCAGGGCAGCTAATTGCAGAAGTAGAAGGACCAGTTCAAGTGTTATTATCAGGTGAAAGAGTTATGCTTAATCTTTTACAACGAATGAGTGGGATTGCAACGCTTACTTCAAAAGCAGTTGAAACATTAAACGACGAAAAAATCAAACTTGTCGATACAAGAAAAACGATGCCAGGTTTACGTTTGTTTGATAAGTATGCAGTTACTTGTGGTGGAGGAGCGAACCATCGTTTCGGTTTATATGATGCAGTGATGCTGAAAGATAATCATATTGCTTACGCAGGTTCAATTAAAAATGCTGTTGATTCATTACGAAATAAATTAGGTCATATGGTCAAAATTGAAGTCGAGACTGAAAACAAAGATCAAGTTCTTCAAGCTATTGAAGCGGGTGCCGATGTCATTATGTTTGATAATCGTACGCCAGATGAAATAAAAGAATTCGTTAAGCTTGTTCCAGAAACGATTGTAACTGAAGCTTCTGGTGGAATTACTTTAGATAATTTAGCAAGTTTTCAAAACTGTGGTGTAAATGTTATTTCTTTAGGCTGTTTAACACATTCGGCAAAAGCATTAGATATAAGCTTCTACTTGTAATAAAGAGGGATTGGAGTGGGGAAAATGAACGTTTTAGATATGATACAAAAAAATGAAGGATATCAAATTCCTGATGAGTATTATACATTATCAACTGAAGAAATGGAAAAAAGAGTAAAAGATATAAAAGAGAGATTAGGTGATGCTCTTTTCATTCCAGGTCATCATTATCAAAAGGAAGAAGTTGTCGTTTTTTCAGATTCGACTGGAGATTCTCTACAACTTGCTCAAGTTGCTGCTAATAATAAAAAGGCGAAGTATATTGTATTCTGTGGAGTTCATTTTATGGCAGAGACCGCAGATATTTTAACGGAAGACGAACAGATCGTTATTTTACCTGATATGAGAGCAGGCTGTTCAATGGCAGATATGGCAGATCACCATCAAACTGATCGTGCATGGGTAGAGTTACAAAAGCTTTTTGGAGACACGATTTTACCGTTAACATATGTTAATTCAACTGCTGCTATTAAAGCGTTTGTCGGTAGAAATGATGGAGCAACCGTAACTTCATCTAATGCTAAAAAGGTTGTTTCATGGGCTTTTACACAAAAAGAACGTATTTTATTCCTACCTGATCAACATTTAGGTAGAAACACAGCATTTGAATTAGGTGTACCATTAGAGCATATGGCAATTTGGAATCCAATAACGGATACTTTAGAATATGAGGGCGATCTAAATAACATTAAAGTAATACTTTGGAAAGGTCACTGCTCGGTTCATGAAAATTTTACAGTGAAAAATATTGAGAATGTACGAAAAAATCATCCAGATATGAGAATTATTGTGCATCCAGAATGTTCAAGAGAAGTTGTAGCAGCAAGTGATGACAATGGATCTACGAAATATATTATTGACCAAATTGAAGCTGCACCTGCAGGAAGTAAATGGGCAATTGGAACTGAGATGAATCTGGTTCAAAGAATTATTAAAAATCATCCTGATAAGGAGATTATTTCATTAAATCCATTTATGTGTCCTTGTTTAACGATGAATCGTATCGATTTACCACATTTATTGTGGTCTTTAGAAAATATCGAAAAAGGTAATATCCAAAATATTATTACAGTTGATAAACAAACTGCAAAAGATGCAATTAAGGCATTAGATAAAATGCTTGAGCTTGCTTAAAAATTAAATAGCAAAAAAATAAAATCATTTAGTACAATATGAGCTAAATGATTTTTTTATAGAAAAAACAAGAATAAAGTAAATACTTATACAAGCTTACTCGTCATAAATTAAAATACCTTCTATCATAAATACAAATATTCAGACATACATTGTTGTGAGGTACTAATGTACAATCCAACGTAGAGGCAATTGGTCAGGAGGGGAAAAGGTGAGAATTCACATAGTAATAAAGGGCGATACCCTTAAGAGCATTGCTCAAAAATATAACATCGACTACGAAGAGATCGTTAAATTAAATGCCCAACTAAGTAATCCAGATATGATCTATCCTGGCATGAAAATAAAAGTGCCAGAAAGGGGAGAAAAGCCAGCCCCATTAGGTTCTAAAAAGGAGGTACAGCAACCTAAGCCAAGTGTTGCTTTGGAGGTAGAAGAAGGAAATGTTCAACCTGTAGCTCAGACACAACCTGCTGTCATGCCGAATACAAAGCCAGTTGATAATAATTTGAATATTAATGTAGAGGTTACACCGACAGTAAAACCTGTAATTCAGGTACCTATTCCACCTGCGAAACCGACTGTATCACCTGCGACAAATAATGCGAATCAACAAGTATCTCCTGTTCAAACTGGAAAACCAAATGCGAACATACCGCAAGTTGTTTCGCCAGTGGCAGTTAAAAATCCGATAAATGAAAATAAATCAAATGTGAACACCAAGGGAGGACAAAGCATGTCAGAGAAAAAGAACTACTTCCCAGGATCATTGGTTTCTCCGTCAACACCAAATCCGCAAGTATCACCAGCGGAAACAGGTAAACCAAATCAACAAGTATCGCCAGTAGCAACAGGAAAACCAAATCAACAAGTATCACCAGTAGCAACAGGAAAACCAAATGTGCAAGTATCACCAGTAGCAACAGGAAAACCAAATGTGCAAGTATCACCAGTATCAACTGGAAAACCGAAAGAGCAAGTCTTACCAGTAGCAACAGGAAAACCGAATATGCAAGTATCACCGGTATCAACAGGAAAACCAAATATGCAAGTATCACCAGTATCAACAGGAAAGCCAAATATGCAAGTATCACCAGTATCAACAGGGAAACCAAATATGCAAGTTTCACCTGCAGCAACAGGAAAACCAAATATGCAAGTGTCACCAGTGGCAACGGGAAAACCGAATATGCAAGTATCGCCAGTATCAACAGGAAAACCAAATGCGCAAGTATCACCAGTAGCTACTAACAAAGCACAAACATTACCAGCATATATGGGGCCAAATAATGCAGCACAAACTTTACCAGCATATATGGGGCCAAATCCAAACGCAGCTCAAACGCTACCAGCATATGTAGGACCAAACCCAAACGCAGCCCAAACGTTACCAGCATATGCAGGACCAAATCCAAACGCAGCCCAAACATTACCAGCATACATGGGACCGAACGGAAATTTCCCACAAACATTACCAGCATATATGGGACCAAATGAAAACTTCCCACAAACAATGCCGGCCTATATGGGACCAAACGCAAACTTCCCACAAACAATGCCAGCATATATGGGACCAAACGCAAACTTCCCTCAAACATTACCGGCCTATATGGGACCAAACGCTGGCTTCCCATATTATCCACGAGGTGAAGGAGGGGCATTACCAACATTACCGAGTTTTGGAGCTATGCCGATGTTGCCAGGAGGAGAAGTAACAGGAGCGACTGGAGGAGTGCCAGTAGCACCAGTTCCGCCAACTGCGATGCCAATGCCATTACCTGCACCTGTTCCAACACCTTTACCAGCACCAATGCCAGGAAATACTGGGCAAACAATGCCATCGTATATGGGACCGAATCCAAATACAGGCCAAACGCTACCAGCCTATATGGGACCGAATCCGAATTTAGCTCAAACATTACCGGCATACATGGGACCGAACGGAAATTTCCCACAAACATTACCAGCATATATGGGACCAAATGAAAACTTCCCAGCAACAATGCCAGCATATATGGGACCAAATGAAAACTTCCCAGCAACATTGCCAGCTTATATGGGACCAAATGAAAACTTCCCAGCAACATTGCCAGCATATATGGGACCAAACGCAAACTTCCCAGCGACAATGCCAGCGTATATGGGGCCAAACGCAAACTTCCCAGCAACAATGCCGGCATATATGGGACCAAATGAAAACTTCCCAGCAACAATGCCAGCATACATGGGACCAAACGCAAACTTCCCAGCAACAATGCCAGCATACATGGGACCAAACGCAAACTTCCCACAAACATTACCGGCATATATGGGACCAAATGAAAACTTCCCACAAACATTGCCAGCTATGGACTATCCAAAGTTCCAAGGCGGACCAGTTGTTTCACCGTATGCGACTGGACCGACACCAATGTATCGTGATGCATCAGAACCTTATTTTGATCCAAATTCGCAATTATTTACTCCTTATGCACAAAATCAGTCTTCATACGGAGTGCCATATTTTGAGGAAGACGAACAATAAAGAATTTTATTTAAAAAGGCGATTATTTTCTAATCGTCTTTTTTTTATTTTAACTATTTCATACAGGAATTAATTGGAGTAGAAATTGAGTTAACATGTAATAGCCTATAAAGGCTACTTTTTTACTTAAAATGAGTTTCAAACCATCTATTAACAATTTAAAATCCACCTAAAAAGGTCAACCTAACTTTGTAATACAACTTTGGTATTACAATTGGGTGTAAATAAAGGGAGGGTTTTATATTGAATAAAAAAGGTCTTATCGTTGCTACAGGTACGGTGCTAACAGCTTTAACATTATCTGCTTGTGGAACAAACAATAATGCCATGAATGACCATAAAAGAAATGTTGGTTATGAAAAAGTAAACTTCAATAGACCGACAAACCCTTATGCTGTTAATTATCGTTATGAAAACGTAAACTATCCTAATAACCAAGATTATTTCACAAAGAAAAATAATCACTACGGAAATGATCGTATAAATGAAGGTTTAAGTAGTGAGTATTCTAATGATGGCGTTATCCATGACGGAACGTATGGAAGAAATGTCAACAATATGAATAGAAACTACAACATGGATCAAGTTCGCTATAATAACGATCTAAATACAGCTCCTCTTGTACCATATACAAATATTAGTACAAACACTAATATGAATGCGGGTGAACGAAAGTTTGCTGACCAAATTTCTAAACGAGTAGAACAAATGTCAAATGTATCCAAAGCAAGCACGGTTGCTGTTGGTGATCAGGTTCTTGTTGCAGTAGATTTGGTAAATAAAAATGTTGATGAAAGCGCATTTAGATCAAAAATTAAAGACGCTTTATCACCATACACTAGTGGTAAAAAAGTATATGTAACATTCGATGGAACAATTAGAAATAATTTAAATAACATTACAAATAATGTTCCAAATGCCACTAAAAATGTATTATACGATACAAAACAAAATGTTAAACATATGTATCGTAATGTAAAAAATGATGTGAAGGATGCAACCAATCCAAACCGATAAATATTAATTTTTTACATTGAAAAGGAAGAAGCTCATGCTTCTTCCTTTTTAAAGTTTCAGTTTAGGGATACAATTCCCAAAGATTAGTTACTTTTAGTTCTTAGAATAGTTAAATAATTCGTTTGATGAGGGTTCAACAATATGGTAAAGTGATTTTTATATTGACCAAAAGTTTGAAGTGGTCAATTGGGTAACAAGAGAAGTTGAGGTGAGTTTTTTGAAAAAGCAAAATATTTTACAAGCTGCCACAAAGTCATTTACCATTTTTGGCTATAAAGCAACTACAATGAGTCAAATCGCAAAACAGGCAAATGTTGGAAAGGGAACGATTTATACTTTCTTTAAAAATAAAGAAGAATTGTTTGATGAAATCATCAATAATTTGATTACTGAAATGAAATTTTTAGCTGAACAATCCATTCGTGATGAAGATTCATTCATTGAAAAAGCACATAAAGGAATTGAAGTTTTTATAGCCTTTCATAATGAACATGAATTAACAATAAAGTTACTTCAGGAACAAAAAGAAATTGGAACGACTATAGTACATGACGCTTTAAAACGATTGAATCATTCAATCATTCTATACATACAGAAAAAAATTGAAGAAGCAATAGAAAAGAAAGAAATTGTTGAATGTGATCCCGAAATCACCGCTTTAGTCATGTTTCGACTTTATACAACACTTAAAATCGAATGGGAGAAAGAGCATGAAGCACTAAGTCCTAAAAAAATTACAGAGTTATTTAACTTTTATATCCTAAATGGCTTATCAAAAGCGTAGGAGTAAGGTCAGAGGATTAGGAGGAGAAAATTTTTGATTTTAAAACTAGACAATAAAGATAAAAAAATGGCAAATTCAATTTTAAATGTACAGTTACCTGCATATATGGTAGAGGCAAAGTTAATCAATTTTGAAGGAATACCACAATTAAAGGACAATGTCGAAAGTATTAGAGATTCCAAAGAAGTCTTTATCGGTTATGTGATTGAACATGATTTAAAAGGATTTTTGGCCTATTCAGAAGGCGATAATGAATATCAAATATGTAGATTGGTAGTACATCCTAGTTGCTTTAAGCAGGGAATTGCAAGAAAATTAGTTCATTATTTTTTAAATGAAATTGCAAAAAAGAAAAAGGTAATTGTTTCAACAGGATCAGATAACCTACCAGCCATTAACTTATATAAAACTTTTGGTTTTAAATTTCATAAGAAAATTGAAGTGGCACCTAATTTTTTTATATCTCTATTTGAAAATCTATCTGATCATTAAAGATAAAATTACAAAGTTAAAAAGATAAGATTCTTTCATAAGAAAAGATGAAGATCATTAGCTTTCATCCCCCTTCCCCAAAGACAACGCTTTAGGGTTTTTTGTTTAGATATTTATGGCCATTTACTATAAAAATTTTAAACAGTTTGGATAAAGATAAAAGGAATGGTCAAACTAAAAAAGCTTGTATGATTTTGTCTAAAGGAGTGGATGTTTGTGAAAAAGTTCATTTTAATATTTGTTTGTTTACTAGCTTTATTAATACCGGCACAAACTGAAACATTGGCAGCTCATAATGATATTCATCCTAGTTCGAACAAAAAGGGGATTACAATCATTTTACATAAAGTCTATATAAACGGTGAAGTGATTGAAGAAATTTATATTAATCAACACAAAACCCTGGGGCAAGTCAAAAAAGAATTTAAGGGTTGGAAAGTCATAGAAGAAAATGATGATCAAATCGTATTAATGAAAAAAATTAATGATCTTTCTCCTACTTTAAAATCCAAAGGTTATTTAGGAATAAATTCAAATGGAGTTTTGAATTTATATATTGGAGCGCCAAGTGGTAATAATATTATTGAATCTTTTTTTCAAATAGATACGAATAAATTAGAAGTAAATAAACAAAAGCAGCTTGAGAGAGGGATTAAAATTTCGACCAAAAATCATTACGATTATCTATTACATTACTTAAAAGAGTATGAAAGAATCGTAAATTGAAATTCGTATTTCGACTGTGGTCAATCGGTAACGACTAACTAAATATAAAAAATAATCCACAAAGATGATTTATTTTCCTTGTGGATTTTTTGTATTTTTATGGATCAAGTCATTTTTCCGATCGCGAACTTCCTTTTCCTGAGCTCTTTCCCATTCGTTTCGCAAAATTGAATAAACATACGTATCATGCGCTGTACTACCTTGTATTAAATACTCACGTAGTAGACCTTCATTCGTAAATCCTATTTTTTCAAGGAGTTTTTGGGAAGGGAGATTTTCTGGATAAACGATTGCTCCAATTCGATTTAGTTGAAGAATATCAAATCCATATGATAATAATGCTTTTAAAGCTTCTGTCGCAAAACCTTTTCTCCAATAGTCTGGGTGTAGCTCATAGCCAACTTCTGCCCTTTTGTTTCGTTCTTGGTAGGCTGTAAATCCACAGGTTCCAATTAATTTGTTTGTTTCATTATCAATCATTCCCCAACGGATGCCATTGCGCGTTTCATACATTTCTCTAAAATAGTGAATTACGTCCAATACTTCACTACTATTTTTTAGTGCATCTAGTCCATAATATTTGGTGACATCTTCTCTTGATAAAATATTGAACATTCGATTAAGATCAGTGACTTTGATTTCTCTTAAATAAAGTCTCTCTGTAGTTAGAACTGGAAACATGTTCAAATCGAATAGCCTCCCTATGTATTTTCTTAAGTATCGAGCTTTTAAAAATTTGCTATATTTTTTAGTCATTTTTATATGAACTTTTTAGTTAAATCATATGTATAAAATTTTTATTTTCGACAGCCGACTATTTTTCTCCTTCTTCTATCTATGGTACAATGGAATACATGTAAAAAGGGGAGAAAACCATGTACGAATACATAATTGGAAAGATAGAATGGGTTGGACCAGAATATATTGTAATTGATCATAATGGAATGGGCTATCAATTATTTACACCTAATCCGTATGTTTTTAGACCTTCAAACGAAATCTTAAAAGTTTATACTCATCATTATGTAAGAGAAGATGTTATGATGTTATATGGTTTTAAAACACTAGATGAACGTACTTTATTTCAAAAATTGTTAAGTGTGTCAGGAATCGGACCTAAAGGTGCCTTGGCAATTGTTGCGACTGGAGAGCCAAATCAAATTGTTCATGCGATAGAAGAAGAGGACGAGGCATTTTTAACAAAATTTCCTGGTGTTGGTAAAAAGACAGCAAGACAGATGATCCTTGATTTAAAAGGAAAACTTGAAAAAGTCTTTGGAGCAGTTCAAGTCGATTTATTTACTGACATAGATGCTATTGAAGAGAAAGAAAGTGCAGCATCTTCATTAGATGATGCAATTGAAGCTTTAAAAGCATTAGGCTATGCAGAAAAAGAAGTTAAAAAGATCGTACCATTATTAAAGAATGAAAAACTTTCAACTGATGAATATATTAAAAAAGCACTTCAATTACTTTTGCAAGCTAAGAGGTGATGAATATGGATGACCGAATTTTATCAAGTGAAAGTAGTGGCGAGGAATTTGATCAAGAACTTTCACTACGGCCTCAATCATTAAGGGAATATATAGGGCAAGATAAAGTTAAAAAGAATTTGCAAGTTTTTATTGAAGCTGCAAAAATGCGAAATGAGTCTCTAGATCATGTTTTATTATACGGTCCTCCTGGATTAGGTAAAACTACTTTAGCAGCGATTATTGCAAATGAACTAGGTGTTGGATTCAAAACGACTTCAGGTCCAGCAATTGAGCGTCCTGGAGATTTAGCAGCTATTTTGACTTCACTTCAACCAGGTGATGTATTATTTATCGATGAAATTCACCGACTGCCTCGAACAGTAGAAGAAGTACTTTATCCAGCAATGGAAGACTTTTTCTTTGACATTGTAATTGGCAAGGATGCAACTGCTAGGTCGGTAAGGATTGATTTGCCACCATTTACATTAATAGGTGCAACAACTAGAGCAGGACTTCTTTCTTCACCACTTAGAGATCGTTTTGGAGTATTAAATCGGTTAGAGTTTTATACAGTTGAACAGCTAGCATTGATCGTTAAAAGAACAGCAGAGTTATTTGGAATGGAAATTGAAAATGACGCTGCTTTAGAGGTAGCTAGAAGGTCTCGAGGCACACCTCGAATTGCAAACCGTTTATTACGAAGAGTTAGAGATTTTGCTCAAGTTCAAGGAAGTGGAATCATTACCTTTGAAATAGCAAAAGACTCTTTAATTCAAATGCAGGTAGATGAAGCAGGTCTAGACCATATCGATCATAAATTGTTATTAGCTATTATTGAGCGATTTAAGGGCGGTCCTGTTGGGGTTGATACGATTGCAGCTTCAATTGGCGAAGAGTCACAAACGATTGAAGATGTATATGAGCCATATTTACTTCAAATTGGATTTCTTCAGCGGACTCCTAGGGGACGAATTGTTACGGATTTAACATACAAACATTTTGGGTTGCAGGTGCCGGAGCAATGATTGATTTGTCAAAAATTTTAATTACGTTAGGAATTATCTTATTAGTTGTTGGATTGTTTATTCGATTTGTAGGGAAACTTCCAGGCGATATTTTTATAAAAAAAGGAAATGTATCGTTTTACTTTCCGATTGTAACATGTATTATCATAAGTATTTTACTTTCACTTATTTTTTCACTATTTGGGAGAAAATAAATGAGTACGAATATAAATAGAGTTTGGAAAAGGGGATTATGATAATCTTCCTTTCTCCATACTCCTGAAATTTATGAGGTGTATAGAAATGGATGTAAATTTATTTGATTTTGATTTACCTGAAGAATTGATTGCTCAGACGCCTTTGTTGGACCGAGAAGCATCGAGACTAATGGTATTACATAAAGAGTCTGGAAATGTAGAGCATAAACAGTTTCCTGATGTGTTAGATTATTTACAAGAGGGCGATTGTTTAGTTTTAAATGAAACAAAAGTCATGCCTGCTAGATTATTTGGTGTGAAAGAAGATACAGGTGCCCAAATTGAAGTATTATTACTTCAACAAGAAGAGCAGGATGTATGGGAAACATTAGTTAAGCCTGCTAAAAGAGTAAAAGAAGGTACAATCATTTTATTTGGAGATGGAAGATTAAAGGCAGAATGTGTAGGTTCTAGTGATCAAGGTGGAAGAAAATTAAAATTCCAATACGATGGGATATTTTATGAAATCTTAGACCAACTAGGTGAAATGCCGCTTCCCCCATATATTAAAGAAAAATTAGAAGATAAAGATCGTTATCAGACTGTATTCGCTAAAGAAATTGGTTCAGCGGCAGCACCAACGGCAGGTTTACATTTTACAAAAGAACTCTTAGCTAAAGTTCAAGAAAAAGGTGTAAAGTTAGCATTTATTACGTTACATGTAGGTTTAGGTACATTTAGACCGGTAAGTGTAGAATCTATTGAAGAACATGATATGCACTCGGAATACTACTATATGTCTGAAGAAACGGCTGAACTATTAAATGAAACGAAAGCAAACGGTGGTAAAATCATTACTGTTGGAACTACTTCTACTCGCACAGTTGAAACGATTGCTACAGCTAATAACGGTAAGTTTGAAGGGGCTAGTGGTTGGACGTCTATCTTCATTTTCCCAGGATATAAATTTATGGGAATTGACGGGATGATTACGAACTTCCATTTACCAAAATCAACTCTAATTATGCTAATTAGTGCCTTAGCTGGTAGAGAACCAGTTTTAGCTGCTTATAAAGAAGCAGTAGAACAAAAATATCGCTTTTTTAGCTTTGGCGATGCCATGTTAATACTTTAAGAATTGAAAGGAATCGAAAAATGACAGCAATTCGTTATGAACATATTAAAACTTGTAAGCAAACAGGTGCGAGATTAGGAATTGTCCATACTCCACATGGTTCATTTGAAACTCCCGCATTTATGCCTGTTGGAACTTTAGCCACTGTTAAAACAATGGCTCCTGAAGATTTAAAAGCAATGGGATCAGGTATTATTTTAAGTAATACTTACCATTTATGGTTAAGACCTGGTCATGAGATTATTAAAAAAGCTGGTGGCTTACATAAATTTATGAACTGGGATCGTGCAATCTTAACAGATTCAGGAGGATTCCAAGTATTTAGCTTAAGTCAATTCCGAAAAATAGAAGAAGAAGGCGTACACTTCAGAAATCACTTAAATGGCGATAAATTATTCCTTTCACCAGAAAAGGCGATGGAAATTCAAAATGCATTAGGTTCTGATATCATGATGGCGTTTGATGAGTGTCCACCATACCCTGCTGAGTATGATTATATGAAACGTTCAGTTGAGAGAACTAGCAGATGGGCAGAGCGTTGTTTAAATTCACACCAAAGACCAGAGGATCAAGGATTATTTGGTATTGTACAAGGTGGAGAATACGAAGACCTTCGTAAACAATCTGCAAAAGACTTAGTTTCTTTAGATTTCCCAGGCTATGCAATTGGTGGATTATCAGTTGGTGAACCAAAGGATGTAATGAATAGAGTTTTAGAGTTTACGACACCTTTCCTACCAACTGATAAACCAAGATATTTAATGGGAGTAGGTTCTCCTGACTCATTAATTGATGGCGCAATTCGAGGAGTGGATATGTTTGACTGTGTACTTCCAACGCGTATCGCTCGAAATGGTACATGTATGACTAGTGAAGGTCGATTAGTAATTAAGAATGCAAAATATGCAGAGGACTATTCTCCACTTGATCCTAATTGTGATTGTTATGCATGTAAAAACTATACAAGAGCATATATCCGTCATTTAATCCGATGTGAAGAGACGTTTGGAATGCGTTTGACTACTTACCATAACTTACATTTTCTGTTACAATTAATGGAACAAGTTCGCCAAGCAATCCGCGAAGACCGTTTAGGTGATTTCCGAGAAGAGTTTTTTGAACAATACGGTTTTAATAAGCCGAACGCTAGGAACTTCTAAAATTTACATATTGAAAGGAAGATTAAGATGGGTAATGGTTTAATGGGGATTTTACCTCTAATATTAATGTTCATAGTTTTCTACTTCTTACTAATCCGTCCACAACAAAAGCGTCAAAAGCAAACAGCTGCTATGCAAGCTGGAATTAGCAAAGGCGATATGGTTGTAACAATCGGTGGATTACATGGTTTAGTTGATGCTGTTAACGAAGAAAATAATACAATCACTTTAAAAACTGCTGATGGATCACGTATGGTATTTGAAAAAAACGCAATTCGTGAAACAAGAACACAAGCTTAATTTTTTATTAATTGTATCGTAAGAAACGCTAGTTCCATTTTGGAAACTAGCGTTTTATTTATTTTGTAAGAAATTTAAATTAAGTCTGTAGTGGAAAAACTCAAAAAAAGTTGATTATCAGTCTGATTATTTATTATAAGATTTATTACTCGCAGCATTCACTCCAAAAATTGACCCTAACATACAAACACCTAAGAAAATACCATGATACATTATTTGTTCCTGTGAAAAAGTTCGGTCATAGCCAAGAAACTGTACAAAAAATACAAAAATAGAATACGCTCCACTCGTTAATAATCCTAGAATCCAACCTTTTTCTTTCCCTTTAGCTCCTGTAACAAAACCACCAATTAACATTACGATAAATGATAGGATAAGAGTTGTCGTTGTAACACTTGCTTCTGTAAGAGAAGTTAGTTTAAGTAATAATGATAAAATCAAACTAATTGACAATACTAATAATAGAATAGTTAAAAAGCCAAAAGAGACAGCTACAGCTGTTTTTTTCATTCATATTCCCCCTTGTACACTCTTTTAATACAAGCATATTCATGAGATGAATTTTTAGAATACTTATAGAGCAATTACAAATAGTAAAATTATGAACAAAATTCTACTATTATTTTCTTTATGGAAAATTAGTTGTATTTGGACTCATATTTACAGGTTTTAAGCGCTAGCTAAAGAACATGTTTTTTAAAATCAACAAGTTTTGGATGTGAGGGTAAGTAAAATGGAATTAGGTTCTATGACGGTTCGTACCATTTTAATTTATTTAATTATTGCATTTTTCTTTCGGTTAATGGGTAAGAGAGAAATAGGAGAGTTAAGTTTATTAGATTTAGTCGTCTATATATTATTAACTGAAATAGCAGCCATCGGAATTGAAACCCACAATGAACCGATTATAAAAGTGATTTATCCAATGTTTTTAATTGTTGTTATCCAAATAATTTTTTCCTTAATTTCGCTAAAAAGTGTTAAATTTAGAAAAATATTAGATGGACATCCTGTATTAATCATTAGTAAAGGTAAAGTTTTAGAAAAAGAGATGAAAAAACAGAGATATACGTTTGACGACTTATTACTCCAACTTAGAGAGAAGGATATAGGAGACGTACGAGATGTTGATTATGCACTACTAGAGCCTACAGGGAAATTATCAATATTCAAAAAGGAAATAAACGGTGATATAAATTATAGTTCACTCACATTTCCATTAATATTAGATGGCATCGTACAAGAAGATAATTTAAATCAGTATCATAAAGATAAACAATGGTTACTAGAACAGTTAAAAAAACATGGTTATGATGAATTTAAACAAGTATCATATTGCAGCTTACGAGGCGGAGAAATATTTTTTGATAAAAAAGACGAATAATGCAGGAGTAAGAGATAACTGTATCCTGAAGTGGAAAATAACATTAAATATTGTGGTCAGAGTGTTGAAATACTTTAGAGTCAATATGAAAAGTATGAACACTATGTTCCATGGTACATAAGGTTTCTGATTCTCATTGATAAAATAGTTTTTTTACGTTTTTAATTAAATTAATGTTATTTCGCTAAAAAAAAATTATTTAAACCTTTTTTCTACTAAAATAGTCTATAAGGGCATTACCTATAAATAATTATTCTTATTATTTTAAGAGTAATTTTTAAACTTGAAGAGTTGATTGGAACGAAGGGATGCTCGACTCCTATGGGAGATGCAGGAAGGGTGAGACCCCGCAGGAACGAGGAGGCTCAGCTCATGCCCCATGGAAAGCGAGCAACCCGTAGTGGAAATCAACAAGACATTACATATTTAATTGACAACTTTTTTTCAACAACAACAAAACCACAAAGTACATTAATTACTTTGTGGTTTTGTTATGATCTATTCTATTATCAATCATCTTGTAATCAGCTTTTTAAAGAATGGGATTCGGATGATCTCATCTTTCTTAACTAGGTTAAATAATAAAATTAATAAGATATACATCAATGTAACAACAGAAATACTTACTAAGGTTTGTACTAATAAAGAAGATGAAAAAACTACATATTCTTTGATGAACTTTCCGACATAAATACAAATACCTAAAATGATTAAACAATAAACATAATCTTTAACAAAAATCGAAAAGTTAATGGCCTTTAATACAGTGAAATAGTGAAGAACTGTTATTGTTACAATACTAATATTCATAGCTAAGGCAACACCGTTAATACCGAACTTTGGATTTGTAGCTAGTAATAAAATACTAGCGATTTTAACGACTGAACCGACAAAGCTATTAATCATAGCTGAATTTGCCAGATTAAGTGCCTGCAATACAGCTTGTAGTGGTCCTTGGAAATAGTAAAAAATAAAGCAAGGTGCTAAAAGTAATATAAAATTCGTAGCTTGGTCACTTTTGTACATTAGTGTTAAAATCGGTGAAGCAAATACGTATAAAATGACAACGGACCAACCACCAGCAATCATTGAGTAACGTAGTGCTTGCTGCAATCTTCTTTCAACAGTTACACGATCCTTTTTGGCCATTGCTTCACTAATCGCTGGCACAAGTGAAGTAGATAATGCATAAGTAATAAACGCTGGTAAAAGTAATAGAGGTAAAGCGTATCCTGCAAGTAATCCATATTGTTTAGTTGCAACAGCTGCACTTACACCTGCAATCGCTAAACTTTGTGAGACAACGATTGGTTCTAAAAACATTGATATTGAACCAATTAAACGACTTCCAGTTGTTGGTAATGCAATACTTAGTAGGTCACTAAGTGTTTTTCTTCCATCTTTAATATTGTTCTTAAATCCTGAAATGAACTTTGCATTTTTTTCTTTCTTAAATACATACAGCATATAAATTAATGAAGCTAATTCTCCTAATACAGAAGAGATAATGGCGCCACTAGCGGCAAATTCAACGCCATATGGTAAAAAAGTTTTAGTACAAACTGCAACTAGTACTATACGAACAACTTGTTCAATAACTTGGGAAAAGGAGGAAGGTCGCATATTCTGTACGCCTTGAAAATATCCTCGTAAAACTGATGAGATTGCTATAATTGGAACAACAGGAGCGATGGCAATTAGTGGGTACATAGTCCTTGCATCCGTTAATAAGTTTTTCGCAATGAAAGGGGATAAAAAAATCATTGCTGTTGTAAAAATAATACTTAATATGCCAGTTATTGACATTGAAACAGCTAAAATCTTTTTTATCCGATCTTGTCTATTTTGAGCAACTGCTTCTGCAATTAATTTTGAGATGGCAATTGGGAGGCCGAGCTGTGTAAGCGTCATGACCAAAAATAGTGTCGGGACTGCCATCATAAATAATCCTACGCCCTCTTCACCCATAATTCTTGCTACAACAATTCGATTAAAAAATCCTAATATTCTTGTGATAAGCCCTGCAATAAGTAAAAAAAACGTTCCTCTTAAAAACGTTTGCTTTGTCATTACTTTTACCACCTTCTCAAACAGCCTAGAATGATTTACAATTATATATATGCTAGAAATGTAGGCAAGCATGACAAGTTAGTTCAACATCTAGGAAATGAATGTGAAGGTCTAAAATCATTTTTCTAAAAATACAGAAAATTAGGGGGGAAGAGTATGTCGACTTTTCATCAACAAGCTGCAGAATTTAAACCTAAGCTACAGGTGGTAATTGAAAGTAAACTGGATGAATTTAGAATGCTTGGATTCGATACTGTCAGTGAGGATGATTTATGGGAATGCCTCGAAAGAACCTTATGGCGAAAGAAAGAGGATGAACCAAAGCTTTTTCAACTGGTAGAAGACATACTCTCATTAACTGTAAACGATTATATGAATTACATTCGAATCGAAGCATTTAAATCACCTACTTGGCAGTTTGGAGAGTCAGTTTAACCATTAATTGACAATAAAAAAATTGCATTTGTATAATATAAGAATGAAAACATACCATTTTCGTACTAGAACTTGAACTAGTTAGAGGAGGAAATTCACAACATGGTGAAGCGTAACAGAATTGTTGCCTTCTTCTTAATTATTGCTGTATTAGCAGCAGTAATCGGCACAACTGTATTTGGTACCGCGAAAAATATTAAGCTTGGTCTGGATTTACAGGGCGGGTTTGAGGTGCTTTACAAAGTTAAGCCGATTAAGAAAGGCGACAAAATTAACAAAAATGTTTTAGTAAGTACAGCGAAAGCTCTTGAAAAACGTGTAAACGTATTAGGAGTAAGTGAACCTAACATTCAAATCGAAGGGAAAGATCGTATTCGTGTACAATTAGCTGGTGTAAAAGATCAAGCTAAAGCACGTGATATTCTTTCTACTGAAGCGAACTTAACAATTCGTGACGTAAATGATAAGGTTCTAATGACTGGGGCGGATTTAAAAGAAGGCGCTTCAAAGCAAACATTTGACCAAATGGGTAAACCTAGTGTATCAATCACATTTAAGGATGCTTCTAAGGTTAAAGATGTTACAAGTAAAGTATTAAAAATGGGTGCTCCAAATAATATGATGGTTATTTGGTTAGATTTCAAAGAAGGACAAGACTCTTTCAAAAAGGAATCTGCAAAAGCAAAACCTAAATTCTTATCTGCAGCTAGTGTAAATCAAGTATTTACCGACGATTCGCTTTCTATTGTTGGTTCTACATTTACAGTTGAAAGTGCAAAAGAACTTTCAGATTTATTAAATGCAGGGGCTCTTCCAGTACACCTTGAAGAAATGTATTCAACATCAATCGGTGCAAAATTTGGTACAGATGCTCTGCATGAAACAATTTTTGCTGGAATTATTGGTGTATCAGTTATTTTCTTATTTATGCTTTATTTCTATCGCTTACCAGGTTTAATCGCAAGCATCATGTTAATGGCTTATACTTACGTAACATTACTTGTATTTGACGGCATGAATGCGGTATTAACACTTCCAGGTATTGCGGCATTAATCCTTGGTGTTGGTATTGCGGTTGATAACAATATTATTACGTTTGAGAGATTGAAGGACGAGCTTAAACTAGGAAAATCAGTAGCATCTGCTTATCGTGCAGGTAATCAGCGTTCATTTGGAACGATCTTTGATGCTAATATTACAACTTTACTTGCTGCTGTCGTATTGTTCTCATTCGGTACAAGCTCAGTAAAAGGTTTTGCAACAAGTTTAATTGTTAGTATTTTAGTAAGCTTTTTAACTGCAGTATTCGGTACTCGTTTATTACTTTCTTTATTAGTTCAAAGTCGTTACTTAAATAATAAGAAAACATGGTTTGGTATTAAACAAAGTGAAATTCTTGGTTTAAATCATAACTTAGCACATCCTCCTACAAAATATGATAAAGTCGATTTTGTAAGCGTTGGTCGAAAATTTGTTTATTTTTCAATCGTTACAGTAGTTGTAGGGGTTATTATACTTTCTATTTTCCGATTGAATTTAGGAATTGATTTTGCAAGTGGTACACGTGTAACATTTGAATCAAAATCAGCAGTTACAAAACAAGTTGTTAATGATGAAATTTCAAAAATGAACTTGAAGCCTGAAAGTATTACTGTTTCTACAAATGATGCAAAAACAGGTTCAATCGTATTTAAAGGAGTATTAACAAAAGATCAGATTAATGATTTGAAAAAGGATTTTACAGCTAAATTTGGGGTAGAACCAAACGTAAGTACTGTTGATCCAGTTGTTGGTAGAGAATTAGCAGCTAATGCCATTAAAGCATTAATTATCGCATCAGCAGGTATTATTCTTTACGTATCATTACGTTTCCAATTCTCATATGCAATTGCTTCAGTAATTGCCCTACTACATGATGCATTCTTCATTGTTGTAGTATTTAGTATCTTTAGATTAGAAGTAGATATCACATTCATCGCAGCGGTTCTAACGATTGTTGGTTATTCGATTAATGACTCGATCGTTACATTTGACCGAGTTCGTGAAAATATGAAGCTTAAGAAGAAAATTCGTTCTAGAGAAGAATTGAAACAGGTTGTTAACGAATCAATTCGTCAAACTTTAGGTCGATCTGTTAAAACAGTTCTTACTGTACTATTAGCAGTACTTGCATTGCTTTTATTCGGAAGTCATGCAATTCTTAACTTCTCACTTGCATTATTAATAGGTTTAGTTGTTGGAACATATTCTTCAATCTTTATCGCTTCACAAATTTGGTTATTTATTAAAGGTCGCCAACTTGATAAAAACCAAGTAATCGATGTTGAAGAAGCTAAATAAATTTAAAAGAGTATAAGCTCATGCTTATACTCTTTTTTGTATTAAATTCATTATGATTTGAAGATACTAATATAATGTGTTAATAATGATAAGTGTATTTTTTACAGTTAGAAAAAGGGAAGTAGGTAAAGTATATGGAACAGGAAGAGCGTTATAAGGAAGCCAAGAAAGGGGCTTATATCGGAATATATGGAAATTTACTTCTAGCAATTGTTAAAGCAATTATCGGATATATTGGAAATAGTAAAGCTTTAATGGCCGATGCAGTACATTCAGCGTCAGATGTGGTCGGTTCGATAGCGGTTTTATTTGGTTTAAGAGCTGCAAAAATGCCACCGGACGAGGACCATCCTTATGGCCATGGTAAAGCTGAATCAATCGCTGCTATTATTGTTGCCGTACTTTTATTTATCGTTGGAATTGAAATAACTAAATCATCTATAACCGCGTTTTTTAAGCCAGTTCATCCACCAGAGTTAATTGCTTTATTAGCAGCTTTTATATCTATCTTTTTAAAAGAATGGATGTTTCGCTATAAATATGCTTTAGGGAAAAGGTTAAATAGTGACGCAATCATCGCTAATGCATATGAACATCGCTCTGATGTATACTCATCTGCTGCAGCTATGGTTGGTATTGGTATTGCAATTCTTGGTACTAAATTTAATATGCCAGTACTTTTATATGCAGACCCTGCGGCTGGGCTTATTGTAGCAATTATGATTTTAAAAATGGCGTGGGATATTGGAGCAGAATCAATACATACAACAATGGATCATGTACTTCATGAAGAAGATATTGAACCATATAAAGAAGTAGTTAGGAATGTAGAAGGAGTTAAAGAGATAAATTCTCTCTATGCAAGAGAACACGGCTATTACGTCATCATCGATATAAAAGTCTCAGTAGATCCATATATAACCGTTGAAGAAGGACATAAGATTGGTAAAAATGTTAAAGCAAAGTTGATGGAACAAAAAGATGTGGAAAATGTTTTTGTCCATATTAATCCATATAATGATAAAAATAACTCTTTCATCCAATAAGTTTACTTTAGTATAATAGTACAGTTAGGGGTGAGAGTATTGTTAAAGTCAAAAGCACGTTGGAAACCGAAATTATCGAATCACCAAGAAGAGCAATTATTAAGTAAAGAATTACAGATTTCCCCTCTATTAGCTAAGCTACTTGTTACTCGTGGATTTAATACAGTAGATGCAGCAAGTAAGTTTTTATATGAAGATCAAATGAGCTTTCATGACCCGTTTTTATTAGAGGGTATGGATCTTGCAATTGACAGAGTGTTTCAAGCAATTGAAGAAGATGAAAAAATATTAATTTTTGGCGATTATGATGCAGATGGAGTTAGCAGTACTTCAGTATTGTATTTAACATTAATCGAACTAGAAGCAAAAGTAGATTTTTATATACCAAATCGTTTTACTGAAGGGTATGGTCCAAATAAGAATGCATTTAAATGGGCAAATGAACAAGGTTATTCATTAATCATTACTGTAGATACAGGTATTTCTGCAGCTGAGGAAGTTAATTTTGCAAATGAACTAGGTATGGATGTAATTATTACGGATCATCATGAACCACCAGAAGTATTACCAAACGCTATTGCAATTATTCATCCAAAGCTAAGTCCTAGCTATCCTTTTAAAGAATTAGCAGGTGTAGGAGTTGTGTTTAAATTCGCTTCCGCATTATTAGGTAGGGAGCCAGAGGAATATTTGGAACTAGTTTCGATTGGGACAGTTGCTGATTTAGTACCATTAGTTGATGAAAATCGTTTAATCGTAAAAAAAGGTGTAAGGCAACTAAAGCAAACTCAGCGTGAAGGACTAAGAGCTCTTTTAGAAATTAGTGGAACCACAACAGATTCAATTACGGAAGAAACAATTGGATTTGCAATTGGTCCTAGAATTAACGCAGTTGGTAGACTTGGCGATGCTAAGCCTGCAGTAGATTTAGTTTTAGAAAATGATAGAGCTATTGCTAAAAAAAGAGCAGAGCAAATTGAAATCTTAAATAAGGAACGACAAGAATTAGTTTCACGTATGACAGAAGAGGCAATTAAGCAAGTTAACGAACTTGATTCATCTTGTTCAAATAAAGTGATTATTGTCGCAAAAGAAGGCTGGAATGCAGGAGTAGTTGGAATCGTAGCTTCGAAATTAGTTGATCGCTTTTACAAACCAGTAATTGTTCTAAGTATTGATCATGAAAAAGGAATTGCAAAAGGTTCTGCAAGGAGCATTGAAGGTTTTTCTTTATTTGAAAACTTAACAAAATGTAAAGATATTTTACCTCATTTTGGAGGCCATACACTTGCTGCTGGTATGACATTAGCTATTGAAGAAGTCGAGCTATTAAGACATCGTTTAAATGAATATGCAGATCAAATTATGACAGATGAAGATTTTATCCCATTAAAAGAAGTCGATTTAAAATGTCAGGCTAGTGAAGTTTCAATCTCATTTATTAATGAATTAAATATGCTGGCACCTTTTGGGATGCATAATCCAAAACCTGTTTTAGAAATAAATGAGGTTGATGCTCTAAATATTAAACAAATCGGTAATGAAGGTGCACATCTTAAAGTACAACTAAAAGATGACGTTACATTCCTTGATGCTGTAGGGTTCGGATTTGGACATGTTGCTAATGAAATTGCAGCTGGTTCAAAAGTATCCTGCTTAGGAATGGCTTCTATCAATGAATGGAATGGTAAACGAAAGCCACAGTTAATGATTCATGATATTAAAGTAAATCATTGGCAGTTATTTGACTTAAGAGGTCAAGAGCCACATCGATTAACTTTACCTCATACCGAAGAAAAATTCATATTTTTACATCAATCATCAAATGAATATGAAAATTTAAAGACTAAATATCCTATTTCTACGTTTGTTGCATACGAAGATGTACTAAACTTAGATATTAATATACAAAATAATTATGTGATCCTACTTGATTTACCTAGTTCTGAAAATGATTTGAAAGAGGTATTTCGAAAAGGATTATCAGAACGTATCTACTTAATTTTTAATCAAGAAGAATTACATTTCTTCTCACCAATTCCGAGTAGAGAAAGTTTTAAAAAATTCTATTCAATCTTAGCGAATACTAATCCATTTGACATGAACATGTATGAAGTGGCATTATGTCGTAAGATGGGATGGAAAAAAGAACAAGTCGATTTTATGACAAAGGTGTTTTTTGATTTAGAATTTGTTACAATAGAGGATGGAAAAATTCGTTTGTTGCCACAAACTGAGAAGAAAGATCTCTCTTTATCTAATACCTATGCAAGAAAATTAGCTAGTATTGAACTAGAACGTTTGTTTCTGTACTCAAAATGTGATGAATTAACTACATTTTTTCAAAATATGAAAAGTCATTTTTCCGAAAATGGGGAGGCACTTATTTAATGAATTTAAAAGATTATATAACGATCGTACCAGACTGGCCAAAAGAAGGCGTTCAGTTTAAAGATATTTCATCATTAATGAATGATGGAAAAGCTTATAAAGAAGCAACTGATCAAATCGTAGCTTATGCGAAAGAAAAAGATGTTGATTTAGTAGTTGGACCAGAAGCTCGTGGATTTATCGTTGGTTGTCCAATTTCTTACGCTTTAGAAATAGGTTTTGCACCTGTTCGTAAACCAGGTAAATTACCTCGTGAAGTTATTAGCTACAACTACGATTTAGAATATGGTACAAATACGTTAACAATGCATAAAGATGCTATTAAACCAGGTCAACGTATTCTGATCACTGATGATTTATTAGCTACTGGTGGTACGATTGAAGCTACAATCAAACTAGTTGAAGAATTAGGTGGAATTGTAGTAGGTATTGCTTTCTTAATTGAGCTTTCTTACTTAGAAGGTCGTAAAAAATTAGAAGGTTATGATATATTTACACTAATGACATATTAATTTTTAACATATGATAATGTTATCCAAACGGGGTACTCTGATTAATCAGAGTGCTCTTTTTCTATCAAAGATCTGCAAAAAAAAATGAAATTTGACGACTCCTGCTTTACAAAAAACGAAATTTTCATGATAATAAAAGAAATAATGATTTAAGGTGATTAGATGGCTACTGAGCAAGTTTTGACAGCAGAACAGGTTTTAGAGCAAGCGACCCATTATTTAAAAGAGGATGATGTGGCGTTTATTAAACGTGCTTATGAATATGCTCGTGACGCACATAGTGAGCAATTTCGTAAGTCAGGTGAACCATATATTATACATCCGGTTCAAGTAGCAGGTATCCTTGTTGGCTTAGAGATGGATGCTACAACCATTAGTGCTGGGTTTCTTCATGATGTAGTAGAGGATACTGAAGTATCTAAAGAGGACTTAGAGACCCATTTTGGCAAAGAAGTATCTATGCTTGTAGATGGTGTAACAAAGTTAGGTAAAATCAAGTTTAAATCGAAGGAAGAACAGCAAGCTGAAAATCATCGCAAAATGTTTGTAGCGATGGCACAGGACTTGAGAGTTATATTAATTAAATTAGCCGATCGCCTTCACAATATGAGAACGTTAAAACACTTACCTCAAGAAAAACGTATGCGAATTGCAAATGAAACGTTAGAAATATTTGCACCGCTAGCTCATCGACTAGGGATTAGTAAAGTAAAGTGGGAGCTTGAAGATACAGCATTACGCTATTTAAATCCACAACAATACTATCGAATCGTTAACTTAATGAAGCGAAAAAGAGCAGAGCGCGAGCAATATTTAGAAGAGGTTATAAACGAAATTTCAACTCAACTTGAAGATGTAGAAATCAAAACAGAAATTTCTGGACGTCCTAAGCATATTTATAGCATTTATCATAAAATGGCTAAGCAGAATAAACAATTTAACGAGATCTATGACTTATTAGCCGTACGTGTAATTGTTAATAGTATTAAAGATTGCTACGCTGTTTTAGGCGTAATTCATACAAGCTGGAAACCAATGCCAGGTCGTTTTAAAGATTATATTGCCATGCCAAAGGCAAATCTGTATCAATCTCTTCATACGACTGTAATCGGACCAAAAGGTGAACCACTAGAAGTACAAATTCGTACACAAGAAATGCACCAAATTGCTGAATATGGTGTTGCAGCACACTGGGCATATAAAGAAGATAATGGAAATCTTACTTCACAAAAAACGTTAGAAAATAAATTAAGTTGGTTCCGTGAAATTATCGAATGGCAAGATAATTCAACAAATGCAGAAGAGTTCATGGAATCAGTAAAAATGGATTTATTCTCTGATATGGTTTTTGTATTTACTCCAAAAGGTGATGTTTTTGAATTACCACTAGGATCTGTTCCAATCGATTTTGCTTACCGAATTCACTCTGAAATTGGAAATAAAACAATTGGTTCAAAAGTAAATGGAAAAATGGTACCACTTGATTATAAACTTAAAACCGGTGATATCGTTGAGATTATGACATCGAAGCATTCGTATGGACCTAGCCAAGACTGGTTAAAGGTCGCTCAGTCTTCACATGCTAAAAATAAAATACGTCAATATTTTAAAAAGCAAAGAAGAGAAGAGAATGTTGAAAAGGGCAAGGAATTAGTTGAAAAAGAAATTAAGGCTTTAGAATGTGATTTAAAAGAAGTATTAACATCTGAAAATTTAAAACGCGTCGCAGAGAAATTTAATTTCTCTAATGCAGAAGATATGTATGCAGCCGTTGGATACAATGGAATTACTGCAACACAGATTGCTCACCGTTTAACAGATAGATTCCGTAAACGTACAGAAATTGAGCTAGAAGACCGATTAAAAGAACTTTCCTCGGATCTTAAAAAAGCTCCATCACGTCGAAAAGATGCTGGAATTTCTGTAAAAGGTGTAGATAATTTATTAATCCGTTTATCAAAATGCTGTAATCCTGTACCAGGTGATGATATTGTTGGCTATATCACAAAAGGCAGAGGAATCTCAGTTCATAGAAGCGATTGTGTAAACATGTTAAATGATAGTGAAGAAGATCGCTTTATTGAAGTTGATTGGGAAGAAAGCCCAACGTTTGAACGTGATTATAACGTTGATATAGAAATTTTCGGTTACGATCGTCGTGGTCTTTTAAATGAAGTTCTTTCAGTTGTAAATGAAACAAAAACGAATATCTCTTCAGTAACAGGAAAAAATGATCGAAATAAAATGGCAACTATTACAATGAGTTTGTCTATTCGTAATATAAACCACCTGCAAAAAGTAGTGGATAAGGTTAAACAAATTCCAGACATTTACTCTGTGAGACGTATTTTCCACTAATAGGAGGTGCCGCTTATGAAAGTATTATTACAGCGCACAAAAGAAGCAAAAGTCGTAGTAGATGGAAAAGTAGTAGGTCAAATACCTAAAGGGTTATTATTGTTAGTCGGAATAACGCATGAAGACACTATAGAAGATGTTAAATATTGTGCTGACAAAGCAGTTAACCTAAGAATCTTTGAAGATGAACTCGGAAAAATGAATTTATCATTAAATGATGTTGGAGGCCAGATTCTATCCGTTTCTCAATTCACCTTATATGGCGATACGAGAAAAGGTAGACGCCCAAGCTTCACAGATGCAGCTAAACCAGAAATCGCAAATGAATTATACGAATATTTTAATTCATATTTACGAGAACAAGGATACGAAGTACAAACGGGCATATTTGGTGCAGATATGGAAGTAACCTTTACAAACTGGGGACCAATTACCATTATGATTGAAAGTAAATAAGCTAATCTTTAACCTCCTTTTCCAAAAAGGAGGCATTTTTTTTTGATAGACTTAATTATTAAAATAATAACTTCATTTAACGAATATACTGAAGTACACGGGTTCTTACAAAGAATTCAGAGGAGGTAACTATATGGACATAATTACAATCGTGTTAATTCTAATCGCTGGTGTAATTTTGTTTACAATCCTCAAAAGTTTCTTTAAAGCACTTTTATTTGTTATTTTAATCATCCTAGTTTATTACGGATTAATGTATTTCATAGACGGATCAGTTGAAAGTGTTCAATCTAGTTTAAGAATATTTCATTAGACCATGGTATGTACCATGGTTTTTTTAGTTGAGAGGAAGATTTGTTGGATATAGTAAGTAATGACTGGAAATCGCAATAATAATAGGGAATGGCAAATAAAACCCTGGAATGGCAAATAAAAACTAAGAATGGTAAATAAAATTCGGGAATCGCAAATAAAATTTGGGAAACGCAAATAAAAACTGGGAATGGCAAATAAAATTCGGGAATCGCAAATAAAAACTAGGAATGGCAAATAAAATTTGGGAATGGCAAATAAAACCTGGAATGGCAAATAAAAATAGGGAATCGCAAATAAAACCCTGGGATTGCAAATAAAAACTAGGAATGGCAAATAAAATTCGGGAATCGCAAATAAAAACTGGGAATGGCAAATAAAATTTGGGAATGGCAAATAAAAACTAGGAATCGCAAATAAAAATAGAGAATCGCAATTAAAAATCAGAAATCGCAAATAAAACCCTGATAAACACAATTAATCTCAATAGATTTATGTAATTATCAATAAAAACATCAAATTTTACTAAATAAAATCTACTTTCAAGAATATCCACATTAAATACTACTCAAAATTGATTAGATTCCATTTCGTTTTCTCTGAATCCATAGAACTATATAAGTGATGTACAAAAAATATTAATTCAATTAAAAGCTTCCCAAAGTATTCAGGTAATATTTTGATTGTTTAATCCATTAATTAATTGGACATCCTATATAACAACATACTTGGAAGGAGACTGCAGCATGAGAATAAATAATCGTAATAGTCTAGGATCCGGTAGAAAAGGTGTCTTGAATATGGATTTTCATGAGTTTCAAAATAGGGGGCAAGAATCGAATTCATTAGAGATGGCAAGTGAGTTTGGTTTAACTTTAAGAGAAGTGCGTGATTTAAAAAGACAGTTGGAGCGTTCGTAAAAAATATTTAACTGTTCTTGACATTTGTTGTATCCGAACGTAAGATATAAAATAACATATTGATACATAGTAACATTCCATAGACGGAGAAAAGTAGGATAGGATCTCTTGTATAGAGAGGAAGTGCCGTGGCTGAGAGCATTTCCACAAGTAGACTATTTGAAAGACACTCCTGAGGCTTTATTCTGAACGATTTCTAGTAAGGATAAACGTAATCGGCGTTAACGATGAAAGTGGGAGAACAGTTTATTGTTCTTCAATTAGGGTGGCACCACGGGCTTATAACTCTCGTCCCTACTGTTTTTATTTCAGTAGGCACGAGGGTTTTTTGTATTTATAAAGGTTTATTATTTAGGAGGATTTAAAATGTCGATTAATATCCCAAGAGGTACGCAGGATCTTTTACCTGGTACAGTTGAAAAATGGCAGTATATTGAAAAGTTTGCAAGAGACTTATGCAAACGATATAACTATAACGAAATTCGTACACCAATCTTTGAACATACTGAATTATTCCAACGTGGTGTTGGAGATACAACGGATATTGTTCAAAAAGAAATGTATACATTTACTGATCGTGGAGATCGTCAATTAACATTACGTCCAGAAGGAACTGCATCAATCGCTCGTTCTTATGTTGAAAATAAAATGTACGGAAATGGCAATCAACCTACAAAGTTGTACTATATCGGTCCTATGTTCCGTTATGAACGTCCACAGGCTGGTCGCTATCGTCAGTTCGTACAATTCGGTATCGAAGCTTTAGGTAGTAATGATCCTTCGATCGATGCAGAAGTATTAGCTCTATCAATGGATTTATATCGTGGTCTTGGATTGAAAAATGTTAAGTTAGTACTTAATAGTTTAGGTGACTTAGAAAGCCGTAAAGCACACCGTGAAGCGCTTGTGAAGCATTTTAAACCGGTAGCACATGAGTTATGTAGTGATTGTAATAATCGTTTAGAAACTAATCCATTACGTGTTTTAGATTGTAAAAAGGATCACGATCACCCTTCGATGAAGACAGCACCATCCATTTTAGAATATTTAAATGAAGAATCTATGAACTATTTCGAAGCTGTACAATCTTATTTAACAGCTATGAAAATTCCGTTTGAGATCGATTCAAATTTAGTACGTGGTTTAGATTATTATAATCACACTGTATTTGAAATCATGTTAGAAGGTAAAGGATTCGGTACAATTTCAACTTTAAGTGGTGGTGGTCGTTATAACGGATTAGTTGAAGAAATCGGTGGTCCTAATACTCCTGGTATTGGTTTCGCATTAAGTATAGAGCGTTTATTATTAGCTCTTGAAACAGAAGGAATCGAGCTTCCAATCCAACAAGAAATGGATGTATTCCTAATTGGACTTGGAGAAGAAGTGAAAAAAGAAGCGACGGCTATTTTATATCAATTGCGTAAAGCTGGTCTTGTTTGTGAAAAAGATTACCAAGATCGTAAAATAAAAGGGCAATTCAAAGCAGCGGAGCGTTATAAAGCAAAATATGTAGCGGTTCTAGGTGAAGAAGAATTATCTCGAGGAGTCATTAATTTAAAAGACCAAGAGACTGGTGTACAAGAAGAAGTTGCATTAGACATCTTTGTAAAATACGTAAGCTCTAAATAAACAAATGGGGGAATTGAAAATGGAACAACGAACGCATTTATGTGGAGAACTAAGAGAATCACATATTGGTCAAAGTATAACACTTAAAGGATGGGTACAAAAAAGACGTGATTTAGGTGGATTAATTTTTATTGATTTACGTGACCGTTCTGGACTTGTACAAATCGTTTTTAATCCTGAAACTTCAGGTGAAGCTTTAGCTCTAGCTGAAACTGTTCGTAATGAATTTATTCTTCACGTTCACGGGAAAGTAGTATCTCGTGGTGAAGGTACAGCTAATACAAATCTTGAAACGGGAGCAATTGAAGTTTCTGTTGAAAAGCTTGAGATTATTAATAAAGCTAAGAATCCTCCATTTGCAATTGAAAATAAAACGGAAGTAGCAGAAGACCTTCGTTTAAAATATCGTTATTTAGATCTACGTCGTCCAGTTATGTATGACACTTTTAAATTACGTTCAAAAATTACAAAATCAATTCGTGATTTCTTAGATGGTGAAGACTTCTTAGAAGTTGAAACGCCAATTTTAACAAAGAGTACACCAGAAGGAGCTCGTGACTATTTAGTTCCTAGCCGAGTACATCCTGGTGAGTTTTATGCATTACCACAATCACCTCAAATTTTTAAACAATTATTAATGGTTTCAGGGTTTGAACGCTATTTCCAAATTGCACGTTGCTTCCGTGACGAAGATTTACGTGCTGACCGTCAACCAGAATTTACTCAAATAGACATTGAAACGAGCTTCCTTTCTCAAGAGGAAATAATGGAAATGTCTGAAAGAATGATGGTTAAAATGATGAAGGAAACAAAAGGTATTGAACTAGTTACACCACTTCCTCGTATGAGCTATGATGAAGCGATGAATCGCTATGGATCTGATAAGCCTGATACTCGTTTCGGATTAGAGTTAATTGATGTATCTTCTTTCGCTAAAGAAAGTGGATTCAAAGTATTTACATCAGCTGTTGAAAACGGTGGCCAAGTAAAATGTTTAAATGTAAAAGGTCAAGCAGCAAATTATTCTCGTAAAGACATCGATGTTCTTCAAGAATATGCTGGTCGTTATGGAGCAAAAGGTCTTGCTTGGTTAAAACTTGAAGAAGATGGTTTCAAAGGTCCAATTGCTAAATTTTTTAGTGAAGAAGAATTTGCTACATTAAAATTAGCTGTAGAGGCACAAGCAGGAGACTTAATCTTATTTGTAGCTTCAGATGCTTCAGTAGTTGCAAATAGCTTAGGTGCACTTCGATTAAAACTAGGTAAAGACTTAGATTTAATTGATCAATCTAAATTCAATTTCTTATGGGTTACTGACTGGCCATTACTTGAATATGATGCAGATTTAAATCGTTATTTTGCTGCTCATCATCCATTCACTTCACCTGTTCGTGAAGATATTGATAAATTAGATACAGATCCAGGTAGTGTTAAAGCTCAAGCTTATGACTTAGTGCTAAATGGTTACGAGCTTGGTGGAGGATCAGTTCGAATTTACGAAAGAGACATACAAGAGAAAATGTTCAAATGCTTAGGATTTTCTGAAGAAGAAGCACAAGCGCAATTTGGTTTCTTAATGGAAGCATTCGAATACGGAACTCCACCACACGGCGGAATTGCCTTAGGTTTAGACCGTATTGTTATGTTACTTGCAGGTCGTTCAAATTTACGTGACACAATTGCATTCCCTAAAACAGCATCAGCAAGTTGCTTATTAACAAATGCACCAAGTCCAGTTTCTTCTGCACAATTAGAAGAATTAGCGTTAAAAACAACTGTAGAAGAGTAAAATAAAAAGGAAGGGTGAAGGAATTAATTTTCTTAATCCTTTCCTTTTTCTTGTTGAAGGATTAAGAAAAATTCGGTTTTTCTTTAATTCAAGCTTGATGTAAATAGCTTGTATCATGTATATTTAAATCATTGTAATCTGATTAAGATAGTGGGAGTTGAATAAATGTTACACCAATTTTCTCGTAATGAGCTTGCTTTTGGTAAAGCAGGTTTAGAGCGATTACAAAACAGTACGGTAGCTATTTTAGGTATTGGAGGCGTTGGCTCATTTTCTGCCGAAGCTTTAGCGCGTTCTGGAGTCGGACGTTTAATACTAGTGGATAAAGATGTTATTGATATTACAAATGTGAATAGACAAATTCATGCTTTATTATCAACTGTTGGAGAGCCTAAAGTAGAAATGATGAAGCAACGTATTCTTGAGATTAATCCTGAGTGCGAAGTAATTACACATAGAATGTTTTATACAGAAGAAACATTTGAAAAGTTTTTCGAAATTCCATTAGATTATGTAATTGATGCTTCTGATACAATTACATATAAAATTCACTTAATTAAAGAGTGTCGTCGTCGTGGAATTCCACTTATTTCAAGTATGGGTGCTGCTAATAAGATGGATCCAACTCGATTTAAAATTGCTGATATATCAAAAACAACTCACGATCCTATTGCAAAGGTTATTCGAACTAAACTTCGCAAAGAAGGTATTCAAAAAGGAGTAACAGTTGTCTATTCAGATGAAAGTCCTATTGTTATTCGTGAAGATGTACGTAAAGAAATCGTACCAGATGAAAATACAAAAATTCGTAAAGCAAAAATGCCACCTTCTTCAAACGCCTTTGTACCATCAGTTGCTGGCTTAATCGCAGCTAGTCATGCAGTACGTGAATTAATAAAGGATATTGAAATTCAGCGTGTAGGTAAAGAATAACTAATAATACTAGCTGTAGGAATTAATTTCCTACAGTTTTTTTATTTATTAATGTAAAAACTACCTTCAATAGGAGGTGTTTGATATTGAATAGAGCATTGAAAGTATTTTGTACTTTCGGATTATCATTATCAATATTAACTGCTTGTAATAGTACAAGTGACGTGGAAAAAGATTCAAAACAGCATAGTGTAGATAATTTATCCAATCATTTAAATGTTAAGTATAACAGGAAAAATAATGTAGTTGAGAAAAACGGTAAGGTTGGCAAAGATGGCGTTGTAAACGATATGGAATCGATTGAAATGAATAAACGTAAGCCTAATAAATAAAAAAGACCCCCAAATTTCTTGGGGGTTTCAGACTGCCCGAAAACGCTCGCTTTCTTCGTTGCTTCACCAGTCTGCGGTGTTCATTACCGTCTAGGGTAACTCCGCTCCTCACTAGGCTTCACGCCACGAAAGACTAGCGCTTTCAATCAGTCTGCTCGGACACATTACTTTATAGGCTAAGGGGTTACATATTTAAGTCCTTCTCATTTTTAGCATTATTTTTCCGTCTTCTCACAAATTGACGTCCAATTAGTGAAATAACTAATAGTCCAACTACAAGAAGTAGAATTTGGAGATATGATAAGTTAAAGTATTTGGCACCGGTAACTATTAATAATGTAGATAACGTACCTTTAATAATAAAAAATATAATAATCCATAAACCGCCTTTTTTCCAATTCATTTCATTATACTCCTTACTATTGCTTTGCATATTGTTACTTCATTATACAATAGTACAAGTGATGATATACTGTGAATGTTTTACATTATTTTGTCCAAATTTATTCTGTTAGATTGAGCAAAACATTTTGTTTCTTTTGGATTAATGTTTTTAGATTAACAATTTGTTTGTTTAAATTTTCATTGTCAATTTTTAATTTAACTACTCTTTCTTTTAACTGTATATTTTCCTTCGAAGCTTGATTGTTTTGTTCGAAATTCATTAAGAATTGGATGACCATTTCAATATTGATTGAAGGAGGATTTATAAGCATATTTAACTTGCTAACTTCTTTAGGTTTGTTTATTTCTCTAAATTGATCTTTTGATAGTTTTCGGTATCTAGAAGCACATGCTGTCTTTGTCCGATTGATAATATTTGCTACCATTTCAAATGCTTCTTGCTTCGATTTACCTTTACTTTCGTATTTTTCAACTAGTTCAATTAATGTGTTTTCATCTTCAAGTGACCATTTTGTTTTTGGGGCATTCATTTTTTCACCTTCTTTATTTCATCTATTATTATCTTCACCAAATAAATTGTTAGTCAAAAGAAATATTTCCTAGGTGCAGATGAAAAATGTTTCCAATTCAATTACAATAGTAAAAAGAGTTATAAAGGAGGGAGAAAAATGAGTCATGAACCTCTAGCATACCGTATGAGACCAAGAACGATTGATGAATTAATTGGTCAGGAAAAAATTATCGGAAAAGAATCAGCGTTATATCGATTAATACATAACGGACGAGTTCCTTCAATGTTAATACACGGGGAACCTGGAATAGGTAAGACATCGTTTGCCCATGCAATTGCTGGTACTGTTGATAAACGTTTTGTAACTGTAAATGCGACTACTTCTGGTAAAAAAGAACTTGAGGATATCGTTCATGAGGCGAAAATGTTCGGTGAGATCATTCTTTTTGCAGATGAAATTCATCGTTGGTCAAAGTTGCAACAGGATTATTTATTATCATATGTAGAAAGCGGGTTTATCACGTTAATTGGGGCAACAACTGAGAACCCATACCACGATGTTAACAGTGCAATACGATCTCGATGTAACCACATTTTAAAATTAGAACCGCTCTTACCAAAACATATTTATAAATTATTAGATAAAGCATTAAGAGATGAGGATAGAGGATTAGGAAATTTGCAAATCCAAATTTCAGAGGAACAAATTTTAAAAATTGCTCATGGAGTAAACGGAGATGCAAGATCATCATTAAATATTTTGGAATCAATTGTATACGGTTCAACAAAAGAGTCAGACGGAACGATTGTAGTACAAGATGAAATTATTGATGAATTTCTTCGTTCAAAAGGTTTTAATCATGATAAAAATGGAGATTTTCATTATGACACATTGTCTGGTTTCCAAAAGAGTATTCGTGGAAGTGATGTAAATGCAGCACTTTATTATTTGGCCAGGCTCATTGAAGCGGGCGATTTAACTAGCATTATTCGAAGATTATTAGTGATTGCTTATGAGGATATCGGATTAGCCGGCGATCCATGGAAGGTTGTCCTGGCTTGTGAAGCCGCAAAGCAAGTTGGATTTCCTGAAGCAAGAATTATTCTTTCTAATGCAGTAATTGAACTTTGTTTGTCATCCAAATCGAATTCTAGTGTCACATCAATTGATCGAGCATTAAATGATGTGAGAAGTGGGCTACACGATGATATTCCAGCACATTTAAAAGATGCGCACTATGCTGGAGCAAAGGATATGGGGCATGGGGTTGGTTATATTTATCCGCATGATCATCCTTTAGGTAATTTTGGTGGTTGGGTAAATCAACAATATCTTCCAGATCGACTAGTAAATCAAGTTTACTATAAACCAAAAGAAGCAGGTAACGAAAAACGCTACGGGGCTATTTTTGAAAAACTACAGCAGTTTAAGAAAAATCGTAATTAAAGAGAAGGTAGATATAAAGCGAAATTGGTCGCTTAATCTACCTTTCTTTTTAATATAATCCACTCAATTATGATTAAATTTATTAATAAACCTACCCAAATATTAACATTTAGGGCTTCCTCGACCATTCGTTCTCTTCCACCAGGTAGATGCAATCCATTTAGCAAAAAGTAGGCTAATAATATAAATGGCACTAAAACTCGACCACTTACTGCTACTAAAGTGATTCCAAAACTTCGAGTCATCCAGATTTGATGAGCATTGTAGTTTTTCTTCTTAGCGCTATGAATACCTTTTATGGTAGTGAAAATCCAAAGTATAGCTAAAACAAGAAAAGACATTACTTTTGAAAAATTTTCAATATAAAATATTACGATCAATGACAAAATTCCACTAATAAAAACGCTAGTATAGTAAATAGTTCCAATCATTCGATGGATTCTTGGATAACGAGATCTAATCTTTTTTACAAATTGTAAAAATCCAGCAATTAAAGCAATAAACGCAAAAAAGATATGTGTAATTAAAGTAGGATATTGAATTGAAGTTGAACTAATTTGGATACGACTTTTCTCAGGATCAATAAGAAAATAAGGAGCCATAAATGGAACAATGACACATAACGATATAATAAATAAAATCCACCAACTTTTTCTAGAATTCATAAATTAACCTGTCCCCCGATATTTAGTTGATAATATGTATAAAATCTTTAAGTAATATCATAACAACCTATTATGAACGGAACATGAATAAAAAAAGTCGAGATTCGAGTCCCGACTTTACATTTAAGCACTAACATCATTTTCAAAAACTTCAATAGTTGGAGAATCAACTAAATGACTAGTTAATAATTTTATCTCAAGGAAAAGTAAATCGGGTTTAATAAAAGTTGAAGGGATTGATAAAATCTCTTCATCATCTTTATCATAGAAAACAATATAATTTACTTTTCGTTGATATGCTGCCATTTTGCCTTCGTTTTTACCCCATTTTCGGAGTTCGATTGTCATCCGATTTATCTTATGAAGCTCGATCGACTTCAATTCATTACCTTTTTTTAAAGTTAGCTGTCTACTTGTTAAAATTAACTTAGACTCTTTGCGAAGTTGAATTGTTGCATACACTTTATATAAGAAAATAATCCATAGTAAAGCTAGTAATAAAAAATAAATAGGATCGTGATTTCCAAAAGCAGTACCTGTTCTAACAGCAGTTAGAAATCCGAGGAAATAAGTACCAAAATGCCAGTTAGGCTTTGATTCCAAAATGACTTCTTGACCTAATTTATCGTTTTCTTCTTTATTTAATAATTCAAGTTGAGCTTTATGTTCATCCTCAGTATATTTATCCCATTTTGTAAATGCCGTAATTGTTTCATCATAAAATCGTGGACTAGGAATTTGTTCAGAAATATAAGCCCCTACATATGCAGCCATCCAATCATTTTCTGCCCAGTTTTCTTGCTGACTACGGAATTTAGTTAAATAATAAGTTACTTCTTGTTCATAATAGTTGGAAGTATCATAGCGTTTTATAATTTCTATCTCGTCGGGAATCACACCAAAATCTTCATGAGTAATTAAATAAAGAAACAGTCTGTTTTTCACAAAACTATGTTGATGTTCTTCTGTAAATGTGTACATATCTTTCTTTGAAAATTCATTTAATTTTGTATAAAACCATACCGCAGATTCAATATTATGAGCACAATAATCAAGGATTTCTTTTTCAATTTGTACGCCATGTTCCATCAGTGAAATAACAGCATCCACTTTTAAGTAAGGATCTTTATACTCAAGTGCTTCTTTTAAATATTCATGCATGCTATCGTCAAAATAATATTGCATTAATTGAAGGTAAATACCCATTTCTGTGCGAACGATGAGGTAAGATTCTTTCCAAGCTTGGTACACATATTTTAAGTTGTAATCTTGATCATAATTTAAATATGAATCTCGTTTAAGCTTATATAAAACTTTAATTTGTTCGATTATATAATCATTCTCAGCGGATGAAAATGGTAAAGAAATTGAATTTCTTTTACACAATAGAATCAGATGGAAAATTGAAACTGCAGTTTCTTCATTTTCGATTAAATGTAATAGTTTTTTTACAAGTTCTGGAGCCCAATTTGTCTCTTCGAAAATGAATTGAACATCGATATCAAGCGAGTACCGTTTACTATTTTTTTCAATGATTCGTATATATGCATCTCTAGCTAACTCTGATTTTAGACTTATTAATAAATAAAGAGCTTGAAGTTTTGCTCGTTCACTATATGCTTCAAAATTCTTTTCGATTGGAGTTATTAATTCTTGGAGTGCAAACTCTGAACAAAACCCAACTAAGTGATAGCTTCCATCATCCCAATCTTCTATTGATTTCGGGAAATTGCTTCCCGCTTCTTCTAATAAATATTTTAATGATTCAATAGAAGCACCTGATTGAAGAGACTTTCTAAGTTGGTCTATGCCTTTTGCACGCTGATATAGATCTTGGTGGCGTAATTGATTTACTATTTTCTTGAATTTTCTTTGTACAGCCAACTTAAAACCTCCTCTAGCTTCTTTTTAATTCCAATATATCATAATAAGGGTAATGAGAAATAGTTAAATAGTCTTGTAGTGTATTTGTTTAAATGAAAACTCAGGTCTTTTACCTTATTTTTTGTCATAATTGGATAAATTTTACAAATTGTTTTGATAATTTATTTTTAAGCTTTTATAATAATAAGAACAAGCTGTTCATATTTTATATAGAACTTGTCCAATCCTAGCGATCATTTCGATTAACTAATTCTCGAAACGAAAGTAGGAATTTTTTTTGTACCTAAAAATAGAGGAGGATGAACATGGTTAAGCTCTATGTCCTGGCGGTTGTCATTGGTGGAGTGACCGGATTTATTTTTCACATCCTGTTTAACAAAGGTACGATTATGCTTCCGGTGAGACGAAAGAAAGGCTTTTATTTAGGTTTTCTTGCAGATATTTTATTTGGAGCAACAGCCGCGACACTATTTGTTTCTTTATTTATACCAGAAAACATGTTAAAAGATATGCGTATGGTAATCGGATACTGTATATTAGCTGGTCTCTCATCTCAAAGCTTTCTTTTAAGCAGAGCACTTAACACTGAACGGGAAAGGGTAAGTTCACTGCATAATATTTCTAAGCAAATTGTGTAGTATTTTCAATAATTTACTTGGCAAAAGATGAAGGAGGCATGTAATGAGGCTAGTGCTAACACCCGAAGAGAAAGCAATTTATTTAGATTTATTAGAAGATTTATTAAATGCTGATACTGAATACGAAATTAAAAGTATCGAATTCCAAGTCATAAGCTTTTTAAACAACATAAAAGAATCTAGAAAAAATGTTGAAGATTTCGATGAAAAAGCGGCAGCCGCTCAATTCGTACGTGCTGGTAAATTGAAAAGTTAAGCAAGCATTTAATTGACTTTATTTAGCAACTAAAAACTGGAACTCAAAATTAGAGTTCCAGTTCTTTATTTTAGTTAATTCCTAGTTTTGCTTTAATTGTTTGGATTGTTTGACCATTAAGCTCTTGGACTGGACTCGGTGTATCTAAAACATAATCATTTTCTTTTAAATAATTGGTTTCTAGTAATTTAAAATCTTTTGTATCGGTAATGCCATCAAAGTTAATGTCAGTATTTCGATTGTTTTTATTCCAGTTTGCTTCTAGCAAAATTGCATCATTTAGATCGACCACGTTGTCTTTATTGATATCTCCAGCTTTCGATTTAGCAGTGTAGTAATAAATGCTTTCTCCAATACTTATATTTCCAGCTTTTCTTCCAACTTCAAGCGGAGTGTAAGTAGTAAAATGTCCTGGAACATCTACAATAACAGTGTAAAGAAGTTCGTTCGAAGGCAGGTTGTTAATAAAGATTTGGCCGTTTTTTTGTATTTCACCTATATATAAGTTACCTTTAGAATCTTGTACTTTAACACTTGCACCAACAGTTGTGTAATCCGTTGAATAATTGTAAGTGCCATCTTCTTTGTATAGGCCTTGTGCTCCAAGCTGAGCTTGTACTTTTGAATAGGGTGCAAAGATTGGAAGTAGACCTGTTTGCATCAGTGGTCTAACAGTTGCTCCACTAAAATCTTTGTATGCCCCTCCGTAAATATTAAATAGTTGACTAAGTACATTTACATATTCATCTGCTTTAGTATCAAATACTAGATCGATTAATGGCACATCCCCTGAAATACCATCGTTAGGCATTTTCAATGTAATGTTTGAAGTTAAGCTAGTTGTACCGCTAGTAGTAGTAGTAAGATCAGAACCATCTGGTAATGTTTTGTTTTTTTCTATCTCAACAGAATCAAAATATTTATTCAAGTAATTTATCGAAAAGCTCATTTCTTTAGCGTTCTTTAATCCATGGCTAAACAAAGTATAGGTTACTTTATCACCCATAGTTATTGATTCTTTATTGGGCTTAGCATAAATGTATTGCGAACCAGCTTTTACATAGTAAATTACCTTTGGTGCAACAGATGAATTACCAGCTCGATCAGCACCTACAAATTGAAGCATTGTAGCAGACGAAGAGCCAGTTACAGAAATTTCTTTCGAGAATTTACCATTTTCATCTACGCTTATACTTAATGCTGGTCCATTAGAGCCGTAATATACCTTGTTAGTAGATTGTGTTATATTCATTCCGTTCTTTTGCATTTCACTTACTTCGTTATCGATTACCGTGCCCGATAACGTAACTGTTTTTTGATCTGGTGCTAATTCAACAAATGGAAGATCTCCTTTTGGTATAGCATTTGTTTGATCTAATGAGAGCGTTGCACCGTTATTATCGATATAGACTTTATCAGTTTTGACAAATTGTTTACCAGCTTGATTTGTTCCAATGGCTTTAATTTTATAAACGCCATCTGGAGCTGAAATAGAAGTAAATCCAATCGGCTTTTTAGCATTTCCAGTAAAGGGGAAATATCTACCTGCAAATCCATCTTGTAAATAATAATCATAGTCTACAGCAGCACCTGTCGTGTTGATTGAAGTGATTAACCCTAAATCTTTATCTGTTTTTGGATCAACTAAAACAAAATCGATGGTTTTCATAGGTGAATTTAAATTGAAATCTAAATCAGTATCTTTAATACTATATTGTGCGATTACACGATTATTTGAGATAGATGGAGAGTGGGTCGCAAAATATTTAAATCCTTCTTCAACAACACGTGCGCCAAATGGAATTTGATAATTCTCTTCAGGATTTTTTTCATTTTCAATACGAATGTATCCTTCATACGTTCCTTTTTCAGCTGTTTTTGGAACTGTTAATAAGACAGAAAGTTCTTTTTGAGTACCTGATTTTATCTTAAAAGAATCCTCAGATAATTTTACATTTACACCGTTTTTTTCAGCATCCAATGAACCTTGCGCGCCTACATTATATTCTACAGAAATAACGTATTTTTTCATTTTTTTGCTTGAGTTAGAGATTACAAGTTTCTTTGACTCGTTGAAAGAAGTTTCATTATTCATAGGAATAAAACCATAGCTAAGACCACCTGTTTGCTCTTGAATCATATGCTCTTGTCCATTTTCAATATAAGGTGTTTCATCTAAAACTGATATTTCTGTATCAGAATGAATAGCTTCATAAGGGTCAACCCTGCCTGCGCCTATCTCAAATACGCTATTCTTACCGTTTAATGGGTCCGCTGTATTCATTAATACTGTTTTAATATCAGCAGGTTTATAGCTTGGGTTTGCTTGCAGTAAAAGTGCTGCAATACCTGCAACATGGGGAGTCGCCATTGATGTACCTGACATTCTTTCATATGCAGATGAATAATCATTCTTATCATTTTTATTATTGATATAGGAAGGAACTGTTGAAAGTACATTTACGCCTGGCGCTGTTATTTCTGGTTTTATATCGTATAAAGTTCCTGATGGACCTTTTGAACTGAAGTCTGCTAATACATCACCGGGAATTTCACTCTCTCCTAATGCACCTAATGAAACAGTTAATGGACCAGTTGGTAATAAATCCCTAACTGCCGAGCCAGTATTATTATCCAACGAAAAGACTGGAATATTGTCATTACTCTCTCCTAAAAAGTATGGAATTTGCCCCTCGTTACTATTGTTGTTATATATAATAATTCCTGTTGCACCGTTTTGTTTTGCATACTTCATTTTATCGATTAAAGCATATGTGCCACGTATAACAAATGCTATTTTCCCTTTTACATCTTTTCCGGAATAATCATTTGGACCACCTTCTCCAACATTTACAATATCAAATGATTTTCCAGAAAGATTGCTAAAGTCATCGGTCCATTTTTTAGTCATTAACTGTAATGTTCCGTTTATTTTTCTTTTTCCAACTTTAAAACTACTTTTAAAGGTTGTTACTTTAGTAGATGCTGAGCTTGCCCCAACGGTTAATGCTAGTGCAGCTGCACCCGGCGAGCCTAATGTAGACATTCCGTACTCGCCTGAATTTCCTGCTGCAACAACTGCTGTGACACCACTTAGTACAGCATTATCAATTGCTAGGCTTGTAGGGTCTAATGGGTCATTATAATCGCTTCCTAATGATAGGTTTATCACATCCATGTCATCTTCTACGGACTTATCAATTCCAGCAATTACCGAAGAATTTGCGCCGCTACCATAGGGACCTAGAACACGATATACATATAAATCAGCATCAGGCGCTATGCCTGTTACTTTGAAATCTGAATCGTTTTTAGCTTGTCCAGCAATCGTACCTGAAACGTGCGTACCGTGCTCGGTATAATAAGCATTACCAATATAGAATTCAGGTTTTCCAGATTTCTTCCAATCATCGTAAGTCGTTTCCATTGGATTGTTGTCATTGTCTACGAAGTCATATCCACCTTTATACGCATCCTTTAAATCAGGATGATTAAAATCAATACCAGTATCAATTACGCCAATCTTTATTCCTTTTCCAGTAATGCCTTCTTTATGAAGCTGATCTACTTTTAAAAATGGTATACTGTCAACGTTTGTTTTGTCCTTTGTTTCATCAATCAGTTTTGGAGGATTTACTCGAACTTGAGAATCACTGAAAATTGCTTTCACATCATTAAATTTTAATAATTTTTTAATCTGATTTGCAGGGAGAGTTAATGAGACTCCATTAAGTGAATGTTTATAAGTATGTTTAATTTGATAAATAGTTCGATTCGATTTCGTATCTTTACCTATTTTTTCTTGTAAATCTTTTTTAAATTGAATGTGAGATTTCTCTACTTTGGCCTTAGCGGTATCAAGTGAAATGTTTTTTCCTTTAGCAGCTGCCGTTAACTGTTCAGTTTTCGCGGGAAGAACATTAAATTCAACAATTACGGAAACTTCTTTTGAACTATTTAAATCTACATCTGATGAAAGATGCAATCCCGTTTTGAATTCGTTCGAATTTAATGTTTGAAGTGCCGCTCTTTGTTCTGATGTCAATGTAGCTAATATCGCTTCACTTGAAGAAATTGTTTCAGCATTTGCATTAAAATGATCAGTAATAGGTGCAAAGGTTCCAAACAGTAGACAAGTACTTAATCCAATGGTTGTAAGGTGATTCGTTTTACTTTTCTTTGATTTTCGCATTTTTTCCCCACTTCTTTCTCAATTAATAAACTACTAGTATTTATTTTACAGAATATTCTTTGAATAAAAGGCGGGTTATTTTTGATGCATTTTTGTTAATTTTAACTGATTAAAGTGTAAGCAATTTAGTGAAACCTTGAATTAACAACATTTCGTGTAGAAAGAAATTGGGCGGATTTTTAGGACAGTAGATTATTTGTGAAAATGGAGGAGTAAGACTAAACGTTTTTATTCTACGGTTTGTTAAAAAGTTAGACTAGTAAACTAAAAAATTTTACTTACAGTTTTTTAGATCGATATTGCACTTTTCCAATTGGTATAGTGCATTTTTTACCTGGTATGTGAATTTATAGGATAAATAGTGTACAATAATTGTATTACTACAGTTTAAAAATAGGATAAATCTGATAAAAATAAGAGATACAGTTTATTGAACGGAGTGAATTAATGAAGATTTCAACTAAGGGAAGATACGGACTGACAGTTATGATTGAATTAGCTAAAAGATATTGTGATAAACCAATTTCACTCAAGAGTATTGCGAAAGCACAAAATCTTTCAGAGCATTATTTAGAACAAATTATTTCATTATTACGTAATGCAGGATTAGTTAAAAGTATTCGCGGGGCATATGGTGGGTATATTTTAACAAAGGAACCGAATGAAATTTCTGCAGGTGAAGTAATAACTGCACTTGAAGGTTCACTATCTCCAATCGAAAATCTTGAAGATGAAAATCCTGCACAAAGAGAGTTATGGACACGTGTACAAAAAGCGATTAATGAAGTGTTAGACCATACGAGTCTTGAGGATTTAGCAAAATTAGAATCTGATGATTTAAATGGATATATGTTTTATATTTAATTTTAGTGCGTTCAAAATAGGTGAACGCTTCATAAAGAAAGGATTTAATAAAAATGGAACGTATTTATGTAGATCATGCTGCGACTTCTCCAATGCATCCAGAAGTAATTGAAAAGATGGTTGTAGAAATGCAAGAGACTTTTGGAAATCCATCTAGTATTCATTCATTTGGCCGACAAGCTCGTCAAAAGATTGATACTGCACGCATGATTTGTGCTAATAGTATAGGATCAAAAGTTAACGAAATTATTTTTACAAGTGGTGGAACGGAAAGTGATAACCTTGCTGTTTTAGGTGCTGCTTATGCGAATCAAAAATATGGTAAGCACATTATTACCTCTAGCATCGAGCATCATGCTATATTACATACATGCCAGGCTCTTGAAAAGAAAGGCTTTGAGGTTACGTATTTACCAGTTGATCATACAGGCCGCGTAAATGTAGAGGATGTAAAGGCTGCACTTCGTGATGATACAATTTTAGTATCAATTATGATGGTTAATAATGAAATAGGAACAGTTCAACCAATTAAAGAAATTGGTGAACTTCTTAGTGACCATAAAGCTCATTTCCATACAGATGCAGTACAAGCTTACGGTTTAATTCCAATTAATGTTGAAGAACTTGGTGTCGACTTATTATCCATTTCCTCACATAAAATTAATGGACCTAAAGGTGTAGGTTTTCTTTATGTAAGTGAAAATGCAATTTTTACACAATTACAATATGGCGGTCAGCAAGAGCGTAAACGTCGTGCGGGTACAGAAAATGTACCTGGTATTGTTGGATTAGCTAAAGCAGTAGAAGTAATTCACATCGGAAGAGATGAACGGATAGAAAGCTATTTGCGTTTCCATGAAATTTTAATGAATGTTCTAAAAGAAAATGGAATTCGTTTTGAAAAGAATGGAAATGAGTCGTTTTTTGCACCGCATGTGTTAAACTTATCCTTCGAAGATATTTCAATTGAATCATTTTTGGTAAACCTTGATTTATCAGGTATAGCAGCTTCAAGCGGGTCTGCTTGCACTGCTGGTAGTATAGATCCATCACATGTTTTAGTTGAAATGTTTGGAATAGATTCACCTAAAATACGTTCTTCGGTCCGGTTCAGCTTTGGTTATGGAAATACAGAAGAACAAATCCGTATACTTGGAGAACGTGTATCTTCAATTGTAAAACGATTAGTTAAAATATAAAATTTTATAGTGCGAGGGGATATTATTTATGAATAAAAAAGATCCAAAAGACACTCGCGTAGTAGTAGGAATGTCAGGTGGTGTAGATTCATCTGTAACAGCATATTTATTGAAACAACAAGGATATGATGTCATCGGTATTTTTATGAAAAACTGGGATGACACAGATGAATTTGGCGTATGTACAGCAACTGAGGATTATGAAGATGTAATTGCAGTTTGTAATCAAATAGGAATTCCGTATTATGCAGTGAATTTTGAAAAGCAATATTGGGATAAAGTGTTTACTTATTTCTTAGATGAATATAAAAAAGGTAGAACACCAAACCCAGACGTAATGTGTAATAAAGAAATTAAGTTTAAAGCATTTCTTGAACATGCAATGGAGCTAGGAGCAGATTACGTAGCGACAGGTCATTATGCTGGAGTTGAGTTCCGTGACGATGAATTTAAAATGTTACGAGGAATTGATAGCAATAAAGACCAAACTTATTTCTTAAATCAACTTGGCCAAGAACAACTATCGAAAGTTATGTTTCCACTTGGAGGCTATTTAAAGCCTGAAATTCGTAAAATTGCTGAAGAGGCAGATTTAGCTACAGCTAAGAAAAAAGACAGTACTGGAATTTGCTTCATAGGTGAACGTAACTTTAAAGAATTTCTAAGTAATTATTTACCTGCGCAACCTGGTGAAATGAGAACAATGAACGGGGAAGTTAAAGGTAAACATGATGGACTTATGTATTATACAATTGGTCAACGTCATGGACTTGGAATCGGTGGAAATGGAGACCCTTGGTTCGTTGTAGGAAAAGACTTAAAAAATAATATTTTATTAGTTGAACAAGGTTTTCATAATGAGTTACTTTATAGTAATGAAGTACTTGCTTCTGATATTAGTTGGACATCAGATAAACCGAAAGAAGGTTCATTTACATGTACTGCTAAATTCCGTTATCGCTCTGAAGATAACGAAGTAACAGTTCACATCTTAGATGATAACTCTGTAAGAATTCTTTGCCACGAAAAAATTCGTGCAATCACTCCTGGCCAAGCCGTTGTATTTTATGATGGGACAGACTGTCTAGGTGGAGGAACAATTGATCGTGCATTTATCGATGGTAATGAATTAACTTATTTAAGATAAATCTATTTACCCCAATCATAATGGTTGGGGTTGTTTTTTTGAATGGAAATACATAATTTTTCGCAGGAATTTTGAAGAAACGTTCCTTTGAAATGTATACTATGGTGTGATAGTGTTAAATAGATATATTAAGTTTCTTAAACTGATTAGTATAGAAAATGGAGTCTGTCAAAAATAATTGAAAGAAAATACATAGAGGTGTTATAGATGAATAATTTTGAACGTGGCGTAGAAGCCCTGCAAGAGGGGAACTTAGAGGATGCAGCTAATTTTTTAACGAAAGAAATTGAAGAAAATCCTACTAATTCATTAGCGTATGTTAATTTTGGTCAACTTTTACTATCGATGGGAGATGTAGAACGAGCTTGTCTTTTTTTTGAAAAGGCTTTAGAAATTGATCCTGAATTGGCAGCAGCGCATTATGCAGTTGGAACAGTGTATTTTGAAGATGGTAAATTTGAATTAGCTAAAAAACATTTTCAACATTGTGTGAAACTTGGCATGAATGATAGTGATGTCCATTTTATGATTGGTTTATGCTGTGTTAATAATGGCGAAGATCGTTTTGCACTTCCATTTTTTCAACGAGCGATTGAGCTAGATGATCAAGATGTAGACGCATTATTCCAATACGGCCTTACTTTAGCTAAATTGGAAATGTTAGATGAAGCAAAGGTTAATTTAGAAAAGGTTTTACAATTAGATGAACTTCATGCTGATGCACATTATAATCTAGGCATAATTGCGATGTTTAATGATCAAGTTACAACTGCGAAAGACCATTTTAATAAAGCGATTGAATGCCAAGATGATCATATGCTTGCTATGCATGCTTTAAAAGTAATTGAAAATAAAGAAGTAGAATGAAGCTAGTTTAGTTGTGTAAGTACGGGGAGGTGGAAAAAGTGCAAACCCAAAGTGAAATGGAATTGTTTGTTGATGAGACACCATATATTAAAGGGCATATCACAACAATCATCTTTTATAATGCAGAAAATTTTTATACTGTTGCAAAGATAAAAGTAGTTGATACAAATTTATCAAATTGTGAACAGGAAATGACAATTACTGGGAATATTCCAAGGATGAATGAAGATGAAACATATACATTTAAAGGGATTGTAAAAGACCATCCGAGGTATGGTAAACAATTTCAAATATCATCATTTGAAAAAGAGCTTCCATCTACTAAAAAAGGTGTTATTCAATATTTATCCTCAGATTTGTTTAAAGGAATTGGGAAAAGAACAGCTGAAAAAATCGTTGACCATTTAGGTGAAGGTGCAATTAATAAAATTTTAGATAATGCTGATAGCTTAGAAGGTGTTCCCGGGCTGGCAAAATCTAAAGCTAAAGAAATTTATGAAACAATTTTATCTCATCAAGGTCTTGAAAAAGTAATCAGCTTTTTAAGTAGCTACGGTATTGGAACGGGTTTATCGATTAAAATTTATAAGACCTATAATGAATCAACTCTAGATGTTATCAGAACAAATCCATTTAAGTTAATTGAAGATGTGGATGGGATTGGGTTTGGAAGAGCAGATGAAATTGGTCGAGCAATCGGTATTACGGGAAATCATCCAGATCGGATACGAGCGGGTTGTATTTATATTTTAGAACATTTATCGATGCAAGAAGGACATGTTTATATAACGCAAGATCAGTTTATTGATGAAACTAGACAATTATTAATGAAACAAGATAAAGAGCTTGTCGAACCAGTCGACATTTCTCGGGAAATGAAACGATTGGTAGCAGACGGAAAGCTAGTAATGGAAGACGAGAGAATCTATCTAGCCGCTCTTTATTACGCTGAGAAGGGCATTGTAAATGCGATCCAAAAATTATTAAGCAGTGCTCCAGATTTAGGTGAAATGACTGAAACTAGATTTGCAAAAGAGCTAGAAGACCTCGAATCAAAAATGAATGTAAAATATGCCCCTTCACAAGCACAAGCAATCAAAAAGGCAATGGAGTCAGCTATGATGGTCCTTACAGGTGGACCAGGGACAGGTAAAACGACAGTTATTAAAGGAATCGTTAATCTGTTTTCAACAATCCATGATTTATCATTAGATCAGCATTCTTACCCGAAAGATGATCCATTCCCTTATTTGCTTGCTGCACCTACAGGTAGAGCGGCAAAAAGAATGAGTGAAGCAACTGGATTACCGGCAGTAACAATCCATCGTTTACTCGGTTGGACAAGAGAAGGGGAGTTTAGCCATCATGAGGAAAATCCTTTAAATGGAAAGTTACTAATCATTGATGAGTTTTCAATGGTCGATGTTTGGTTAGGGAATCAATTACTCAAAAGCATTCCAGAAGGATGCCAAGTCATTTTTGTAGGGGATGAGGATCAATTACCTTCTGTTGGTCCAGGTCAAGTCTTAAAGGATTTATTAAACTCTGGTACAGTTCCAACCGTACGATTAAAAGATATTTACCGTCAATCAGAAGATTCTTCGATTATTACGCTTGCACATTATATAAAAGATGGAACAATATCTGAGGATTTATTTGAACAAAGAAAAGATCGTTCATTTATCGGTTGTTCAAGCCAACAAGTTGTTGAAGTCGTCAAAAAAGTGTGTGAAAATGCCAATAAAAAAGGTTTTCCTGTAAGAGATATCCAAGTATTAGCGCCGATGTATCGTGGTCCAGCAGGAATTGATGCTTTAAATGAAGGGCTGCAAGAAGTGTTTAACCCTAAAAGGGAAAAGCAACGTGAAATGAATTTTGGTGATACTACTTTTCGTACAGGTGACAAAGTTCTCCAACTTGTAAACGTTCCTGAAAATAATGTTTTTAATGGAGATATGGGTGAAATTGTAAACATTTTTTTCGCTAAAGAAAATGTAGAACAACAAGATATTATAATCGTTTCATTTGATGGAAATGAAGTGACTTATACTAGACCAGATTTTTCTCAATTAACTCTTGCTTACTGTTGTTCAATTCATAAGTCTCAAGGTAGTGAATTTGATATTATTGTGCTTCCAATTGTCAAAAGTTATTATCGAATGCTTCGAAGAAATTTAATTTACACTGCAGTGACAAGAAGCAAGAAGTTCTTAATCATGTGCGGTGAACAAGATGCATTTATTCAAGGTATTGGAAGAACAGATGATGGTCAAAGACAAACTACTCTATGTATGAAACTAAAAGGGATTGAAAATGGTGAAGTGCAACTAAACGAAGATTTACCATTTCAGCTTTCAGACGAATTACCAAATCTTTCACCTTATGATTTCATGTAAATGACTAAGAATATATAGTGCAAGACGATTCCTGTACTAACGTATATTTTTATGAAAATTTGGTCACAATGCTTAGAAACATTGCCTTTTTTAGGCTAAGGGAGCGAGCGTTGTGATTTGTCCAAATTGTCATAGTAAAGACTTAGGGAAAATAGGTGTAAATCAATATTATTGTTGGGGATGTTATATTGAACTAACAATTAATAAAGGGATAATTTATACCCACCAAGTTGAAGAAGATGGTACGTTAAGTTCGTTGGATGATTTATTTGACGAAGAGGATCGAAAACTTAGTATGTAGGAGTGGGTAATTGATGGCTAGAAAAAGCTCTTTATTAGGTTTAGGTTTAGGTGCAGGTGCACTTGCGATGAAGTTAATGTACGATAACAAATGGCTTACTTCAAAGAATATGAAACGTATGAGAAAGTCATTGAAAAAAATGCTTTAATTTTTTTAGCGCATGTCTATAGGGGCATGTGCTTTTTTACTGTCAAAAAAATAATCAAATTTTCGTAAAAGGAGCCGAGTGAGGTTGATTTCCACTACGGGGTGCTCGCTTTCCATGGGGCGAGATTCTTTAGCCTCCTCGGCAAGCCTGCGGGGTCTCAGCCTTCCCGCTTATCCCATAGGAGTCGAGCACCCCTCCGTTCCAATCAACTTATTCATTGAAAAAAGTTACACTAAAAAACCTAATTTAATATCCTTTTACTAGAGTAGCTTAACAGCTAATCAGTATATAGTTCAATTAAGATCGAGTATCAACTTATAATAATAATTTGAACTTGTTTTCTAATAATTAACTCTAAAAATTTTTAACTTCTCAAGAATAAAACAATTACTTAGTTTGTTGATAATATAACCATATTTACGACATGTGCTTTGTTTTTTTCAATGTATTAAATCAATGTATTAAATCCAATCCTAATCATACATTCCCAATATATTTAAAATTTTTTCATTGAGAAAATGATCATCTTCTTTTATCATTTATAAAAACATGGAAAAGAGATGGTAAATATGGGAGTGGGAGTTAAGCTTGTTAAGAATGATTTAAAGTATGCAGAGCAGGTTTTTAAGTTATCATCAGATCCAGGTGTGAAAGATGTTTTGGGAATAAAAGTAGATCGTATTGAGGATACAATTGGATTTATAAGTTATATTGTTCAGCAGGAATTAGACGGTAAAGTAATAAATCGGATAATTTTAAATGAGCAAGATGAGGTTGTCGGTATAACAAGTTTAAAGCACATTGACCGAGGAGATGGAATTTGTCATATCGGCACTTGGATAGGGGTTCCATTTTGGGGACAAGGGTATAATGAAGCTTCGAAAATTGAAATTTTAAAAATTGCTTTTAACGAGTTGAAAATGGACTATGTTTTTGCTGGTGCAAAAGCGTCAAATGCTAGATCTAGGCGAGCACAAGAGAAATTAGTTTATATGACAATTGGTGTAGAGAAGGAATTTCCAAAAGAACTAACAATCATTGAAAAAGAGGCAAAAACGAAATGTGTATTGAATGTAGTGAAGAGGGAAGACTTCGCAAATTTTTTAACGAGTCACATAATTTAATCGAAATTCTCCATACTATTACCAGTATGGAGGTTTTTTATGGACGGTTTAAAGTTAAAGTGGATATATCGACTATGTTTAATTTTGTTAATTGGATTAGTTGGAATCGTTTTTTATTATTTAAAACCGGTTTATTTACATATTGTAATTGGTGTTTTAAAATCGATGGTTCCATTTTTGATTGGGTTAATCATTGCTTATTTGCTACATCCAGCAATTGAATATATTCATAATAAAGGGATAAAACGAGTAATTGCGATTTTATTGATTTATTTATTATTTTTTGGAGGGTGTGTACTTGGGCTTTATTTATTACTCCCTATTTTTAAACAACAGTGGCAAGATATTTTAAGAGCTTTTCCTAAAGTAATGGCATTATATGATAATTTTTTATCAAAAATCGAACGAAAGACTTCGAGGATGCCAATTTTTCTTCATAATCGTATTGATTTAATGATTAATGGTGCTGAAAAATCGGGATTATCATTATTGAGTAAATCTGGTGAATGGATGAAGCAATTAGTAAATAATATTATTTCACTCTTTATCATTCCGTTTATCGTTTTTTACTTTTTAAAAGACTATAAGGTCTTATCGAAAATGTTTTGGAAAATTATCCCTTACAAATGGCGATATGAAGCAAAAGGTTTGGCAAAAGAACTAAATAATACATTTGGAAAATATATTCGTGGTCAAATATTAGTTTGCTTTTTATTGTTTGTATTAGCAACAATCTTTCTATGGATTGTTCGAATGAAATATGCTCTAGTATTAGGAGTTGTCATAGGAATAACAGATATCATTCCGTATTTCGGACCGGTTATTGGAGCTGTACCAACCTTGTTTCTAGCCGCTTCGGAAGGGACCGGTTTATTAATTAGAGTAGGTATTACTATAATTGTTTTACAATTGATTGAAGGTAACGTCCTTTCTCCGCTTATAATTGGAAAATCAATTCATACTCATCCAGTTATTATTATGTTTTCATTATTAGTCGCAGGTGAAATAGCTGGTTTTATTGGTTTGTTAATTGCAGTTCCATTATTAGTTGTCATTATTTCTGTTATTCGCTATTACAGCAATAGAAAAGAACGTCTCTCAACTTGACTTTCATTTTTGACAATGATACTATTTTTTCATACAATTTATATTTGCAAAATTTTGAAGGAACAAGTATGTCACTAAACCATTTAAGCTTATGCATAAGAGAGAAGTTTCCTAGGCTGAAAGAAACTTTAATGAAGGGTGACAGAAAAGCTACTCCTGAATGCAGCTAATCACTGACGCGTCAGACCACGTTACGGTCTCTTGAGGTGATGAATAGACTTTGAGGCATTTTGCCTAAGCAACTAGCTTTCTATTCATAATCAGGGTGGTATCGCGAGTACATCTCGTCCCTGTTTTAGGGACGGGATTTTTTTGTTTTTATAACATTATAAATTTACTAAATGGAGGTTAATATAATGAAAAAGCTAACTGCTGCTCAAATTCGCCAAATGTACTTAGACTTCTTTAAAGAAAAAGGTCACTCTATTGAGCCAAGTGCATCTTTAGTACCAGTAGAAGATCCAACTTTATTATGGATTAATAGTGGTGTAGCGACATTAAAAAAATATTTTGATGGTCGAGTAATTCCAGAGAATCCAAGAATAACAAATTCACAAAAATCAATTCGAACAAATGATATTGAGAATGTTGGGAAAACAGCTCGTCACCATACATTTTTTGAAATGCTAGGTAATTTCTCAATCGGAGATTATTTCCGTGAAGAAGCTGTAACATGGGGTTGGGAGCTTTTAACTTCATCTGAATGGTTTGGTTTTGAAAAAGAAAAATTATACGTTACTGTTTATCCAGAAGATAAAGATACGTATGATTTATGGATTAAATTAGGATTAAATCCTGAGCATATTATCCTGTTAGAAGGTAACTTCTGGGAAATTGGTGAAGGACCATGTGGACCATGTACAGAGATTTTCTATGATCGTGGAACAAAATATGATCCAGAAAACATTGGAATTAAATTATTAAAAGAGGATTTAGAAAATGATCGATATTTAGAAATTTGGAATATTGTATTCTCTCAATTTAATTCAAAAGATGGTTTAGACCGTAAAGAATACCCTGAATTACCAAATAAAAACATTGATACTGGTATGGGCTTAGAACGTATGGCAAGTGTAATACAAGAAGTAGACACAAACTTTGATACTGATTTATTTATGCCAATTATCAATGTTGTTGAAACAATTTCTGGTAAAAAATATCGAAATGGACAATTAGATCAAGATACTGCTTTTAAAGTAATTGCTGACCATATACGTACAGTATCTTTTGCTGTTGCAGATGGCGCTCTTCCTTCAAATGAAGGTCGTGGATATGTATTACGTCGATTAATCCGTCGTGCAGTTCGTTTTGCTAAAAAATTAGGTATTGAGCGTCCATTTATGTTTGAACTTGTTCCAGTTGTTGCTGAAATCATGGAAAGCTACTATCCAAATGTAAAAGAAAAAGTACCGTTCATTCAAAAAGTAATTAAAAATGAGGAAGAGCGTTTCCATGAAACATTACATGAAGGATTATCACTTCTTACAAATGTAATGAAAGATGCAAAAGCTAAAGGAAGTACTGTAATTAAAGGTGAAGATGTTTTCCGTCTTTATGACACATATGGATTCCCAATTGAATTAACAGAAGAATATGCAGAAGAAGAAGGATTAACAGTTGATCATGACGGTTTCGAAGTTGAAATGGAAAAACAACGTGAGCGTGCTCGTTCTGCAAGACAAGATGTTGACTCAATGCAGGTACAAAGTGAAGCACTTCGTGAAATCAAAGAAACTTCAGCTTTTGTCGGGTATAGCGAAGGTTCGGTTGAATCTACAGTACTTGTTCTAGTACAAGACGGAGAAAAAGTTGAAGATGTAGCAAATGGAGAAGAAGCTCATTTAATTCTTGATGTAACGCCTTTCTACGCTGAAAGTGGGGGTCAAATTGCAGACCGTGGAACTTTAACTGCTCCTGGTTTAAAGGTAGAAGTACTTGATGTTCAAAAAGCTCCAAACGGTCAAAATTTACATCGAGTGAAAGTTGTTGAAGGTGCGTTATCAGTTGGTGCTAAAGTTGAATCAACAATCAATAAAGCTAACCGTTCAAGCATTGTAAAGAACCACACAGCTACTCACTTATTACACCAAGCATTAAAGGATGTACTTGGAACTCATGTAAATCAAGCAGGTTCATTAGTAAACCAAGAACGTTTACGTTTTGACTTCTCGCATTTCGGTCAAGTAACGTCTGAAGAACTTGAAACAATTGAAAAAATTGTGAATGAAAAAATTTGGGAAAGCATCCCTGTTCAAATTTCTGAAAAAGCAATTGCTGAAGCAAAAGCAATGGGTGCAATGGCATTATTCGGTGAAAAATATGGTGATGTAGTACGAGTAGTACAAGTTGGAGATTATAGTCTTGAACTATGTGGTGGTTGTCATGTTGATAACACAGCATCGATCGGTACATTTAAAATAATTTCTGAGTCAGGTATTGGAGCTGGTACGCGCCGTATAGAGGCAGTAACTGGCAAATCAGCTTATGAATATATGCAAGAACAAATTGGTCAACTTAAAGAGGCAGCTAGCCTTTTAAAATCAAATACAAAAGACGTTGTTGCTCGTATTGAAACTTTACAATCAGATTTAAAACAAGTACAAAAAGAGAATGAATCACTTTCTTCAAAATTAAGTAATATTGAAGCAGGAAATATTAGTAATAACGTGAAAGAAGTAAATGGAGTAAAATTCGTTGCTGCTAAAGTAAATGGAGCAGATATGAATAGTCTTCGCACAATGGTTGATGACCTTAAAAATAAAATTGGTTCTGTTGTTGTATTACTTGGTTCTGCTAATGAAGGTAAAGTTAACTTAATTGCTGGTGTTACAAAAGATTTAGTAGGTCAAGGATATCATGCAGGAAATCTAATAAAAGAAGCTGCTTCAATTTGTGGTGGAGGAGGCGGAGGCCGTCCTGATATGGCTCAAGCTGGCGGTAAAGATCCTTCAAAATTAGACGAGGCTGTTGCTTTTGTTGAAAAATGGATGAACACGATTTCAAAATAATACAAAAATCGTGTACAATAACAGATATAAAAATTTTTAGCTGATTCGTAACTGCGTAATAAAAATGGTACAATGTAATTAGCTAAAAATATACGGATAAGTGGGGTGCTTTGTATGGATTCATTTGATAAAACGATGAAGTTTAGTTTGCAAGATGAAGGTCAAGATATACGAGTTAATGAAGTTTTGTTAAAGGTTCATGACGCGTTACAAGAAAAAGGCTATAATCCAATCAATCAAATAGTAGGATACTTATTATCAGGTGATCCTGCATACATTCCTCGTCACAATGACGCAAGAAGTATGATGAAAAAATTAGAACGTGATGAAATCATTGAAGAATTAGTTAAATCTTACTTACTACAACATCGTGGAGAATAATTAATGAGAGCACTTGGGCTAGATGTAGGTACTAAAACAATTGGTGTAGCTGTAAGTGATGCTCTTGGTTGGACAGCTCAAGGTATTGAGACAGTAAAAATTGATGAAGAACGTCAGAAATTTGGACTAGACCGACTAAAAGAAATCATCGACAGCTACGAAATCGAAAAAATAGTTGTAGGCTTACCTAAAAATATGAACGGAAGTATTGGAGAACGCGGTGAAGCTTGTACGCGTTTTGGAAAAATGATTGAAGAAGAATTCAATCTTCCGGTTATACTATGGGATGAAAGACTTTCAACAATGGCTGCCGAACGTTTTCTAATCTCTGCTGACGTAAGTCGTAAGAAAAGAAAACAAGTAATTGATAAAATGGCAGCAGTAGTTATTTTACAAAACTACTTAGATAGTATAAAGTGATAAAGTAGAATGGAGATTGGCCGACAACAAGAGTATTTGCATTAGTACTTATGGTCGGCCCCTCCAACTATTCACTTATACATAAAAGGATTAAAATAATTGAGGTGATATAAATGGAACACGGTGAAGACAGACAAATTACAATCATCGATGAGGAAGGTAATGAGATTCTTTGTAATATTATCATGACTTTTGAATCAGATGATTATGGTAAATCATACGTAATTTATAGTCCAGTTGGACAAGAGTTTGATGAAGATGGAGACCCAATCTATCATGCATCTAGCTTCATTCCTGCAGAAGATGGAGAAGATGGAGAGTTATATCCAATCGAATCTGACGAAGAGTGGGAAATGGTTGAAGAAGTATTAAACACTTTCTTTGACGAAGAAGAAGGAGAATAATATCTCTGGATTTAAAAATGCTAAGCGCTTATAAAAGTGTTTAGCATTTTTTTTATGTAGAAAATTGCCGATTTAGCACATATTTGTAGTATACTATAACGTGGAAAAGGAGGTAGATAAGTTTGTCATTTAATGATTTTGATAAGAATGGATACAAGAATACAAATAAAAAAAGCAAAGGTATGCTTATTTTTACATATTTAATTATTGCTTGTATTGTCGTAGTTGGAGCGGGTTTTGCAACTTATAAATATATGTTAAAACCTGTTAATTCAGCAAATAAACAAATTAAATTGGTAACAATTCCTGAAGGAAGCTCTGTTGATAATATTGCAGCAATTTTTAAAAAGAAAAACTTAATAAAAAATACATCAATTTTTAAACTATATGTGAAGTTGCATAACAAAGCTAGTCTAAAATCAGGGAATTATCATTTTAGCGAAAACCAAGGGGTTGCAACGATTGTAAACCACTTACAGGTAGGTGGTAAATATCAGGTTGCTGTAAAGGATTTAATGATTCCCGAAGGTTCTCAAATAAACGAAATTGCAGCGATTATTGCAAAAGAATTTAAATTAGATCAAGCAGCTGTACTAAAACAGTTGAATGATAAATCATTTATTCAGGGGCTACAAAAAAAGTTCCCTCAATTAATAACGAATGATATTTTTAAACCTGGAATTCGCTATCCATTAGAGGGGTACTTATATCCTTCAACTTATATGTATGGGGATTTTACTCCGAGCTTAGAGGAAATTATCACACCTATGCTAAATGAAACAGTGAAAATTTTAGACCAATATAAAGCAGAAATGAGTAATAAAAAACTTACGCCTCATCAGACATTAACAATGGCCTCGTTAATTGAGGAAGAAGCAACTGGTACAACCGATCGAAAGTTAATTTCAAGTGTATTTTATAATCGACTTAAAATAGGAATGCCGTTACAAACGGATCCAACAGTTTTGTATGCACTTGGTAAACATAAAGAACGTGTATTATATAAAGATTTAGAAGTTAAATCTCCTTATAATACCTATTACGTTAAAGGGTTACCGGTAGGACCAATCGCAAGTGCTGGCGTTGATAGTATAGTAGCCGCTCTTGAGCCTGCTAAATCAGATTATCTATATTTCCTTGCAGATAAAACAGGTAAAGTAATCTTTACAAAATCGTTAGCAGAGCACAATACTGAAAAAGAAAAGCATATAAAATAAAAAGTTGGAAATACTTGTATACAAAATATTAAATTCCTCAGTAGTATAAATAGTCTACTGAGGAATTTTGTAAATTAAAAAACAGTGAAAGCGTTGCTACAATTCTTGGTACTAGCCAAGGGTCTTTTTTTTATGTTAGAATATTACGGGTCTAAAAAAATTCAGATACACAGAAATTTTACTTACACCTTGTTTTAAGACAAGGTTGTATTTCTATTGGAGGCTTTATAAGCAATGAATGACGTTTTAGTTCGTCAATACTTGGCGAATTTTTATAAACATAGAGAACCTTTTATAGAAGAAATGGAAACATATGCATTTGAGCATCATGTGCCGATCATGGATAAAGCAGGCATGGAATTTATGCTTGGTTTACTTTATTTAATACAGCCAACTTCAATTCTTGAAATTGGAAGTGCGATAGGTTATTCAAGTATTCGAATGGCAAAAGAGTTTCCAAATGTGAAGATTGTTACAATGGAGCGAAACGCAGAGAGAATTCGAAAAGCAAAAGAGTTTATTGAGCGAAGTGATTACAGTAATCGAATTCTACTTTTAGAAGGTGATGCTTTACTTTTAAAAGAAAAATTGCCTGAAAACAGACAATATGATGTTATTTTTATCGATGCAGCTAAAGCTCAGTATAAACGATTTTTTGAATTATATGAGCCTTTGTTATCAGACAGAGGCGTTATCATATCAGATAATGTTTTATTTAAAGGCCAAGTTGCTGAAAGTGCGGATTTAGTTGATGATCGACGAAAGAAAGCTTTAATAAAAAAGATTCAAAATTACAATGAATGGCTAATGAATCACCCTAAGTATGATTCGACAATTATACCAATAGGTGATGGAGTTGCTATTAGTAAGAAAAGGGGAGTTAATAATGATTAAGCCTGAATTATTAGTTACGCCAACTAACCTAAGTGATATAGATAAATTAGCTGATGCAGGTGCAGACGCAGTTATTATTGGTGAACAACGTTTTGGATTACGCTTAGCGGGCGAATTTAATCGTGAAGCTGTAAAAGAAGCGGTAGAAATTGCACATAAAAAAAATGTAAAAGTATATGTAGCTATGAATGGCGTTTACCATAATGAAATTCTTGATGAAATTGAAGATTATATTGCTTTTTTAAGAGATGCAAATGTAGATGCAATTGTATTCGGAGATCCTGCAGTTCTTATGTCAGTGCGTGCGATTGCACCTAATATGCAATTACATTGGAATACGGAAACAACGGCTACAAACTGGTTTACTTGTAATTACTGGGGTAAACGTGGATCAAAACGTGCGGTATTAGCTAGAGAATTAAGCTTTGAAGCTGTTGCTGAAATTAAAGAAAATGCTAAGGTAGAAATCGAAGTACAAGTACATGGAATAACTGCTATGTTCCAATCAAAACGTTCACTTGTTGGTAACTATTTTGAATACCAAGGTAAGAATTTAGAAATCGTTGAACAAAAAAAATATGAAGAAAATATGTTCTTAGTTGACCACGAACGTAATAATAAATATCCAATTTTTGAAGATCAAAATGGTACTCATATTATGAGTCCAAATGATATTTGTATTGTTAACGAGTTAGAAGAATTAGTTGATGCAGGTATTGATTCATTCAAAATTGATGGTGTCTTAAAATCTTCAGAGTATATCATTGAAGTTACAAAACTATATAGACAAGCTATAGACCTATGTGTAGAAGACCGCGGGGCCTACGAAGAAATCAAAGACGAACTTTTCGACAAAATCGAAGCAATCCAACCTATTAACAGACCACTGGATACAGGATTTTTCTTTAAAGAAACAGTGTATTAATAGAGTTTAGATTAATGATGGAAAAGCAGGAAAGCCAGGGAATTCTAGAAATCAGTAAAAACAGTATCCTAGAACCTTGTACCTTCCCTGTATTAAAGAGGAGGACTAATAATGGCAATTGGACAATTAGATAAAATAGTTGATGGCAAACGTGTAATCGTGAAGAAACCTGAGCTATTAGCACCGGCTGGTAATTTAGAAAAATTAAAAATTGCAGTAAGATATGGCGCAGATGCTGTATTTATTGGTGGTAGAGAGTTCGGTTTACGTTCGAATGCAGATAACTTCTCTATTGAAGAAATGGCTGAAGGAGTAGAATTTGCAAACAAATTTAATGCGAAAATTTATGTAACAACAAATATATTTGCTCATAACGAAAACATGGACGGATTAGTTGAGTATTTACAAGGAATTGAAGCTGCTGGAGTTACGGGTATTATTGTAGCTGACCCATATATTATTGAAACATGTAAAGAAGCTGCACCTAAATTAGAAGTACATTTAAGTACACAACAATCTTTATCAAATTATCGTGCTGCTCAGTACTGGAAAGAAGAAGGATTACATCGATTAGTATTAGCACGTGAGACGAGCTATGAAGAAATAAAAGAAATTAAAGAAAAAGTAGACGTTGAAATTGAAACATTTATTCATGGAGCAATGTGTATTGCTTATTCTGGCCGTTGTACTTTGAGTAATCATATGACTGCACGTGATTCGAATCGTGGTGGATGCTGTCAATCATGTCGTTGGGATTATGATTTAGTCCAAACTGAGTCACAAAATCCGGATGCATCAGAAAATGCTTTATTTGCTGAAGAAGATGCACCATTTGCAATGAGCCCGAAAGATTTAAATTTATTACGTTCAATTCCTAAATTTATTGAAATGGGTGTAGATAGTTTAAAAATTGAAGGCCGTATGAAATCAATTCATTACGTAGCAACAGTTGTATCCGTTTATCGTAAAATAATTGATGCATATTGTGCTGACCCAGAAAACTTTGAATTTAAAGAAGAATGGGTTGAAGAACTAGATAAATGTGCTAATCGTGACACTGCTTCTTCATTCTTTGAAGGATTCCCAGGAATGAAAGAGCAAATGTATGGAAATCATAGCAAAAAAACTACGTATGATTTTGCAGGTCTTGTATTAGACTATGATGATGAAACTGGTATCGCAACAATCCAACAACGTAACTACTTCAAGCCAGGTGATCAAATTGAATTCTTTGGACCTGAAATTGAAAACTTCAAACAAACAGTTGGTGTAATTGTCAATGAAGATGAAACAGAAGTAGACGCTGCAAGACATCCATTAGAAATTGTAAAAATTAAAGTGGATCAAAAAGTTTATCCTTACAACATGATGAGAAAAAAGTTAGTTTGATAAGAAAGAGGGATTGAAGTATGGGGAATAAGCCCATTGTAATTGGAATTGCTGGAGGGACTGGCTCTGGTAAAACTTCTGTAACAAAAGCAATTTATGATCAATTTAAAGGTCATTCAATTTTAATGATTCAGCAAGATTCTTATTATAGAGATCAAACGCATTTACCAATGGAAGAAAGATTGAAAACAAATTATGACCATCCATTAGCATTTGATAATGATTTGTTTATTGAGCATATAAAAGATTTATTGCAATACAAAGCAATTGAAAAACCTGTATATGACTATACAATTCATACAAGATCTTCAGAAACAATCCCTGTAGAACCAAAAGAAGTTATAATTTTAGAAGGTATTCTAGTACTAGAAGACGAGCGTTTACGTGACTTAATGGATATAAAGATATTTGTAGATACGGATGCTGACTTACGAATACTTCGTCGAATACAACGAGATATAAAAGAACGTGGAAGAACAGTTGATTCTGTGGTAGATCAATATGTAAATGTTGTACGCCCTATGCATAATCAATTCTGTGAACCATCTAAGAAATTCGCAGATATTATCATACCAGAAGGCGGTCAGAACTTTGTGGCTATTGATTTAATGGCTACAAAAATTCAGACTATACTTGAAAGAGTAAGTGTATTATAATACGTTCATATGAGAGAATAATTCCTAAATATAATTTTGGAAAGATGGAGAAGCACTAACTTCTTCATCTTTCTATATAAAAGAATGCGTTTTCATAAGTTGAATGTTTCATAAATTATTCTCATACACTGTTTGTACAACTACATTGTATAAACATATATTTAGAAGTTCTACATAAAAGAAACGGTGGATACTAAAAGGAGTGTACAAAATGGCTAACGAAAAAAAATTCCCTATGACTTTAGCTGGGAAACAAAAATTAGAACAAGAATTAGAAAACTTAAAAACAGTAAAGCGTGCTGAAGTAGTAGAGCGTATTAAAATTGCTCGTAGCTTTGGTGACCTTTCAGAGAACTCTGAATACGATGCTGCAAAAGATGAACAAGCATTTGTTGAAGGTCGTATTACAACTTTAGAAAATATGATCCGTAATGCTGAAATTATTACTGAAAATAATGATGCATCAGATACAGTAACTTTAGGTAAATCTGTAACTTTCTTAGAATTGCCAGCTGGTGACGAAGAAACTTACACAATTGTAGGTAGTGCTGAGGCTGATCCATTTGAAGGTAAAATTTCAAATGATTCTCCAATCGCAAAAAGCTTATTAGGCAAAACTGTTGGTGAAGAAGTGACAGTTAATACTCCAGGTGGAGATATGCAAGTAAGAATTCTTGCTGTTAAATAATTTGATTTGTTTAACAATTTAATTGTTTGAAAAAAGAACACCCCGTCTACACTGTAGATGAGGTGTTTTTTATATGCATAGACGGATAAAAGCCATATTAATTATAATTTCGTTACTTTTTTCTTTAATCGTATACAGATGTTTAGATATTAGTGTACTACATCAAAAGAATTTTGGCCCACAAAAGGTAAATCTAATCGAACGAAGTGTTGCTCAAAGAACATTTCAGTTTCGGATTGATAATGGACGTGGAAAAATACTTGACCGAAATGGAAAATTATTAAGTGCAGCTTACACTCCAAAAGTTATTTTATTTCCATTTTTAAAAACAATCGATTGGCCGATTGATAAATTATCGTCGATTACAGGAGTACCGGTTGCAGCTATTAAAAATCAGTTTAACGGTAAAAAAGAACCTTTTACATTAGAAGGAATGACAAAAACATTATCATCGGAACAAATTGATGAAATAAATAATTTACATGTTTCTGGACTTATTTCCATGTTGTCTCAAGACAAAGACGATAAACAATTGGCAGAACACCTAATTGGAATAGCTAGAGAAAATAAAGAACAATATGAAAAACAGTATGAAAGTGATCGAGATTATAAACCTAAAGAATTTGGGGTAATTGGCTTAGAGGCTCAGTTTGAAGATTTCTTAAAATCTGATGGCACATCTAATTTAATGCTTCACGTAGATAATTTAGGTAAACCGATGTTTGGAAATGAAGTAAAATATGCGAAACCTAGTAATCCATTTTATCCAGTTTCCCTTTCAACTACATTAGATAAAGATTTACAACAAATATTAGAACAGGCTGTTGATCAAGCTAAACTTCAAAAAGGTGCAGCAGTGTTAATTGACGTAAAGACTAACAATTTATTAGCAATGGTTAGCCGACCAAATATGAATTTCCAAAAACTATTTTCTTCGAATGATAATACGGCGACTAATTATGCACTATTAGCTAGTACACCAGGTTCTGTCTTTAAAACAGTTGTAGCGGCTGCCGCAATAGATCAAGGAATTGTGAAAGAAAATCAAGTGTATAATTGTAATAATAATCTAGTTGGTAAATACGAAGATGAAGAGAAAAAGCGTAAAGGAAATTTAACTTTTCAACAAAGTTTCTATGAAAGTTGTAATTACACATTTGGTCAATTAGGTAAACAATTAACTTTAAAAAATAAAGATATGTTTCAAACATATGCCAAAAAGCTAGGTTTAGATGGTCCAGTAGGATGGACAGGATCTGTCTATCATGAGTCTAGTTTTAGTCAATTTCAAAACGAAGGGAAACCAACTTATTTTGTAGGAAACTATTTAAGTGATAAGCTCTTAAATACTTCCATTGGGCAACAGGATGTAAAAGTATCCCCTTTAGCCGTAGCTAATATGATGGCTACAATTGCAAGAGGTGGTAGCCCAAAACAAGTAAAAGTAGTCGATTCTGTATTATATAAAAATGGTACAGAAATGTTTAAATTTCCAGAACAGACATTAGTAGATGATTATTTAGCTCCGGATTCAATGCAACAATTAAGAGAGTTACTTCGTGGTGTCGTTACGGATGCGAAAGGAACAGGAAATCGATATACTAGTTTACCTTACACTTTAGCAGGGAAAAGTGGTACAGCTGAAACAAAAGTAGTTGATGGTAAAATAGTCGAACAAAACAAATGGTTTGCAGGGTATTTTCCATATGATCAGCCAAGATATGCATTCGCTGTAGTTAGTTTAAATGTTTCAAACGAAGTTACATCTACTTCTGACACAGTTACAAGTTTAATAAAATCTATCTATAACTTTGATAAAAACCACACAAAATAGCTTTTTTAATTAATTAACTCTATGTTAAAATAGGGAAAAATTAGTTGTTTTTGGAGGATTTTGTCAATGTCTTCGATTGAACCAAACAAAAGGGTCCAAAAATTAAGACGAGTACGAAGTGGGAATTATTTTTACAGAATATTACTTATTCCACTTCTTTTTGGAATCATCTATTTAGGGATAAAAATAGCTTTACCGATTGTTAACCAACAAAAGATAGAGCCTAATACGGCAAAAGCTAAGATTACTACGATTGCTCAAGAACCAAAGCAAATGACTGATATACCGAATCCATATCAAGCGAAATATCGTGAAAAAGTAAATGAGATCATTAAAGATTCAATAAACGATGAAAATATTATAGAATCGACTGTAAAAGAATGGACACCTAACAAAACAAGACAAATTGAACCTCATACAGTTCACTATAGTCATAAGTCTCAGGATTTTTATGAAATGGAAGAAGCAGTATCAAATGCGATTTCTTTAACAAAAGAAGATTATTCAGTTTGGCATATTGAACAAGGATTCGATCAACAAAGTATAAAAGTATACGTTGCCACAAACGACTTAAGCTATAAATATGTCGTATACTTACACTGGGTTGTAAAAGAAGGCTGGCTACCTATTTTGGTACAAGAAGTAAATGAGTTAAAGTATTAAACGAGGGAATGAAGTTTTTAGGCCCTACAGGAGAAATGGTAAGCTTACGCCACATAGTAAGCTAGCTCCGGTAAAGTAAAAGAATGTCCTTCTTTTTAAGAATTAAAGTGTTTTTTGTTGTACGTATTCTTAAAGATGAATGATATGTCGCTATATGGTAAAATAATTAAAGTTTGAAAGAGAAAGTAGGTAATTAAAAGAATGAAAATAGCTATTATTGGAGCAATGGAAGAAGAAGTACATGTATTACGCGATAAATTAGACAATGTAAGAAAAGAAGAAGTTGCGGGTTCAGAATATAACATAGGTACATACGAAGGAAAAGAAGTAATTTTATTAAAGTCTGGCATTGGTAAAGTTAATGCAGCAATGGCAACAGCAATTCTTTTAGAAAAATACCAGCCAGATGTTGTTATTAACACAGGATCTGCAGGTGGACTCCATACGGATTTAAATGTTGGGGACGTTGTTATCTCAACTGAGGTGCGTCATCATGACGTAGACGTTACCGCATTCAATTATGAATATGGACAAGTTCCAGGTATGCCAGCTGCATTCCCTTCTGATGATAAATTAAAGTCTATCGCTAAAAAATGCGCTGAAAAAATTAATGGTATCCAAGTTGTTGAAGGATTAATCGTAACTGGTGATTCATTTATGAACGATCCAGTAAGAGTTGACTTTGTAAAAGAGAAATTTGGTGATCTGTATGCTGTAGAGATGGAAGCAGCTGCAATCGCACAAGTTTGTTATGCTTTTAAAGTACCATTTGTTGTAACAAGAGCATTGTCTGATATTGCAGGGAAAGAATCAAATATTTCATTTGATCAATTCATTCATACTGCTGCTGTTAATTCTACATTAATGGTTGAGGAAATGATTAAAGCGTTATAAATTGTTTAAAGAAAGATGTCTTATAGTCATCTTTCTTTTTTTATTAAAATACAATTGAGTGAGTACTCACTTTTTGTTGACTGGCAATAAAAAGTGGATTAAGATAAAGATATAAAGTGAGTACTCACTCATTATGGTGTACTTTAAAAGAAATAGACTTGAACGGAGGAATAAGATGAGCAATGTTGTTCAAATCCAAAATGTTGACCGTTTATTTGGAAAAAGAGCTGTGCTAAAAAATATTTCAATGAGCATTCAAGAAAGAGAGATATTTGGGATTTTAGGTCCATCAGGTTCTGGTAAAACAACTTTAATAAAATTAATTGCTGGGATCGATAAAAGTTCAAATGGCGAAGTATTAGTTTACAATAATGAAATGCCTAATTTCACAGTCCTTCCTTCAATAGGCTATATGGGACAATCTGACGCTTTATATAGCGATTTAACGGGTGCTGATAATTTAAGTTTCTTTGGTGCCCTATATAATCTAAAAGGTAAAGAACTTAAATCAAGAATTCAAGAAGTAGCCCAAATCGTTGGGTTAGAGGACTCATTAAACAAGCAAGTTAATCAATATTCTGGTGGAATGAAAAAACGACTTTCTCTTGCAATTTCAATCCTTCATAAACCTACATTATTAATCCTTGATGAACCGACAGTTGGAATTGATCCAGTTCTAAGAAAGCAAATTTGGAATCAATTTTTTGAGATGAAAAAACAAGGTACTACAATAATTATTACAACTCATATCATGGAAGAAGCTGAAAAATGTGAACGAATCGGATTAATTAGAGAAGGTGAATTAATCGCTTTAGATACTACTGAAAATTTAATCTCGCAATCAAAAACAGGCAAAATCGAAGACCTATATTTTAATACTGAGGTGAGCTCATGAGAGTCTTTGCTATTTCTAAACGTATAATAAAACAATTTTTAAAAGATAGAAGATCCCTTGCAATGATTTTTGTTGCTCCTATCGTATTATTGTTTTTATTTTCTTATATCTTAAAACAAGATGACACAAAACCAACTTTAGCACTAGTAGATGCGCCTCCAGCATTTGAGCAAATTGTAAAAGATTATGCGAAAGTAAAAAATGTAAATCCTTCAGACATTGAAGATAAATTGAAAAATATGGATCTTGACGGAGCTGTTTTGTTCAAATCAGGAGAAATAGTTGTACAGTTTGAAGGGACAGATAAAGCAAGATCAACTGCAGTAATGGATGCAATTCAATCGGCAGTTAAGGAAAATACCCCTTCTAATCTTAAAATAGTAATGGACCCAATTTATGGTAGCAAAAATATGGAATCATTTGATTCAATTGGACCAATTTTTATTGGATTTTTCTCGTTCTTATTTGTTTTTATCTTATCAGGTATTTCATTTGTAAGGGAAAGATTAACAACAACACTTGAAAGATTACTCGTTACACCAGTCAAAAGATGGGAAATTGTTGTTGGTTATATTTTAGGCTTTGGATTTTTTGCTTTAATCCAATCAATCATCATAACAGTCTTTTCAATCAGTGTATTAGATATGTATAATGTAGGAAGTGCATGGGAAGTCTGTGTAGTTAATATTCTATTATCTTTAACTGCTCTTACACTTGGTATGCTGTTATCGGCATATGCAAATAATGAATTTCAGGTTGTACAATTTATTCCAGTTATTGCTGTTCCGCAAATACTTTTTTCAGGTATTTTCTCAACGGCATTTTTACCCAATTGGTTCAAATTTATCGGGGGTATTTTACCACTGACATATGGAGCAGAAGCTCTTAGAGGAATTATGATAAAAGGGCAGTCACTTTCTGATGTTGTATATCAATTATTAATCCTACTTGGATTTTCAATATTATTTATTTCTTTAAATATAGTTGCATTAAAGAAACAGCGTTCAATTTAAGGAGTGTTACCAATTAAATTAGAAGAGTTTTTTCCAGAAGAAAAATTACAAGAAATGAATGAAAAAGAAATAAAAATCCTTGAAGCTGCTATTGAAATTTTTGCAGAAAAAGGATTCGTTAGTACATCTACCAATGAAATTGCCAAAAAAGCAAATGTTGCTGAAGGTACTATTTTTCGTTACTTTAAAACAAAAAAGGATTTATTAAAAAGTATTATTAAACCGACATTAGTAAAAACAATTGCTCCTTTTGAAATGGATCGTTTTTCTAAAGCAGTATTTCATTTAGAGTACGAAACATTTGAAGATTTTCTTAATGCGCTTATTAAAAATCGTATGGAATTTGCAAAGAAAAATAAGGCAGTTGTAAAAATAATCATACAAGAAATGCCATTCCAAGACGATATGCAAGAAGAGCTAAAAAGACTCTTTAAAGATAAAATGTACCCTAAAGTAGCCACTGTATTACAATCGTTTATCGATAAAGGGCAAATAAAAGAACTACCGATACCGACAGTACTAAGACTAATTATCTCAACAGTAGTTGGTCTAGTTATCTCTTCAATTGTCCTAGAAAATACACCTTTTTGGAACGAAGAACAGGAAACTGAACGTACGATTGAGTTTATTAAGAATGGTCTAAAATAACTTAAGAATATGTGATAGTATACGCATTTGAAAGAGAAAGGGATTTAAAATAATTCCTTTCTTCTTTGTGTTGAAATAGATACTGGTAATATTTTAGCAATATAGTTTTAGTGATAAAGCATAACGCAAAAATCAACAAGACAATAATTAACTCCTTGACAAATTGTACTTACTAATCTCTACATATACTGCCTTTAATTACCTTCACTTTTTTTGTATAAAGTATGTTAAAGTTATTAAGTCAACAAGAAGGGAAGGTGTAGTATTCGTGAATTTAAAAAAGCTACAGGCGAAAATTAACGATTTTAAAACATTTGGAGCAATAACAACAGCATTGGCTACTTTTTTCTATATCGGGACTCTCCTTCCAAAGGACGGATTAACCCAACATAAAATATTAATAGTCGAAAGTATCGTTTTTACAATGCTGATTTTTGCATTAGGTTTCTTTCTGACATCCAATTATTTTAAACGCAAAATGCAAAAAGAAGAGCAAGCATAAAACCACTAAAAATGAATTCACTCCAATTGTTAGATCTGACTAACAATTGGAGGTCATATTCATCTTTAGTGGTTTATTTTTTATCTTTTTTCTTTTCTTTTTCAGCTCTTAAAAACTCGTGGTACATTTTCATTAATGCACGTTTTTCAATTCTCGAAACATAACTTCTTGAGATACCTAATTTCTTTGCGATTTCACGTTGAGTTAGTTCCTTATCCATATCAATACCAAAGCGCTGAATAATTACATCTTTTTCACGGTCGTCTAGAATCTTAATATATTGCTTGATTTTTTCTAATTCCATATTAAGTTGAATTTGATCAACTACATCTTCTGTCTCAGTTTTTAATATGTCTAAAAGTGAAATTTCATTGCCTTCTTTATCCTGACCTATTGGATCATGAAGGGAGACATCTTTTTTTGTTTTCTTTAAAGCACGTAAATGCATAAGTATTTCGTTTTCAATACATCTAGCAGCATATGTGGCTAATTTAGTTCCTTTACCTTGAACAAAGCTCTCAATTGCCTTTATTAAACCTATTGTGCCAATCGAAATTAAATCTTCCGCATCTTCTCCGGTATTTTCAAATTTTTTGACGATGTGAGCAACGAGCCTTAAATTATGTTCAATTAATAAATTCCGTGCTTCTCCATCTCCATTTGCCATACGATTTAAATAGAGCGTTTCTTCAGCTTGTGAAAGAGGTTGAGGGAAGGCATTATTTTTAACATAGGAAACAAACACAAACACTTCTTTTAAGAAAAGACTTAAGGCGGTAAATAGACCAGGCATATAATCACTCCTAAGGAAGGTAAGGTTAGTTGTTATTTATATATTTATGTAATGTACAAATTCTGTGTGTCTGTACCATAAAAAAAATGTAAGCAGTATAAAAAAAATGTTGAAAATAGTAAGCGCTACCATTCCAATAACGATGTATCTTTTTTAAAATCGTTACATATTCTAGAAAAAAAATGCATTGACAGTCTATTTAAAAGTGCTTTATAATCCTCATTAATAACTTTTTTAATGAATCTTTTGACAATTAAATATATTTGCGTTGATAAGGGCACAGTAGGCATAACTTCCCTGTTTAAGAGAGCTGACGGAAGCTGCGAGTCAGTACATAAGGTATGCTGAATTACATTCTTGGAGCAATTTCTATTTCATTTAATGAAAATAGAAACGGTCATTTTGATCGTTAACAAAATGAAGGTGGTGAACAGAGTTTTTGTTCACAACTAGGGTGGTACCGCGATTAAATAATTCGTCCCTACTGTTTATTCAGTAGGGACTTTTTGTTTTCATTTTTTACATACTTACTTCTTGATAAAAGAAGTGGTATTGGAATAGACATTTAAAATTTGAGGAGGAAAAAGAAATGAGTACAAATAATGAGTTAGTGCAATTACGTGATAAGGTTGATGAGATTAATTTAAAAATCGTTGAATTATTAAACGAGCGTGGAAAAGTTGTTCAAGAAATTGGTCAGCAAAAGATTAAACATGGTATTAAGCGTTTCGATCCAGTTCGTGAGCGTGAAGTATTAGATATGATTGCAAATGTAAATGAAGGTCCATTTGAAACTTCTACTTTACAACATATTTTCAAGACGATCTTCCAGGCAAGCTTAGAGTTACAAGAGGATGATCACAGAAAAGCTCTTTTAGTTTCAAGAAAGAAAAAGCCTGACAATACAATTGTAAAAGTGAAAAATGATATTGTCCTTGGTGATGGTTCTCAATCATTTATTATGGGTCCATGTGCAGTTGAAAGCTATGAACAAGTACGTGCAGTGGCACAAGCTATGAAACAACAAGGTTTAACAATGATGCGAGGCGGTGCATTTAAACCTAGAACTTCTCCATACGATTTCCAAGGACTTGGATACGAAGGGCTACAAATTTTAAGAGAAGTAGCAAATGAATTTGATTTAGCAGTAATAAGTGAAATTCTAAATCCAAATGATGTTGAAAGATCTTTAGAATACGTTGATGTAATTCAAATTGGTGCACGTAATATGCAAAACTTTGATTTACTGAGAACAGTTGGTCAAGTAAATAAACCAGTATTATTAAAACGTGGACTGTCAGCAACAATTGAAGAATTTATTAATGCAGCAGAATACATTATTTCACAAGGAAATGACCAAATTATTCTTTGTGAAAGAGGAATTCGTACTTACGAGAAAGCTACAAGAAATACATTAGATATCTCAGCAGTACCTATTCTAAAGAAAGAAACACATTTACCTGTTGTAGTAGATGTTACACATTCTACAGGTCGTAAAGACTTACTATTACCGACAGCAAAAGCAGCATTAGCAATTGGAGCAGATGCAATAATGGCTGAAGTACATCCAGATCCAGCAGTTGCGTTATCAGATTCAGCTCAACAAATGAATATCCCACAATTTGAAGAATTTATGTTTGAGTTAAAAGACTTCCGTGCAAAACTACAATCATAAATAATATTACTTAATGAAGGATAGGCGGTGAATGCCTTGAAAAAGAACGTCCTTTTAATTGGCACAGGATTAATCGGAGGCTCAATTGCCTTGGCAATAAAAAAAGTTCATGATGTAAATATAATTGGATATGATATAAACGAAAAACAACTTGAAATTGGTAAGAGAATTCAAGTTTTAGATGAAATCTCGGTACAGCTTAAAGACTGTGCCGAGAAGGCTCATCTAATCATTTTTTCTTGTCCTGTAGAGGAGTCAATAAAATATATACATATGTTAAGTGAATATGAACTCAAAGATGATGTCATATTAACTGATGTAGGTAGTACGAAAAGTGAAATTATGAGGCATTCAAAGACTCTTACAGATAAAGGTTATTGCTTTATTGGAGGTCATCCAATGGCAGGCTCCCATAAAACTGGCATCGAGAGTGCAAAAGTTCATTTATTTGAAAATGCATATTTTACTTTGACACCAAGTGAAAATACTAAAAATGATCAAATTGATGAATTAAAAGAATGGCTTAAAGGAACAGGTTCACATTTTGTTGTAATTGATGAAGAAACACATGATCAAATCACCGGAGTGGTAAGCCATTTTCCACACCTCATTGCATCTAATCTTGTAAAGCAAGTTAAAACTTACTCGAAGGACGAGCCTTTAGTAACAGCTTTAGCTGCCGGAGGGTTTAGGGATATTACTAGGATTGCATCAAGCAGCCCAAAAATGTGGACAGATATTGTGATTCAAAATAAGGATACATTGCTTTCATTAATTTCGAATTGGATTGATGATATGAAACAAATGTATCAGCTTGTTGAAAGCCAGGATAAAGAAGATATCTTTCATTATTTCAAGGAATCAAAAGATTTTAGAGACAACATGCCAGCAAAAGCAAATGGCGCCATCCCAAGTTATTTTGATTTGTATGTAGACGTTTTAGATCGAGTCGGTGAGCTTGCTAACATCACGACCATCTTATCGATTCATCAAGTAAGCATTACGAATCTAAGGATCATAGAATCACGTGAAGGGTTACCAGGTGTACTAAGAATAAGTCTTCAAACAGAAAATGACAGAGAGAAAGCTGAAAAATTCCTAAATGTTAATGGTTATGAAACGTACATTGTTTCATAAAAAATTTTAGACTTATTTAAACAAAAAAGCACTTTTTGAGGGTGCTTTTTTTGTTTAAAGAGCGACAACGAGATCAAGTAATTAACTAGTCTGCCAAAGTCTCTCTGACATTTCAAATAAAAATGAATAGTCAGTCTCTTTTATGTACCAATTTTCTGAACTTTATATTATAATTTAGTAGGTTAGGTTTTTAAATCGTTAAACATGGAGGGATATCAATGTCTCAGTTTGAAAAATCATTAGAAAAATATGCTGAACTTGCGGTAAAAAGTGGTGTTAATATCGTATCAGGACAAACATTACAAATAAATGCGCCAATCGGAGCTGCAGAATTCGTTCGTAAAGTTGTAAGATTCGCTTATGAAGCTGGAGCAAAAAATGTAAACATTGATTGGAATGATGATGTAATTACTCGTACTAAATATGAACTAGCTCCTGAAGAAGTTTTTGGAGAATTCCCAGGCTGGAAAGTAACAGCTATGGAAGAATTAGCTGAAAATGGTGGTGCTGTTTTATCAGTAATTTCACCAAATCCAGAATTATTAAAAGGGATCGATCCAAAACGTATTGCAACTTTTAATAAAACAGCTAGCAAAGCACTACATAATTATCGTGAATACATGATGGCTGATAGAATTCGATGGTCAATCGTAGCTATTCCATGTGTTGAATGGGCTGAAAAAGTTTATCCAAATGAACCAATTGATAAAGCGATGGAATTACTTTGGGACTCAGTATTCAAAATTTGCCGAGTAGACAATGAAAATCCAGTTGAAGCTTGGGTTAAACACAACGATTTCTTACAAGAAAAAGTTGTTCAATTAAATGACAAACGTTACAAAACATTACATTACACAGCACCTGGTACTGATTTAAAACTTGATTTAGTAGATAATCATGTATGGAAAGGTGGCGGAGCGAACAGTGAAGATGGAAAATGGTTTAATCCTAATATTCCAACTGAAGAAGTATTCTCTATGCCACATAGCCATGGCGTAAATGGTACTGTTAAAGCAACTTTACCATTAAATTACGGTGGAAATCTAATTGAGAACTTCTCTTTAACATTTAAAGATGGTAAAGTTGTCGATTTTACAGCTGAAAAAGGCTATGATACTTTACAACACTTATTAGATACTGATGAAGGTGCTCGCCGTCTAGGTGAAGTAGCATTAGTACCACATGATTCACCAATTTCAAATACAGGTTTAATTTTCTTCAACACATTATATGATGAAAATGCTTCTTGCCACTTAGCTTTAGGTAAAGCATATCCAAACAATATGAAGGATGGAGAAAAATTACCTTCAGAAGAGCAAGAAAAATTAGGAATCAACCAAAGTTTAACTCACGTTGATTTCATGATCGGATCAGCGGAATTAAATATCGATGGTATTAAAGAAGATGGTACAGTTGAACCAATCATGAGAAATGGTAACTGGGCATTTTAATAGTAAATAAATTAGAAGGGGTGTCTCGAAAGATCTTTTGAGACACCCCTTTATTTTATACTTTTCTTATATTGTTTGAAATTGATCGTTACTTCTTAAAACTGTTATAAAACCATCTAATATGGTATGGCTAACAGAGAATCCCTTACGTTTATAGAAATCTAGAGCGTCTTCATTACCATTTGAAACATAGATAAAATAATCCTCTACATCTTCAAATTGTTTTAGCCAGTTCATTGACATTTTGAATAGTACAGAGCCTACTCCATATTTTCTATATTCTTCTTTAATGTAAAATTGAGATAAACATCCTACATTCTTTTTATGGACTGAAGAAAGGTCAAAAAAAGTTGCAAATTCGCTTACATATACTTCTTTTGGAGAAATATTTGAATAAACATAACCAACGATTTGATCTCCATCTTTCACGATAACAATATAATTATGTATAGCTTTTTTTACTGAAGGAACCATACGTGTATCAAAATTCATACTATCAAATAACTCTGGTTTGATCTTCGCTTTTGACTTCTGAAATGTCATTAATTCATTACATAAATCTCTACATAATCCAATTTGATCCTCGTCAATTACTTCATAAGTTAAATTCATCTTGTCACCCCGCATTAAAAATTGTTTTTAGCTATAAATAAATTTCGTATGATTTAATTTTAATATAAAAATTCATGAAAACAAATGAAATCAGTAGTTGATCTACTTTTGGTATATAATGGAAGTATCATCTAGAATCAATTTCATCATTCTACACATAAAACAAATGGAGGATGAGAAAATGGAAGATCTTAAGTATGAGTTTTATATTGGGGCTAAACCTGAAGAGGTGTGGAACATATTTGTTTCGCCAGAAGGAACTAAAGCTATCTTTTTTGGTTGTATTTTAAAATCAACATTTGAAGTCGGAGCACAGTATGAATATATTGGACCAGGAGAAGCGGGAGAACATACAGTGCATGTTTATGGGGAAATTCTAGCATTTGAACCTCATAAAATGATGAGTTATACAGAACATGCAGGTCCAGTTTACCGTGAAAATCATGCTGAATTAGAAACTAAAATTACACTTACACTTGAAGAGATGGGTGAATGTACAAAATTAACACTAGTTAACGACCAATGGCCAGAAAATCACCCTTCATATGAAAATACAAAATCAACCTGGCCAATGATTTTAAGTAATGTAAAAACATATGCAGAGACCGGTAAAACATTAGATTTTGGTTGATAAAATTGAAAAAATAAAAAACCTCTGGGAACAGAGGTTTTTTTTAGATCTAATTTCTCGGTTCATCTAAAAATATGAAAACCGATATATGCACTACAAATACTAATAATAGTAGATAAAATGATATAAGATAATGCAGTTTTATACTTTTTTGCAACCAGTAATTGAATTGATTCGTATCCAAAAGTAGAAAAGGTTGTAAACCCACCTAATATTCCTACACCAATAAACAGCCACATTGTAGTAGAAAGCGATTTATCGAGGTATAAATGGTTGATAAAACCTAAAATAAACGATCCAAGTATGTTTATAACGAAAGTTCCAAAAGGAAAATTTGTTTTAACTTTTTTATTAACAAAGTTTCCAAGGGCATAGCGAAAAATTGCTCCGATTCCCCCACCTATTCCAACAATAACAATCATGATGAGGTTTCTCCTTTTACTTTATTGAATTTCTCAGCCGCTTTAAAACCAAGATACGCCAAACTTATTCCGATCACTAAACTTGAGATGATATAGACTAGACTTACTAGCAATTTTTTTGCATCCATCAGAGCTACATTTTCAAGTGAAAAAGTAGAGAATGTAGTAAATGCTCCAGTAAATCCAGTTCCGATTAGTAATGTATATTCAGGTTTTAATTTAACTTTAGCCATCGGCAAAAAGAAACCTAAAAAGAAGCATCCAATTATGTTAATTAAAAATGTTTGAATTGGAAATCCATTTGAAAGTGGATGGATTGATAGACCTATTAGGTAACGAAGAATTGCTCCAAAAAATCCTCCAATTAGTATCAATAAATAACTCATTATACACCTCATAAATACATTATAAAAACGCCCCTAGGAGCGTTTTTTTTGTTAGTTTACAATAAAAAAAGCAATAATTGAAACTAAGTTATTTAAAAAATGGGCAAAAATTGTAACTTCGATTTTTTTTGTTTTGATATAGATAATACCAAAAATTAAACCAGCTAAAGAATAAGATAGTAATGCATAGATTGAAAAACCAGCAAGCATATGCAATAAACCAAACCCAAATGAACTTACAATTAAACCAATAATCGGCGAGTTTTTAAAAATTGATCCAATAATTAACTTACGTGTAATCCATTCTTCTTTAATTGGTGCAAGAATAACCGCAGATATAATCATAAGGATTGGATTAGTTCGCAATAAGCCTTCCACTGCTTTTTGGTTATCAGGCGTAGCAATTGAATAATTGAAATGTTGAAAAATAACATCAAGAAGCTGTGAGGAAGCCATAAGAACCACATATGCTCCTAAAACGATAACAACGTCAATTACAGTTATATTTATTCGTCTTAAAGTTAGAAGTCCTTTTTTCTTCGTATAATAATAGAGCCATAATAAGCTGAGGACACCAAAAATGGAATCCGAATAAATTGAAACGGTATTTATAAGATTATCAAATTGTTTTTCAGTAAGGTTTATATCCGCAACACTAACAAAAATCATACCCCATATTGAAGCAATCAGGATTAGTAAGTTCAAACCTACAATAAATATTAAAAAATAGTAGGCAAGTGTTTTTAAGGCGGACTTACGTTCATTCGGAATATTTTCTGGAATGATTGTTTTATAGTTTAATTCATTATCCAAATCGGCTCCTCCAATTTTTTGATCTATGTTCATAAACTTTCTTATTTACATTTATATTAACATATCCTATTTTATCTTAAATTTAAAGCTGAAAGAACTAGAAATAGAATAGATGAGTCTAATTCTTTTAAAATCTTTGTTATTTAATATATGAAAGATTGCGTGCATTATATGATAGTTGAAAATGTACTTAGATATAATTAAATTAAAAACAAGGTATGTTAATATACCTTGTTTCATGTTGTTGAAATACAACCTTGTCAATTAAATTACCAAATTTTCGTAAAGGGGTTTAGTGAGATTGATTTCCACTACAGGATGCTCGCTTTCCATGGGGCGAGATTCTTTAGCCTCCTCGGCAAGCCTGCGGGGTCTCAGCCTTCCCGCATATCCCATAGGAGTCGAGCATCCTTCCGTTCCAATCAATTTATTCATCAAAAAAAGATACACTAAAAACCTAATTTAATATCCTTTACTTAGAGTAGCATAACAGCTTGTTAATCAGTTTGTAATTTCTTTAACTTCTCAAGAATAAACAATTACTAGAGTTTGTTGATGTTATAGAACAACTCAAACATATTAACATTTAAAATCATAAATAAATCATCAAAGAATGAATTGATTTATCAAATCAAATAAGGTTCACTTAATATATGTTTGACCATTTAATATTTCAACACTCTAAAAAACAAGGTATGTCAATATACCTTGTTTTTTTAAACTAAATTTGATTTTAGGAATACTAGGAAAGAAAAGAGAGCCTAACCTTTGTTCTGCTATATTCAATTAAGCTGTTCAACCTGGTCTCTAATCATTTCCATTTTATAGTCTAATGAATTTACAGTTGCGGAAGCTTCATTCAAGCTTTCTATAATTGCTTTTGGGACCTTTTTATTGTATTTATAAAAAATCTTGTGTTCGAGGCTTGCCCAGAAATCCATGGCAACTGTTCTAATTTGGATTTCTACTTTTACTCTCTTCGTTTCAGAAGCAAGGAAAATTGGAATTTCAATAATCATATGAAAGCTTTTATAGCCATTTGGTTTTGGGTTTTTTATATAATCTTTTATTTCTATTATATGAATATCGTCTTGTTGTTTTAATAGTTCATAGATCATATAAATATCACTAATAAATGAACAACTAATACGCACTCCAGCTATATCACTCATATAATTTTCCAAATTATATTGAGTTAGTTCTAAACCTTTTCGCTCAAGTTTTTCTATTATACTGTCAGGTTTTTTCAATCGTGATTTTACGTGTTCGATTGGATTATGATTATGAGTTAAAGTAAATTCTTCATTTAAAATTCTAATTTTAGTATTGATTTCATCTAACGCAAATTTATATATTAAAAGTGTGTTAGTCCATTCACCTAAGCTTTGATCTTTCAACATAGGCAACCTCCTAATGTATATTACATCAGTAATTGTATCAGCTTAATGTGAACTCAGTGTGAAATCTTGGTGAACAGTTAGTGACAAGTAGATTAAGGGATTCTAAGTGTTTTAGGTAAAGGGTAGCAATGGTAGGATCATTAGATAAGGATTAAAGAAGTAGAGAGTACAAGTTATATTAGAAGAATAAACAATTTATAGCAACGACAGAAAGATCATTTAGTGTTTTGTTAGTTTTGGAATAATATGTTATAAATTTATATATATAATTTTAGTTAGGAGTACATTGATGAAACAGAGTTTTTATCGTTTGTTTATAGAGTTAACGAATAATCGTTTTACTTCGGGTCTTTTACGTAGGCTTGCTACTTCTAGATTTAGTAGGGTTTTTATTAATCCTTATATTAAAGCGTTTAATTTAAATATGGATGAAAGTAAAGAGACTGTTTTTCCTACTTTACATGCCTTGTTTACTAGAGAATTAAAGCAAAATGCGAGACCGATTCATGCTGGTGAAAGTGAATTAGCTTGTCCGGTAGATGGTGTGTTAGAGTCTAGTGGGAAAATTGAAATGGATATTAAATTTGTCGTTAAGGGAAAGACATATAGCATTATTGAGATGTTAGGTTCAAAGGAAATGGCAGATAAATATGATGAGGGTTATTATATGGTATTGTATTTAAGTCCTAGCCATTATCATCGTATACATAGCCCGATCGAAGGCGAAATTGTATCACAATTCGAATTAGGTGCTAAATCTTATCCCGTGAATAAAGCAGGATTAACGTATGGTAAAGATCCACTTTCAAAAAATTATCGAGTTATTTCAGAAGTATTATGCTCTGAAAACAATAAACATGTTGCGATGATTAAAGTTGGTGCTATGTTTGTTAACACAATCGTAGTAACCAAAAAAGAAAAGCGTTTGAAAAAAGGTGAAGAAGTAGGGTATTTTTCTTTCGGTTCTACCGTTGTTTTACTTTTTGAAGCTAATAGTTTTTCACCAAATTTGCAACTTCAATCTGGCCAAGCAATCAGAGTTGGTCAAAATCTTGGTAAATTACACTAAGTATGCACTTTTTTTCACGAAATGGGAGCCATCGTATAGAAAGATGGTTCTTTTTCTGTTATTGTAAAGAGTGCTTGTATTTTTATTTCACTTGTATTATTTGCATATATTGAAAATAATAAAAATGTTTAAGATGTTTTTTTTATATAGTAATCTAGACCTCTTCGTTTAATTTCTTTTTCAATTAAATAAATGAAGGCAGGATCAAGCTGTAAACCTAGAGCTTTTTTGTAGGACTCAAGTAACAACTCATCATTTAATTTGTACATATTTTTTGCCCGGTTGGGCATTCACCTCCGAGTGAGAAAAGTTTTTTGAATTTCTTCTTAAACTTAATGTATCAAATTTTTAAAAATAGAACAATCGTTCGTTTATCCACAGAAATAAGTGGATAAGTTGTGGGTAATTTGTTTATATATTCTGAAAAGGTAGGTTCTTGGACTAAGGATAATGTGTATAAGATTTATCCACAGTTAGAATGATTGTAGTTATTTGTCGAACGATTTTAAGAATATATTGAGGTGTAATTATGTTTAATAAATTTTTACCGAGTGAAACTGTTAATAATGTTTATGCAATTACGCCTGAGCATTTAAAAGGCTTAGGAATAAAAGGGATTATTACTGATTTAGATAATACGTTAGTAGAGTGGGACCGACCATTAGCTACTCCAGAGCTAACGAAATGGTTCAAAAGCATGGATGATGCAGGTATTAAAATTACAGTTGTATCGAATAACAATGCGGAGCGTGTTGGAAAGTTTTGTGATCCTTTAGGAATTCCTTTCATTCATCGTGCACGTAAGCCACTCGCTACATCATATAAAAAAGCATATAAACAAATGAATTTAAAACCAAATGAAGTCGTGATGATTGGAGATCAATTGCTTACAGACGTATTTGGTGGTAATCGTCAAGGCATTCATACAATTTTAGTTGTTCCGGTTGCAAGTACAGATGGAATTTGGACAAGATTTAATCGAATGGTAGAACGTAGAATTCTTTCATCCTTAAGGAAGCAAGGATTGTTACAATGGGAGGATAAAAAGTGAGTAATACAGAAGTAAGATGTATTGGTTGTGGAGTTGAAATTCAAACAGAGGATAAGGACAAGCTTGGATATGCACCTCCATCTTCATTAGAAAAAGAAGAGACTATTTGCCAACGTTGTTTCCGTTTAAAAAACTATAATGAGATTCAAGATGTAGAGTTGACTGATTCGGACTTTATTCGTATCTTAAATGGGATAGGTTCTAAGGATTGTCTTGTTATTAAAGTAGTTGATGTTTTTGATTTTTCTGGCAGCTGGTTAAATGGAATTAATCGATTCGTTGGAAACAACAAAATATTATTAGTTGGTAATAAGGCAGATTTAATTCCGAAGTCAGTTAAGAAAAATAAGCTTACGCAATGGATGAGCGGAACGGCAAAACGTTGGGGACTTAAACCTGTAGGTGTTCATTTAATTAGTGCAGTAAAAGGCACTGGTATCGACGAATTAGCTGAAAGTATTGAGAAGTACCGTGAAGGTAAGGATGTATACGTAGTAGGTTGTACAAATGTTGGAAAATCAACATTTATCAATACGATGATTAAACGTTATAGTGAAGAAAATAGTAATATCATTACAACATCGCATTTTCCGGGTACAACGCTTGATATGATTCAAATACCACTTGATGATCAGAGTGATCTAATTGATACACCAGGTATAATTAATCACCATCAAATGGCTCATTTCGTTGATAAAAAAGGTTTAAAGATAATTACACCGAAAAAAGAAATTAAGCCTATGGTTTATCAATTAAATGAAGGACAAACATTATTCTTTGGTGGATTAGCTCGTTTTGATTATTTAGAAGGTGGAAGACGTTCTTTTACTTGTCACTTCTCTAACGAATTATCAATTCATCGTACTAAACAAGAAAATGCTGATGATTTATATGAAAGACAAGCTGGGGAATTATTAGTTCCACCATATGGTGAACAAATAGAGGAGCTTCCAAAATTAGTGAAGCATGAATTTATGATAAAGGATGCTAAAACTGATATAGTTTATTCAGGGTTAGGTTGGATTACAGTGAATGAACCAGGTGCTATAATTGTTGCTTATGTACCAAAAGGTGTAGCTGTTACTCTTCGTAATTCTATTATATAAGAATAAATTGGGGGCTAAAGAGAAATGAAAGACCAATATTATGTAATCGGTCAACCGATTGGTCATTCAATGTCACCAACTATGCATAATGAATGGTTTGGCTCTAATCATATTTCGGGTCAGTATTCTGCAAAAGAAGTTGGGATAACAGAATTAAAATCAGTTATGACAGAATTTCGTTCAACTGTTAAAGGATTTAATGTTACAGCACCACTAAAAGTAGAAATTATGCAGTACTTAGATGAAATTGATCCATTAGCAAAAGCAATTGGGGCAGTTAATACTGTCATCAATAAAAATGGAAAACTTTATGGTAAAAATACTGATGGAATCGGTTATTGTAGAGGCTTATCTTATGTTTTGAAAAATCCGATTGAAGATGAAAAGATTTTAATCATCGGTGCAGGCGGTGCTGCTAGAGCAATTCTTTATAGTTTACTGCACTTAGGTGTTAAGCATATTACAGTCACTAACCGTACGTTAGAAAAAGCAGAAGATCTACTAGATGGTAAGCTGATGAATGAAGTTAATATTATGTCTATTTCAGATGCTGAAGAACATTTAGGTCACTTTTCTCTTATCATTCAAACAACTTCTGTTGGAATGAAGCCAAATGAAAATAGTACGCCATTAGCACTAACGAATTTATCACCAGATGCAATTGTATCGGACCTAATTTATAGCCCATTTAAAACAGTATTCTTAAAAGAAGCTGAAGAAAGAAATGCGACTATACAAAACGGATTACCGATGTTTATTTATCAAGGAGCATTAGCATTTCAAGAGTGGACGGGAATTTTTCCAAATACGATTGATGCATACTCATTATTAGAAAGAAAACTTGGAGGAACAAAATGTTAACAGGTAAACAAAAAAGATTTTTACGTTCGAAAGCTCATCACTTAAACCCTATTTTTCAAGTAGGTAAAGGTGGAGTTAATGAAAATATGGTTAAGCAAATTTCAGAAGCGCTTGAAGTAAGAGAACTTTTAAAAGTAAGTATACTTCAAAATTGTGATGATGATCGTTATGATGTAGCAGATCAGCTAGCTGAAGGTGCAAACGCTGAACTAGTACAAGTAATTGGACATACAATTGTTTTATATAAAGAGTCTGAAGAAAATAAAACAATCGTACTACCTTAATATGGAAAATACCGTTAATTAGAGGAGAAGCGGATTAATGGATAAACAAAAAGCACTTTCACTTGTAAAAGAAAAACTAACGAACGGGCGTTTTACACATACTATTGGTGTGATGGAAACTGCAGTTAGACTAGCCGAAAAGTACGGTGCGGATGTAAAAAAAGCAGAACTAGCTGCAATTTTCCATGATGTCGCAAAGTGCATGCCGATTAAGGACTTAAAATCAATTATGGAAGAAAATAAACTTTCATTAAAGCTTTTAAAGTACAATAAAGAATTATGGCATGCTCCTGTTGGTGCATATCTTACTGAACATGAATATGGAATTGATGATCAAGAGATTTTACAAGCAATCACATATCATACAAGTGGTCATAAAGAGATGAATTTATTAGATAAAGTAATATATGTAGCAGATTATATTGAACCTAACCGTAGTTTTCCAGGTGTAGAGGAAGCTCGTGAATTAGCGGATCAAGATTTAGATCGAGCTTTATTATTTGCATTAAAAAATACAATTACATTTTTGATTGATAAAGAACAAACAGTCTACCCATTAACGGTTAAAACATATAACTCAATATTAAAGCAAGTTAAAAGCCAGGGGGAATAAAAGAATGAATGAAAAAGAATTAATGATGCTAGCTGTAAATGCTGCTGACGATAAAAAAGCCGAGGATTTAGTCGTATTAGATATGAAAGGGATCTCTGCGATTGCAGATTATTTCATTATTTGTCACGGTAATTCAGATAAGCAAGTTCAGGCTATTGCAAGAGAAGTGAAAGATCAAGCTCAACAAAATGGTCTAGATGTTAAACGCTTAGAAGGATTTGACGAAGCTCGTTGGGTTTTAGTAGACATCGGTGACGTTGTTGTTCATATTTTCCATCGTGACGAAAGAAATTATTACAACTTAGAAAAACTTTGGGGAGATGCACCTTCTCTTGATGTTTACGGAGAGCTTCTTTCATGACATACAATCGCTTCGCGTATTTGTATGATCAATTAATGAATGATGTCCCATATGAAAGATGGGTTCAATTTCTAGAAGATGTATTTCAAAAATATGAAATGCTTCAGCCTTCAATTTTAGATATTGGTTGTGGAACAGGTACATTACCCATCTCATTGGCAAAATTGAATTATTCAATTAGCGGGGTTGATTTATCTGAGGAAATGTTAAGTGTCGCAATGGCAAAAGCAGAGCTAGAAAAAGTTAATATCCCTTTTTTTCAACAAAATATGGTGGAATTAGAAGGGTTTAATCAATTAGATTGTGTAACGATTTTCTGTGATTCACTTAATTATTTAGAAACAGAAGATCAAGTAAAACAAACCTTTATTAGAGTAAATGAAAGCTTAAAAGATAATGGTTTATTTTTATTTGATGTCCATTCTCCTTATAAAATTGAAGAAATCTTTGGTGAAGAGACATTCTTTATTGATGATGCAGAGTTAAGCTTAGTCTGGTCTTGTACGCAAGGGGAACATCCATTAAGCGTTGAACATGATTTAGTTTTCTTTATGAAAGAAGAAAATCGTGATTTATATGAACGCTTCGAAGAGTATCACAATCAAAGAACATTTCCAATAAATACGTATACATCATTGTTAAATCAAACTGGATTTGAAGTGAAAGAAATCATAGCAGATTTCGATGAAGCTGTAGATGATACTTCTGAACGAATCTTTTTTATAGCAATGAAAAAATAAAAAACCCTTTTAAGAAAATTCCTTTTCTTAAAGGGTTTTTTTACTTTATTAGTCGTACAAAATTGTATTTTATATTTTTGTTACGAATGGAGTAAAGCGGTATAATCATTTTTAAGTTAATCAAAATTGTTCCTTTACTCGCTCAATTTCCTTATCAAACTTATCATGTGTTTTTTCAAAAATTTCTTCGAATAAATCTCCTACTCGTGCTTCTAATACTTTAATACCTTCACCAGTTATTCCACCTTTTACACATACCTTTTCTTGAAGTGTTTCAAGCGTAAAATGTTTTTGTTCAATTAGTTTTCCAAAACCAATAATCATTTCTTCTGCTAAAATCGTTGCCTGCTCTTTTGATATTGAGGTTTGACAAACAGCCGCATCGATAAATTTTTGCAGCAAGTAACTAAAAAATGCGGGTCCACAGCTTGCGATGTCTGATGAAACTCTTGTGATGTCTTCTGTAATCATGACTGGCTTAGATATGTTTGAAAAAAGTTCGATTATTTGTTCCTTACTTTTGGCCGTACACCTCTTCCCGAAATTGACTAAAGTTACACCACTCAAAGCTTGATTCGTAATACTTGGAATAACTCGTGCAACTTGACATGGTAATATCGCCTCTAATTGTTCAACATTAATCGGACTAGTGATCGAGATAACACAATGCTTTTTAGTGAAATGTTTTTGTAAAGATGATAATAGTGGTTGAATTTCTAAAGGTTTTACACACACTAATACAATTTCTGAAGCCGTAATTACTTCTTTGGCTGTCTCAACAACATTTAAATCAGGATATATATTTTTTAGCTCATAAGCTTTATACATTGAACGGTTTGTAACAGTTAATTCGGAGGGCTTCACGGCATTTGATTTTATAAATCCATTGAGCAAAATGGTGCCCATATTTCCTGTACCTATGATTCCTACGTTCATGAGTACATCCCTTCCTTTGCATACATTCTCTCCTACACTATATGAAGCAAGGTCGAAAATAATGATATAAGTTAAAATGGAGGACTAATAATGAAAAAGTTAATTCATAATAAATTAGTTTGGATTTGCCTCGTAATTGTCGGTATTTTAGTCGTGAATTTTTATCAAACTGAGCGTAAAAATGAAGTAGTTTTTGCAAAGCAATCACTTGAAGAAGAAATAGTAAAAAAGAACGATGAGCAGAAAAAAGAAGTTAGTAAGCCAGTGAATTCGAAAGTATTTATGGTTGATGTAAAAGGTGCAATACAAAAACCAGGTGTAATCCGATGTAACGAAGGAGAACGTGTTTTTGACGTGATTAGATTGGCGGGAGGATTTAAAGAAAAAGCTGATGTTAATAAAGTTAATTTAGCTGAAAAAATAATTGACGAGATGGTCATTTATGTACCGTTTGTTGGTGAAGAAACCGATCAAACTCTAATTACTAAAAAGGAAGAAGAAACTAAACAAAATGATACGATTGATATAAACCATGCATCACAGTCAGAATTGGAAAAAATTCCAGGTGTTGGTCCAGCAAAAGCTAAAAATATTTTAGATTATATTGATATAAACGGACCATTTACTTCAGTAGAACAATTAGAATCTGTAAATGGAATCGGAAAAAAATCCCTTGAAAAAATGACTCAGTATATTGTCATTCGCTAAATTAAATTAATATGAGTATTTATCTGGCTTATATTATTTTTGTACAAATACTAACAATTGTCTTTTTTAACAGTTTTAATTTATTCTTTATATTAATATTACTCATTTTAATGATTTTTTTAGTTGGAAAGAAAAAATGGCTCCTTTTATTGATTTGTATTATTTCGCTAAGTATTACGTCTAGTATATGTTACCTACAAAACAATAATATGAATTCCCCTAAACCAAAGCCCTCAGCAAATGTTCGTGGTGAAATCACTTCTACTCCAATAATAGATGGTAATAAGGTTTCGTTTACATATAAACTCCAAAATCAAGAAATCTTACTAAATAGTTTTGCTAATACAAAAGAACAATTAAAAGTTTTTCAAAAAAGAAAAATAGGTGAAATATGTGAAGTGAAAGGTGAGGTTGAATTGCCTTTAGAAAGCTCGAACCCATACTTATTTAATTATAAGAAGTATTTATTAAATCAAGGGATTCACTGGATTATTACTACTAATCCAGATGAATTAGGGGATTGTAAAAATGGAAAACGAACCATCATTCAATCAATAAATTATAGTCGACATGCCTTAACTAAATATGTAGAGGTTAATTTTAATTCTAATACAGAAGGTTATATTAATGCTCTACTATTTGGGGAACGTTCAAAAATGAATGCAATAACAGAATCTCAATATCAAATAGTTGGAATTGTGCATTTACTTGCGATTAGTGGTTCGCATATTAGTTTATTAAGTCTTGGCATCTATTTTTTATTAATTAGATTTGGTGTAACAAAGGAAAGCAGCTTATTTATAACAATTTTGTGTATTATGTCCTACGGCTTTCTAGCAGGTGCTTCAGCATCAGTTGTCAGGGCAGTTATTATTGGTGTTCTAGTTTGCTTCTACAAGTTAGCAAAAATGAAAGTTGACATTACTTCATTATTATTCACTTCTTGTATAATCATGTTATTTGCAAAACCAAATTATATTGATGATATTGGATTTCAATTTTCCTTTGTAACGAGTTTTGTATTAATTTTAACTTCTGAACAAATTTTAAATTACAAATCTTGGTATGCAAGGGCTCTATTTACATCGAGTATTACCCAATTAGTATCAATCCCTATATTACTTTTTAATTTTCACGAATTATCACCATACAGTATAATAATTAACTTACTTTTCATTCCTTATATTAGTTTTATTATAATGCCACTATGTATTTTTTGTTTTGGTTTAAGTTTTATTAATTTAGAAATTAGCGAAATGTTAACATTACTATTATCATTCTTTATTAACATGTCAGATAAATTATTAAGTATTTGCATGCAATTACCGTTTATTAAGTTGATTTTTATACATCCTTCAAAAGGAATTCTGATTATATATATCGTGCTAATATTTTTAATTTTATACTTTATGGAAACACAGAAAGAGAAGAAATTATTGATGAATTGCCTGATTGGATTTTTTATTCTTATTTTCGGGCATTTGTTATATCCCTTTCTTAATCCTGTTGGCAAGATTATGTTTATAGATGTAGGTCAGGGTGACTGTATACTTATAAAATTACCTTTTAATAAAGGGAATTATGTAATTGATACTGGAGGAAAGTTAACTGGAAAAGAAGAAACATGGATGAAGCGTAAAAAACCATTTTCAACTGGCAATGATTTATTGATCCCGATATTAAAAGGAGAAGGTATTAGTAAAATAGATAAATTAATATTTACACATGGTGATATTGATCATATTGGAGGTGGAAAAGAGGTACTACAGTCATTTAATGTAAAACAATTAATCGTAGGTGACAAGACAAAATTTACTTCAGCAGAAAAAGAAAGAATGAATATAGCCATAAAAAAAGGAGTCGAGATTAAAAAAATAAGCGAAGGTATGAGTTGGAAAATCAGTGCAGATTATTTTGAAGTGATTTCGCCAATTAAAGACTATGAAGGTGAGGAAAACCAAGGGTCAATTGTTTTAAAGGCAGCAATAGGCGGGAAGAGTTGGATGTTTTCTGGTGATTTAGATGAAAATGGAGAAAATCGATTGATCTCTAAATATCCTGATTTAAAGTCAGATGTTTTGAAAATAGGGCATCATGGGAGTAAAACATCTACTTCCGAAAAATTTATTAAAGCAGTTATGCCTAAAATTGGCATTATTTCAGTTGGAGAAAAAAATCGATATGGTCATCCGACAAAAGAAGTAATTGATCGATTAAAAAAGTACAATGTTAAAATCTTACGTACTGATGAATTTGGGGCAATAACTTATGAATTTAAAAGTGGACAAGGTACCATATATACATTTAAAGCATATCGTAAAACAAATAACAGAAACCAAGAAGGAAATTAAAAAGACTGCCGAGGCAGTCCAGTCATTTGATTCTATGTATTATCGCGTAACATACTCCACAATTGTTGCGATGATAAATAGAGTAGCGAAGAAACCAAATGAAACAGCAAAGCCAACGCCAGAATCTGTTGAATCATTACGTTTGCTTTGAACATTTTTTTCAAAAGTATTCACAAATAACCCCTCCTAATTCAATTTTAGTATAAATCAATATAACTAAAAAATCCATAGTATGTTTGTTTAGTTATACCGTTTTAAATGAAGAAACCGGGTCTTTATTTAAAACGTTAATATAAATTAGAGATTAGTATTTACTAATCTCTTCCTTCTCATGTAGGACATGTTATACTATACTAAGAAAATTAGTGTAGAGGTGCAAAACATGATTAATGATTTACATAAAAAATTGAAAAAGAATGTGTCTCCAATGTATTTATTGGTAGGTACTGAAGATTTTTTACTTCAAGAAGCAGAAAACTTAATCGTGAAAGCAGCTTTACAAGGAGAAATTGATGATTTTAACTATCAAACATATGATTTAAAAGAGTCTTATTTAAGTGAAGCTCTTGAGGATGCTCAAACACCGTCCTTTTTCGGTGGAAACAAAGTCATCATCATAAAATCATGTTTGTTTTTAACAGCTCAAAAAGAAAAAATTGTACAAGATATAGAACCACTATTTGATTATATTGAAAATCCTGCACCTTTTACTACTGTTGTTTTTGTTGCTCCTTTTGAAAAATTGGATGAGCGGAAAAAAGTAACAAAAGCGATAAAAAAACAAGTAGAGCTAGTTGAATGTCATCCTGTTGAAACGAGTAATTTAGACGGCTGGATTAAAGAGCAGTTTGCTGGGAATGTAACGATAACGAAAGAAGCAATTGATCAATTAAAATTACTCGTTGGAAATAATTTATCAATTCTAAAACTTGAATGTGAGAAGCTACAATTGTTTATCGGGAATGAAGGAGAAGTGGATGCTGATCTAGTAGAGATGATGGTAGCAAAAACCATTGAACAAAACGTTTTTTCTCTTATCGAAAAAACAGCAGTAAGACAGACAACTGAGGCACTTAAAATCCTTCATGAATTATTATTTATAGGTGAAGAACCGATAAAAATAGTTGCATTATTAGCTAGTCAGTTTAGATTATTGTACGGAATAAAACAATTATCTAGTAGTGGATATTCAAATAATCAAATTGCCTCTTCAGTAGGTGTATCACCAGGAAGAGTGTTTTATGGACAAAAGCAAGCGAATAACTTTCAAGCAAGTGAATTGAAAGAAGCAATACGATTAATTGCTGAAGTTGATTACAAAATGAAGACTGGTCAAGGAGATAAGGTAATGATCCTTGAAATGTTGATTCTTCAATTAAATAAAAAATAGTAAGAAATCCAGTTCTTAACTGAGTATTATAATTAAATAACAAATCAAACGGCAGTCCGATAGCGTTAAATGGACTGCCATTTTTGTGTTATAAAAAGAATACGAAATTCAGTCTACAACTTTTACAATTTGTTATAATGTAGTAATTGTTAATATTTACCAAGAAGTAGTATTTGGGGGATGGGTGTATGAAGGAAATTCCTAAAGAAATAAACGTTGTATTAGATACATACTTTCATTATTTAGATGTAAAATTACCCAATTTAATTCATTCTTTTTATCTTTATGGATCGATTACTTTAGGTGCTTTTAAGAATGGATTTAGTGATATCGATTTTATTGCTGTTGTTAAGCGCAAAGTATCAGATGACGATTTAATTATACTGAAAGAAATTCATAAAGATGTACAAAGGAAGTTTCCTAATTCAATTTTGGATGGGTGGTATATTCTTAATGAAGATATCGAGTCCTTAAACGAAGAAGGAAATTTATGTATTCGTTTCAATGATGGGAAGTTTCAAGGATTACATAAATTTAAAATGAATTCCATAGATGCTTTTCAATTAAAAAAATACGGCATAACTGTAAGAGGGCTAAATATTGATCATGTAGATATATCGGTAAACTGGGATACAATACAAACTAATATGAGAGATAATCTTAATTCATATTGGCTTAGCTGGTTAAAAAACAGTAAGAAGTTCCCTACAGTTAAATACTTAAGTTTATTTGTAAGTTTAAGAAGTATTGAATGGGGAATTTTGGGAGTTTCTCGACTTTATTACACATTTAAAGAAAAAGATATTACATCGAAAGTAGGAGCAGGTGAATATGTTTTAGAGGCGGTACCCAAAAGGTGGCATAAGATTATTAAGGAATCAATGAGATTACGAACCGATAATAAAAAATCATATTACAAATCTATTTTTACAAGAAGAAAAGATGCAATTGACTATATGGAGTTTATGATTAAAGAATGTAATAAACTTATTCGATAAGGTATAACATACTATCGATTACAAAAAAATTTAAAAAAACGTCTAGTTGTAATTTTATTGCACGAAAAAATGGTGTCTCAGATGAGACACCATTTAATTCATTACGCGTTCATAGCGTTAACTTTTTTAGCTAAACGAGACTTTTGACGTGAAGCAGCGTTTTTGTGGATTAGATTGCTGTTAACAGCTTTATCTAATTTTTTAGAAGCAGTTAATAAAGCTTCTTGCGCTTTTTCAGTTTCGTTATTAGTAACTAAAGCTTCAACATTTTTCACTGCAGTACGCATTTCTGATTTTAGAGATGCGTTGTGAGCACGATGAGCTTCAGCTGTTTTTACACGTTTAATAGCTGATTTAATATTTGGCATACCTTTCACCTCCCGAATGCAGTCGAGAAATTTGCCTCGAATACAAATAGAACAAAACTTATTTTATCAAAACAAGTCCCATTTGGCAATAGAATTCATAAAGCTATTTTCGCCTTTTCAAAAGAAAAATAAACAACTCGTTTAGAATTGGTAACATCTAGCTAAACTAGTTAAGAAGAGAATTGTTAAATTTTGATGAGTATTGTGGAGGCTAGATAAATGAGTGAGTTAGATTTAAGTCAATATAGTGTTCGAACAGATTTAGCAGTAGAGGCAAAAGAGATGCTCGAGGAGCGTGAACAATCTAAGGAAGAAATTACCGGCGTAATCGTTAAAGAACGTGAAGAAGATGGTGTAAGTATTTCTCATGTTCATATTAAAGAATCGGCATCTGAAAGAATTGGTAAAAAGCCAGGGAATTATTTAACACTTCAAGTTCAAGGTATTCGTGAACAAGATACTGAACTTCAAGAAAAGGTTGAAAAAGTTTTTGCAAACGAGTTTTCTGCATTCCTAAAAAATTTAGGCATTACGGAAGACCAAACTTGTTTAGTAGTCGGATTAGGAAATTGGAATGTGACGCCTGATGCACTTGGTCCAATGGTTGTTGAAAATTTAGTAGTTACGAAGCATCTTTTTGAATTACAGCCTGAGAGTGTACAAGATGGTTATCGTCCAGTTTGTGCTCTATCCCCTGGTGTAATGGGGATAACTGGTATTGAAACGAGCGATATTATTTCAGGTGTCATTGATAAAGTAAAACCAGATTTTGTCATTGCGATCGATGCACTTGCAGCTAGGTCCATTGAGCGCGTTAATACAACAATACAAATTACAGATAACGGTATTCATCCGGGTTCTGGAATAGGGAATAAACGTAAAGAATTAAGCAAAGAAACACTGGGTATTCCAGTAATTGCTATAGGCGTTCCAACTGTTGTTGATGCTGTTGCTATTACAAGTGATACAATTGACTTCATTTTAAAACATTTTGGACGAGAAATAAAAGAGGGAGACAAGCCTGCTAAAGCGTTAATCCCTTCAGGAATGGCATTTGGAGAAAAGAAAAAGTATACCGATGAAGATATGCCTAATGAAAAGGAACGAATGGCATTTATGGGGATTGTAGGAACACTTGAAGAGAATGAAAAACGAAAATTAATTCATGAGGTACTATCACCACTCGGTCATAACTTAATGGTTACACCAAAAGAAGTGGATACATTTATTGAAGATATGGCAAATATTATTGCTGGCGGTATGAACGCAGCTCTGCATTCTAAAATTAATCAAGACAATATTGGCTCATATACTCATTAATATTTCGTAAGTGAGGAGAAACAAATGAAATATATGGTTCGGTATTTTACGCTAATCATTATTTTTTCGATAACAATCATTACTTGTATGCAAGTTGCGAAAGACGGAATAAGTAAAGTTACTTCGACTGATTACTATCATGTAGACGATGTAGTAAAAATCTCAAAAGAAGATGGGAAAGCTGGTCCAGTACTTTTTGGAAAAGATTACACGAAAGAAGGACTAGCAATTAGAGAAGATCATTTAGAAAGATTAGGGGCATTTAATTATTTTACAGTTGTTGGTAAAGGACTATCCCATTTTGTTACGTATGTAACTGAAAAAGGGGTTAAGATTGTTGAAAAAATTCCTTCTATTATTGATAGCTTTAATTAGACCTTCTAAACTTCATTCGACATATACTGCTAATAGAGATTGAATATTTCCCTATTTTTTTGATATAATCAAAACTATCTATGCTGTCGAGAAATTTAGGAGTGATGAAATGAATAAAGAGTCAAGATCAGAAAGACAAAAGAGAATTAGAAACTTTTCAATCATCGCACACATTGACCATGGAAAATCTACATTAGCAGATAGAATTCTTGAGAAAACAAATGCATTAACTCAGCGTGAGATGAAGTCTCAGCTATTAGACTCAATGGATTTAGAGCGTGAACGTGGAATTACCATTAAATTAAATGCTGTGCAGTTACAATATAAAGCTAAAAATGGAGAAGAATATATTCTTCATTTAATTGATACACCTGGACATGTCGACTTCACTTATGAAGTTTCACGTAGTTTAGCAGCTTGTGAAGGCGCAATTCTTGTAGTTGATGCTGCACAAGGTATCGAAGCACAAACATTGGCGAACGTATATTTAGCTTTAGACAATGATTTAGAAATCTTACCAGTTATTAATAAGATTGACTTACCGAGTGCAGAGCCTGAACGTGTAAGACAAGAAGTTGAAGAAGTAATTGGATTAGATGCATCTGAAGCGGTATTAGCATCTGCTAAAGCAGGAATCGGAATAGAAGAAATTCTAGAGCAAATCGTAGAAAAAGTACCTGCTCCAACAGGCGATCCAGATGCGCCTTTAAAAGCACTTATTTTTGATTCATTATTCGATCCATACCGTGGTGTTGTAGCTTATATTCGTATCGTAGAAGGTACTGTAAAAGTTGGGCAAAAAATTAGAATGATGGCTACAGGTAAAGAATTCGAAGTAGTTGAAGCTGGAGTGTTTACTCCTCGTACAACACAACGAGATGAATTAACTGTAGGTGACGTAGGTTTCTTAACAGCTTCTATTAAAAATGTTGGAGATACTCGCGTTGGTGATACAATTACCCTTGCGGAGAATCCAGCAACTGAGCCACTACCAGGTTATCGTAAATTAAATCCAATGGTATTCTGTGGATTATATCCAATTGATACTTCTAAATATAATGATTTACGTGATGCACTTGAAAAGCTTCAATTAAATGATGCTGCTTTACAATTTGAAGCAGAAACTTCACAAGCTTTAGGATTTGGTTTCCGTTGTGGATTCTTAGGATTATTACACATGGAAATCATTCAAGAGCGTATTGAACGTGAATTCAAAATTGATTTAATTACAACAGCACCAAGTGTTATTTATAATGTTTACACAACAAAAGATGAAATGATTATCGTTGATAACCCTGCTCATATGCCAGACCCTCAATCAATTGATCGAGTAGAAGAGCCTTATGTAAAAGCAAAAATCATGGTTCCAAATGACTTTGTTGGAGCAATCATGGAGCTTTGCCAAAAGAAACGCGGAAACTTTATCGATATGCAATATTTAGATGCGAACCGCGTAACGTTAACTTACGAAATTCCATTATCTGAAATTGTTTATGATTTCTTTGACCAATTAAAATCAAGTACAAAAGGTTATGCATCATTTGATTATGAATTAATTGGCTACAAAGTTTCTAAACTTGTGAAAATGGATATTTTATTAAACGGTGAACAAGTAGATGCTCTATCATTTATCGTTCATAGAGACGCTGCTTATGATCGTGGGAAAATTATCGTTGAAAAATTAAAAGAACTTATTCCAAGACAACAGTTCGAAGTACCAGTTCAAGCGGCAATCGGACAAAAAATCGTTGCTCGTTCAACAATTAAGTCAATGGGTAAAAACGTTTTAGCAAAATGTTACGGTGGGGATATCTCTCGTAAACGTAAGCTATTAGATAAGCAAAAAGAAGGTAAAAAGCGAATGAAAGCTGTTGGATCTGTAGAGGTTCCACAAGAGGCATTCATGGCTGTTTTACGTATGGATGATTAATAATCAATAGGAATTCATCGATTATAGAATTGATGATTATCTAGAGATGCCACCGTAATTTATTTGCGGTGGCATTTATAAATTTTAGATTGATAATTTTTTACTCAAATTGTTATTAATAAAAAGTAAGATGTAAATAATGATAAATAATAGTAAAGCGATTAATTAGACAAATATCATAAGAAAATATACAATCATAAAAGTTAAAATCAACAAAAGTCCCTGAATCTGCACCTTAGATGGTATTGGATCAGGGGCTTTTCACATAGAAAAGAGGAGAAGATATGGCATCTTCCGTTTATATTCATATACCATTTTGTCAGCAGATTTGTTACTACTGCGATTTTAATAAATTTATGATGGACCGACAGCCGGTTGATCAGTATTTAGAGTATCTAGAGAAAGAAATTGTTGAAAGTTTAAAAAGAAATCCGATTATAGATTTGAAAACAGTTTTTGTAGGTGGAGGAACACCTACAGCATTAACTTTGCCCCAAACTCAAACGTTAGTTGATATGATTAATAAACACATCATTAAAGGGAATAAAGAAATCGAAATGACTTTTGAAAGTAATCCGAATGAAATTTCAAAAGAGAAGCTTCAGATTTTAAAAGATGGTGGTGTGAATCGAATTAGTTTTGGAGCGCAAACATTTGATGAAGGTTTACTGAAAAAGATTGGAAGAACACATTCACCAAATGAAATAGAAGAAGCAATTCAAACTGCCAAAGAAGTTGGAATTGATAATATTAATCTGGATTTAATGTATGCATTACCTGGTCAAACAATGGAACAATTCGTTGATTCTTTAGATAAAGCAATGAAGTTACCGATTCAACATATTTCAGCATATTCATTAATTATTGAACCAAAAACGGTTTTTTACATAGAAATGAATAGGGGCAAGCTTAAACCAGCCCCAGAAGAAGATGAAGCGGCTATGTATGACTTTTTAATGAACTATTTAGAGAAAAATGGCTTTCATCAATATGAAATCAGCAATTTTGAAAAAAATGGCTTAGAAAGTAAGCATAATCTTGTTTATTGGAATAATGAAGAGTATTTTGGATTTGGTGCAGGAGCACATGGCTATATTAATGGAATTCGATATTCAAACGCAGGACCATTAAAGAAATATTTCCAGTTGATCGATGATACTGGAGTCCCAATTGTTCATGAGCATACGGTAACGAAGCAAGAAAAAATGGAAGAAGAAATGTTTTTAGGACTACGTAAAATGCAGGGAGTTTCGGAAAGAAAGTTCCAAGAAAAATTTGGTTCAAACTTTAATGAAGTATTTCCGAACGTAATTGAAAAACTAATGAAAGATGGATTAGTCGAGATGAATGGAGAATATCTTCGATTATCCCACAAAGGAAAGTTACTAGGAAACGAAGTATTTCAAGCATTTTTACTATAAAAGCAGTAAATGTAAGCAGCAGGAAAAGCGGATTAGATAAGGGAGAATAGATCAATCTGATGTATTTACTATTTCTTAATCCATTAATTCTGTACTTTTTTATTCCTGCCCTTAACTTCTTGACATCGTATAAAGGATTTGTTAAGTTAATAATATATTTAGCACTCACTAGATAAGAGTGCTAATAGAGGTGATAAACATGTTGACTGAAAGACAGTTATTGATACTCCAAATTATTATCGATGACTTTATTCGCATGGCACAACCTGTTGGTTCAAGGAGTTTATCTAAAAAGGAAGGTATTTCATTTAGTTCAGCAACGATACGAAATGAGATGGCTGATTTAGAGGAACTTGGTTATATTGAAAAGCCTCATAGCTCTGCAGGTCGAATCCCTTCTGAAAAAGGGTATCGTTTTTATGTAGACCATCTATTATCACCACAAATTGTTAATGACGATGATGTTCGTTCGATAAAAGGTATTTTTGCCGAGCGTATTTTTGAAATAGAAAAGCTTGTGAAAAATTCAGCTGATATACTTTCTGATTTAACAAATTACACAACAATTGCACTGGGACCAAAAGTTACTGAAAATAAGCTTAAAAATATTCAGCTTATTCCAATAGGACCTAATACAGCAGTATCAATTATTGTGACGGACACAGGTATTGTTAAAAATCGAACAGTAACTATACCACCTGGTGTGTCTATGAGTGATATTGAGAAAATGGTAAATATATTAAATGAGCGACTAGTAAATGTTCCAATTCATCAAATAAATGACAAACTTTATAAAGAAATTGCAATGATTTTACGTACGCATATTTCGAATTATGAGAGTGTTATTAAGATGATTGGTGGCACTATTGACGTACCGATTGAACAAAAGCTGATTTTAAGTGGAAAAACGAATATTTTAGCTCAACCAGAATTTCATAATGTGGAGACAATGAAAGTTTTGTTAAACATGATTGAAAAGCAGGATGAACTAAAAAGTATTATTCCTTTTGAACAGATGGGTTTAAGTGTCAAAATTGGTAAGGAAAATGAAAAGTCTGGCTTAGAAAATGTAAGTATCATTAGCGCAACCTATTCATTAGGTGAAGATCAAATTGGTACAATCGCAGTATTAGGACCAACTCGAATGGAATACTCCCGAGTAATCTCATTAATGCATTTAATAACAGGGCAATTGAATTTATTATTTTCATCTAAGGATGTTGAATAAATCCATTGTGAAAAGAAACAATGGATTACATATAAAAAAATAGGAGGTGAAGGTGACATGACAGAACGTCAGGAAGAACTTTTAAATGAAGAAGTAGTGAATGAAGAAACTACTGTTGAAGAGCCTTCAATCTTTACAGAAGAGAAAACTGACAATGTGAATTCTGCTGAAGAAGAGCTTCAAAAACTTCGTGCTGAAGTAGATGAGAAGGAAAATAAGTACCTACGTCTACATGCTGATTTCGAAAATTATAAACGTCGTGCACTTTTAGACCAACAATCTTTAATGACTTATCGTGCGCAAAGCTTAGTAACTGATTTATTACCAGTACTAGATAATTTCGAACGTGCACTACAAGTTGAAGCAACAGACGAGCAAACTGCTTCTTTAAAACAAGGTATGGAAATGGTTTACCGTTTACTTGTTGAAGCTGTGAAAAAAGAAGGTGTAGAAGAAATCCCAGCACTTGGTGAACAATTCGATCCGAATGTCCATCAAGCTGTAATGCAAGAAAGTGATGATTCTAAGCCATCTAATGAAGTTTTACAAGAATTCCAAAAAGGCTATAAGCTAAAGGACAGAGTAATTCGTCCATCAATGGTAAAAGTAAACGAGTAATTAGTTAAGCGTCTATTTAAATCGCTAACATAAATATAAAATTATTTTTTAAAACTAAAATATAACTTATGTAAATTTTAGGAGGAACATGCAATGAGTAAAATTATTGGTATTGACTTAGGTACAACTAACTCTTGTGTCGCAGTATTAGAAGGTGGAGAGCCAAAAGTAATTCCGAATCCAGAGGGTGGACGTACAACTCCGTCAGTTGTTGCGTTCAAAAATGGTGAGCGTCAAGTTGGGGAAGTAGCAAAGCGTCAAGCAATTACAAACCCTAACACAATCATGTCTATTAAACGTCATATGGGTACTACACATAAAGAAAACATTGAAGGTAAAGATTTTTCTCCACAAGAGATTTCTGCAATTATTCTTCAAAACTTAAAGGCATCTGCTGAAGCTTATTTAGGTGAAGCAGTAACGAAAGCAGTTATTACAGTACCTGCATACTTCAATGATGCTGAGCGTCAAGCAACTAAAGATGCTGGTAAAATCGCTGGTTTAGAAGTAGAACGTATCATCAATGAGCCAACTGCGGCTGCATTAGCATACGGTTTAGATAAAATGGATGAAGACCAAACAATCTTAGTTTATGACTTAGGTGGCGGTACATTCGACGTTTCAATCCTTGAATTAGGAGATGGAATTTTTGAAGTTAAAGCTACAGCTGGTGACAACCGTTTAGGTGGAGATGACTTCGACCAAGTTATCATTGATTACTTAGTAGCTGAATTCAAAAAAGAAAATGGTGTTGATTTAAGCCAAGATAAAATGGCATTACAACGTTTAAAAGATGCTGCTGAAAAAGCGAAAAAAGACTTATCAGGTATTACTTCAACTCAAATTTCATTACCATTCATTAGCATGGGTGCAGCTGGTCCATTACACTTAGAGTTAAACTTAACTCGTGCAAAATTCGAAGAGCTTTCTCACAACTTAGTAGAAAGAACTTTAGGCCCAACTCGTCAAGCAATGAAGGATTCAGGCTTAACTGCTAGTCAAATTGATAAAGTCATTTTAGTTGGTGGTTCAACTCGTATTCCTGCTGTTCAAGAAGCAATCAAAAAAGAAACAGGAAAAGAACCACATAAAGGTGTAAACCCTGATGAAGTAGTAGCATTAGGTGCTGCAATTCAAGGTGGAGTATTAACTGGTGATGTAAAAGACGTAGTATTACTAGACGTAACTCCATTATCATTAGGTATCGAAACTATGGGTGGAGTATTTACAAAGTTAATCGAACGTAATACAACAATCCCAACAAGTAAATCTCAAGTTTTCTCAACAGCTGCTGACAATCAACCTGCTGTAGACATTCACGTACTACAAGGTGAGCGTCCAATGGCTAATGACAATAAAACATTAGGTCGCTTCCAATTATCGGATATCCCACCAGCACCACGTGGAATTCCTCAAATTGAAGTATCATTCGATATCGACAAAAATGGTATCGTAACAGTACGTGCGAAAGACCTAGGAACTCAAAAAGAACAAAACATCGTAATTCAATCTTCTTCAGGTTTAAGTGATGAAGAAGTAGAACGCATGGTAAAAGAAGCAGAATTAAATGCTGATGCAGATGCAAAACGTAAAGAAGAAGTAGATCTTAAAAACGAAGCTGATCAATTAGTATTCCAAGTAGAGAAAACTTTAAAAGATCTTGAAGGAAAAGTTGAAGAAGCAGAGGTTACAAAAGCTAACGAAGCTAAAGACGCATTAAAAGCAGCTTTAGAAGCTGGTAACTTAGATGATATCCGTACGAAGAAAGATGCTCTTTCTGAAATCGTTCAAGCTTTATCAATGAAGCTTTATGAGCAAGCTGCTGCTGCACAGCAAGCTGCAGGTGGAGCTGAAGGCGGAGCGAAACAAGACGATGTAGTAGACGCTGAGTTTACTGAAGTTAAGGACGAAAAATAAGCAAGAAAATATATATTTAAAACATTGAGGGAAGTCAAAGTCAGGGAAGCCTTGACTTTGACTTCCTCTTTTTCTTTTAGAAATGCACAGGATATGTTAAAATATTCTTTATGTGAAAGGAGCGGATTGTAATACTATGAGTAAACGTGATTACTATGATGTGCTTGGTGTGAGTAAAAGTGCATCACAAGATGAAATAAAAAAATCGTTTCGTAAATTAGCAAAAACATATCATCCGGACGTTAATAAGGATCCTGATGCACCTGAAAAGTTTAAAGAGGTGCAAGAAGCATACGAAAATTTATCAGATGATCAAAAACGTGCTCATTATGATCAGTTTGGTCATACAGATCCAAACCAAGGTTTCGGCGGCGGCGGATTTGGCGGCGGCGGATTCGGTGGATTTGAAGATATTTTCAGTCAGTTTTTTGGTGGCGGTGGCGGTGGACGTCGTCGTGACCCGAACGCACCAAGAGCTGGAGCTGATTTACAATATACAATGACGATCCAGTTTGAAGAAGCAGCATTTGGAATGGAAAGAGAAATTGAAATTCCAACTGAAGAAACATGTCATACATGTAGTGGTTCAGGTGCAAAACCTGGTACATCAAAAGAAACATGTAATCATTGTCATGGCTCAGGACAAATGAGTGTTGAACAAAATACTCCATTTGGACGTATTGTGAACCGTACGACATGTTCACACTGTCAAGGTACTGGTCAGATTATTAAAGATAAATGTAATACTTGTCATGGTGCAGGCCGAGTGAAAACTCGTAAGAAAATTATGGTTAAAGTACCAGCTGGTATCGATGATGGACAACAAATTCGACTTTCAGGCCAAGGTGAACCAGGTAAAAATGGTGGTCCTGCTGGAGATTTATATATTGCATTCCATGTTCGTGAGCATGAATTCTTTGAACGTGATGGAAATGACGTTTACTGCGAGCTTCCATTAACTTTTGCACAAGCTGCATTAGGTGATGAAGTTGAAGTTCCTACATTGCATGGTAAAGTAAAAACGAAAATTCCTGCTGGAACGCAAACTGGTACTAGAATGCGTTTAAAAGGTAAAGGAATCAAGGATGTACGTGGTTATGGTCAAGGTGATCAGCACGTAATCGTAAAAGTTATCACACCAACAAAACTAACAAGCCGTCAAAAAGAATTGCTTGAAGAGTTTTATAATATTGGCAAAGGTCAAAAAGACGACAAACACGACTCTTTCTTTACAAAGTTAAAGCGTGCAGTTAAGAATTTTGGCGAACAATAAAGAAGTTATTAATTCAGTACGTTAGTTAAGGTAAAAAGTGGAAACACTAAATAGAAGAAGTAATTTAAATGGCACCCTCTAATTCTGACTATGATTAGAGGGTATTGCCAAGTAAAGAAGAGAGTATGAATGGAGTTGGTAGTTTATGAAATGGTCAGAATTAAGTATTCACACTACACAGGATGCGGTTGAACCGATTTCTAACATTTTACACGAAGCTGGTGCAAGTGGTGTTGTCATAGAGGATGTGTTTGATTTGACGAAGGAGCGAGCACAGGTTTACGGTGAAATCTACCAACTTAACCCAAAAGATTATCCAGAGGAAGGTGTAATCGTTAAAGCATACCTTCCTGTGAATAGTTTTTTAAACGATACAATCGACGGTATAAAAGAAGCAATTAATAATTTAATTTCATATGATATTGATTTAGGAAAAAATACATTTGCTGTGCATGAAGTAAACGAAGAAGATTGGGCGACTGCATGGAAAAAATATTATCATCCAATTTCAATCTCAGATCGTTTTACAATTGTACCTTCTTGGGAAGAGTATGAAGTCAAATCATCAGACGAATTAATTATCGAACTAGATCCGGGAATGGCGTTTGGTACGGGTACTCATCCTACAACTGTTATGTGTATTCGTGCACTTGAGAAAGTTGTTAAATCAACGGACCGTGTAATTGATGTAGGTACTGGTTCAGGAGTATTAAGTATTGCAGCTGCTAAACTTGGCTCTACAAATATAGAAGCTTATGACTTAGACGATGTAGCTGTTCGAAGTGCAAGAGAAAACGTTGTATTAAACAAGGTTGACGATGTTATAAAAGTTGGACAAGGTAACTTACTACAAGGAATTGAAGGTCCGTTCCAAGTAGTTGTTGCAAACTTACTTGCTGAAATTATTCTGCGTTTCGTAGACGATGTGTTTAATGTTTTAGAACCAGGTGGAACATTTATTTCATCAGGAATTATTGGCGCTAAACAAGAAGACATCGAAAATGAGCTTAAAAGAGTTGGTTTTGAAGTGAAGGAAGTATTACATTTAGAGGACTGGGTTGCAATTATTGCAAAAAAGCCAGAACTAGGAATGTAAGATGCAAAGATATTTTATAGAAGTAACGCAGCTGCAAAATGATCTTGTTACAATAACTGGTGATGATGCTCATCATATCGCAAATGTTATGCGAATGAAGCTAGATCAAGAAATCATTTGTACAGTTCCAGGTTCTTCAACTGTTCGTTGTACACTTACAAATATTTCTAGTGAACAAATAGCTGCAGCTGTTGTAGAATATGTTGAGAATACAAATGAACTGCCAATATCAATTACGATTGCTAGTGGACTACCAAAAGGTGATAAACTAGAGCTAATCATACAAAAAGGTACGGAGCTTGGTGCTTCTGGTTTTTTACCTTTTGCTGCAGCTAGATCAATTGTTAAATTAGATGATAAAAAAGCTAGTAAAAAGGTTGATAGATGGCAAAAAATTGCAAAAGAAGCGGCTGAACAATCATATCGATTTATTGTACCAACCGTGGAACAGCCAGCATCTTTTCAACAATTACTTAACTCAATACAGTATTATGATGCGTGTATTGTTGCATATGAAGAAAGTGCAAAAACAGGAGAATCAGCAGGACTTGTTCAGACATTCCAATCATTAAAGGAAGGTTCACGATTATTAGTAGTTTTCGGACCAGAAGGTGGTTTGTCAGAGAAAGAAGTTAATCAGCTAGAAGAAAAAGGTGCTAAGCTATGTGGACTTGGACCAAGAATTCTACGAACAGAAACAGCACCATTTTATGTTTTAGCTGCTGCCTCCTTTCATTTTGAATTAATGGGGTGAAGAAATGCCACAAGTAGCTTTTCATACATTAGGCTGTAAAGTTAACCATTACGAAACAGAAGCAATTTGGCAACTGTTTAAAGCAGCAGGCTATGACCGTACTGAATACGAGACAAAAGCTGATGTTTATGTAATTAATACTTGTACAGTTACAAATACAGGTGACAAAAAAAGTAGACAAGTAATCCGTCGTGCCGTGCGCAAAAATCCAGATGCAGTAATTTGTGTAACTGGATGTTATGCACAAACATCTCCAGCCGAAATCATGGCAATTCCTGGGGTGGATATCGTTGTTGGTACACAGGACCGTACTAAAATGTTAGATTATATCGAGCAATATCGTGTAGAGCGTCAGCCAATTAATGGCGTAGGGAATATCATGAAAGCACGAGTTTATGAAGAGCTTGATGTACCTGCTTTTACTGACCGTACACGTGCTTCATTAAAAATTCAAGAAGGTTGTAACAACTTCTGTACGTTCTGTATTATTCCTTGGGCACGTGGTTTAATGCGTTCTCGTGATCCAAAAGAAGTTGTAAAACAAGCTACGCAATTAGTTGAATCAGGCTATAAGGAAATTGTTTTAACTGGTATTCACACTGGTGGATACGGTCAAGACATGAAAGATTACAACTTAGCAATGTTATTAAAAGATTTAGAAACAGTTGAAGGATTAAAACGTGTTCGTATTTCTTCAATTGAAGCTAGCCAAATCACAGATGAAGTAATTGAAGTTCTTCGTCATTCAAATATTGTTGTTCGTCACTTACACGTACCACTACAATCAGGATCAGATACAGTCCTAAAACGTATGCGTCGTAAATATACAATGGCTGAATTTGCTGAAAGAATTGAAAAACTACGCGAAGTATTACCAAACTGTTCAATTACATCTGATGTAATCGTAGGTTTCCCAGGTGAATCTGAAGAAGAGTTCATGGAAACGTACAATTTCATTCGCGACAATAAATTCTCTGAATTACACGTATTCCCATACTCTAAACGTACAGGTACTCCAGCTGCACGTATGGAAGATCAAGTTGACGAAGAAATTAAAAATGAACGTGTACACCGTTTAATTGAATTATCAAATCAGCTTGCAAAAGAATACGCATCAATGTTTGATGGAGATGTTCTAGAAGTTATTCCGGAAGAAAAGTATACTGAAGATGGCGCAGAAGGACTATTAATAGGTTACACAGATAATTATCTAAAAGTCGTGTTCGAAGGAACAGAAGACATGATTGGTAAAATTGTAAAAGTTAAAATCGCTGAAGCTGGTTATCCAGTTAATAAAGGTGAATTTGTCCGAGTATTAGAAGATGTAGCTGTTAACTAAGGATAAAATAAAAAAAGGATAGATAATCTAGAAAATATCTGGATTATCTATCCTTTTTTGTTATTACCAAGAACAATTTTGTCTGATTGCTTATTAAGAAAAAAGTAGTTCAAAAAGAATAAACCTTTGAAATCGAGGTAACAAATTAATTACCTCAAACTACCTGTAATTTAATGTTACTACGATACACAATATAAATATAGAGGTGAAATAATCATGTCAAAAGATAATCAATCAAGAAAAACTGATGACAACCATATCCACGTTGCTACCAACTCATACTTAGACACGAGTGAAAACGACGATTCTAATAAAATTAATTATGACGATGGTGGTAGTCCATACCTAGATACAAGTGAAGACGCATCTTCAGCAGCCAACACAAGACGAGGAGCTCCATATTTAAATACTTAATGGGGAGAGAAATGGGGGAAAGATTGAAGAATCTTTCCCCTAAACTCTTTTTACTTAACTTTTTTCTGCTGTCCTATTAATATCTTCAACCTCAATTAATGGCTTATGATAACCAGCTTTTGCAATATTAATCATTGAACGACCAATTTGTTCTGAAGTTGTTATTGAGTTTGGAAAGAGTTTTTTTAGCATCGGATAAATAGGTTTCGTTATGTTATAGCCGTATTGATATAGTTTAGTTTTTGATTTTATATCTTTATGTGGAATAATTGCACCTGGTCTAAACATGTATGCAGCTTTAAACGGTAACTTTAACAAGTCATTTTCTGTTTTTCCCTTCACTCTAGCCCACATTAGTCGACCTTTCTCAGTACTATCGGTACCTGATCCAGTGACATAAATGAAAGTCATTTGTGGATTCAACATTGATAATGTACGTGCGATGGATAGGGTAAGGTCATATGTAATCTTACGATAATCTTCCTCTGTCATTCTAAATGATGAAACACCTAAACAAAAAAAACATGCATCAAATCCAGATAATTGACTTTCAATTGGAGATAAATCAAGTAGATTAGAATGCTTAATTTCATACAATTTTTCATGTTGAATCCCTGTAATACTACGACCAATTGAGTAAATCGAGCTAACAGAAGAATCTTGTAAGCATTCTCTTAATACACTTTGACCAACCATTCCTGTTGCTCCAAAAAGTAAAACCTTCATAATGTAACCTCCATAATCTATTTTCATCGCTTTAGTCTCATGGGCAAATAATAAATGATAAATTATTTTTAAGCAATTTAAAACTGAAAAATAAACGTTCAAAATATGTAAGTGAATATTAGAAAATCCTGAGCTATCTTTTAGAAAAACAAATTCAATTGATTAGTTTATAAATTAATGTTTGATATTAATTGACCTACAAATTGATTAATAAACAATTGTTTTATTACTCTAAGTAAAGGATAGTTGATTAGGTTTTTATAGCAGTCTTTTTTTGATGAATATGGTGATTGGAACGGAGGGGTGCTCGACTCCTATGGGATAAGCGGGAAGGCTGAGACCCCACAGGCTTGCCGAGGAGGTTCAGGTCTCGCCCCATGGAAAGCGAGCATCCTGTAGTGGAAATCAACATCACTCTACTCCTTTTACGAAAATTTGGTAATTTAATTGACAAGATTGTTTTTCAACAGCGTAAAGAGCTAATCAATTCAACTGATTAGCTCTTCTTTATGACATATTTACAGACTCTTTCTTACTAAAAAATTGGATTGTAAAACCTAAAATAATAATCACAATAGAAAATAATAAACTCAACCAAATACTTTGAAATTCACCTACATACGGCTGAACAATATAAGAAAGTATGATACTAATTACAATACTAATTGGAATGTAATTACCGACTTTCCCCTTACTAAAGACAATAACTAAAATTGGAAATAACAATGCAGAATAGACATTTCCTGAGTAAAATAATAGTTCAATAATTTTTTTTGATTGAATAATTGTAGCGAAAAAGATGATCGCCCCAATCATCACGGATAGAAGATAAGCAAGTTTTATTTTTTTTTGATCATTTTTTATCGTGCGAAATGGTTCGATTATATTGATAATGATTAAACTAGCAAGCGAATGTAATACCGCACCAAATGTTGATGTAATCGCATTAAATGCACATAAAACAAAGAGTATGAAAAAAAATGGTGTTGTAATTTTATTTGCTAAACCAACTAAAATTGATTGAATATCTGTAAATCCACCTGTAAATATAACAATAATAAAAAGACATGAAAATGAAAGTGGGAAAATACACCAAATTAAGCCGGATATTGAGAATGTTAAAGGTAGTTTTTTCGATTCAATCATAAATAATCGGTGCCATGAAGTAATGTCAAAGAAAAACTGACCAAATCCAACTAATAAACCTGAAAATAAAAAACCCCATAAATCGTAATGATCAATGACTAGCATGTATGGATGGTATAGTTTAATCCCATCATATACGGGTTGAACGCCTTCTTTTACGAAAAAATACAACGGAATTAAAATTGCCGCTGCAAACATTGTAATGACTTGGAATCCAGCTAATCCATGTATCATCTTTAATCCACCAAAACCTGCAAAAAGTACACAAAAGCTTATAAATATGATTATTTCTATGTACAACGGTAAATTAAAAAGAAAATGAAATAACGTAGATGCGGTCATCGACTGTATATATAATATGTGTAAACTAGTTAATATTAAAATACAAATCATAATCCAATAACCAAGTGGATGTAGTTTCTTCTTCAAATAATCTCCAATTGTTAAACCATCAGGGTACTCCTGTCGAACTTTTTTCCCGATAAAACTAAATACAAATAATGCAATCGCACCTAAAAATGCATATCCAATTCCACCAAATACGCCATATTTAATCATTGATTCTGGCGAAGATAATATCGTAGTTCCTGTTACCCAACGTGCCAAGAGAGAAATAATTCCCATTCCCATTCCAATTTGAATAGGTCCTTGTACGTATTCTCTAAATGAACGTGAATTCACGGTTTATTTTCCTTTCTCACGATACTCTTTCGGAGTAATGCCCTCAATTTTGCGGAATAAAGTACTAAAGTAATGCTGACTATTAAAGCCTGAGTTTTCTGCTACATCTGAAATGTTCCAATTTGGATTATTTGTTAAATATCGCTTGGCTGCTTGTATTCTATAGTCTATTAAATATTCTGAAAACGAAACACCGACTTCTTCGTGAAATTTTCTACTTAAATAAGTATGATTCGTATGAACTTCTCGAGCAACATCAGAAAGAGAAAGTTTTTCAGCGAAATGATCATGAATATATAAAAGAGTTTGATGGATTAAACTAGAATATTGGTTTGATGTGTCGGTCTCACTATATTTAGATAAAACTTTATATAATTCACTTTCTATTATTGGCTTAGTTAAATAATCTAGAACGCCGATTCGGATTGACTGTTGTGCATAATCAAAACTTTGATATGCTGTAACCATAATAATATCTACGTCTTTATTTAGTGCTCTAAGCTCTTCACCAAACTCCAGTCCTGAACGTCCAGGTAGATTAATATCTAGAAACGCAATATTAATTTTATGGTTTTGGTTAATTGTGATGGCTTGGCATGCATCAGCAGCTTTAAAAAACTTCCATAATGGAAAACTATTTTTTATTAAATATTCCATCTGTTCAAGCTCTAATGGTTCATCATCTACTAATAACACATTCAATTTATTTTCCCTCCTTTACTCTCATATATAAGTGGCCAGACGACCTTAACATTTGTTCCTGATTCATTTGAAGTAATCAGTACATGACCACTATTACCAAAATATAGTTGTAATCTCTTTTTTATATTATCTAATCCATGGCCTTCTTGATTAGAAAAAGTATTAGTCATTCCCATTAAACCATTATCTATAACTTCTAAACAGATTAGCTCGGAATCTTGATAAAATCGAATATCCAGTAAAGCTTCTCCAATCTTTTTTTCTAAACCGTGTTTAAATGAATTTTCTACTAAGGTTTGCAAAATGAAAGGGGGAACTAGCGCATTAAATAAATCTTTTGGACAATCTAACTCTGTTTTAAGACGATCACCAAACCGTAGATTTTGAATGTCTAAATAATATTGAGTATATTGTATTTCTTGATTTAACTGGATTAAGGGCTCGGATGATTTATATTTAAATTTTAAAAATTGAGAGAACGTTTCTAGGGCTCGGATTAATTCCGAAGTTCGATTTAAACGCGCTAAGCTTAATATGACATTAAGTGTATTAAATAAAAAGTGCGGTTGAATTTGCTGATTTAATTTATTGTATTGAGCTTCTTGTAATGCATGTTCTAACCGAATTTCTCTATTTTTATTTTCAAGTAAGTCAATTCTTTTTTCAAAGATAAACAAAAATAATAAAGCAATAGCTCCCATAATAGGAGCTAAAATAAATAGCATAATTAGTAAAGTAAATCCCTCGTAACTAAGCATGAAGAACCTCAATTAGTTTTTTTAATAATATTTTTAATTTTTTTGAAAATTTTGTTTATAATTAGGTGATTTCAACGAAAGTTGCTCCAATGGAAGGGAACGAAAGCTGAGCATCCTATTGGAGCTTCTTAGAGGAGTCTCTAATCTTCGCGTATTTTCCATAGGAGCCTTACAATATCTTAATCGAATCAACATTCGATTTATAATCCAATTTTATAAGCATTTATATCTAATTATTAGAAGTAGAATCTCTACATGGCAGGATCAATTCTCTTCTTTTCCTTCACTTCATGCCTATAAGAATACTATTTAATTAATGATGTGACAAGCAACTTGATGATTTTGCTCAGATAATTTTAATTCAGGTGCTTTTGTTTTGCAAATATCAATCGCGAAAGGGCATCTTGTGTGAAAACGGCAGCCGCTTGGAGGATTGATTGGAGAAGGGACATCTCCTGTTAAGATAATTCTTTCTCTTTGATGTACCGGGTTCGGTACTGGAATAGCAGATAATAGGGCACGTGTATAAGGATGCTGAGGATTTTCGAATATTGATTTTTTATCAGCAATCTCAACAATTTTTCCTAAATACATTACCATTACTCGATCAGAAATATGTCTTACTACACCTAAATCATGTGAGATAAAAAGAAAGGTAAGTGAGAATTTTTTCTGCAATGATTTTAATAAGTTTAATACTTGGGCTTGGATTGAAACATCTAGTGCAGAAACTGCTTCGTCACAAATAATTAGTTTTGGATCAACAGCAAGTGCACGTGCAATTCCGACACGCTGACGTTGACCGCCACTAAATTCATGAGGATAACGTTCCATTGCTTCTGGTCTTAACCCAACATGTCCTAATAATTCCTCAATTCTAGCTTTACGTTCTTCTTTTGGAACGACATTTTGAATGGCTAATGCTTCACCTAAAATTTGTCCAATTGTTTGTCTAGGGTTAAGTGAGGCAAACGGATCTTGGAAGATTACCTGTAGATCCTTTCTTATTTTACGCATTTCTTTTTTTCCTAAGCTTAATAAATCTTTTTCCTTAAAATGAATACTCCCACTTGTAGGCTCGTCTAATCTTAGAATGGCTCTACCAGTAGTAGACTTACCACAACCAGATTCTCCAACTATACTTAAAGTTTCCCCCTCGTAAATGTGGAAGCTAATATCGTCTACAGCTTTTACATGATTAACCGTTCTTCCTAAAATGCCTCCTTTAATTGGAAAGTATTGTTTTAAATGATCTACATTAAGTAGTATTTTTTTATCCACTAGTTGTAATGCCATTATTCAATCCCTACTTTCTCTATGATGGTATGATCAGTTTCCCATTGTGATGTATACATCCAACAACTGACTTCAGTATTTTTGTCGAGTGTTAGTAAATCTGGCACTGATTCATGACACATTGGCTTTGCATGTGCACAGCGTGGTGCAAAACTACAGCCCTTAGGCATATTAAATGGACTAGGTACAGTACCAGGTATTGTTGTTAATTCATCCTGATCCATATCAAGACGTGGAAGAGAGTTTAATAACCCGATTGTGTATGGGTGCTTAGGGTTATTATAAAGTTCTTTTGCTGATGTATATTCAACAATTCTTCCAGCGTACATGACAGCCACTCGATCGCAAGTTTCATAAACGACGCCTAGATCATGCGTGATTAGTATGACAGCTGTACCTAAATCTTTTTGGAGTGATTTAATTAATTCCAGAATTTGCGCTTGAATTGTCACATCAAGAGCAGTAGTCGGTTCATCTGCGATTAGCACTTCTGGATGACAAGCAAGTGCCATTGCAATCATAACCCTTTGTCTCATACCACCACTAAGTTCATGTGGTTCTTGCTTTGCACGTTTTTCAGGAGATGGGATCCCTACAAGTCGAAGCATTTCAACTGCTTTCTCCCAAGCTTCCTTTTTGCCTAATTTTTGGTGAAGACGAATCGCTTCTGCAATTTGTTCGCCAGCTGAATAAACTGGGTTTAAAGATGTCATTGGCTCTTGAAAAATCATTGAAATTTCATTCCCTCGAATGGAACGCATTTGCTTTTCCGTTTTTGCTAGTAAATCTTCACCTTTAAAAAGAATACTACCACCAGTTATTTTTCCTGGAGGAGATGGGATTAATCCTAATAGTGATAATGATGTAATACTTTTACCACTTCCAGATTCTCCTACTATTCCAAGTGTTTCACCTTTTTTTAATTTAAAGCTAATTCCATTAACAGCTTTACTTATTCCTTCATCTGTATAAAAGTAGGTTTGTAGATTTTTAACCTCAAGAATTGTTTCATCAAATTGTTTTTTCATAGTAGTACCTCCTTAATTCAAGTCAACTCGTTTATTAAAGTAACGGTAGAGAATATCAACAGCTAGATTCATAAATACAAAGATAACTGAAGCGATTAATACGCCACCTTGAACCATCGGTAAATCTCTTGTCCTAATTGCATCAACAATTAATCTACCAAGTCCATTAATTGCAAAAACTGACTCTGTTAAAACGGTACCACCAAGTAATGCACCAAACTGAAGTCCAACAACAGTAATAACAGGAATAAGAGCATTCTTTAAACCATGTTTATAAATAATGACATGTTCTTTTAATCCTTTTGCTCTTGCTGTACGCATATAGTCTTGACGAACAACTTCTAACATACTTGATCTAGTCATTCTAGCTACTATTGCAGCACCACCTGCACCTAATGTTAATGCTGGCAGTACCATATGTTTAAACGTTCCCCAGCCAGCAACTGGGAATATATGAAGATTAACTGAAAAGAAGTAGATCAGCATTAAACCAAACCAGAAACTTGGTAAAGAGATTCCTAGTAAAGCGACAATCATAATTGTAATATCAGCTGCAGAGTACTGTTTAGTCGCTGATATAATTCCTGCTAGCATACCAAGTACAACTGTAATGAAAATACTAGCCAGTGCAAGTTCAATTGTAATAGGCAAACGAATCATAATCTCATCTAATACTGGACGATTATTTCGAAGCGATTCACCAAAATCTCCTTGTAATACATGAACAACATAGTCGAAATACTGAATAATGACAGGACGATCAAGTCCAAGTTGATGACGAATCATTTCGATTGTTTGTTTCGTAGCACCTTCACCAGCAAGTAGTGTTGCTGGATCACCAGGAACCATCTGCATGATTAAAAAAACGACTAAACTTACACCAAGTAAAACTGGAATAGTTTGTATAATTCTTCTGACAATAAATAGAAACATGTACTTTCCTCCTTATTTTTTCATTCTTGGATCAAGAGCATCTCTTAGTCCATCTCCGAAAATATTAAATCCTAATACAAGTGTTGAAATCGCAATACCCGGGAATAAGGCAATGTGGGGTGCGGTAAATAAGTAATCACGTCCACTGCTTAACATCGCTCCCCATTCTGGTGATGGAGGCTGAGCACCTAATCCTAGATATGATAAGCCTGCTGCTGAAAGAATAGCTGTAGCAAGTTTTAACGTAGCTTGGACAATTATTGGTGAAAGAATATTCGGGAAAATATGTTTGAATATAATTGTTAAATCAGTTGCACCTAATGCACGAATTGCGTCTATATACTCAAGCTTTCTGACGGATAATGTAGATCCTCTAACGATTCGTGCAAACGTTGGGATTGAAAAGATACCGACAGCAACCATTACATTAATTAGACTAGGACCTAGTGCACTAATGATCGCAAGTGCTAGTAGAATACCTGGGAATGCTAGTAAAATATCAACAACTCTCATAATGATCGTATCAACCCATTTTCCGTAATAACCTGCAATCAACCCGAGAGTGATTCCGAAAATTGCTCCAAATAAGACAGATACGAAACCTACAGAAATTGAAAGACGACTTCCATAAATGATTCTACTTAAAATATCTCTTCCTTTATCATCTGTTCCCATCCAATGTTCTAGTGATGGAGGTTGTAGCTTATGCATTAAATCAATCGCAAAAGGATCCTTCGGTGAAATAAGTGGTGCCAAAAAAGCTACTAAAATATAAAAAAGTACGATATATCCACCAACTAGTGCCAATTTATTTTTTTTAAACTTCTTATAAAATACTTTCCATCTTTTTAGTTTTTGAGATTCTTTTTTTTCTAATTTGATTTCATTGTTATTCAATACAATCTCTGTTTTCATTCTTTTTCCCCCTTTTCTTTGTTTAAATTTATTCAAAATTAGAATTGAAGTAAATATAATGCGGAAAAGCAGTAAAGATAATTAAAAAACGAGTAAAGATTCTGAAAATATAAAATTTTATTTTTTTTTATAATTTGATTAAGCCTACGTACTCAGGGAAAATGGTGAACAAGAGAATCATAGGGAAAGTAATAAGAGGAGGAAGAAAACAATGAAGAGAAAGACAGCTGGAGTATTATTTGCATCATTATTAACAATTTCTACTGCGCTGGCAGGTTGTACATCTGACCAAACAAGCAGTAGTGCAACAGGAACAAAAGCAAAAGCAGGAGGAACTTTGGTCGTAGCTAGACTATCTGATGCGACTACATTAGATCCACATTTTATTACTGATATACCATCAGCTAATGTTGTTTATGAAAAGGTATATGAAACATTAGTTGAACCAGATAAAAATATGGAGCCACAACCTCTTTTAGCAACTGAATGGAAGCAAGTAGATAATGTGACTTGGGAGTTCAAATTACGACAAGGTGTTAAGTTCCAGGATGGATCACCATTTAATGCAGATGCAGTAAAAACAAATTTTGATCGAGTACTTGATCCAAAAACTGCATCACCTCAGGCTGGTAAATTTGAAATGATAAAAGAAGTTAAAGTGGTAGACGATTCAACGGTTCAGTTTATTTTGAAATACCCATATGCTCCACTTTTATCAATTTTAATGAGTAATGAAGGAAGTATTATTAGTCCAAAATCGATTAAAGAAAACAGTGATAAAATTGGGCGAAATCCAGTTGGAACTGGTCCTTATGTATTTAAATCTTGGAAATCAGGAGAAGAAATTAAAATTGAAAAAAATAAAGATTACTGGGGTAATAAACCTAAAATTGATGGTGTAGTCTTTAAAGTAGTTCCTGAAGATGCTACAAGACTAGCAATGATCGAAACTGGCGAAGCACATGTAACTGATCAAGTGCCTGTAACAGAAATCGATCGAATTGAAGCTTCTGACACAATGGATTTATACCGTACAGATGGACTAGCTGTAGAATATTTAAGCTTCAATACAAAGAAAAAACCATTTAATGATGTTCGTGTCCGTCAAGCGATTGCACATGCAATTGAAGTAGATTCAATTATTAAAGGTGTATATAACGATGTTGGAACAAAAGCCAATTCAACAATGAGCCCAAAAGTATTTGGATATGACTCTAATATTAAAGGATATGACTACGATATTAATGAATCCAAAAAGCTATTAAAAGAAGCGGGAATTAAGGACGGTCTATCATTTACACTTACAACTAGTGACCGTAAAGAAAGAATTAATATGGCTGAGGTTATTCAATCTCAATTAAAAGGTATCGGTATTAATGTAAAAATTCAAGTTCTTGAATACGGTGCTTATATTGATGCGATCGCAAAAGGTCAACATCAAGTTGCAATTGGTGGATGGGGAAATGCTACTGGTGATGGCGACTATAACCAATTTAACTTATTTGATAGTAAATCCCAAGGTGCAGCAGGAAATAGTTCATTCTATAGCAACCCAGAAGTTGATAAATTAATTGAATCAGCTCGTCAAGAAGCGGATAGCGAAAAACGTAAAGAACTTTATGCTCAAGCACAAGAAATTGAAAACAAAGATGTACCATATGTACCTATTCGTAACTATGAACATTTAGCAGTGACTGGCTCATCAGTTAAAGGACTTTGGTTAAACCCAGCAAGTTATTTAATGCTTGATGATGTAACAGTGAAATAAGTAATTCAATGGAACAGCATAATTTATTATGCTGTTTCAGTTTTTAAAGAGAAGTTTGCAATAGGAGGATAAAAATGATTGATTTGCTATTAGTTAATGGAACTGTTATCACAATGGACACAGAAAGAAGAATTATAGAGAAAGGTGCAGTTGCAATTCATAATGGAAGAATTGTAGATGTTGATTTGACTGAAAACTTGAATACCAAGTATGAGGCAAAAAAAGTAATTGATTGTAGTCATCAATGTATTCTACCTGGATTAATAGATGTTCATGGTCATGGTGGTCATTCAATGTTTAAAACAATCGCGATGGAGAATATCGATTTTTGGATGCCGATTATGACGAATACGTATAAGCATTATGTGACGGATGATTTTTGGTACTACGAAGGAAAGCTATCAGCACTTGAGAGATTAAAAGCCGGTATTACAACAGGCGTTAGTGTGTTAGGCTCAGTGCCGAGATCTGATGATCCCATATTTGCAATAAATCATGCAAAAGCTTACAACGAAGTAGGAGTTCGTGAAGTAGTTTGTACAGGTCCGTGTAACCCACCTTGGCCACATTCATTTAGTAGATGGGTTGACGGGAAAAGAATTGAGAAAGAAGTTACTTATGAAGAAGTTTTAAAAGGTGCCGAAGCGGTTATCGAGGCATTAAATCACGCAAATGATGATCGAACAAGAGCCTTTATTACACCATTTGTTATTGTAACGTCCGTAGATCCTTCCTATCCGACTTCCCCAGATCGACTTTACGGACTAACAAAACATGATCTTTATCAAGCTAAAAAAATAAGAGAGATTGCTAGGAAATATAATACAAGAATTCACTCAGATGCATTTGGTGGAATGATTCACTTAGCAATTCAAGATAAAGAAAATGCACTATTAGGTCCAGATGTCCATCTTCAGCATTGTCGAGGAATTTCATTCGACGAAGCCAAAATATTAGCTGAAACTGGTACAAATATTAGTGCTTCTCCAGGTTTTGGACAAGTTAATGCACGTACACCAATTACAGAATTAATTGAAATGGGAGCAACAGTTGCCATTTCTACAGACGGTACCTCACCATCTACGAGTTTTGACTTATTCCAAGCGATGAGGAAAACACAGTTTGTACATCAAGCAGCGCTCAGAGACTATTACTATTTACCACCTGGAAAGCTTTTAGAAATGATCACGATTGATGCAGCAAAATGTATTGGTTGGGATGATGAAATTGGTTCACTTGAGATTGGAAAAAAAGCAGATGTCATAACAGTTAATCTTCATCAACCACATTTGACTCCAGAGTATATGCATGTTCATCGTTTAGTATTTCAAGCAGTAGCAAATGATGTAGATCATGTCATTGTTGATGGAAAACTTATCATGGAAGGCAGAAATGTAAAAACTGTTCATGAAAGCACAGTTTTAAATGAAGCAAATGAAGAAGCCTTTGAAACGATTAAACGCGCTGGATTAGAAAAATATATGCAACCTACAAAGTATTTTTGGGGACATGCTCGTGCCTATGTTGACGAGATGAGATATGTTGAAAACTAAAATAAAAATTTAAAATTCGAAGGGAGAAAAAATGAAAACGAAGCTAAAGGGAAGATATGTGATTGGGTTTGACGGAAGTGAACATGTCATATTGGAAAATGCAGAGATTGTATATGAAAAAGATACAATTTTGTATGTTGGAAAAAACTATACAGAAGAAGTAGATCAAGTAATTGACGTTGGAAACGCAATCCTTAGTCCTGGTTTTATTGATTTAAATGCCTTAGGTGACATTGACCATGATATTTTGCATTTAGAAGCGAAATCAAATAGACAAAAAAATCTCCTTTGGTCTGAGGAATTTGTAAAAAATGGGCATCATGAGCTAATGAGTGAGGAGGAAGAAGCATTTAAATCGTTATATGCATATTCCCAGCTTATTTTAAATGGAATTACTACTGCTATGCCGATTACATCCGTTTTTTACAAAAATTGGGCTGAAACTTTTGAAGAGTTGGAAGCTGCAGCGAATCATGCAGGAAAATTAGGACTGAGAATTTACCTTGGACCAAGCTATCAAGCTGGAATTAGAGTTGTCGAACCAGATGGAAACATTAAAATTCATTGGGATGAAAAAGCGGGCGAGGAAGGATTAGAAAGAGCAGTAAAGTTTGTTGAAACCTTCGATGGTGCATTTGATGGATTGGTCAGAGGGATGTTAGCTCCAGAAAGAATAGAATCACAGACTGAAGAAATTTTGATAAAAACAAAATATTATAGTGACAAATTAAACGTTCCAATCAAGCTCCATGCTGCGCAAGGAAGTTTTGAATTTAATACTATTTTAAAAGAACACGGCGTTACACCAATTAAATATTTATATAATCTTGGATTTTTAGGTCCAAATACAGGAATACCCCATGCTCATTTTGTATCGGGCTATAGTGGAGCGAATTACAATATTGATAATGACATTTCACTTCTGAAAGAAACAAATACTACTGTTATCCATTGTCCACTTATTATAGGAAGACACGGAGAAGGACTTGAATCATATGCAAAATATAGGAAGGAGGGAATCAATATTGCATTAGGTACTGATACTTTCCCTCCAGATATTTTTCAAAATGTACGTACTGGTAGTATGCTTTCAAGACTTGTAGAAAAAGAAGTTGAAGGATCGACATACGCTGATTTCTTCAATTCTATCACTCTAGGTGCAGCGACATTTCTAAATCGTGAAGATTTAGGTCGCATTGCCGTCGGAGCAAAGGCGGATATCATTGCGATTGATTTAAATGGATTCCATATGGGTGTTATTGATGACCCAATTCGTACTATGTTTGTAAGTGGTTCAGGTAGAGATGTAAAACTATCAATTATAAATGGAAGAATTGTGATGCAAGATCAAGTAATTCCTAATCTTGATATGGAGGTATTAAAAGAAAAAGGTCAAGTGTATTTTAATAAGATGAGAAGAGGATATATGGAAAGGGATTACGAACAACTTCCTGAAAATGATCTATTTCCATCATCTTTTAAAAGGCTTGAATCAATTAAAGAACTAGAAGCAAAGTCAAATAATTAAAAATAAGTAAAGAAACTGAAAAAACAGGTAAAGATATTCAAAAATAATTATCAGAATATTTTATATAATTAGATAAATATTTGTAAGACAAACTTTAAACAGGGAGGCAGTGCCATTGAAACTAAAATCAGGAATAGGTAAATGTTTACTAGTATTATTTTCTGCTATCACAATTACAGGATGTTCATCTAATCAAGACGTAGGTACGAAAGCAAATGGACAAGCAAATGATTCCAAAGGAGGAAGCACGCTAGTAATTGCTCGGTTATCAGATGCCGAAAATTTAGATCAACAATTTATGTCTACAATAAATGCAGCAAGCGTTACCCATCATAAAATTTATGAAGGTCTAGTCCAACGAGATGAAAATAATGAAATTCAACCAATGCTAGCAGAGTCATGGAATCAAATCAATGATAAAACTTGGGAATTTAAACTACGACATGATGTGAAGTTTCATGATGGTACACCATTTAATGCAGAGGCTGTAAAGAAAACATTTGATCGTTTATTAGATCCTAAAGTTGCTTCACCAAGAGCAGTTGTATTTAAAATGGTAAAAGAAGTTAAAGTAGTCGACGAATATACAGTTCAATTTATTTTAAGCGAACCATTCTCACCACTTCTTTCAGTTTTAGCAAATCATGAAGGTGGAATTATAAGTCCTAAAACAATTGATAAATATGGTAAAAACATTATTCAAGAACCAAACGGAACAGGTCCATTTAAATTTAAATCATGGTCTCCAGGACAGGATATTATACTAGTTAAAAATGAAGATTACTGGGGGAAAAAACCAAAGATTGACAAGGTGGATTTTAAGGTCGTTCCAGAAGACTCAACAAGAATATCAATGATTGAAACTGGAGAAGCTCAAATAGCAGAACCACTCCCAATAGCAGTTATGAATCAAGTTGAATCATCCTCGGCTATGGAAGTATACCGAAGTGAAGGTTACGGAACAGAGTATATCGGATTCAATGTAACAAAAAAACCGTTTAATGACGTACGTGTACGTAAAGCAATCGCTCATGCAGTTGAAATGGATTCGATTATTAAAGGTGTATATAACAATGTTGGTAAAAAAGCGAATTCAGCAATGGGCTCAAAAGTATTCGGATACGATGAGCAATTAAAAGCTTACAATTACAATTTAAAAGAAGCAAAGAAACTATTAACAGAAGCAGGATATCCAAATGGATTTGATGCAACGATCCTTACGATGGATAGTAAAGAACGAGTAAATTTAGCAGAAGTTATTCAATCACAATTAAAAGGAATTGGGATTAATTTAAAAGTACAAGTGATGGAATACGGTTCGTTCGTTGAAAAAGTAAATAAAGGACAATCAGAAATGTTTATTATAAGCTGGAGAAACGCAACAGGAGATGCTGATTATAATCAGTACAACCTATTCCACTCAGACTCACGCGGAGCTGCAGGAAACACATTCTTCTATAGCAATCCAAAAGTTGATGACTTAATTAATGCTGGAAGAAAAGAAAAAGACGAAGCAAAACGAAAAGAAATTTACGCTAAAGCACAAGAAATTGAAATGGATGATTCACCTTATATTCCTGTAAGAGTAATCGAAAATGTCGCTGCAATCTCGAAAAATGTAAAAGGCTTCTCAATAAGCCCTTCAGGCTATTTAGAGATTAACGATGTAACAATTAAATAATCTGATTTTTCTGCAAGTGAAGGTTCATCCTGATTTAGGGGTGAACTTTCTTTCTTGTTGAAAAACATACTCAGAACAGGTCCATGAGGAAGTAAAACAGTAAAAATGTGAAAGTAACTTACTCATAAAGGGTTCATGAGTAAGTAAAACAGTAAAAAGAAGAAAAGTACTTACTCATAAAGGGTTCATGAGTAAGTAAAACAGTAAAAAGAAGAAAAGTACTTACTCATAAAGGGTTCATGAGTAAGTGAAACAGTGAAAAGAAGAAAGTAACTTACTCATAAAGGGTTCATGAGTAAGTAAAACAGCAAAAAGAAGGAAAGTACTTACTCATAGAGGGTTCATGAGTAAGTAAAACAGCAAAAAGAAGGAAAGTACTTACTCATAGAGGTTTCATGAGTAAGTAAAACAGTAAAAAGAAGAAAGGTACTTACTCATAAAGGTTTCATGAGTAAGTAAAACAGCAAAAAGAAGAAAATAAGTTCCACATAGATTGTAACGGATCTCGACTGGGAGATGCGAGGCCTGAGATCCCACAGGCACACTCCGAGGAGGCTAAAGAATCTCGCCCCATGGAAAGCGAACATCCTGAAATGGAAATCAACTAACATTAACTTGTTTTACCCCAACACTCAAAAGGTTTACTTTTTTATTGATGACATCGACAAGTAGTAAAAATACCTTAAAAATATGTAAATATACTAAAATCAAAATATTTCAAACAGACTTATAATTAAAATAGAATCAAAATTTAATGTGGGATGGAAGGGTGAGTATATTGTCAAAATCGTATTGGTTAACAAATGTGAGTCTGGAAAATGGTTTTACTTATAATGACAATGAAGTTATCAACGGAACTGCAACTGGAAAGTACAATGTTAAAATTGAAAATGGAAAAATTGCTTCTATTCAATTAGTTAGTGATTTAATTACAGATCAATTGCCTCAATATGATGTGCGAGGCCTTCTAATGGTTCCTTCATTTAAAGAAATGCATATTCATATTGATAAAACTTATTATGGTGGACCATGGAAAGCGTGTATGCCAGCAACAAATGGTGTAAAAACACGTATTGAAGAAGAGCAAATTTTATTACCAAAATTATTACCAACTGCTAAAGAAAGAGCAGAAAAAATGCTAGATCTATTATTAAGTTACGGTACGACTCACATTCGTACACATTGTAATATTGATCCAGTTATCGGATTAAAAAACTTAGAAGCAACTCTGCAAGCTTTAGAAGGATATAAAGATAAATTAACACATGAAATTGTTGCATTTCCACAACACGGACTATTAAGAAGTCACTCTGTCGAACTAGTAAGAGAAGCGATGAAATATGGAGCAAATCTAGTAGGTGGTGTTGATCCAGCTTCAATCGATGAAAACATCGAACGTTCTCTTGAGACGATTATGGAGATAGCGGTTGAATCAAATTCTGATATCGATGTTCATTTACATGATCCAGATCATCTTGGATTATTTACAATGCAAAGATTAGCTACATTAACTGAAAAAGCAGGATGGCAAGGAAGAGTTACAGTAAGTCATGCAAGTGGTTTAGCAGATCTTTCTGTTCCAGATGCTACTGCGATTGCTGAGAGATTTGCTGATTTAGGCATTTCAATTACTTCTACGGTTCCAATTTTTAGAACAATTCCAATTCCTTTACTAAGTGAAAAAGGCGTAAAAGTTGAACTAGGTAATGACAGCATTACAGATCATTGGACGCCATTTGGAATTGGAGATAATCTTGAAAAAGTTGGACGACTTGCTGAAAGATTTAGATATATTGAAGAAAAAACACTTGCTAATAGTCTTGGATTTATTACAGGCGGGGTAACCCCTTTAAATAATGAAGGTGAAAGAGCATGGCCAAATATTGGAGATGAAGCAAATATCGTACTTGTAGAGGCTACTTGCTCAGCTGAAGCAGTTGCGAGACGAGCAAAACGAGCTGCAGTTATATTTAAAGGTAATGTTGTAAGTGGTTCAATTTCAAATCTTGAATCAACAACAGTTTAAGTTTTATTAAAGAGAGTGATGAGATGAATCAATCATATTGGCTTAAAAATGTAAAACTTGATAGCGGATTTGTATTTGAAGATGGAAAAATTGAACGTACTGAGACTACTCTTTACAATTTACGAATTAATGATGGCAAAATTGAACAATTACAATTGGCGAATTTTCCATTACAAACAGATCTACCAGTTCAGGACGCAAAAAATTTACTGGCTTTACCTGCTTTTAAAGAAATGCATAATCATTTAGATAAGACCTATCTTGGACTTCCATGGAAGGCTTGTATTCCTGCTGCAAATTTAGTAGAGAGATTAAATTTAGAAGCAGCTGAACTTGTTGAACTAGCTGAAACAGGTCAACATCGTGCTGAACAAATGCTTCATCTATTATTAAAAGGTGGCGCAACCCATGTACGATCACATGTTAATATTGATCCGTATATTGGCTTGAAAAATTTAGAAGAAATTCAAAAAGCACTTTATACGTATAAAGATAAAATGACCCACGAGATTGTTGCCTTTCCTCAGCATGGATTACTTCGCACAAATAGCAAATCATTTATGAAAACAGCGATGCGAGAGGGAGCAACGATTGTCGGAGGATTAGATCCTGGTGGTATTGATCAAAATATTGAACTTTCATTATTTGAAATGGTTGATCTAGCAGTACAGTTTGATGCTGATATAGATATTCATATTCATGACCCAGGCCATCTTGGTTTTTATACAATACAAAAACTAGTTTCATTTATTGAACAAGCTGGTTGGTATAATCGCGTAGCAGTAAGTCATGCATTTGCGCTTGGTGACGTACCGCAAAATGAATCAGTTGAAATGGCTAGCAAACTAGCAAGCTTGGGCATATCAATTATGTCGACTGTTCCGATTAATAGAGTAATGCCTCCTGTTGATTTACTACATTCAAAAGGTGTACAAGTTGCTTTAGGTTGTGATGGTTTCTATGATTCTTGGTCTCCACATGGAACAGGAGATATGTTAGAAAAAGCAGGAAGATTAGCTGAGAGATATAATTGGAAAGATGAATACGGACTATCTCAAACATTGCAATTTATTTCGGGTGGGTTAAGGACTCTTGATGAAAAGGGTAACCAATTATGGCCAAATGTAGGAGATGACGCAAACATGGTTTTAGTAGATGCATCATGTTCTGCTGAGGCTGTAGCAAGACGTGCAAAACGTGCTGCTGTTATTGCTAATGGAAATATTGTTTATGGTGGACTGAAATATGAATCAGTTTTGAAATAAAGTATTGATTACAAGAAGGGGTGAAATTCATGAAATCTAGCTATTGGTTAAAAAATGCTCGATTAGAAATTGGGTTTGAAAAAGAAGATGGAAAAGTGATCGGTACTGCAACTGAATTATTTCATCTTTTTATAGAAAATGGAAAAATCACTCGAATAACAAAAGAAGAAACGGATATAACTAGTGAATTTACAGTTCAAGATGCAGACGGATTACTAGTTTTACCTTCTTTTATTGAAAAGCATGTACATCTTGATAAAACTTTAATGGGAGATGTATGGAGGGCTTGTACGCCAACTTCTAGTGTAATTGATCGATTTGAAAATGAAAAAATGGTATTACCAACAATTGCTTCAAGTACGAAGGAGCGAGCAGAAGCTTTACTTGAAATCCTTTTAGCTTCAGGCTCTACACATGTAAGAACGCATGTAGATATTTACCCAGAGGTTGGAATAAGAAATTTAGTGCAAGTCGAACAAGCCTTAACTAATTATTCGAATCGACTTAGCTCAGAAGTTGTAGCATTTGCTCAGCATGGTTTATTAAGATCAAATGCATTCAATTATGTGAGAGAAGCATTAAGAAATGGAGCAGGAATTGTTGGCTCAGTAGATCCTGCTGTTGTAGACCAAAATATTGAAGAGTCATTATATCAGCTTTATAATTTAGCAGTTGAAGCTGATGCAGATATTGATATACATTTACATGATCCAGGTCATTTAGGAACATTTACGATGAAGCGTATAGTAGAATTTACTAAGCAAGCAGGCTGGGAAGGCAGAGTAGCTATCAGCCATGCATTTGGAATAGGTGATGTTCCAAGAGAAGAAGCATTTGAACTAGCAAACAGCTTTAGAGACGCAGGAATTTCGATTGTTACAAGTGTACCTATTAATAGACAAATGACTCCAGTTGATTTACTAAATGAACGCGGAGTCGAGGTAGCTGTGGGGAATGATAATATTTTTGATGTTTGGTCTCCACTCGGAACAGGAGATATCCTTGAAAGAGCGGGAAGACTAGCTGAACGCTTTAGATGGATTGATGAAGTATCACTAGCGCAAACATTAAAATATATTACAGGTGGAAAAACTCCTTTAGATATAGAAGGAAATCAAGTATGGCCAAAAATAGGTGATTCTGCAAATCTAGTTTTAGTTGAAGCAAGCTGTTCGGCAGAGGCAGTTGCTAGACGCTCAAATCGAAAAGCAGTAATTTATAATGGGAAGATCGTTAGTGGTTCCTTAAGTGAAGAAAGACTGATTCGTAAATAAATAGAGCAATTAGAAAGAATTCGATAGGAAAATGCTAAGTGGGCTTCCGCTAAACCCACTTAGCTAAGAATAAAAAAGGATGCCAAAAAAAGCCTCCCCAAGGAAAATAAACATCCAAACATAGACTTTAAACTACCTATCCAGTTCGGAAAAATAGGAACAAAGCTTTGTAAAAAGCCTAAATAATAGAAGAAAAAGGATCTCTAGAATTTTCTAGATTTCCTTTTTCATTTTTTCACATTAAGAAAGGATAAATTTAGAATGGCGTAGCCAATTTTAGGAATTAAGTATACGTACAATTATGACTCTATTTTCCCTAAAGGAAGGTTAGGCGAAGAGTTTTCTTTAAAATAATTGAGAAAGCAGGCTGTAAAATGGTTCGTTCTTATCTATTATTACTTTTCTGTGTAATCTGTTGGGGAAGTAATTTTATTTTTGGTTCAATACTAGTAAAAGAATTTCCACCAGTGTTATTGTCAGCGTTAAGATTGTGCTTTATATTACTCTTTATGGCTTTCTATGCATTAATGAAGAAAAAGTGGAAAAAGATTAAGACAAAAGATTGGTTTATGATTATTTTACTTGGGTTAATTGGTACTTGTATTAATCAATGGTCATTTTATTCCGCTTTAGAAACAACCCATCCTACAACTTCTGCATTAATACTTGCGCTTGCTCCTCTTACTACATCTTTTTTAGCTTCAATATTTTTAAAGGAAAGACTAACAAAAGGTTTTGTATTAGGTTCAATTATAGCTTTTATAGGTGTGTTTTTTGTCATTACAAACGGACAAAAGCTTCAAATTACAATTGGCTTGATTTGGATTTTTCTAACTATGCTCACGTTTTCAATCTCGATTATTATGATTAAGAAGCTTACGGTAAACTATGAATCCACCACAATTACGCTTTACTCGAATTTTATTGGTTTTGGAGGTTTATTACCGATTGCGCTTTTTTCAGAAACGACCGTGGCTTTGAGTAAGGAAGCGATGCCTTGGATCCTATTAATTGTAACAGCGATTGTTATGCATGGAATTTGTACTTTAATTTGGAATCATCAAATTCAAATTGTCGGAGCATCAAAAGCGGCTATTTTTCTTAACTTAGAACCTTTTGTTGCAATGCTAGTTGGATTGATTATTTTAAAAAATAATATTACTTCATCTCAACTTTTAGGTGGAGCACTCATTATTATTGGTGTTTTTCTTTCAACTTCATTAAAATGGAGAAAGGCGACTAAAGACCCAGTCTATATAAAAGACACAAAGAATTTTTAAGCAAGAGGAGGAGGAAACTATGAAAAACGTGAGAGTTTCTACTACTCTTTTTTCATCGGTTCAATGGCTATTTTTTATTTTTGCGAATACGATTGTAGTTCCCATATCAATAGGAGCTGCATTTCATTTGCCTTCAGATGTTATTGAAAGTACAATCAGAAGTTCACTCATCTTTACTGGTATTGCATCCGTTTTACAAGGATGGCTTGGTCATAAATATCCGGTCATGGAGGGGCATTCTGGTTTATTATGGGGCGTTATGCTGAATTTAGGATTATCAGCTTCTGCTTTTGGGTTAAGTTATACAGAAATAGGAGGAGGAATGGCAACAGGATTTATTGCAGCAGGTATTGTTACTTTACTTTTATCTGCATTCAATTTGATTTCATTTCTTCAAAAAATCTTTACCCCAATGGTTATGACAGTTTATTTATTTTTACTTTCATTTCAGCTCATATTTGTATTTTTTAAAGGAATGCTTGGAATTACAAGTAAAGGTGAAATCAGTATAGCGGTTAGTATACTTTCTTTATGCATCGTATTATTTGTTAGTATTTTAAAATTAAAAGGTTCTCGTATTATTAGCAATTTTTCAATATTAATTGGCATTATCGTAGGGTGGTTATTCTACTCGATTTTATTTGGATCAGATGCAAAAGAAGTAGGGGCAGCAAGTGCGCATTTTTCTTTATTCCCTTTAGGAGCACCAAATTTAGAAATAGGTATCATTGCGATTTCATTTTTTGCAGGAATTATGAATTTAAGTAATACATTTGCATCAATTAAAGCTGCGTCTGATTTATTAAAAGAAAAAGCGAGTACAAAACAATATCGTTTTTCACTATTTTTCACAGGCAGCTTCACAATTATTGCTGCATTATTTGGAATTGTTCCATACACTCCATTTACATCATCGCTTGGATTTTTGCAAAGTACTCAAATATATGAAAGAAAACCATTTATCTATGGGGGAGCACTGCTAGCAATAATTGGCGTACTTCCGCCATTAATTTCATTTTTAGCAACTATGCCTGTAACAGTTGGAAATGCAGTATTATTTGTTGCATATCTTCAATTGTTTGGAACAGCATTTAGTAGTACAAATGGAAAAGTATTTACATCAGATACAATTTTTAGACTGGCAGCCCCGGTTTTAGTTGGGGTAAGCTTAATGAATATTGCTCCTGGTACTTTTGGAAATTTACCTATGATTGTTCAACCATTTTTAACAAATGGACTGATTATGGGGGTAATTCTTTCAATTTTATTAGAGAAGTCGATTAACTGGAATCAGTTTGAGAAGGTAAAAGGATAAAAAATGGCTCGAGGAAAATATCCTCGGGCCTATTTTATTAAGAGAAATTAACTAATTTTTGAAGCTCTTTTGTAAATTTAGCACTTGTATGACTAAGCCATCTTTTTGGAACAATTAGATGCTTACAATTCATACTATTTAAATAGCTGTAAATAATTTGAGCTTCGTCGATTTCATCGCGGCTTACATCTATAGAAGATTGGTTATTATTATATTTGAAGTAATCAAGTGAATTTGAATATATTTGCTTAATTAACTGATCAAATGAATCGTCTTCAATTTCTACCAATTCACAATGCAATATTTGTGTCCTATGGATCAGAAAATACTTAAATTTGTTGTTTTCTAATTGTTCAATTGTAATAATATTATGATTTTTTTCAGTAAATTCGATTAGTTTTTCTTTATTTATTAAAGACTTAACCATTTCAATCCAATCCCTGTATTTTGCTGCAGCCTCAAAATCAAATTGTTCAGATGCTGATAACATAAGCTTTTCCATTTCTTCAAGCAGACTCATGTCGGTACGATTAAGAAATCGAATAACTTTATCAATTATCATATTGTACTCTTCAAGCGCTGATCCACCTAGACAAACTCCATTACATGTCCCTAATGAATAATTTAAACATGCGCTATTCTTAACTGCCAGATGGCCACAATTAATTTTAAAGCATTCCTTAATGCCGGTAACTGCTCTTTCAATAGTACTTCTACTTGTAAAAGGACCAAATATTAATACATTTTCACTTTCAATAGGCTCGTAGCTAATCTCAAAAGAAGGAACTTTTTTATTTAAGTTGATGACTAAGTAAATAAAAGATTGTGGACTTTTCATCATACGATTATACATTGGTTTAATTTCTTTTATTAAATGACATTCTAGCATGAAAGCATCGAATTCTGTATCAGTCAATAAATAGTCAAAATCCTTTAAATGGGTTACCAGTTTTTTCACTTTTGGTGAATGTCCCTTTGAATTTTGAAAATAAGATTGAACGCGTTTTTTTAAGCTTTTTGCTTTTCCGACATAAAGGATTTGACCTTTTGAATCTTTCATTAAATAAACGCCAGGGGATAACGGCAGATTTTTTACTTTTTCTTGTAGATTAATAGTAGTTCATCCCTTTTCTTGTAAGTATAATCTCATTTTAACATGAGAAATGAATTAAAAGTCAGCACAATTATGTGGAATAACTTCATCAAAACTTTATATAAAAAACATAATTTAAAGTCATTAATACACGCATAAAAGAACGACTACACGCGTAAAAATTGACTACAGATGATTTAAAGGAGAAGTGATCTTGATGAAAACGATCTATACGACATCCTCTTTCTCCAATTGGATTCTAGCTTGTCTTGTTAATGTATTAATAATTTGGTTATGTAGTTTATTTGCTCATTTAGTCAACTGGAAGTATGCTGACATGGGGTTCTTCCTATACTTTGTCATTCTAGTATTCTATATTATTTGTTTAAAACTGAATGAAGGATTCCCAGCACTTTTTCGGAAATTTGTACTCCGCAAAAAATTCGATTTAGTTAAAGTATCTGCTTATGAAGTAACTATTATTCTAGTAGCTATTTTTCACGTAGTAAGAGCGATTGTGATTTATAAGGATGCTCTTAGTTCCGTGTTTTGACCTGACCTTCATAAAAAACGAGGGAATCCTAATTGTCTGACTACTTAGGAGAACCCTCCTTTTTTATTTTATTGGAAAAAAATAATATTAAAGAATCTCCAATAAAAAAAGAGTGATGACAAAACAGTTTGAGCTGCAAATAAGTCTTAGAGTACCGCAAATAAAGAGCCAATCTGTGCAAATAAACAGCGCACTGCAAATAAAATCTGAGAATCGCAATTAAAAATAGCAAAACAGCAATTAAATTTAGAGAATCGCAATAAAAATAGTAAAAAAGCAATTAAATTTCAAGGAATCGCAAATAAACGTAATAATTACCTATACTGGTTAGGGTATTTAGACCTGGAAGTTGAACGATTGTAGACACTTTCAATGTAAAGATGCTCTAATTCTTACAAAATCAAATAAAAAATTCATAAATTCCGTTAATGTTGGATGGATTATACCAACTATAATAAAAAACGTAGCTAAGATAGCTCAATTACTGTTCAAGACAATAATATGTTGTACTTCCCCACAATAAATTTTTAGATAAGGATCGTAATTACTGTATAATCTTCATAGGTGATGAAAATGTTTTTAAAAAAAATTACACTTTTGCGCGATGATATTAATTCTTTTAGCCAATATCCGTTTTCAATTCCTTCAATTAAATCATTTGATGAATTGAACATAAAAAGTAATGTTACCTTTTTTGTAGGTGAAAATGGTTCTGGAAAGTCTACTTTATTGGAAGCAATTGCTGATAAATGTGATTTTAATACAGCAGGCGGAGGCCGTAATAATAATTATGAAGTTTTTGCATCTGAGTCACAACTTGGAAATTACATAAGACTTTCTTGGTTGCCGAAAATTTCGAATGGATTTTTCCTAAGAGCTGAGTCATTTTACAATTTTGCTACTTACTTAGATGAATTAGAGGATCCAAAT